>NZ_CP102262.1:3000000-3600000 GCF_025147325.1 Bacteroides stercoris ATCC 43183
CCTCCTTCATTCTCATAAAAGTAGCGTCCTTGTCCGTCTTGGAATAGGAATTCCTCTCTTGCAGTGTTTCCAGATGGCAGTCGTATTCCTGCAGTTTGTCCCTGTGTTCTTCCAGTTCCTTCAGCTGTTTGCGTTTCTTTTTCAGTTCAGTCTTTTCCTCTTTCGCGGATGGCTCGGAAACCTGTTCCAGTGCATGACGCAATTCTCCTGCCATTTCAGTCAGCATGGCCGGAGTGAACTCAACTTCCTCATTGTTCTCTGATGACTTCTCCTGAGCAATGACATCGTCTATCTGCCCTAACAGGACATGTATCTTCTTCATCAGGCGTTCACGGTTCCGCTCAACCGTTTTTCGCCAGACGAAAGTGTACTTGTTGGCTTTGGATTCGAGCTTTGTCCCGTCAATATATTCCACATTCAGGCTGATGAAGCCTTTGGAAGAGAGAAGAAGTACGGTTTGCGTAAACACTTCGTTAATTTCCTTCTTCACCCGGTTGCGGAAACGGTTGATGGTAATGAAATCCGGTTTCTCATATCCGGCCAGCCAGATATAATGGATGTCACGGTGAAGGAGTTTTTCAATTTTCCGGCAGGAGTAGATGTTGTTCATATAGGCATACAGAATGACCTTGAGCATCATCTTGGGGTGGTAAGGGCTGCGACCGCATTCCTTATACAGTTTTCTGAAACTTTCAAGATTCAAGCCCTCAACCAGGGCGTCAACCATGCGCACCGGATCGTTTTCTGCAATATCCTCATCAATTCTTTGAGGAAAAAGAACGGTTTGGTTGGGATTGTAAGGACGAAAATGTATCTTTGTCATAGTAAAGAACTTATGCTTAAAGATACAAAATCTTTAGGTAATAACAAAGCCCCAGCTTGTGAAAGTCGGGGCTTTGTGCGTAAAAAACAGAAGGTGTGCATTTTGACACACCTTCTTTAATATATCCTATATCGGCAACCTCTTTATTGTGCCTTTCTTGCAACAGACAGCATTTTGCGTGCATAACACCATACTACGCAATAGGCAACCAAAGGTACGATAAACGCCATCACCATTGTTGTATAATCCGCCACAAGCCCCATCAACAGCGGACCTACCACCCCGCCTACCGGAGACATCATCAGGAAAGAGGAAGCGCGCTTGGTATGGTTGCCCAACCCTCTCAGAGAAAGAGCGAAAATAGTAGGAAACATAATAGCCTCAAAAGCATATCCGCAGAGCAGTGCAACCAACGACACCATACCCACATCAAGCAATACCACAAGAGTAGTCACCACCGTTCCCGTAGCGCAAACCAGCAGCATCTTCTCCGCACGTACACGCCCCATAATCCAACTGCCAGCAAAACGTCCCAGCATAAATAATCCCAATCCGCCGAATGAAAGTACCAATGAGGCTTCACGGGCATTCATCCACCCCTGTTCCACTACATAATTAATGAAAAAACTATTAATGGAGATTTCCCCTATTTCGTAAGCAAACAGAGCCAGCAAACCAAAGATAAAGAGTTTATGCGACCACAGCCCTATTTCATGCCCGGCTTCATCCACCTCTACCCCATGCTCTATTTCGGGTAACTTAATCTTCGAGAAAACCAACGCTACCAGCAGCACCACTATCCCCATGCCTACATAAGGCAGAGCCACATTACCCGCACTGCCGCTCCCGTCTTCCGAAAACAAAAGCAGACCTGCCAGCACAGGAGCGCAAATACATCCCAAACCATTGAAGGACTGTGCAAAATTCAGGCGGCTGGCTGCCGTTTCCTTCGCCCCCAATTCCGTTGCATAAGGATTGGCAGCCGTTTCAAGGAATGTCAATCCACAACCGATGACAAAAAGGGCAAACAAGAACATATTGAATGACAGATAGTATTGCCCGGGAATAAACAACAACGAACCGATACCGTACAGCAGCAACCCGAAAACCACTCCCCTGCGATACCCGAAACGGCTTATGAACAATCCTGCAGGAACAGCCATTACGAAATAGCCCATATACATCATCGCCTGGATAAAAGCCGAATGCGCCTTTGTAATATCCAGCAGTTCCTGAAAATGCTTATTCAGCACATCCAGAATGGCATGTGCAAATCCCCATAGGAAAAAGAGAGAAGTAATCAATATAAAAGGAACAAGGTATTGCTCCCCTACCAACGGTATCCGTTTCTGTTTCATAATCTAATAATTTCAGACAATCTGTGTCTATCAATAAATGCGGCCGCAAAGATAAGCAATAAAAAGGAGACAGCCCCATCCATACCACGTATCTTCAACTAAAACACATAAGAAAGGGATAACTGCCAATATCTGTTTTTGGATTCAAATACATCACCGTCAAATATCTGGTCTATGGCATCGTGCTTGTTTCCGCCGATATGATGTTTGGCAGATTGCGTCAGACCGATATTATAGTAACAGCTCAACATCAGGTGATTTACAATCTTAACACCGCCGCCAAGATTGATACCGACCTCAGTGGAACGCCAACCCATGGATGAGAGATCTTTGTCTATGACATCTACAGCTATATGGGCAAGCTTACGCCCCCAATTATCCTCATCTACCAGAAAAGAAAAAGAGGGGCCCACCCCCAGGAATAGGTCAAAATTGTCTGATATGCCCATCTCCCATTTCAGCTCAATAGGGATGTCAATACTTTGCGTTTTTACATCGGTACTTGCACCGTTGGCAGTATTGGTAAGTTTCACACCGCGCTGCACATACAATAAGGAAAAGTCAAGAGCAAGACCATAAAAACCGGTCTGATATTGCAACATGGGACCTACCTGAAAACCGGTCTGATTCTCTTCCTTGATCTGACTACTCATTCCGTGAATATCCGCCTTGTTGCCAAGCACACCTGCTTTCAAGCCGAAATGCAAGCCTTGCGCCATGCCGGTAACCGGAAATAAACATGCCAATAGCGACAATAAACAAATTACTTTTTTCATTATCATTTACAAAATAGAATTATGGGAACAAAGGTATGGATTTCCGTCCGTAGTCCAAATTCTCGTACAGTTAACATTGCTCTTTTTGTTCTTTTTTAGCTGTATACAGTAAGATTAATATTGATATTTTCAGCAAAAGTATTCACTTTTTCCGATTAGCAGTCGATGAATGTTTTTTATACCATTTTTTATTTTCCAAACAATAAATATATTGCTACCTTCGTTTCTGCATTCGGACAAGGTTTTGTTTTTTTGGTTGAAAACATTAGGCAGAACCATGTACCGTACAATAAAATTATTAAACTAAAAAACGACGGTGCAAAGCCCGCATACAAATTTATCCGTAATGAAACTCTATATATTGATACAGCGATTTTTAGGGAGAAAGTATGTACATTATTTCGTACTTTTCTTTATCCTTATCTCCATTGCAGCAATCATCGGAAGTTCGTATGAGGAAATGGCCGCATACAGGTTGCCTCTATTCGGAGTGACCTATGTATCCTCTTTCGTATTTTTAGTGGAGTACATAGCCCGTATCTTATCTGCACCGGCACTTTATCCCGGCAGAAAGGCTGTGAAAGCACGTCTGAAATACACATTCTCTTTCTATGGATTTGTAGATTTCGTAGCTGTGCTACCTTGTATCCTTACCTATATATATTGGGATACGGAAGTGGTGCATGTCATCATCCTGCCTTATATTTTTATCATTTTCAAACTGATACGGCACTCTCGTTCTTTCCGGATTATCGGCCGGGCGCTCTCAGCCGTAAAAGAGGAACTTGAAACTGCATATACTGCAAGTTTCATCACTATCTGCTTTTCAGCCATCCTCATGTATTATATCGAAAGAGGTGCTCAGCCCGAAGTTTTCAAAAATATCGGAGACGGAATATGGTGGGCTATCATCACGTTTGCCACCGTAGGTTACGGAGACATTTATCCGGTTACGCCTTTAGGGAAGTTGCTGGGATGTATCATCTGCCTGGTAGGCGTGGCGATGGTAGCCATTCCTACCGGTATCATCAGTTCTTCTTTTATCAACATTATACAAAAAAAAGAAAAGGAAATTTCAAAATAACAACCTAACTGATTTTAAACTTATAATTATGATGAAAAAAAGTGTTTTAACCGTTTTATTTGCGCTGTTTTGCACGATGAGTTTTGCGCAATTGTCTTTCAATGTAAAAGCCGGTCTTAACCTCAGCAGCTATATCGGCGACAACTCGGATCACTCCAAATTCAAACCCGGAGTACGTCTTGGTGTCGGAATGGAATATCAGTTCACCGACATCATTTCCTTGCAACCCTCACTGTTTTTCTCGCAGAAAGGTGCAAAGTATTCGGAAGGATACGAAGGTATCGTGGATGCTGATGCAGATGTAAAAATCAACCAGCTTTATCTGGAACTCCCCATCAATGTACAATTCCGCTTCAACATTGCAAACAACACCAACTTAGTGGTTGCGACAGGACCATATCTTGCCTGTGGTGTAGGTGGAAAAGCTAAATTCGACGGCGAGGCCTCCATTGGTAATGTCGGTATAAATGCTGACGAGAAAATTGACACATTCGGTGATGACGGACTTGGATACAACCGATTTGATGCAGGATGGAACATCGGACTAGGTGTAGAATTCGGACAAATTCTGGTAGGGCTTGACACCCAACTCGGATTTTGCAAGATCATGGATGGAAATGCCCCACACAATGCGAATATAGGTATTACCGTAGGATACAAATTTTAAAACTACTCTCTTACATATTTTCCTGTATAAAAAAGAGTCTGCTGTTAAAAAACGGCAGGCTCTTTGTCGTATATAATTATTAGCATCTTACCCGAACACTATTTTTTAAATTATAGAATACATTCATGCTCAATTCTCATTAAATGCCTTTTAATAACCATTCAAACGGCACTAAAAATGAATAACAAAATTGCCGTTATTCTTGTATTAGCAGATGTAAAATACTCACTAAACGATTTGGAAAAGTATTACAAGACGTTTTGCGGTTTATAAAAAATCGCATTTCGTTTTGTGTTAATGGCTGCTAAACCATCACAAAACGTTTTGTAGAAGTATCACGGAACGTTTTGCGGTTTATACAGCAAACTGCAATGTATCAGAATGCGTCACGGTGTGTCATCAGATTGGTCTCCCGATTGAGACCTCAAGAAAAAAGCCCTTGAAAGTCAATCACTTTCAAGGGTTTTAGAGTGTTGTTGCGGTGCGTACGGGACTCGAACCCGTGACCCCATGCGTGACAGGCATGTATTCTAACCAACTGAACTAACGCACCATCATTTCATTTTATCGTTGCTATCTCTCTCGATTGCGGTTGCAAAGGTAGGTGTTTTTTTTGAATCTGCAATAGTTTGAAAGAAAAAAAATATCTTTTTTTCAACATCTATTGATTATAAGAGATTTATGTTATCTTTGCATAGACAAAAAAATAGAAACTATGAAAAATACCCCTATTGCACGTGAACTAATCGATAAAACCATCGAAAATTTTCATATTACTGATTTTGCAAAAGCCACTATCCGCGAAGTAAAAGCTATTGCAGCAAAAGCAGAAGCGGACTCCGGTGTGGAATTTATAAAAATGGAAATGGGAGTTCCCGGACTACCACCCTCCTCCGTAGGTGTAAAGGCAGAAATTGAATCGCTACAAAAAGGAATAGCAAGCCTGTATCCGGATATTAACGGCTTGCCTGCATTGAAAGAAGAAGCATCCCGCTTTATCAAGGCATTCGTCAATGTAGACGTAGCGCCGGAAGGATGCGTACCCGTTACAGGTTCCATGCAAGGAACTTTTGCCTCTTTCCTTACATGCAGCCAATGTGACGAGAAAAAAGACACAATCCTGTTTATCGACCCCGGTTTTCCCGTACAAAAGCAACAATTGGTTGTAATGGGACAAAAATATGAAACTTTCGATGTGTATGACTATCGTGGCTGCAAACTGAAAGAAAAGCTGGAAAGCTATCTCAAAAAAGGCAATATATCCGCCATTGTCTACTCCAATCCGAACAACCCCAGCTGGATATGCCTGAAAGAAGAGGAACTGCGTATCATCGGCGAACTTGCCACCCGGTATGATGTAATCGTACTGGAAGACCTTGCCTATTTCGCCATGGACTTCCGTCAGGACTTAAGCAAACCGTTCCATGCGCCCTACCAACCATCCGTAGCCCATTACACTGACCATTACATACTGCTTATATCCGGTTCCAAAGCATTCAGCTATGCAGGACAACGCATCGGGGTAAGCTGCATCTCGGACAAACTTTATCATCGGGCATATCCGGGACTGACACAACGTTACGGCGGCGGTACATTCGGCACAGTATTTATCCATCGTGTCCTGTACGCCCTTTCTTCCGGAACCAGCCACTCGGCGCAATACGCACTTGCAGCCATGCTGAAAGCCGCCAATGAAGGCAAATACAACTTCCTGGATGAAGTAAAAGTATATGGCGAACGTGCACGGCGACTGAAAGAGATTTTCCTGCGTCATGGTTTCCATCTGGTATACGACAACGACCTCGGAGAGCCTGTAGCCGACGGATTTTACTTTACCATCGGTTATCCGGGCATGAGTAGCGGTGAACTTGCCAAAGAGCTGATGTACTACGGAGTAAGCGCTATCTCACTGGTAACTACCGGAAGCCATCAGGAAGGATTGCGAGCCTGTACCTCATTCATCCAAGACCATCAATACGCCCAATTGGACGAACGCATGGCCGTCTTTGCAGAAAATCATCCTGTCAGATAGGACATATATCCCCTTTACAGAGAATGAATGCGCCAAACTCTGACGACGCTTCATTCTCTGTAAAACTTTAAAACTCCCCGAAAAAAGACTTTCCGGATAAAAATTAAACAGACTCCCATAAAAAAGAGAAAGATAATTTGCTCCTTTATAGAAAAATACTTAATTTGGGGGCATGTATACCAATGCAGACATATTCAAAATAGAAACTAACCATATAGTTCCTACACGAGGAAAAGTTCTTATTTCCGAACCTTTTCTGTGCGACTATATGTTCGGGCGGTCTGTTGTTTTACTGGCAGACCATACGCAAGACGGAACCATGGGACTTGTAATGAACAAGCCGTTACCTCTGTTTCTGAATGATTTACTAAGCGAAATCAACTGTCGGGAAGATATTCCTATCTATAAAGGCGGACCGATGAGCACCGATACCCTTTTCTATTTGCACACATTGGAAAATATAACAGACTCGCTCCCCATAGCCGATGGGCTCTACCTGAACGGTGACTTCACCGCTATCAAGCAATTTATAACAGAGGGTAATTCCATCAAAGGAAGAATACGTTTCTTTCTCGGTTATTCGGGCTGGGAACCCGGACAACTGAAAAAGGAAATAGAAGAAAATACCTGGCTGGTGGACAAAGCGGATATTCCTTCGCTCATGGATGAAAAAGCCTGCAGAAACTTGTGGAAAGATGCACTTAGCAAACTTGGCGGCAAATACGAAATGTGGTCACGTTTTCCGCAAATCCCCACTTTGAACTGACAGTAACCGGACAATCATCCGATTACCGGCTATCCTACCCGCCCCACACTATCAAGGCGAATACATTGCATCAAGACAACGTCCTTAAATTTGCCGCCTGCAAACCACCATTCCTTCAGCAGTCCGCATTGTACAAAGCCGCAAGAGCCGAACAAGCGCAAGCTCGCTTCATTGTCGGCAGCCACATGCACAACCAACTGTTTCAGAAATAAAAAGCCGAAGGCATAATCGCACAAAAGTCTCAAGGCATCGGAAGCGTACCCATTACCCTGATACTCTTTCCGTATCGCAATCCCCACCTCACCGCGGGAATGCATCGGTGCAAAATCCGTAATGTCAATAGTGCCCACCACGGCATCATCCTCGCGACGTACTATCATCATGCGGAGCTGACGGTCGGCAAACATATCACATTGCGAATTTTCCATGTATTGCCTCAGCACATACTTGGAATACGGTACCGAAAAGTTCGTGACATCCCACGTTTGCGGGTCATTCTCCATGGCATACATTATCTCCAAATCCTCCGGCTCCATAGCCCGAAGACGCACACGCTCACTTACAAAATAAGAAGGTTTCATCATTCTTTCTCTATATGCAATTCCTTACGCAAACGATTTTCACCCGGCAGGCAGAACAGAGACGCAGTCAAGGCAATTAAAGCGCAAAGCACTCCTTTATTGCTCAGCATCATATAATAAGTAAGAAATCCTGCCAATACCGGCATGGCAAGCAGAGCCAGGCGCACCCCACTCCACAGTGCATACAGACGCAGCGCATCCGTAATGGCAACGACATCTATCTTCTTGGTCAGCATCCATGAAAAAAGCTTCAAGGAAACAGGCACCAACACAGCAGTAAGCAAAATCGTGACAGTCTCCGCAAAATACGCGGCACGCACGTCCCCCGCATAGGCACCTACCCATTCTCCGCCCGTTTCTCCAAATGCCACGAGAAATACGGGCAGCAGCCAGAAATATACAAACATCATTTTTGTGCGGGATACAACCCGCTTTATCTTTTCTTCCATACACTCGTTCTTTAAAACCATATCACACCGCACCTGTAAACGGAGTACGGTTTACAATGCTGCGTCCAAGCGTCACCTCGTCCGCATATTCCAGTTCGTCTCCCACAGAGATGCCGCGCGCTATCACGGACAGCTTTACTCCCAGCTTCTCCAGTTTGCGGTAAATATAAAAGTTGGTCGTATCGCCTTCCATGGTGGTACTGAGGGCAAACACAACTTCCTTAATGCCACCTGCAGCCACCCTCTGCACCAGACTCTCTATCTCCAGGTCGCCGGGGCCTATTCCGTCCATCGGTGAAATCACCCCGCCCAGCACATGGTAAAGCCCGCGGAATTGCTGCGTCGCTTCCACCGCCATCACGTCGCGTATATTCTCCACTACACAAATAACGGAAGAGTCGCGCTGAGGGTTGGAACAGATGCGGCAAGTCTCCGTATCAGAAATATTATGACACACCTTGCAGTATTTCACTTCATGCTTCAACGTAACGATGGCATTGCCGAAAGCCTCCACCGCCGCCGTATCCTGACGCAGCAGATGAAGCACCAGTCTCATGGCCGTTTTCCTGCCTATACCCGGCAGTTTGGCAAACTCATTCACCGCTTTTTCCAGCAATGTCGAGGGATATTGTCCATTCATACCTTAAATTCTTCTATCGGTGGGCAAAGATAGTGCAAATTGAGTGCAATGCAATTAAGTTCGCTTGAAATTATATGACCGGAATGCAGCCTGTCCTTTCCAAAAACAGAGAGAATTCCGCATTACGGACGGAGATTTTTGAAATAAGTGCTACCTTTGCATGAAGAAACAACAAAAAAACAAGTAATAAAATGGAGATAACAAGCGCCGAATTCGTCATCAGCAATACAGACGTTAAAAAATGCCCCGGCGGGACATTCCCCGAATACGCCTTCATCGGACGTTCCAACGTTGGAAAATCCAGCCTCATCAACATGCTGACGGGGCGTAAAGGACTCGCCATGACGTCCGCAACTCCGGGAAAGACCATGCTCATCAATCACTTCCTGATTAATAAAAACTGGTACATCGTCGACCTTCCGGGCTACGGCTATGCCAAGCGCGGACAGAAAGGCCAGGAACAGATTCAGCGCATCATAGAGACCTACATTCTGCAACGCGAGCAGATGACCTGCCTCTTTGTCCTCGTCGACAGCCGCCACGAACCGCAAGCCATAGACCTCGCTTTCATAGAATGGCTGGGCGAGAACGGAGTGCCTTTTGCCATCGTTTTCACCAAAGCCGACAAGCTGAAAGGCGGCAGGATAAACAGCAACATCCGCCACTACCTGGAGAAGCTGCGTGAACAATGGGAGGAACTTCCGCCCCATTTCATCACATCTTCCGAGAACCGTATGGGACGTGATGAACTCCTGGGTTACATCGAACAAATCAATAAAGAAATTAATTCCAAATCATAACTATTATAACCAAAATGAAAAGATTTGTTTTTTGGCAAATACTCATTGCCGCATTGCTGATGGCTCCCGACAGCCAGGCACAATCTCTGAAAGACTTATTGAACAAAGAAAACATCGAGAAGGCAGTAAATGCCATAACCGGTAAAAGCACCGCCAGCATGGAAGGGACATGGACGTATGCCGGTTCTGCTATCGAATTCGAATCGGACAACCTGCTGCAAAAGGCCGGCGGTGCGGTAGCCGCCAATGCTGCCGAAAACAAGCTGAACGAACAATTGGCCAGGGTAGGCATCAAGGAAGGACAAATGTCTTTCACTTTCAATGCAGACAGCACCTTCACAGCCAAAGTTGGCGCAAAAAGCATAAAAGGAACTTACTCCTACGATGCTTCCACACAGAATGCAAGTCTGAAATTCATGAAGCTGATCCCGCTTAATGCCAAAATAAACTGTACATCCGCCAATATGGACCTGCTGTTCAATTCGGACAAACTCTTAAAGCTGATTACCCTGATTTCCAGCAAGAGCAACAATAGCACCCTTAAAACAATCGGATCGCTGGCAAACAGCTACGATGGTATGATGCTGGGATTTGCCTTGAAAAAGGAATAAATGCGGAAATAAAAAATCCCCGCAAGCATAAAACTTGCGGGGATTTCCGTCTCTTTAACAAAACATAAAAAAAGAGCGGAAAACGAGACTCGAACTCGCGACCCTAACCTTGGCAAGGTTATGCTCTACCAACTGAGCTATTTCCGCAAATGATGCTCTTTTCACAAAGAGCGTGCCCAGAACAGGACTCGAACCTGCATGCCTCTCGACACACGCACCTGAAACGTGCGCGTCTACCAATTCCGCCACCTGGGCAATCATTAATTCAAAGAAGAGCGGAAAACGAGACTCGAACTCGCGACCCTAACCTTGGCAAGGTTATGCTCTACCAACTGAGCTATTTCCGCAATATACTATGTGAAGAGAAGGAGACTCGAACTCCCACGACATAATTGTCACTACCCCCTCAAAGTAGCGCGTCTACCAATTCCGCCATCTCTCCGACATATTTCAAACATTTCATAGACCATTGCATACCTTTGTGCCCAGAACAGGACTCGAACCTGCATGCCTTTCGACACACGCACCTGAAACGTGCGCGTCTACCAATTCCGCCACCTGGGCATAGGTAATTGCAATCATTTCATAGAAAGAGCGGAAAACGAGACTCGAACTCGCGACCCTAACCTTGGCAAGGTTATGCTCTACCAACTGAGCTATTTCCGCGTTTGCGGTTGCAAAGGTAGATATTTTCCTTTAACCTGCAAACATTCTACGCATTTTTTTCACACATAAAATTAAACATTCTGTCCGGAGTGAAAGCATAGTTTTGATTATCAACTCATTCGGTTGCGATAATCTTCGTAAGAAAATTTTCTGAATATCTCAGCTTTTCCCTCTTTTGTCCACATGGCAATGGCAGGATGATGGATTCCGTTGAACATATTCGTCTTCACCATGGTGTAATGTATCATGTCTTCAAAGATGATTCTCTCACCGATTTGCAGTTCGTGGTCAAAGCTCCACAACCCCATATAATCGCCGCTCAGGCAGGAATTGCCGCCCAACCGGTAGACGTACGCACCGCCGTCACCCATTTCGGCACCCCGGACGGCAGGCTGGTAGGGCATTTCCAGGCAATCGGGCATGTGGCAGGTGAAGCTGACATTCAGGATTGCGGTACGGATGCCGCGGTTTTCCACAATGTCCACAACTTCGGAAGCCAACACTCCCGTCTGCCAGGTAAATGCCGAACCGGGTTCCAGGATAATGCGCAAATGGGGATAACGCTCTTTCAATCCGCGGAGCAGGCGAATCAGATGCTCCACATCGTAGTCCTTACGGGTCATCAAATGCCCGCCACCCAGATTCAGCCACTTTATTTGCGGAAACCAGCGGGAGAACTTCGCCTCCAGATGCTCCAGCGTACGTTCCAGCTCGTACGAGGACGACTCGCAATGGCAGTGGCAGTGAAACCCGTCGATGCCTTGCGGCAGCACATCGGGAAGCTGTTCGGCCATTACACCGAAACGGGTGCCGGGAGCACAAGGGTTATACAGTTCCGTTTCCACTTCCGAATACTCCGGATTGACGCGTATGCCGCAGGATATATCCTGCCCGGCCGCCTGAATCATGGGATAAAAACGCCGGAACTGAGCCAGCGAATTGAATGTGATGTGACTGCTGCATCGCATGATTTCCGGAAAGTCGGCTTCCGTATATGCCGGAGAGTATGTATGCGCCCTGCTGCCGAATTCCTCCAACGCCAGGCGTGCCTCGTATACGGAGCTTGCCGTAGAATGCTCCACATACTCACGGAATATGGGAAACGAACGCCACATGGCAAAGGACTTGAAAGCAAGGATAATCTCTACGCCTGCCCGGTCGGCAACGCTCTTTATCAATGTGAGGTTCTTCCTCAACAGTTCTTCCTCCATGATATAACAGGGAGAAGGGAAAAGGTCGAAATCTTTGTCTGTCATTTTTCTTGTTATATAAACTTTTATAGTAAAAACCGGATCTATCCTATCACTTTGAAACGCGCAAAACGCAGAAGAAGTTGCTTGTCGCCCGCATTTTTAAAACGGATGGTGGCTTTTGCGTTGTCGCCCTCACCTTCCACTTTCAGCACTTCGCCCAGGCCGAAACGTTCGTGTTCGATAAACTGCCCCGGCAGCACAGCGTTCCCGCCTGCGGCTGCCGACGAATGGGAAGCGGCAGAAGCTGTTCCCATGGAAGGCGTCACCCGCTTTAAGTTGCGGGGAACGGTCGGGGCAATGATTTCCTGCCGGGGACGAGCTCCTCCATCACGTTTTCCATACATGGCGGAAACGAAATTCTCTCTGTTCTCCCTGCGGAAAGATGCGGCATACTCATCTACCTTGCGCACCAATCCGGCATCTTGCGGCAGCTTAAGGAAACGCACATCTATATCTTTCAAAAAGCGGCTGGGATTTCCAAACTCCATCTTCCCGTAACGGTAACGGCTTTTGGCATAAGTAAGGAAACAATGGTCTTCCGCACGGGTGATGGCTACGTAGAACAAACGGCGCTCCTCTTCCAACGCCCTGGGAGAGTCGCCCGCCATACCGCTCGGAAACAGGTTTTCTTCCATGCCCACCACAAAGACATTTTTAAACTCCAGCCCCTTGGCGGAGTGCACGGTCATCAACGTTATCTTTTCATCGTCTCCGTCCTTGTCCGAATCCTGGTCGGTAAGCAGGGACACTTCCGAAAGGAAATCACTCAGCGTGGTATTGGCATTCCCCTCTTCCAGCCGTTGTGCACAGAAGTCGCTCATACCGTTTGCAAGCTCTTCGATATTCTCCTTGCGGCTGAGGTTCTCGGGCGAGTTGTCCTGGCAGACATCAGCAATAATGCCCGACTGCCGGATTATCTCCGTACCAAGCTCGTAGGCGTTCTTTTCGGCAACGCTCTCGATAAATCCGGCTATCAAACAGCGAAAATCCTGCAACTTGCCCGCCGTTCCTTTATTGATGTTCACCCCGTAGGTCAGCGGTTCGCAGAGCACGGTCCACAGGCTTACATTGTGGCTGGTGGCGGCAGCCGTGATTTTATTTACGGTAGTGTCGCCTATCCCGCGTGCCGGGTAGTTGATGATACGCTTGAAGGCTTCTTCATCATTCGGATTGACCGTGAGACGGAAGTAGGCAATTACATCTTTTATTTCCTTGCGCTGATAGAAAGACAGTCCGCCGTAAATGCGATACGGCATGCTGCGCTTGCGCATGGCTTCCTCAAAGACACGGCTCTGCGCGTTGGTGCGATAGAGTATGGCAAAATCGGAATAGACGTAATTCTCCTGCCGGCGCAGTTCGGCTATCTTGTTGATTACAATATCGCCCTCCTCCACATCGCTGTATGCCTGATACACTCCGATGGGTTCTCCCTTATCTTTCTCCGAAAAGACTTCCTTGCGAATTTGCCGCTGGTTCTTCTCTATCAGGCTGTTGGCGGCAGAAACGATGGTTTGGGTGGAGCGGTAGTTCTGTTCCAGCTTAAAGACCTTCGTACCCGGATATACCTTTGTGAAATACAGGATATTGTCGATGTCGGCTCCCCGGAAGGAGTAGATGCTTTGCGCGTCATCGCCCACCACACAGACGTGCTGATGCTCTTTTGCCAACTGAAGCACAATGCTGTGCTGGGCAAAGTTGGTGTCCTGGTACTCGTCCACCAGAATATAGCGGAACTGCGACCGATAGCGTGCAAGCACCTCCGGACGGTCGCGGAAAAGCAGGAAGGTATAGAACAGCAAATCGTCGAAATCCATGGCATCCGCCTGCCGGCAACGCTCCCAGTAGCGGCGGTAAATATCGCGTATGGCAGGCATCTTGGCCGCACTATCGCTTTCGTAGGCTTCTTTGTTGTTGGCATAACCCGCAGGAGACACGAGGTGGTTCTTGGCATTGGAGATACGTGCCTGCACCGTACCCGGTTTATACACTTTCTCGTCCAATCCCATCTCCTTGATGATTGAGCGCAACAGGCTTTTGCTGTCTGCCGTATCATAGACGGTGAATTTCGGGGTAAATCCGATCTGCGCGGCTTCCGCATGCAGGATGCGCAGGAATATGGAGTGGAATGTCCCCATCCAAAGGTGACGGGCACGTTCCGCACCTACCTGCCGGGCGATACGTTCTTTCATTTCACGGGCCGCCTTATTGGTAAAGGTAAGCGCAAGAATATCCCAGGGGCGGTAACCGTTCTCCAGCAGATAAGCTATTTTGTAGGTCAGCACACGGGTTTTTCCCGAACCGGCGCCGGCTATCACCAGTGACGGGCCGTCGTTGTAGAGCACCGCAGCACGCTGTCCCTCATTCAGTTCTTGTATGTAATCGGACATATTCCTAATAATCTAACGGGTAAAGTTCGGGCACAAAGATAGTGAAAGGTTCGGACACCTGCGAACAATTCCACAGGTTATCGCGTTAGTATAGTAAAGTTTCAAAACTAAATAAATTGAACTTATGAATACGTTATTAATGTCTTTAACAATAATGATTATGACACATGAAATGCCTAAACTTCCTTACGCACACAACGCGCTGGAACCTGTAATCAGTCAGCAAACAATAGATTACCATTACGGTAAGCACCTGCAAACGTACGTAAACAACCTGAACAACCTTGTTCCGGGCACGGAGTACGAAAACAAAGACCTGGTTACTATCGTAGCCACCGCACCCGACGGCGCCGTATTCAACAATGCCGGACAGGTACTGAACCATACATTGTACTTCCTGCAATTCGCACCGAAACCGTCGCAAAGCGAACCTACCGGGAAACTGGCGGAAGCCATCAAACGCGACTTCGGCAGTTTCGAGAATTTCAAGAAGGAATTCAACGCGGCAGCAGTCGGACTGTTCGGTTCGGGCTGGGCATGGCTGTCTGTTGATAAGAACGGCAAGCTGCACATCACCAAAGAAGCGAACGGAAGCAATCCCGTACGCGCAGGACTGACCCCGCTGCTGGGCTTCGATGTTTGGGAACATGCCTACTACCTGGATTATCAGAACAAACGCGCCGACCACGTCAATGCCCTCTGGAGCATAGTAGACTGGGAAGCGGTGGGTAAACGGATGAAATAAGCAACCCCTCATAAACCCCTGTTGAAACGCATCTGCAAGCTGTAAAAAGCGACAGATGCGTTTTCTTTTTCCAAAGTCTTAACTTTCTGTCATATCATCAATTACGGCTCTAAACACGCTCTAAACACCCAACGAAAAACACAGCAACATTCTCTAAACATTTGCGTTTATTACGCTCATTTTCCGTGCGGAATGAACGTACCTTTTAAAAATACAATAGGCAGTAAGCCTTTGTAAATGAAAAGCATACCGCCTATTTTATTGAGCACCAGCTATATCGCGCTATTCCTCGATTGCAGCCTGCGCCGCGGTGAATGCAAAGTTTAACTAAGATACTAACCTTTTTTGGGGTATCAAGCTAACGTAAACCTTAAACCGATCTTGCCATACAAGTTTACACAGGACTTTCTACCCAACTTTCTCTTTTAACCGAAAAAAAGAAGAAGCAAGTTTATCTTGCTCCTCCCCTTCTTTATGTGTGAGTTCAATATCTTTTCTCGAAACGTTATTTTCCTGCCATTAGATACGAACAATACTTGCCAAGCAGGTTTGATAGTGGCAGATCATCCTTCAGGTAACGTTCTGCATCAAGTTTGAGCAGTCTTTCACGAACCTGCTTCTTTCCTTTGAACAAAGCACAAAGGTATGGAATGCCTTTTTCTTCCGTAATGGTCACATCGGCAAAGAACTGAGTCAGATCTTCGGCATCATAGACGATGGAATAGCTTGGACGCTTTGCTCCAGGTATGTCTATAACCAGAATATTCTTTTCGACCAAGTCTTGAATATCACGAATGGCTGTGTCCTTCGAGCATTTTGCCAACGATGCCCATGTCTTTGAAGTTATCTTCGACTCATAGCCATCGAGGAATAGATTCAGCATCTCTGTTTGACGCTCTGTCATAGGAATTGACGAAGCCTTCTGCCAGAAGAAACTCTTGTTCAGTATAGAAGTTACAATAGCTTCAGCTTCATCAAGTGCATCGATGAGCTTTTGAAGATACCATACCAACCATTCTGTTAGATCACCATCACCATGCTGCATTTTTTCCAGAATGTCGTAATAGTGATTCTTGTCTTTATTGATCTGTGATGAGATATTATAGAAACGATAGTCGCTCTTCTCTCCACGAGCCAGCTGCATATCAGAAAGTATGCGAGCCAATCTTCCGTTGCCATCTTCAAATGGGTGGATGCTGACAAACCAAAAGTGGGCTACGGCAGAGCGAATGACGCTGCTGACCGGCTCTTCACTGTCAAACCATGCAAGGAAACGTTCCATCTCGCCTTCTACTCGGTCTGGTGAAGGGGCGATGTAGTGAATCTTCTCACGTCCAAACATACCACTGATGATATGCTCCTCGTTGCTGCGGTACTTGCCGACCTCAATCTGACTGCCTTCGCTGAAACCAGACGGAAAGAACGCTGCTTGCCAAGCACATAGTTTTTCCTTGCTCAAAGGCTGGTCGTAGTTCTGAACCGCTTCGAGCATTACGTTTACAACCGAATCTATATAATGCGAAGGAGCTGTATACTTTACGTTCTCTATCCCCAGTCGTCTGGCGATTGAAGAACGTACATCATCTACATTCAAGCGAATGCCCTCAATTTCTGACGAATAAACTACGTCATAGGTCAAGTTCTCTGCCATAGCTCTTAGCTTGCTATCAAGCCCCAACGAACTTAACCTTCCAAAGAGTAACCCTTGCTTGCGGCAAACCAACTCCTGAAGGAGCAACACCTGCGAAGCGTCCCAACGGAAGTCTGTCCAATTATCTCTTTCGTGTATATACATAATGAAAACTTTTAATGCTACATTATTCTGCGATTAACGTCGCAAATTCTGCGACAAAATTAAGAATTTTTTGTCGAATAACTAAAGAAGAGATAAAATAACGCAATTTTTGCGACGATTTAAGCTTTCTTTTGACTGATAGGAAAGTTTTGGAAGCAAAATCTACTTCTTGATCTTGATAAAATTATGTTGCAAAGGTACATGATTCTTCTTGCGACAATGCAAGGACATACCTACGGTTCATGAAGAAATCTCCACACCGTTGGGAAATAAAAAAACAAAGCACATGACAACAATCCAATCAATCCTGAGCCGACTGACCGAAGCTGTTAGCGGTACAGACAAGGAGCTCTACACAGAAGATAAGCTGAACAACACAGTCGAGCTCACCATTTTCAAGCATGGTGACACCTATAGCTTCAGCCTCGGATTCATCATAAGCATCTACATATATTGAGACTTGTTCATCCAGGTCACTTATCAGTTCTACCAAATATGTATTCATTACCTTAATCCTTTGAGGATATTTCATCGAGTTGTTCCTTCACCTTATACATTTCCAACCTTTCCTTCAGGAACTTGAAAATTGAAGGGTGAACAGAGAACTCATTTATCTTATTCCAACCATCGCCCAATGAACAAATCAACTCATTAACAAATGCTTCATCAGGAGTCTTATCGCAAACCAATTCTCGAACATGAACCTTATTGTCAATAGAGCTAAAATTGCCACTTGGATTTGGACCTGCACAATACATCCATGTATTGGGTGAATACTTCCAATAATGAACATTGACACAAGCACCCAGAGTTTTCTCTCGGCGAGAAGCTGTTCGGAAGTCCTGACCTTGCTTGATGTGGTACTCTTTAGTTATCAAGCGCATGAGATCCCTTGTAACTCCGTCTTCTTTACCAATAATCTTAATATCCTTATAGAACTGATTGTGTAGAACACCATCCTTGTTTTCACGCATACGTTGCTGGCAAAATGTCTTTGCATCTACTGACTGCACATTGTCCATCAACAGTTGGTATGCTTCGGCTGGCACAATAGTGTCCTTTAATACTGTCAAGGCACGAGTCATCTCATCTAATTCCGGGAAGATATACTCTTCGGTATCATAAATATTATACTTGACCCCATCCTTCTCGATACAATAGATAATATCCTTGTTATATCCCTTTTTAAAGTCAGGTATTTGATATTCGCGCATCTCGAAATTTGCGTCCAGTACAGAGATAACACCATCCTGTGGTATTTTTTTCTCAATATCTCTATAAGAAAGCTGACCATCATTATCAATAGTCATTTGAACAAAGTAGTAGTCCTTGCTTTTAACCTTACTTTCTGCATAGGTTATAACGCATCCCTTAAAACGCTCAATCATAGCTTTCGGCAAAGTCGATTGCAGACAGCTTTTCTTAATCAGAATTTGGCGAAAGATATTTTTGATTGTCGCATCATTTATCTCTGAACCTATCATTGAATCTTGAACAGGAATCAGCTTCTCCATTAGATCCAACTTCTCCTGAAGGCGATGTCTATCTTTTGACCTTCGTTTTGCAGTTGACAATTCAGCCTCTTGATCCTTATCTCCAACGATACGAATACAGATTCTATTCTTACCCTTGGTCTTGACGAAAGTACCTTCAAAGCCAGTCTTAAACAACTTGTTGATGTAAACTTTCGACTTGTCCTCTATCAAAGCACGACGTTCCTCTACGCCCTCTTCTTTGGTATGACATGAAATGTCTATCCAGGAAGAAGAAAGCATATTACGAACCAATTCATCTTCATTCTTAAACTCAGCTTCTTGCGACTGTAATAATTGAGGATCATTATAAACAACAGGATATACCAAAATGTATTTAGAGTATGTAGTCAAAAAATCATTCAGTACAGAAGAAATAATATAAGCCTGTGATTCCTCCAAATGGTCAATATCACTGAAATCCAAGAACGGAATACGATTTTTATTGTTCTTTCTGAATATGGAAGGATGATTATAATACTCTTTGGTTCCTTTCTTCTTTTGTGACGAGAAGTATATGCGTTCATCACCAAATTCCAGATGGTAAACTAAAGAATCCTTCTTCTTGGAATTTTCAACCTTATCAGCCTCAGCAAAGGTACTGGTATGGGCTTCAAGCAAACCACCATAGGCAAACTCCAACTGTAAACCAAGCTCTTCACCTTGCTTTTTACCTTTATTATACAGGCTACTACAAGTACCACAGATGAGCTTACCATGTGCGTAACTTAGAGTTTTGTCTCTATTTGGCATCATGGATAGCATCAGGTTAAGCATGTTGTGTGGATAAATTCCTTCCCTATAGTCCGGGTTATAACTGATTTGCTTTATCTTAACATTAACCTTTTCAAGCCGTTCTTGAAGCATGGCTGTAGTGATACTTTCCTTCTTTGCCGATGCAAAAAGGAATATGCGATGTTTGGTTGGGGCATCTGCATTTCCTTCTTTGACCATCTTATTGAACGCACAGACAGCACTATTAGGGCACAATCCTTCCAATTTACAATAAATACCTAAGTTGTTGCCAAAGTCATAGGCATTGGAGTATTCTATCTTGTACAAGTCGAAATCCTCCAGGAACTCATCCCAGAGGAAATGGACTTTTATATGATTGGTTCTTATCTTTTCCATAGTTGTTTACACGATGTTTAACTTTTCGAGGACTGCCTGAACGTTTTTGTCAAGGATAGCACCTGTCTCAACGTCAATCAGACCATTGATGATTGGCAGGTTCGCACCACCTTCAAGTTGTATGGTATGAGTAAATGAATAGTTGCCAGCATATCGAGGAACATTGACTACAATATAGCTACCACCACATTCTCGAATTTTTCGCTCCCAAGACTGGGCGTTGACATGCTGATTAAAGTCACTATCAGACATAAATTTCACATCCACATATAACTTATCATTGACTACCCAGTCAGCACGCTCCCAGATTTTTTCAGGAAGTGATCCTACATTACATGCTGCATTTTCAAGAATTGCCTTGAACACTTGCTCTCCAAAGTAACCTGTATATACCTGTTGAATAACTTGTGGCGAAATAACCCATGATTTACCTTTCCAAGACGTACAATATCCATTAGTCTCAAAGTATTGTCTGATGAACCCTTGCTTCATGATTGCATCCAGATGTACACTTGCATCTGAATAACTTCGATTTTTTGCTTGTGCTTCAACAGACTGGATATAGAACATTCGCATTGACGGGTCAATATCGTTTCTATCGTCAAACTCAGGATATTTCATTACATACTCACGTATCGAATGTAATCTTTCACGTATCTGACAGGCATACTTATCTGTACCCTTGAAACTTATACCGACCAACTCACTGATGTATCTATCTCTACGATGCTCATCATTGTTGAACGTAATATCCGATTCCTCCTCTTTGCCCTCAAAGCGGTCAATGATATTTTGATTTTCATTGATAGCTTTCAAAACATGTTTGAGCAGGCCTGTCTGTACCTCTGGTTTCTTTGCCGTTACCATAGAGTAAGCCATATCCTCACCAATAGCAATATGAACAGACTTATTGTAGATGGTTGAGCGAGTTATACGCCCCAAAGCTTGTACAGCCCATCGTAGGCAAAAAGCATCAAAAGCAGGAGTTTCTTTCAATGCAGCTTTGATTTGAATCTCTCGACCTTTCATGATTTCGCTCAGTTCATCAACAACACGGTGGTGTCTGCGTCGAAGCAATGCACGTTGGAAATCAGATTTTTCTTTGAGTTCTAATTGGTTGTCTGTGCCCAATATACTCAATGATATACAAGCCTTTAGGTAGTCATCTACTTCAATCAGAGGGATAAAGTTTGTGGGCTTATCCATAATGATACCATCGAAATTGCATCGTGTGTCTTTACGATCTTTGGTATTTGGAGCTTCCAGACAATGTTTTTTTCTGTATTTGCTATCCGTTTCAAACAGATAATTTACGCCCACTGCACCTGACTGGTAACATACGAAGCAGAACATCTTAAGTTTAGGATCTTCCTTCAACAACTTCTCTACTTCCTCCAAGTCTCTCTTGAAATGCTCTCCACTAAGAAAGCACACATTCAGTTTAGGATATATATCTGAATATCTGCGTGTGCTCCCATCATCAATGGCATGTTCGTCCATTGAATCATTATCGAATTTTTCTCCACGCTTGGTTATTCTTGCTTGTTGAAGAATGTTCAGTGCCTTCTTTATACCGATACTACTCTTACCTGTATATGAGAATGGCTGAAAATAGAGCCATGCCTTTGCGTCAGGATTTTCAATAAAATCCATATAGTGGCTCAGCATATTCACCATTCTGGCAGAATTGTTCTTATCAAAGGTGTTCTTGTCGGTAGAAACGAAGTCAAGACAATCTTTGACAGCTTGATTACATTTGCCAAGATACACCTCAATCTTTTCTTTTGGATTTGTGTTTTCCTCTTTATAAATTGAGAACTTTACGTCAGGATTGGCATAATTGAGGGCTATATAATCTTCAATTCTTCGCAATGCATCATTGTCAATCTTCTCAACCTTTACGCCTTGTTTGGCTATATAGTTGAAGTCGTAGTTGTGAACTGGACTCTGATTGTCAGCCGTAGCACTACACATGATTACTCGGTTATGGTTGACCATATCGAGCAACACGTTCTCAGGCATACACCTCATTTCGTGATAATCGAAACAACAAGAATAACGGTCATTGTCAAGAGAGTACACCTCTATGAAACTTATACCTTTATCATAGATAGATCTGCTCTCGACCTCCTGGTCTTTTGAGTGAGGAGTTTCAAAGTTTGTTCCACAACGCAACTCTTGTAGAGCCTGACGGTATTCTGTATTACCTTCGTTTATACCCATATATTTAATAATATGGTCAAAGGCACGCTCACTCTCAAGATCTACAGAAGTCTCGTAGCTTTTCTTTTTACGGAGTTCATTCTCTATTCGAGCATACTCTTCCGCATGTTTATCTACTATCTGAACAAAATTCTTCAGGAAAAGAATGATACGATTTGCCGCAAACGATAGGGTGTTATCATTCTGGCTCTTCAACATTTGTTTTGGTTGAAGGTATGAGACATTCTCCTCTTTCTTGTTGTGGATGGACAATACGAAATTCTCTGCTGAAAATGTCTGGTCTTCATCATAAAAGATGAAATTGCCACGATTGACATTCTCATTCAATTCCAAGCCACTAAGCATCTTCTGAGGAGCTATGTCATCAATCAGATATTCCTTCTTCTTTTTTATCGCTTTAAGCATTGCCTGAATATTGTCTTTATGTTCAACCCATTCAGGCATCCTTTGCATATCCAGAACCTCTTCATAGTGCTCGCAGATAAAATAGCACAAGCCCCAGAAATTAAAACGTCTTCTTCTACCACATTCACAATCGAAGAGACGTTTCATTGCAGCTTCCTTTACGCGGTCGGACTCATCAATAATGACAAGTGAGTCCTCGATATGCTTCCAATAAGGCTGTGTGCCCTTACGCACCAATTTAGGTGAAGCTGTTGTGTGCAGCTTGGATGCTGTCAACGCAACGATCTTACTCTTATAAAATAACAATTCTGGGTATAGTTCCTCCAGTACTGAATATTCTCGAAGGATATGCGAGGCTATAACCTCGTCAGTTTCATTCTTATATTTCTGACGAATTGGAGTAAGGGCTTCTTTGCGCACTTTATCAATAAGACGCGAACGATTCTTTGCAATTTCCTCAGTAATTCCTTCTGTTACATCATTATAAGTATAAAGACGTTTCAAATTAGCAAAAGCCTTATCCCCTTGAAAAAGAGGATTTGCTTCCATCCTCTGAAGGATGGCAGGGTCAGTAAACGCTCGTTCCCATTGCTCTTCTTGCGAATAAACACGAAGAATATCATGCTTCTGAAGCTTGATACCGCTCCTGGTTAAATTCTTCTTTATGTCTTCGATTGTTGCATCCAACTGTTTCTTGGCATCTGTGACATAGAAGATACGACGGGCATCTTCTTTCTTCAATTCTTCTGCCATCAACAGGCATGAATTATATGTCTTACCAGAACCAGTAGGTAATGGTATCACAAATAGACCGCGTTTAGGTTGTGCAGCCTTCAGCAGCTCTTCAAATATACAGTTTTTCAAATCCATATTTGGTTTAGTCTAAACTTCTTTGAAGGATTTAATTATTACGTTTGTTCTGTACAATACTTTTGAGTTCATCTACATCCATTGCCTCTTTTCTTCTGTGAACCATAGAATGGCAATTTGAGCATAAAGCGACAAGTTCTGATTGAGGAATCTCATGTTCTTCATCATATGTCGATATAGGACGTTTGTGATGAACTTCAAGGAAACCTTTGCCTCAGTTACACGACCTTCAACCTGTCGTTTCTCCGCTTCTTCCTCTGCCTCATCAATTGAAGCAACAAATAGGGTATTTTCTGCCGTTTATACTGCTTTATGAATGAGCAGAGCATGTAGAAAAAGAACCGAGGCAAAAACTTGATTTCCAAGTCATTGCCTCGTATTTCACTAATTATCAGCATTCAAACTTTATTCCTCGATTGCAGCCTGTGCCGCCGCAAGTCTTGCAATAGGCACGCGGAACGGAGAACAGCTCACATAATTCAGCCCTACCTTGTGGCAGAACTTCACGGAAGAAGGCTCACCGCCATGCTCGCCGCAGATACCGCACTTCAGGTCCGGACGGATGGCACGGCCCTTTTCGGTAGCCATACGTACCAACTGCCCTACTCCATTCTGGTCGAGCACCTGGAAGGGGTCTACTTTCAGAATCTTCTTTTCCAGATAAATAGGCAGGAAGGAAGCGATGTCGTCGCGTGAGTATCCGAAGGTCATCTGCGTCAGGTCGTTCGTACCGAACGAGAAGAATTCGGCGGAAGAAGCGATGCGGTCAGCCGTAAGAGCTGCACGCGGGATTTCAATCATTGTACCTACCTTGAACTCGATGCTGTCGCCTGCTTCGGCAAACAACTTGGCAGCTTCGGCACGGATAACCTCTTCCTGCTGCTTGAACTCGTACAGGATACCGGTCAGCGGAACCATGATTTCAGGATGTGTCTCAACGCCCTCTTTCTTCAGTTCCAGAGCAGCGCCGAGGATGGCACGCGTCTGCATCTGCGTGATTTCCGGATACGTATTGCCCAAGCGGCAACCGCGGTGGCCCAGCATCGGGTTATGTTCGCAAAGCGCTTCCACACGCTGCTGGATATACTGCAAGCTTACGCCCATGGTATCCGCCATTTCCTGCTGCCCCTTCAAATCGTGGGGAACGAATTCGTGCAAAGGAGGGTCGAGCAGACGCACGGTTACCGGGCAACCTTCCATAGCCTTGAAGATGCCCTTGAAGTCTGCCTGCTGGTACGGCAGAATCTTAGACAACGCCTTGCGACGTCCTTCCGCGTTTTCCGCCAGAATCATTTCGCGCATCGCCTTGATTTTCTCACCTTCGAAGAACATGTGTTCCGTACGGCACAGACCGATGCCCACTGCCCCGAAGTTACGTGCCACCTGTGCATCGTGCGGCGTATCGGCATTGGTGCGTACCTGCAATTTCGTATATTTATCGGCCAGTTGCATCAGTTCGGCAAAATCACCGGACAGCTCGGCGGCCTTCGTTTCCACTTTTCCTTTGTAAACCTCGCCGGTACTACCGTTCAGAGAGATGAAGTCGCCTTCTTTCAACACAACGCCGTCCACCTCTACCGTGCGTGCCTTGTAGTCGATGTTCAACGCTCCCGCACCGGATACACAGCACTTACCCATGCCGCGAGCCACAACGGCAGCGTGCGAAGTCATACCGCCACGTGCGGTCAGGATGCCTTCGGCAACGGCCATACCCGCCAAATCTTCCGGAGAAGTTTCGATACGCACCATTACCACGCGCTTGCCGGCAGCGTGCCATTCGGCAGCATCATCGGCAAAGAACACAATCTGGCCGCAGGCCGCGCCCGGAGAAGCCGGCAAACCGCGGGTAAGAACCTTCGCCTGCTTCAAGGCCGCCTTGTCGAATACGGGGTGAAGCAGTTCGTCCAGCTTGTTGGGTTCGCAACGCAACAGCGCCGTCTTTTCGTCAATCATACCCTGGTGGAGCAAATCCATGGCTATCTTCACCATGGCGGCTCCGGTACGCTTGCCGTTACGTGTCTGGAGGAACCAGAGCTTGCCTTCCTGCACGGTGAACTCCATGTCCTGCATATCCTTATAGTGGTTTTCCAGCTTCGTCTGCAAAGCATCCAGCTCCTTGTAGATTTCGGGCATCGCCTCTTCCATGGAAGGATACTTGGCGGCACGCTCCTCCTCGCTTACGCCGGCAAGTTCCGCCCAGCGTCTGGAGCCGATAATGGTAATCTGCTGCGGGGTACGGATACCTGCCACAACGTCCTCGCCCTGTGCGTTGATCAGATATTCGCCGTTAAAGAGGTCTTCGCCCGTGGCGGCATCGCGGCTGAAGCAGACTCCCGTGGCGGAAGTGTCGCCCATATTTCCGAACACCATTGCCTGCACGCTTACGGCAGTACCCCACTCATCGGGAATTCCTTCCATTTTACGGTAGAGGATGGCGCGCTCGTTCATCCATGAGTTGAACACGGCGCAGACAGCACCCCACAACTGTTCGTAGGCGCAGGTGGGGAAATCCTTTCCGGTCTGCTGCTTGACGGCAGCCTTGAAGCGCTTGACAAGCTCCTTGAGGTCTTCCACTTCCAGTTCGTTGTCCAGTTTCACGCCTTTGGCATGTTTTACCTCTTCTATAATAGCCTCGAACGGGTCTACATCTTCCTTGTTCACCGGCTTCATGCCCAGCACCACGTCACCGTACATCTGTACGAAACGGCGGTAGGAGTCCCATGCAAAGCGGGGGTTGCCCGTCTTGCGAATCAGCCCTTCCACCACTTCATCGTTCAGGCCGAGGTTAAGAATCGTATCCATCATGCCCGGCATGGAAGCGCGTGCGCCCGAACGGACGGACACCAGCAGCGGGTTTTCCACATCGCCGAATTTGGAGCGCATCAGTGTCTCCACGTGCGCGATGGCGTTTTCCACTTCTTGTTTCAACAGGGCAACGACTTTTTCCTGCCCCATTTCATAATATTCTGTGCAAACTTCTGTCGTGATTGTGAAGCCCGGAGGAACCGGAACTCCGATAAGGTTCATCTCTGCCAGGTTGGCTCCCTTACCCCCCAAAAGGTTTCTCATGCCGGCTTTTCCTTCTGCCTGGCCGTTACCAAAGGTGTAAACTCTTTTTTTGTCCATAATATCAATTTAAAGTTTCTGATTGTGATTTTTTCATTTTTTCTGCTCGCAAATCTAAGTATATTTCACAGACTAGAAAACTTTTTGAGAAAAAACTTTAAGTCAAAATGCAATTTCGAGATTGCAAAATTTAATATTCCCATTCATAGAGAGAAATTACGGAAAAATACCTATTTTTGCCGTTGAATTTATTATACTGGTGTAAAAGTGGCAAGAAAGAGAAAAGAACTTCCCCTGTTGGAAAAGGTGGAAATTACGGATGTGGCTGCCGAAGGAAAAGCCATCGCGAAGGTCAATGATTTGGTAATTTTCGTACCGTACGTCGTTCCGGGCGACGTTGTAGACCTGCAAATCAAGAGAAAAAAGCATCATTATGCCGAGGCGGAAGCGGTGAAGTTTCACCAATACTCACCGGTAAGAGCCGTTCCGTTCTGTCAGCACTACGGTGTATGCGGCGGCTGCAAATGGCAGGTGCTCCCCTATTCGGAACAGATAAGATACAAGCAGAAGCAGGTAACGGACAACCTTACCCGCATCGGAAAAGTGGAGCTCCCGGAAATATCGCCGATACTCGGTTCCGCAAAAACGGAGTTCTACCGCAACAAGCTTGAGTTTACTTTCTCCAACAAGCGCTGGCTCACGGCGGAAGAGGTCCGGCAGAATGTGGTGTACGAGCAGATGAATGCGGTAGGCTTCCACATTCCCAACGCCTTCGACAAGGTACTGGCCATCGAGAAGTGCTGGCTGCAGGACGACATATCCAACCGCATCCGCAACGCCGTGCGCGACTATGCCTACGAGCACAACTATCCGTTCATTAACCTGCGCACGCACGAAGGGATGCTGCGCAATATGATTGTGCGCACTTCCACCACCGGCGAGCTGATGGTTATCCTCATCTGCAAGATTGAGAAGGACGAGGAGATGGAGCTGTTCAAACAGTTGTTGCAGTACGTAGCGGACACTTTCCCCGAAATCACGTCGCTGCTATACATTATTAATAATAAGTGCAACGACACCATTACCGACCTCGACGTGCACACGTTCAAAGGCAAAGACCATATCTTCGAGGAGATGGAAGGGCTGCGCTTCAAGGTGGGTCCCAAGTCGTTCTACCAGACCAACTCCGAGCAGGCATACACTTTGTACAAAGTGGCCCGCAACTTCGCAGGGCTCACCGGCAACGAGCTGGTTTACGACCTTTATACCGGCACGGGAACCATCGCCAACTTCGTGTCCGGACAAGCGCGCCAGGTCATCGGCATCGAATATGTGCCCGAAGCCATCGAGGACGCCAAGGTCAACTCGGAAATCAACGGCATCAGGAACACGCTGTTCTTTGCCGGCGACATGAAGGACATGCTGACGCAGGACTTTATCAACGAGTACGGGCGTCCGGATGTAATCATCACCGACCCCCCTCGTGCGGGTATGCACCAGGATGTGGTGGATGTTATCCTGTTTGCAGAGCCGAAACGCATTGTGTATGTAAGCTGCAATCCCGCCACGCAGGCAAGGGACTTACAGCTGCTCGATGCCAAATACCGGGTGAAGGCCGTCCAGCCGGTGGATATGTTCCCGCATACGCATCATGTGGAAAACGTGGTGCTGCTTGAGTTGAAAAATCCGGCGGAAAAAGCAGAGGACTGAGGCAGCTCTTCGGGAATGTGAAAGCATAAGGGGCTATTTCGGAAGTGTAAAGAGCTACTTTGGGAACGTAAAGGGCTACTTCAGAAACGTGAAGTGCTACTTTGGAAAACCGAAGCAGAAGCAACCGGAAGCCGCACTCCCGAAAAGCGGTACGGCATTTTGGTAAGCCGATGCAAAGCCTTGTTTTAGAATTGAATCATTAATCGCAAATTATTATCCTCGTGGCAAAAGAAAGAATTATAGCAAGAGCCCGCACGCAATATACGGACTATATGGTAAAAGAGCCTATGGAACTGATGGAATTTCTGGCAGCGAAAATGCCGGATGCCAGCCGCACCAAGTTGAAGGCATTGTTGAGCAAGCGGGTTGTATATGTAGACAGCGTCATCACAACGCAGTACAACTTCCCGCTGAAGCCGGGTATGAAAGTCCAGATCAGCCGTGAGAAGGGACGCAAGGAGTTCAACAACAAATTACTGAAAATCGTATACGAAGATGCTTACCTCATCGTGGTGGAGAAGATGCAGGGATTGCTGTCCGTCAATACGGAAAGGCAGAAAGAGCGTACCGCTTACACCATTCTGAACGAATATGTGCAGCGTTCGGGCAGGCAGCACCGCGTGTACATCGTGCATCGCCTGGACCGCGACACCTCGGGACTGCTGATGTTTGCCAAAGACGAAAAGACGCAGAATACGCTGCGCGACAACTGGCACAACATCGTAACCGACCGCCGCTATGTAGCCGTCGTTGCGGGTGAAATGGAAAACAATGCCGGCATGGTGCGCTCATGGCTCACCGACCGCAAGCTGTACGTATATTCCAGCCCCACGGACGATGGTGGCAAGGAAGCAATCACCCACTACCGCACCATCAAACGCGCCAACGGCTTCTCGCTCGTGGAACTGATGCTGGAGACGGGACGCAAAAACCAAATCCGCGTGCACATGCAGGACCTGGGACATCCCATCATTGGCGACGGACGCTACGGACTGGAAGAGATAAATCCTATCGGACGACTGGCGCTGCACGCCTTCAAGCTGTGCTTCCGCCATCCTGTCACCGGAGAGCTGATGCAGTTTGAAACACCGTATCCGGGAGAGTTCAAGAAACTGTTTCTGAAGAAATAAAGAAATCAAAGGGGGTACAAAAACCGCTTATCAATCAATCGAGGGGGATGTCAATACTAAAACCCGCTTACTGTTGGATGATTTTTAGGCACGGATTACGCGGATTTACACGGAAAAATAATAAAGAAAATCCGTGAAATCCGCGTAATCCGTGCCTAAAAAAATTATCAAGAGTGTTTTAACACCCTCACTTGCCTATTCTCAGGATGTCCGGACATCCATATTCTTAATATTGCCTTTCCAGCATGACAGGCCCATCCATGTGCCCGTCCACGTATAATACGCCGGACAGTCTGTCTCCCGCAACATATACGTCGTAGATTTCCAGCAAAGGATAATTGTAACCGTAGTCCAGCCGCAGAATCCTGCCGTGGATGTCCCAGCGGAAAGGCAGGCTGAATGCCACCTCTCCATACGGATCGTTGTAATACGCCTGCTCATCTCTTCCCAGCCCGTTGCCTTCAAAGTAAAGCCCGCTTTCCAACGGAGAATTATAGGCATCGGCAAAACCTAAATCTCCTACCCAGATACCGCCCGGCAGGGTATCGTAAATGTAGTAATCCTCACCGTCGTCCGGTTCGCACGAACTCAGGCCCAAGGCCAGCGTGCACAGGAACAATATGTTCAAAAACTTTCTCATCTTTCTCATTTCCAATTCTGATTAACCATATATCTGGAAGCAGTCAGCATCATGATTTCACCGTCCAGCTTTCCGGACAGGTAATGCTCGCGCACCCATACGTTCTCAAAGATTTTCACGTCGCCCGAACCGTAGTTCAGTATCAGTCCCTCGCGTGAGTTGTCAATCCATTTCCAGGTAAAGTCATGGGTATCTGTTTTCGTATTGCCGGTAGTGGTTACGATAAAAGTCTCTTTTCCGGAAAGGACTTCCTTACCGCCCTGTTTCCCTTTGGTGAATTCCAGGATGTGCCTGCACGCCCCTTCTTCCGTGTCGTACTCCTCTACCCAACTGTCGCTGCATAGCTTCTCGTCGCTGTTTTGTATCGTATAGTAGTTATCATCCCCGCAAGAAGCCAGCCCCGCAGTCATTACACACAACAACAGTATCTTCATTAAGTTCAAAATCTTCATATTTATCGAGTTTAGTTAATATTTTACGGGCAAACTTACGCAAAAATAATGATATGTTTAATACCTGGACTGGAATTTCTTATAGAAGACAACGAATAAGATGAAACCCGTCAGTGCAAAGGGCACGCCTGCCAAAGCCGGATAGCGGTATCCGCCGCCAAGAGCCAGACCGCCTACGTATGCCCCGATGGCGTTGCCCAGGTTGAATGCCATCTGCACGCAAGCGCCGCCCAGCATCTCACCCCCTGGAGCTACGCGGATAATCAGCACCTGCTCCGGGCTGGACACCGCAAACAAGCCCGCCGTACAGAGCGCCATCAATATGGCTGAACACCACGGATGGGGCGAAAGGAAAAATATCAGCAGCAGCACAATGCAAATCATGCCTTGCACCACCATGCCCACCCTGCCCGGAGTGTATTTGTCGGAAAGCCGTCCGCTCACCAGATTGCCCACCACCATGCCAAAGCCTGCCAGCATCATTAATGCCGTGATACTTCCGGCGCTGAATCCCGACACATTCGTCAGCAACGGCGTGATGTAACTATACCAGCAGAACACGCCGCCATTGCCCAAAGCCGTCGCCCCCAATATCAGCCAGGGAGCGGGAGTCTTCAGGAAACGGAACTGTCCCTTGAACCCGGTATCTTTCAGTCCCTCCACCGCAGGAACCCACCGCCATATATAATAAAGGACTATCACTCCCCAGCAGGCCACCAGCAAGAACGTGACACGCCACGAGAGTATATGGCTCAGGGAAGTGCCCAGCGGAACGCCGAACAGATTGGCAACCGTCATGCCCGCTATCATAATGGATACGGCCTCGGAGCTTCTCCCCTCGTCCGCCAGCTTGCCCGCCACAATGGAAGCGACTCCGAAATACGCCCCGTGCGGCAAACCCGAAATGAAACGCGCCGCCAGCAGCGACCAGTAGCCGGTGGCCATCGCAGCCCCCAGGTTTCCTACCAGCATTAAAGCCATCAATGCCAGCAGGATATGCTTCAACGGACGCTTGCGCGCTAAAATCAACATGGGAGCACCGGCACATACGCCCAGTGCATAGGCGGAAATGAAATGTCCGGCAACCGGAATGCCGATGTTCAAATCGGCGGCAACATAGGGCAAAATACCCATCATCGTAAACTCGGCAATGCCCAATCCCAAGGTGCCGAACGCTAATGCAATAAGACTCTTCTTCATTCGAAAAAATACAACCTGTGAAACAAACTTTTTACCGCCGCAAAAGTAGTGTATTCTTCCCGCACAAGTTCTTTATTTTATAAAAAACTAACTAAAAATTTGTACAGCATAAATATAAGATATACTTTTGCGCCCCGAAAAAGCAGGGCATGCCTTGCTTTTTCAGCATTCAACAATAATTTAAATAATCAAAAGGTAAAAAGAAATGAAAAAAATTGTATTTTTCTTGTTTGCAACCATGCTGGTTGCATCGGTAAAGGCACAGGTTTATGTAGGCGGAACGGTAGGCTTATGGCACAACGACGACCTCGACGCCACTTTCTTCAAACTGGAACCGGAAGTTGGATATAACCTGAGCGAGAAATGGGCAGTAGGCGGTGTGCTGGCATTTGCACACGGCAAGGCAGACGAAGGTAAATACAACGCTTTCGCCCTCGCTCCCTATGCACGCTACTCCTACTATGAAAATAAGGTAGTACGCCTGTTTGTGGACGGCGGCTTCGGTTTCTCCACCCAGAAGGTGAAGGGCTTCGACTCTGTAAACGGCTTTGAAATAGGCTTCAAACCGGGCATCGCCATCAAGCTGAACAGCAAGTTCAGTGCAGTTGCCAAATGCGGTTTCCTGGGCTACAGAGACGATTACATGACCGGAGACAACGGCTACGGATTTGCCTTCACCAGCGAAGACCTCTCATTCGGTTTCCACTACGAGTTCTAATCCCGGACAAAGCATACATCACAAGGGAGCGGCCGCCTCACAAACCCGGCGGCTGCTCCTCTCCGGATACGGTTACTCCCGTATATAATGGGGCATCTCCCCGGGTATCTCCATGGATATTTCCACCAGTCCGCATACTACACCCTCACGCTTCCATGCGGTCTGATAAATCATTTTCCTGACCCCTTTTTTCTCTATCGTATAGGCGTTTACGCCACCCGTCTTCAGGAGTTCGCGTATCTTTTCCTGCGATTTCGGACTGTGGCAGTCAAAAAGATTCCTGCCTATCAGGTTTCCGTGCCCGGCAAACGTGCGGCATGCCTTCTCGTTCATATAAAGGATGATTCCCTGCGTGTCGCATACGGTTACGGCACAGTTCATTTCATCGGCCCATTCATACATATTCATTACATTTATTCGGTTGTTGAGGGAAACAAAAGTACAGATTAGTTTCTAATTATTCAAGCATTATAAATACGCACACCCAAATTATTCGTATTTTTGCACATCGTTTATAAAATATGCAAACATGAAGAAGTTCGTAAAAGGAGTCCGGTTTGCTCCTAAAAACTATTCCGATGAAGTAGAAGCCAAGATACAGCATTATAAAAGAGAAGGATACAAATTGCCGTCACGCCATCTGCTGCGTACGGAAGAGCAACTGGCAGGCATACGCGAAAGCGCAAGGATAAACACCGCCCTGCTCGATTACATCTCGGAGAATATCCGCGAGGGAATGTCCACGGCAGAGATAGACCACATGGTATACTGCTTTACGACAGACCACGACGCCATCCCCGCTCCCTTCCTGTACGAAGGCTTTCCGAAGAGCGTATGCGTCAGCATCAACGATGTGGTGTGCCACGGCATCCCCAGCACAAAGGAATTCCTGCGCAGCGGAGATATTGTAAACGTAGACGTGTCCACCATCTATAAAGGGTATTTCTCCGACGCATCGCGCATGTATATGATTGGGGAAGTCAGCCCCGAAATGCAACGCCTGGTGCAGGTGACCAGGGAGTGCCGCGACATCGGCATACAGGCTGCACAGCCCTGGGCACGGTTGGGCGATGTGGGCGCCGCCATCCAGGAGCATGCCGAGAAGAACGGCTACAGCGTGGTGCGCGACCTTTGCGGGCATGGCGTGGGTATCAAGTTTCACGAAGAGCCGGACGTGGAGCACTTCGGCAAACGCGGCACGGGCATGCTGATAGTACCGGGCATGACGTTCACCATCGAGCCGATGATTAACATGGGCAGCTACGAGGTGTTCATTGACGAAGCCGACGGCTGGACGGTGTGCACGGACGACGGTCTGCCTTCCGCCCAGTGGGAAAGCATGATTCTTATCACCGAAGACGGAAACGAGATACTGACACAATAGATGCAAGACGGCAGGCCGCAAGATGTCCCCCGGCGCGGTACACTCCGTACCAACGGTTGGTACTCCTTGTACCACGCTTTGGTATTGTCTGTACCAACCGTTGGTATTCTTCATACCAACTATTGGTATTTCCCGTACCGCCCGATGGTATTGCCCGTACCGCCTGCCGAAACTTTATTTCCTTATATGCAATTATGAATATCATCCTATTACCCGCCGGGATTATCGCAGGAGCCGTTATCGGCTATCTGACGGCCGGCAGAAAAGCCGCTGCCCTGAAGACCCAGGTAGAAGCCGCCGGAGAGCGTGAAGCCCTGCTGAACCGCACCGCCGAAGAACGCATCGCCCGCGAACGCTCCATTGCCGAGGAACGTTTGCAGGAAGCCGCCCGCCAGGCTTCGGAACGCCTGGATGCACAGGAGCGGCTGTTTGCCGAACGCCTCGCCGAGCAGGCACGCAGTTTCAACGAACGCCTTGCCCAGCAGGAACATTCCTTCGGCGAGCGCATCGCCCAGCAGCAACGGCAATGGGAACAACGCCTCGCCGAACAGAAAGAAGAGGCCGAAGCCCTGCACAAGCGTATGAACACCGAGTTCGAGAACCTCTCGAACCGCATCTTCCAAAGCAAGACCGAGGATTTCACCAGACTGAACGCCGAGCATCTGGGCAACCTGCTGCGCCCGCTCGACGAGAAGATTAAGGACTTCAAGGAAAAGGTGGAGCAGGTGTACAGCACCGAAGCCAAAGAGCGCTTCTCGCTGGGCGAACGCATCAAGGAGTTGGTGGAACTGAACAACCGCCTCAGCGAGGATGCCAACAACCTGACCCGTGCCCTGAAGGGCGACTCCAAGATGCAGGGCAACTGGGGCGAAATGATTCTGGAACGCCTCTTGCAGGCATCCGGCCTGATTGAGGGTGAGCACTATTTCCGCCAGGAGTTCCTGAAAGACGAGCGCGGCGAAGCGATTGTCAGCGAAGAGAGCGGACAGAAGATGCAGCCCGACATCCTCATCAGGTATCCCGACGAGCGCGAGATGATAATCGACTCCAAAGTCTCCCTCACCGCCTACGCCGCCTACACCTCCGCCGAAGACCGCGACGAGCAGGCGCGCTGGCTCAAGGCGCACTTGCAGTCTGTCCGCAACCACATCGACGAGCTCAGCCGGAAGGACTATTCGCACTACGATATCAAGGCGCCGGACTTCGTCATGATGTTCATCCCCACGGAGGGCGCATACCTGCTCGCCATCCAGAGCGACGCCAACCTCTGGGAGTATGCCTACAACAAGAAGGTGGTACTGATGAGCCCCACCAACCTCATCAGCGCCCTGCGCCTCTCGCTCGACCTGTGGAAGCGGGAAAACCAGGTGAAAAACGTGCAGGCCATCATCAAGCGCGGCACTGCCCTATACGAAAAGATTGTAGGCTTTACCGACACCTTCCTCACCCTTGGCGACCGCATGGCAACCCTGCAGAAGGACTACGACAAAGCCCTCAACCAGCTCTCCGAAGGCAACGGCAGCGTAGTGCGCCAGGCTGAAATGCTGAAGGATATGAGCCTCACCCCGAAGAAGCGCATCTCGGCAAGGCTGCTGCCCAAAGAGGAGATACAGGAAGATGCAGAACAAGAAGACAATAAATAACTCTTAAGACAAGACTTGATACATTATGAAAACTTTAAAAGACCGTATTCTCAAAGACGGAAAATGCTATCCGGGAGGCATACTGAAAGTGGATAACTTTATCAATCACCAGATGGACCCGATACTGATGAAATCCATCGGCGTGGAGTTTGTAAGACGTTTCGCCTCTACCAGTATCAACAAGATTATCACCGTCGAAGCCAGCGGCATCGCTCCCGCCATCATGGTGGGCTATCTGCTGGAGCTGCCCGTAGTGTTTGCCAAGAAGAAGAAACCGAGCACGATGGAGAATATGCTGGTTACTTCCGTGTATTCGTTCACCAAGCAACGCTCGTACGACGTGTGCGTCAGCAAGGATTTCCTCGCGCCCGGCGACCAGGTGCTTTTCATCGACGACTTCCTTGCCAACGGAAACGCTGCCAAAGGCATCATGGACCTGGTGAAGCAGGCTGGCGCGGAACTGGTGGGCATGGGATTCATCATAGAGAAAGCCTTCCAGCATGGTGGTGACGAGCTGCGCAGCCAGGGCATCCATGTAGAATCGCTTGCCATCATCGAAAGCCTTGACAACTGTGAAATCAAAATCAGATAACCCGGAGCGATGGAAAAACAACAGGGAAACGGACTGATTTACGGCTTGAACGACAAGCCGCCTTTTAAGGAAGCTTTCTTCGCTGCGCTGCAACATCTGCTCGCCATATTCGTAGCCATCATCACCCCGCCGCTCATCATTGCGGGCGCATTGAAGCTCGATGCGGAAACTACCGGCTATCTGGTTTCGATGGCGCTGTTCGCATCCGGCATATCCACGTTTATCCAATGCCGCAGGTTCGGCGGACTGGGCACGGGGCTGCTCTGCATCCAGGGAACCAGCTTTTCGTTCATAGGTCCCATCATCTCTGCCGGAATGCTGGGCGGGCTTCCCCTGATTTTCGGTTCCTGCATGGCGGCTTCAAGCGTGGAGATGCTGATAAGCCGGGTGTTGAAATACACAAAGAAGATTATCACGCCGCTGATATCCGGCATCGTAGTCACCCTCATCGGAATGAGCCTGATAAAGGTAGGAATCACAGCCTGCGGCGGCGGAGCCACGGCACAGGCGGACGGCAGCTTCGGCAGTTTCCGCCATGTGGGCCTTGCGGCGGCGGTACTGCTGCTTATCATCGCCTTCAACCGGAGTTCCAACCGCTACCTGCGCATGAGTTCCATCGTCATCGGACTGGTGATAGGCTACATCGCAGCCTGGTTCATGGGCATCATCGACTTCTCCTCGATACAAAGCTACGGCGGCTTCAACCTGCCGATGCCTTTCCGCTACGGACTGGACTTCGACCTGTCCACCATCATCGCCCTGGGACTTATTTTCATGATTACCGCCATCGAGGCATACGGTGACATCACCGCCAACTCCCTTATCTCCGGCGAACCGGTGGAAGGGGATACCTTCGTAAAGCGCGCTTCGGGCGGTATCCTTGCCGACGGCTTCAACTCCATGCTGGCGGGTGCGCTCAACTCCTTCCCCAACTCCGTCTTTGCACAGAACAACGGAATGATACAACTGACCGGAGTTGCCAGCCGGTATGTGGGCTATTACATCGCAGCCTTTCTTGTACTGCTCGGCCTGTTCCCTGCCGTGGGACTGGTATTTTCACTGATGCCCGAACCCGTATTGGGCGGCGCTACTCTGCTGATGTTCGGTACGGTGGCGGCGGCAGGCATCCGCATCATTGCAGCGCAGGAAATCAACCGGAAGGCTACCCTTGTCATGGCTGTCAGTTTCTCGCTCGGCCTCAGTGTGGAGCTGGTTCCCGAGATACTGTGCCAACTGCCGGAAACGCTGCGGAACATCTTCGCATCCGGCATCACAACGGGCGGGATAACGGCTATTCTGGCAAATCTGCTGATTCATATCAAGGAGTAATATTATTCTATTTTAGGCACGGATTACACGGAATTTCACGGATTTACTTTGTTCTTTATTCTTTCGGACAACATTACCTTCTTTTACATTTCCATGAAATCCGTGTAATCCGTATTAAATCTGTAAATTCTGTGTAGTTCGTAAATTCTGTACAATCCGTACTAATCCGCGTAACTCCCTAAATCCGTGTAATTCCGCGTAATCCGTGCCTAAAAATCCCCTCTCCGAAACAACCCACCTCACTTCTCCCTCTCCGGCAGCACCCAATTCAGCACCACATACCCCAGCACCCCGGCAAGCACCGTCCCTACAAGCACCCCGAATTTCGCCTGGTTCAGCAGTTCCGGATATTCGTCCGCAAAGGAAAGGTTGGCAATGAACAACGATACGGTAAACCCGATACCGCCCAGCAGGGAGACGCCCGCTATATTCTTCCAGTTCATCCCCGCCAGCATCAGCGCTACGCCGCTCTTCACCGCCAGCCACGTAAACAGGTATATCCCCAGGAACTTGCCCAGCAGCAAGCCAGCCGCCACAGCGATGCTCACATCTCCCACGATGCTGCCGCTACCGCTGAACACCACACCGGCATTGGCAAAGGCAAACAGCGGCAGTATCACGAAGCTCACCGCCCCGTGCAGGTTGTCTTCCAGCGACTGCAACGGGCTGATAACATAATCCGATGCCCGCTCCACCTGCTTCAACGTGGCAATCTGCGCATTGGTCAGCACGATATTATCCGACTTGGAAACCGGGAACTCCCCGATGATGTCGCGAATCCGCTCGATGTATTTGCCCGCATCCAAGCGCGGACGCGCCGGTATCACAAACGCCAGTATCACGCCCGAAATCGTACTATGGATGCCCGATTGCAGGAACAGATACCAGATAATCACACCGAAGAAGAGGAAGAATATCTTCTGCGTTACGCCGAACTTACCCATATAGTAGAGGAACACGTACAGGACAGCCGCCGCAATCAGGTATCCGTATGCCACGTCAGCGCTATAGAACAGTGCGATGACCAGTATGCCGCCGATGTCGTCCACCACGGCAAATGCCGTCAGGAATATTTTCAGGCTCAACGGCACACGCTTGCCCAGCAAACTGAGCACTCCCAATGAGAAAGCAATGTCCGTGGCCATCGGGATAGCCATCCCCCGGGTTTCGGGAGTGCCGGAGGCAACCGACAACGCATAGATGACAACCGGAACCACCATCCCCCCGCATGCCGCAATAAAAGGCAAAGCCGCTTTCCGCACAGAGGACAGTTCCCCCACCAGCAGTTCGCGCTTTATCTCCAGGCCCACTGCCAGAAAGAAAACGGTCATCAGGCAGTCGTTAATGAATTCTATCATCTTCAGCGGATGCCCGCCGTGCGAAAACAGATTGAAGTTGCCGATGCGCAGATGCAGCTCCTGAAGCAGGGAATCCTGGTATACGGGCGACAGGGACGAGTTGGCAACCACAGCGGCCAGGATAGCCGCCAGAAACAAAAGCACGCTCGCTGCTATGTTCAGCGACGAAATGTTTTTTACGGTACGTAGGATAATCATAAGTATTTTTAATTGAAGGGTTCGTTCATTTTCGGAAAAAGACAAAAAAGGGGGCAGCCCTATCATGAAAGAACAACCCCCGAAAGATATGATTGATTCGGCAGCAAACCGCTAATCCAGTTTCAGCACCGCCAGGAATGCTTTCTGCGGCACTTCCACATTACCGATTTGCTTCATTCTCTTCTTGCCCCGTTTCTGCTTCTCGAGCAACTTGCGCTTACGGCTCACGTCGCCGCCGTAGCACTTGGCCGTAACATCCTTGCGTACAGCCTTGATTGTTTCGCGGGAGATAATCTTGGCGCCGATGGCCGCCTGGATGGCGATGTCGAACTGCTGTCTCGGAATCAGGTCCTTCAGCTTCTCGCACATGCGGCGTCCCAGCTCGTATGCGTTGTCAAAGTGCGTCAGGGTGGAAAGGGCATCCACCGGTTCGCCGTTCAGGAGAATATCCAGTTTCACCAGCTTGGACGGACGGAAGCCGTTGGCATGGTAGTCGAAAGAGGCGTATCCCTTGGAGATGCTTTTCAGCTTGTCGTAGAAGTCGATGACGATTTCGCCCAGCGGCATGTCATAGTATATCTCCACGCGATTGCCGGAAATGTATTCCTGCTTCACCAGTTCGCCACGCTTGCCCAGGCAGAGCGTCATGATGGGGCCGATATAGTCCGTGGCGGTAATCACCGAGGCGCGGATATAAGGCTCTTCGATGCGGTCTATCAGGGTGGGGTCGGGCATGCTGCCGGGGTTGTGCACCTCGGTCATGTGCCCCTGCTTGTCGTAGATGTTGTACGACACGTTCGGCACGGTGGTAATCACGTTCATATCGAATTCGCGGTCCAGGCGTTCCTGCACAATCTCCATGTGGAGCAGTCCTAAGAATCCGCAACGGAAACCGAAGCCCAGCGCCAGTGACGATTCGGGCTGGAACGTCAGCGAGGCGTCGTTCAACTGCAACTTCTCCAGCGAAGAGCGCAGGTCCTCGAAGTCTTCCGCCTCAATGGGATATACGCCGGCAAAGACCATTGGCTTCACTTCCTCGAAGCCGGCAATCGCCTCCTTGCACGGACGGGCTATGTGCGTAATCGTGTCGCCCACCTTCACTTCCCTGGAAGTCTTGATACCCGAAATGATATACCCCACGTCGCCCGTACGCAGCTCCTGACGGGGAACCATATCCATCTTCAGTACGCCGATTTCGTCCGCATCGTATTCCTTGCCCGTATTGAAGAACTTCACTTTGTCTCCTTTGCGAATCACGCCGTTCACAATCTTGAAGTAGGCGATGATGCCCCGGAACGAGTTGAATACGGAGTCGAAAATCAGTGCCTGCAAAGGCGCTTCCTCATCGCCTTCGGGATGCGGGATGCGCTCGACTACCGCCTCAAGGATTTCCTCCACGCCCATGCCCGTCTTGCCGGAGGCGCGGATAATCTCTTCGCGCTTGCAGCCGAGCAGTTCCACGATTTCATCCTCCACCTCTTCGGGCATGGCGCTTGCCATGTCGCATTTGTTGATAACGGGAATAATCTCCAAATCGTGCTCGATGGCCATGTAAAGGTTGGAGATGGTCTGCGCCTGCACGCCCTGCGAAGCATCCACAATGAGCAGTGCGCCCTCGCAGGCGGCGATGGAGCGCGACACCTCGTAGGAGAAGTCCACGTGTCCCGGAGTGTCAATCAGGTTCAGGATATACTTCTCGCCCTTGTACACATACTCCATCTGGATGGCATGGCTCTTGATGGTGATACCTCTCTCCTTTTCCAAATCCATATCATCCAGCATCTGTCCTTCGGTTACTTGGATGGTATTGGTGAACTCCAACAGGCGGTCGGCCAAAGTCGATTTGCCATGATCGATATGGGCTATGATACAAAAGTTACGTATATTCTTTTTCATTCGTTTCTAAAGTTTTTGGAGTGCAAAGATAGTGTATCTTGGACAAAGATACGAAAAGGAGCGCACAAAAAAATGCGTTGATAACATATCCAATGTATCAACGCATTTTTTATAACATTCCAATCACTTTCTTAGTTCAGCTTCACAAACAGTTCGCCTTCAACTTCTTGAGTAGAGATTTTGTCCTCTCTCAATAACCATCCAAGACCCAGGAACAAATCTTTATCCACCAATTTTGTAGCTTTTTTGATTTGTTTTGCGGTCAAACCTTCGGTTTCATTCAGTGCGTTCCAAATTTTTCCTGCGATTTCACCGGCTTTTTCTTTTAACATTTTCTCTTTGTTTTTAGTTAGACATGCTTGAAAATCCGTTTCCCCCGACGGAGAAGACCGATTTTATTTCGGCGGCAAAGATAGTTATTTTTATGTTATATAGCACGTTAACTCTCATTTTTTTCCATTTTCAGCCGGAGAAACGGCACGATTTGCCCTATTTCTGCTGTTTTTCCAGATACTCCGCCCATATTGCCGCCGCCTCTTCCACCATTTTGGCGCAGGGACGCTTGGCGTAATACTGCTCCGTGCGGGCTTCGGGGGTGGAAGAGCCTTCGGGCTTCTTCAGTCCCAACAGTTCGGCGCAAATCATCGAGCCGTTGCGTTTCCTGAATTCCTCGGCAAGCTGCTGCACCAGCGCATAGTTGGCGGCTTTGCCCTCACGGTCTTTGCCGTCTACGGCACCTTTCTCCAGTCCCGCCAGCAGGAACATGCCGCAGGCGGCGCCGCACGTCTGGCGCATCCGTCCGATGCCGCCGCCAAACGAGGCGGACATGCGCAACGCCTGTTCCTGCGTAAAACCATACATATCTGCAAAGGCAGCCACGACGGACTGCGAACAATTATAGCCGCTCTTGAACAGTTCAACGGCTTTTTCCACTCTGTCTTTCATCGTCATATCTTAATCTGTTAATTCCAACATCATGGGGCAATGATCTGAATGTACCGCATCGTTCAGGATACGCGCCTCTTTCAGCATCGGACGCACCGCCTCGCTTGCCATGCAATAGTCGATACGCCAGCCTTTGTTCTTCGCCCGCGAGTTGAAGCGGTAGCTCCACCAGGTGTATTCCCGGCTGTCGGGGTGCAACAGGCGGAAGGTATCGATGAAACCCTCGTTCAGGAAGCGGGTCATCCACTCCCTCTCTTCGGGCAGGAAGCCGCTGTTGGTGGCATTGCGCACCGGGTCGTGAATGTCTATCGCCTCGTGGCAGATGTTATAGTCCCCGCACAACACCAGTTTGGGACGGGTGCGCAGCAGTTCCACCGCATAGCGCCGGAAGTGTTCCAGCCACTCCATCTTAAAGGCCTGGCGCTCGTCGCCGCTCGTTCCCGAAGGGTGATAGACGCTCACCACGGACAGGTCGCCGTAATCGGCACGGACAAACCGTCCTTCGCTATCGTACTCCTCCATGCCCATGCCGTATTCCACATAGTCCGGCTCGCGTTTCGTCAGGATGGCGACTCCGCTATACCCTTTCTTCCGGGCTGAATGCAGATAATGCCTGTATCCCAATGCATCCAACGCTTCCGCAGGATACTGCTCCGGCTGCAATTTGGTTTCCTGCAGGCACAGCACGTCCGGCTGTTCCTTTGCCAGCCATTCGGGCAGTCCTTTGGACACGGCGGCCCGCAAACCGTTTACGTTGTAGGTTATAATCTTCATTTCCGTATATATTTTTTTTAGTTGTTCATCCGGCAAGCGGCATTCATTACAAACTCGATATCAGCAGCATAATATTCAATACCGTTACAATGGCAGCAATCGTATAGAGCACAAATGTGCTCCATTTGCTGTTCACATACTGCCCCATCACTTTGCGGGACGAGGTGAGGCTCACTTGCAGGAACACCGTAAACGGCAACTGGATGCTCAGTATCATCTGCGAAATCAGCAGTCCCTTGAACGGGTCGCCGATAAAACAAATCAACAGCAGCGCGATGCCCAACGAAAGGACTACCCCCACCTGCGAGTGGCTGTCCCTGATGTGGTACGACTCGCCGAAGATACCGGCAAAGATGGAACCTGCCGCCATGCCGCTCGTAATCGTCGAGGAGATGCCCGCCATCAGCAATGCCAGCGCAAACACCACGCCGGCGCTGCTGCCCAGCAACGGATCCAACAGCGACTTCGCCTGCTGCAACTCCTCCACCTGAATCCCGCCTTTGAAGAAAGTGGCGGCGGCCAGCAGTATCATCGCACTGTTAATGGCCCATCCCACAATCATGGAGAAGAGCGTGTCGAACAATTCGTACTTCAGCACCCTGCGGATAGAGGCATCGTCCTGCTTGTTGTACTCGTGGCTCTGTATCACCTCCGAATGGAGAAACAGGTTATGGGGCATCACCACGGCTCCGAGCACACTCATGATAATGAGCATGCTTCCCTGGGGGAACGAAGGAGTCACCCACCCCTGCACCGCCACTGGCCAGTCTATCCTGACAAGGAAAAGCTCGTAGATGAACGAAAGCCCTATGACGGACACGAAGGCGATGATGGCCCTTTCAATCTTCTTGTAGGAGTTGGTGAAAAGCATTATGGACACGAAAACCGTGGTCAGCACCGAACCCCATATTATGGGGATGTCCAGCAACATTTGCAGTGCGATGGCCCCGCCCAATATTTCGGCAAGGGAAGTGGATATGGAAGCCAGCACCGCCGTACCCAATATAGGGCGCGACACCCATTTGGGAGTGTACTGCGTGGCGGCTTCCGACAGGCACAGTCCCGTCACGATGCCCAGGTGCGCCACGTTGTGTTGCAGGATTATCAGCATGACGGTAGAGAGCGTCACCACCCACAGCAGCGAGTAGCCGAACTCCGACCCCGCCGCAAAATTCGACGCCCAGTTGCCGGGGTCGATGAAACCTACCGTCACCAGCAGTCCCGGTCCGATATATCTGAACACGTCCAGACCACCCAAATAGCGTTTGTGGTCTTTCCGTTGCAAGTCTTTAAAAATATTCTTCATTATTATGTTGTTCTTGTTTTGAGGATGTAAAAGTACTCAAATAAAAAACAAATGCACCATAAGTTGGTTCAAAATGGCAGACACGTTGCCTTGCCAACCAAAAAATCATCCCACGAGACGGATAAATTCATCCCGCAAGACAAATTTATCCACCTCGTGGGATGAATATACTCGTACGGAAAACACGGCTTTTCCTGATTTCCTTTCCGCAAAGTTCACAAGGTCTCCGAAAGAGAGTGTGTCGAAATACACTTGACGATTTCTTTTAGGCACGGATTTTAATCAAAAAAGAATAAAGAAAATCCTCGTAATCCGTACCTAAAGCCCCCCTTACATCTTCAATCAGAGCAGCAGAATCAATATCCCATCTCGTGCAATGCCTTACACAACTGGTCGGGACAGGAAGTGGGACGTCCGCCGCAGCGGATACCTTCCAGGCGTGAAATCACCTCTTTCACCGGCATCCCGGCAACCAGGCGCGACAATCCTTGCAGATTGCCGTTGCATCCGCCCCAGAACGCGATGTTCCGCACGATGCCGTCTTCCACCTCAAGCTCGATATTGGTACTGCACGTGCCTTTGGTCTTGTAAGTATACGTCATTACTCTTCGCTTTCTTCCGGCTTCATATTGGTGTACACCGTCTGCACGTCGTCAAACTCTTCCAGGCGTTCCACCATCTTGTCGATGGTCTCGCGGTGTGCAGGCTCCACATCTTTCAGGTCGTTGGCGATGTAGGTAAACTCGCCGCCCACATCCTCAAAGCCGCCCTCTTCCAGGTGCTTCTGGATGGCTGCGTAGCTCTTCGGGTCACCGTAGATGGTGATTGTGCCTTCTTCTTCATCCTCTTCGTAGTCTTCGTCGATGTCGAAATCGATCATGTCGAGGATGAATTCTTCCATGTCCATGCCGTCTTTCTTCTTGAAAGTGAACACGCATTTGTGGTCGAACAGGAAAGCCAGTGAGCCCATTGTGCCCAGGTTTCCGCCAAACTTGTTGAACACGCTGCGCACATCGGCCACCGTGCGGGTGGGGTTATCGGTCAGTGTATCCACGAATACGGCCACACCGTGAGGTCCGTATCCCTCGTAGGTCATGCTCTTGTAGTCGCTCTGGTCCTTGCCCATTGCATTCTTGATGGCACGCTCGATGTTGTCCTTCGGCATGTTCTCGCGCTTGCAGGTAGCGATAACCGAACGCAGTGCAGGGTTGTTTTCCGGTTCGGGTCCGCCGGCTTTCACCGCAATAGCAATTTGTTTACCCAGTCTTGTAAAGGTCTTAGCCATGTGACCCCATCTTTTCAATTTGGCAGCTTTTCTATATTCAAACGCTCTTCCCATTGGATTGTATATTTTAATTTGTTCTTTAATTGGTTTCTGTCTTTACTGCCGCGTCAGTTTCCGATACTTCCAATATGACACGCCGCACATCAGCAGCCATATCAGACCGCTCACCCCTGCCAGGGCATTTCTCCAGCCCTCGTTCTCAGGGAAGTGCCAAAGCACCCTTACTGCCTGAAACAAGAGGAGCAACCCTATGGTCAGGCCCGTCAGACACTCTCTTTTGGCTCTGATATGGTGGTCCGCTTTTATATCGTACTTCATAGCGGGTCAGCTTGTTTTTACCGCAACACGGCTCCCAGTCGGTTCTGCAGGTTGGCAATCAGTTTCTGCATCACTTTGTCAATCTGCTTGTCGTTCAGTGTGGCATTCTCGTCCTGCAACAGGAAACTTACGGCATACGATTTCTTGCCGGCTTCCAGGTTCTTGCCTTCATAGACGTCGAAGAGGGAGACTTCTTTCAGCAGCTTCTTCTCCGTTTCGTAGGCAATCTTTTCGATTTCGGCAAACTGCACCTTCTTGTCAATCAGCAAAGCGAGGTCGCGCTTCACGGCCGGGAATTTGGAGATTTCGGTATAGTTTACCTTCACGTTCCTGATGGCCTTCATCAGCTCTTTCCAGTTCAGGTCGGCATAGTACACCTCGTTGTCGATGTCGAACGCTTTCAGGAGCTTCCTCGTCACCACGCCGAACGTGGCAAGGCGCTTGCCCCCCTTTGTCTGCACGGACAGGGCAGCGGCGTAAATATCGTCCGTAAGGTTGCCCACTACCAGGTCGTGCATCTGCAAGCCCAGACGGGCAAATATGTTTTCTACATACGCTTTCAGCTCGTACACCGAACTGTCCTCGTCCTGATGCGCCCATGAGTTGGACACTCTCTTGCCGGTAATCCACAGGCCCAGGTGATAGTCTTCGGAATAAGGAGCGAGCGCCTTTTCGGGGTTACGCTTCTCTTCGTTGAAGTAATAGCAGTTGCCGAATTCAAAGAATTTCAAATCGGCATTCTTGCGGTTGGCATTGTGCGCGATGCTCTCCAGTCCGCCGAAAAGCAGTGTCTGGCGCATGGCGTTCAGATCGGCGCTGAGCGGGTTCATCAGCATCACGAGGTTCTTGGCGGGATAAGATTCCAGTCCGTCGTAATAGGCGGCGCGTGTCAGCGAGTTGTTCAGGATTTCGTTGAAACCGCAGCCCACCAGTTGCTCGGCAACCAGGTTCTGCAGACGGTTGGACTTGTCGCACTCGCCCTTCGTTGTCAGGCTGGACTTCAAGGCTGTGGGAATCTCCACATTATTATATCCGTAAATACGGAGGATGTCCTCTATCACATCGCAGTCGCGCTGCACATCCACGCGGTATGGCGGCACGTCGAGCGTCAGGCCCTCTGCCGTTTCGCCTACAATCTTCATCTCCAGGCTCGTCACGATGCTTTTTATCGTCTCTGCCGGAATCTCCTTGCCTATCAGCGCGTGTACCTTCCCGTAAGAGAGTTCCACCCGGAAGTCGCGGGCGGGAGCGGCGCATACATCCTTGATGTCGGAAGAGATGGTGCCGCCGGCAAGTTCCTTCACCATCAGTGCCGCCAGTTTCAGGCAGTAAAGGGTGGCGTTGGGGTCGACGCCTCTTTCAAAGCGGAAGGAAGCATCCGTGTTCAGGCCGTGGCGGCGGGCGGTCTTACGCACCCAGGTGGGGTGAAAATAAGCGCTTTCGAGGAAGACGTCCTTCGTGGTTTCGGTAGAGCCTGAATCCAGTCCGCCGAACACTCCGGCGATGCACATGGGCTCTTCCCGGTTGCAAATCATCAGGTCGCGTCCGTTGAGCTTGCGTTCCACGCCGTCCAGGGTGGTGAAGGGAGTGCCTTCGGGCAGGGTCTTTACAATGACCTCGCCGCCTTTAATCTTGTCCGCATCGAAGCAGTGGAGCGGCTGGCCGAATGCGTGGACGATGTAGTTCGTGATGTCCACCACATTATTAATAGGGCGCAGGCCGATGATGCGGAGCTTGTTCTGCAACCATTCGGGGCTTTCCTTTACGGTGACGCCTTTCACGGTGACGCCGGCATAGTGCGGGCAGGCTTCGCTGTTCTCTACCGTCACCCGGATGTCGAGGTCGTGGTTATCGACGGCAAAAGTCTCCACAGAGGGTTTCTTCAAGGCGGCGGGCTTGCCGTTCTGCACCAGGTAGGCGTACAGGTCGCGCGCCACGCCGTAGTGCGAGCAGGCATCGGCGCGGTTGGGCGTGATGTCCACCTCCAGCACGTAGTCGCTCTTGATGTTGTAATAGTCCTTGGCAAGCGTGCCCGGCACTGCTGTTTCGGGCAGTACGATGATGCCCGCATGGTCTGTGCCGATGCCTATTTCGTCTTCGGCACAAATCATGCCGTTGGACTCTACGCCGCGGAGTTTGGATTTCTTGATTGTGAAGCATTCATCACCGTCATAAAGTTTTGTACCCAAAGTGGCCACCACCACTTTCTGTCCGGCTGCCACGTTGGCTGCGCCGCATACTATCTGCACAGGTTCTCCCTGTCCCAGGTTTACGGTAGTGATGTGCATGTGGTCCGAGTTGGGATGGGGCTCGCACGTCAGCACTTCGCCGATGACCAGGCCTTCCAGTCCGCCTTTAACGGTTTGCACTTCTTCCACGCTTCCCGTTTCCAGTCCTATGGAAGTGAGCGCGGCGGCTACTTCATCCGGTGTCAGGTCGAAATCCACATACTCTTTCAACCAGTTATAAGAGATATTCATATCATTATTTTTTTATTGTTTCCAAAAGTGACCCGCAAAGTTAATAAGATTTTCCTGTAGAAAGGGAAAAATTTCAGGAAATCTTCGAGAGTATATACGCTTTTACCTGTTGCCATGACTGATTTACAAACATATCCGGCATAGGGTCTGCCTCTGCATCGTCAAAATAGGCCAAGCTTTTCATTGCCATGAAAACAGAGGAGTCGTTGTATTTGGCTGCATAGAAATGCAGGATTTCCTCTAATGAAAAGTGATGCAGCAAGAAAGCGATATCTATAAAATCTTTCTTTGTACCCCTGCCTATGATTGCAGTAATCTTCATAGCTGCAATATCGCTTACACTCGCCAGGCGAAGCCCCTGCTCCAGGACAACATCATCAAGCCAAGGGTATTTATAATTTACAATATCAACCTTGATTCCATCTACTATATAGATGTGTATATGGGGAGATTCCTTCAAAATGGTCAGCGAAGCTATTCCGGCTATTGATTCCCGCAAATATTCAGCCTCACAATCTACCGTACCGAAAAAATCCAAATCAATAGATTTGCGATGCCCCAATTGCAAAGCGAGCGCAGTGCCTCCCACTAACCTTGTTTGCTCAAGCACCGGCAACCGTTGCAGTTTTTTCAGGAGTTCCAGGGTTGAGGATTCAACTGTTTCCAGGTATAGCATCTGAACTGTTCTTTAGGGGTTTTTGAAATAGCGGCAATGTATGCCAGCGCACGGGGTTCCAAGCTCCTCAATCCCTTTGCGGTCTCTACGATTTTGGGCAATCCGTAGTATGACTTAATGAGATTCCAGTCGCCCAGCAAGCCATATTCCAGCACTCTCTGTATCACATATTGCGCATGTGCGTCGAGGTCGATATCCTCTTTGCGCACATCCCAGAACAGATGCGGAGAGAATTGTTCCATACATTCATTTGCAGACATAGCCTTTACTTCTTTTATTTACAAAGGTAGCATTCTTTTCCGAAAATCAACCGATTAATCATTTATAAAAAGCCCGCGGGTCAAAGTTTATCCACTATCCGGTGCGCCCGTCTCCGCAGCAATTCGAACTCTTCATCGTCCAGGATGGCTTTCATCGCCTTATACCAGCGTATGAGCACGCTGATTTTCACATCCCCCCTTTTAAAAGGGTCTGAATGGTGGTATTACTCATGCCGGCATGGTCGGCAATCATTTTCAAAGACACGCCGGATGCCTTCAACAGATAGCGGAGCTCTTCACCTATCATAAGATAGGGATATTGCCCGTCCTCATTTTTTACACTCATTTTAGTATTAATTTTATTTAAAATACAAGGGAAATATTTAGGTTTATTAAGTTTCGTACATACATGTGTGTACGGTCATCTGTTTTATAATCACGAACTTTGAAGGGTATCCCTGAAAGATTCGGGAATTGCGATGCAAAATTAACAAATTAATAATCAGCACCAAAAAAACAAGTAAACAAATGAATGAATTCAAAATGTCCCTGTTCCTCGCCCCCATTTCGCCGGTGAAGGACGGCGGCACAGGGCAAATCATCAAGCCTGCCACCCTGAAGCCCTACAAAACCATGACCCTGCAGGAAGTGTACCGGACGATAACCGCCAACACACGCCTGCAACTGCTCACCGACCGCGTGCGCCGGGCATTCGACAGCGGCGACCTATCCGCCTACCGCGCCCTCAAACAGGAGCTTCTGCCCTACGTCACCCCCTGCGGCACGTTCGGCCGCCGGCGCAGCGACAGCCTTCTCGAAGCATCGGGACTTGTAGTGGTGGACATCGACCACCTCGACTCCGCTGACGAAGCCGCCCGGCTGCGCCGCCAACTGTTTGAAGACCCGTTTCTAAGGCCGGAGCTGGTCTTCATCAGCCCCTGCGGACAGGGCGTAAAAGCCTTCGTGCCCTACACCCCCGACCCCGCCCTGCCGGATGTGCGCCAGAACGCCGCCGAAAGTATCCGATGGGCTATGAACTACGTGCAGTGCGTGTATGCCGACGGTAACCGCAACTCCGCCAAAGGCGTGGATACTTCCGGCAAGGACCTCGTGCGGGCCTGCTTTCTGAGTTACGACCCCGGTGCGCTCATAGCTACCCGGAATAATCTTTCGCCGGAAAATAATCCGCTACAAAACCAGTAATTCATAACTCATAATTCATAACAGATAATTTATAGTGCATAATTCGTAACTTATAACAGGTAACTCATAGCACATAATTCATAACTCATAACACATAATTCGTAACTCATAACAAATAACTCATAACACATAATTCATAACTCATAACAGATAATTCATAGCACATAATTCATAACAGATAACTCATAATTTATAACCCCATGACCAATATCCTATCCGATTTGCGCCGCCTCACGGAAGCGGTTCACGCAGCGGGCGCCGACATCGCGCCCACCTACAGAGAGTATGTACAACTGGCATTCGCCATAGCCACCGACTGCGGCGAAGCCGGACGCAGCGACTTCCTGATGCTGTGCAGCCTCTCTGCCAAATACGATGTGCACGCGGCAAACAAGCTCTTCAGCAACGCCCTGAAAACAAACAACAACAGCGTCCACATAGGCACCGCCTTCCACCTTGCCGAACTGTGCAACGTGCGCCCCCGCCCCGCAGAGAAGCCACGGCAGGACGCTCCCACGGGTACACTTGGTACGCCGGGTGCACCGTATCCCGCCGCCTCACACACGCATGCGCACGGTTATTATAATAAGGCGGAGATGCCTGCGGAAGAATTTCCGGAAGCGCCCGCAGCCAGCCTTCCCGCCGAAGCAGCCGATGCCGGAACAGCAAACTCCGGAACAGCCTGCTCCGGAACAACCTACCCCGGGACAACCTACCCCGAAGCAGCAGACCCCGAAGCAGCAGACGAGGAGACCTGCCGGGGCAGCGAACCCCTCACCCCGCTGCCCTGCTTCGACAACCGGACGCTCTGGCCCGCACCGCTGAACGAAATTACCGCCCACGGCACCACCCGCGCCCAGCAGGACATCATGCTGCTGGGCGCCGTCACCGTGCTGGGCGCCAGCATGAACAGCCACGTGCGCTGCGCCTACGGCGGCAAGATGATATCGCCCAGCCTGCAAACGTTCATCGTGGCCCTGCCTGCCTCGGGCAAGGGCGTGCTCTCCCTCGTCCGCCTGCTGGTGGAGCCTATCCACGACGAGATACGCCTGCACACGGCAGAAGCCATGAAGCAGTACCGCAAGGAGAAGGGCGCCTACGACTCGCTGGGCAAGGAACGCTCGCAGGCCACCCCGCCCGCACTGCCGCCCGACCGCATGTTCCTCATCTCGGGCAACAACACCGGCACGGGCATCCTGCAGAACATCATGGACTCCGAAGGCATCGGCCTGATATGCGAGAGCGAAGCCGACACCATCTCCACCGCCATCGGCTCGGAACACGGCCACTGGAGCGACACCATGCGCAAGGCCTTCGACCACGACCGCCTCTCCTACAACCGCCGCACCGACCGCGAATACCGCGAAGTAAAACGCAGCTACCTCTCCGTCCTGCTCTCAGGCACTCCCGCCCAGGTGAAACCGCTCATCCCCACCGCCGAAAACGGCCTGTTCTCGCGCCAGCTCTTCTACTACATGCCCGCCATCCACAAGTGGCAGAACCAGTTCGACCGGCAGGATACCGACCTCGAAACCGTATTCACCGGCCTGGGCATGCAGTGGCGCGAGCAACTGAAACGCATCACCGCCGGCGGCCTCTTCACCCTGCGCCTCACCCCCGAACAGAAGGAGCTGTTCAACAACCTCTTCGCCAACCTCTTCATCCGCTCCCACCTTGCCAACGGCAGCGAAATGGCGAGCAGCGTAGCCCGCCTTGCCATCAACATCTGCCGCATCATGCAGGTAGTGGCCATGCTCCGCGTACTCGAATCGGACGACATCGCCCGCTCGCCCCACCTCACCCCCGACAAGGACATCTCCGGCGACAACCTCAAGGACGGCATCATCACCCGCTGGGACATGACCATCCTCCCCGCCGACTTCAACTCCGTGCTGGAGCTTACCGAAAGCCTCTACCGCCACGCCACGCACATCCTCTCCTTCCTGCCCGGAACCGAAATCAGCCGCCGGAGCAACGCCGACCGCGACGCCCTGCTGCAAAGCATGGAAAGGGAGTTTACCCGCTCCGCCTTCCTGCTGCAGGCCGAAGCAACGGGCATTAAACCCGGAACGGCATCCACATGGCTCAAACGCCTGGTGAAGCATGGGATGATAGAGAGCGTGGACGGAAAGGGGACGTACCGGAAACCTCTACCTAATGGGATGTGACAGGTTTGTGGGTGGTTGTTTTGACATGTTTTCTGTGTATATACTATACGTGCGTGTGTGCGAAGCGGACGACGGGGGTGATTGTTGTGTACCAATTGTGTATTTGGAACGGAGGTAGAGACAGAAGAACAAAAGAACAGAAGGAGAAAAGGAGAAAAGAACAGAAGAGTGGAAAAGGGAGGGGTTTCGGGTAAGAGGGTCTTTGGGGTAAGAAAGGACTTCGGATAAAAAAGGACTTCGGGTGGGAAGGATGGAAGGTAAGGTGATGTTGCCGGAAACGGTCGGTAACGTTACTGAAGATGAAAAAGGATGAAAGGTTGCTTCATGTTTTCCTGGGGGCTACTCCGGCAGCGTAGAGTAGAACTTTAGCGTTGCAGAGTAGAACTTTGGCTGCGTAAAGTAGAACTTTAGCAACGTGGAGTAGAACTTTGGCAACGCAAAGCATCCTTGAGTGGACAGAGGAGGATTCAGGCTATGAAAGGCGTTTTTTTCTGTTGTAGATGCGGTTGGTATGTGTCGGGCTGCCGGGGGAGGTCAGTTCTCGCCCGGTTCTCCCAACGCCCCGACAATCAGCCCTACCTGTGCGGGCGTGTATGTCCTCGATTTTGGCGAAAGCCCTAAGGCAAGCAGTTCTTCCCGCAGGTTCGGATAGAGGTCTATCCATTGGTTCAGTTTACGGAAAGCCGCTTGCGGGCACAACTCCGGACAGTAAAGCTGTGCAAGTTCCGTGCGTCCGAATGTGCGTATTTTAAAATTCGTCATAATCCCTGATTCTTTGGTTCTTACAGAGCAAAGATACGGAAATATCTCCACACTTCCGCATCTATATCCGTATATAACAACCTACAACAGACCATAACGTACCGAAAGTGACAAACCCTCTTCCCGCGCATCGTATCTTCGTAACGTGATCACAAAGAGAGTTGAAAACAAGAATTAAAAACCCAAAAACTTAAAGATTATGATTCGTTACAAGAAGTATCAAATGACCGGTGAAAACCACCCCCTGAAAGGCTTATGGTATGCCCGTCCCCTGATTGAGGACACGTTCGACACCGAGAAGCTCGCCAAGCACATGTCAAACCACAACACGCCCTACTCGGCAGGCTTAATCAAAGGCGTGCTTACCGACATGATAGCCTGCACCAAAGAGCTTATCCTGGACGGCAAGAACGTGAAACTGGACGACCTCGCCATTTTCTCCGTAGGCATCGTCAGCCGTAAAGGCGCTGCCTCTGCCGACGCCTTCACCCTGGCGGACAACGTAAAGGGCCTGAAGCTCCGCGCCCGTGCCACGGGTGAGCTGAGCAATGCCCAAATCAATCTGGAAGGCCAACTGAAAGAAGCGTCCAAGTACAGCCCGGACAACAGCGGCGCGGGTGGCAGCACCCCCGGCGGCGGCAACGGCGAAGAGGAGAATCCGTTAGGATAACAGAAGCAACAGATTATCAACATTATCAACATTAACACCAGAAGAACATGAGCACAAAATCAAAATCCGTATGGGGCATTGTCCTCAAAACCATCGTAGCAGTAGCCACTGCCCTGGCAGGGGTATTCGGTTTCAGTTCCTTCACAGGCCGATGAGAATCATCACGCTTGCCATCATTCACTGCTCGGCCACGCCCCAGGGCGTGCGCCTGAGCTTTGACGACTGCCGCCGCGAGCACATCCGCCGCGGCTTCAGCGACATCGGCTACCACTTCTACATCACGCGCAACGGAGAGATTCACCGCGGCCGCCCGCTGGAAAAAATCGGCGCCCATTGCCAAAACCACAACCGGCACTCCATAGGCATCTGCTACGAAGGCGGCCTGGACATCCGCGGCACACCCGCCGACACCCGCACACCGGCACAACGGGCATCGTTAGTGGCACTGCTGCGCGAACTGAAACGGATTTTTCCGAAAATTCTGGTAGTGGGACATCATGACCTGAATCCGATGAAGGAATGCCCTTGCTTTAATGCGGTGGCGGAATATGGGGGGCTGCCCAAACTGAAATGAGTGCTCCGAAAAGTTACGGATTGTAGCTATAACAACATGAAAGGGTCGTATCAAACTCCGTTTGGGGAGTGATGATACGACCCTTTCTTGAATATTTTTGAGTCTATTTCAGCCTTTCCTGAGTCTTCCAGGATATTCTAATCTATTTCTTTTGCGACAAAGCATCCAGGCATTCTTTGTTTCTCTGCATTCTCTTTTTATCAAATACCCATCCCCACTTATTAAAATATTGAATAGCAGAGCAAATATGATATTTCAATAATTTCCAACTTTTATAAGAGCCTTTTTCATATCCATGATACACAGATGCCATAGGATAGAACATTGTTTTAGACACCTCTCCTATTCTACGGCATAAATCAACATCCTCAGAATACATAAAAAAACGTTCATCAAAACCACCTACCTTTTTTAAAACATCTACTCGCATAAACATGAAGCATCCGGACAGCACCGGAATCTCCATTATTTTGTCATACCCCATAGCATGCAATTCATATTTATAAGCACGTTTCTCCTTATATTTCTTTATAGGAATAAAACGTCTCCCAAACAAATCCATTGGAGAAGGCAACAACTTACATAGATACTGGATGTTACTGTCTGAATAAAGGATTTTGGGCATAACCTGCCCCACATCGGGGTTATGATTCATGTATTCACAAATTTTCGTGACAGCATCAGCCTTAAACTTTATATCAGGATTTAAAACAATATGATAACAAGCATTTTTCCTTATAGCTTCGCGAATGGCGATGTTATGCCCTGCACCGTATCCCAGATTCCGGTCGTTAAAGACATAAAAAACTCTCTTTTTATCAAATTTTGCGACAAAACTTTCCAGTTCCCTATTAGGGGAGTTATCTATCAGATAGAGAAAGGAAATACAGCTATCCAATACACTGGAAACAACCGTATTCAATTCATCTTTTGCTGTCTTATAAAGAACAATAGAGGAAGTTATCATTAGTTTTCAGAATATAAATGTATTTGTTATTTTAAATTTAAAAGTAATCTTTGCATTGTAACGTACAGATGTAGCATATAAAAACGGCGTTTTCTCAATAAATATAAAAAGCAACGTTTTCTTAATGGTAAAAGCTTTATATATTTATTTTCATACCACTGAGGTATTTTTCTTTCAAAACTGCATATAATGTCCTTAACAACTTTTTCATTTACTCCTGCATCTATTGCCTTAAATACAGCACCGTATAAAACCAAATGAATACCTCTATATGTTTTTTCTTCTTCAAACTCAACCGAAACATTTTCATATATGAAAGTAAAAGCATCTACAAAACCTTGATAAATACGTTTGTTTTGAGAAGTGGAAAGAGACTGTTCACGATATAGATAATTATAAAACGGAGTAGGAATATATGTAACCTTATGTGATAAAGATATTAATAATGGAACGGCTGCCGCATCCTCCGAGTTATACAACGAGGGTAACTTGATTTTCTTTATAATGTCCGATTTTACGACAAGTGCACACAAAGAATCAAAAGCTATAGCTACATAATCTTTAATGGAACGCGCTTCATCCAAAAAGCGGGTACACTGTATATGCTTCCTTTTACCACTTTTATAATTCCGATAAAAGTCGAAAAAAATCATATCATAATCATCTGTTGACAGCTTTTGATAAATATTCTCCAAAAAGCATTTTTCATACCAGTCGTCACTATCCATAAATGTTACGTATGCTCCTTTAGCGGCAAGAACTCCCGCTTCTCTTGCCTTACCCGGACCACCATTCTTCTCCATTCGTATCAAATGAGTATTTAATTTGGTCTGTTCACAAAAGGTCCGCAAAAAATCATAAGTATTGTCTGTGGAACAATCGTCAATAAAAATAACCTCAAAGTCTGCAAATATTTGCTTTTCCAATGAAGCAAGGCAACGCTGCATCAAATTGGAAGAGTTATAGCAAGGGATTATAACGGAAAAAAAAGGATGCATTTTAATAAATCTTTAATGAATAAGTAATTGTCCGAAAATAGTCTGGTATGGGTACACATTCAATATATTTCGTTCAAAGAAGAAAACAGACAATAAAAATAATGAAAAGACCACCAGTTTCCTATATTTCGAATCCAACTGATACAAAGCTGCCATATTGAACAAAGCCACAAAGAGGAATAAAGTATTTAAACGTCCGAAGATCTGTACCTTTATAGTCAGAATATTGACAATTACATAAACTAAATTTAATAATATAAGATACAGATTTTTAGGATTCTGTTCCAATAGTTTCTTTCTGAAAAAGAATATAACAAAAGGTATTGACAGTCGAATTAGGACTCCCAAGCCACTGCCTATTTCAACCTCCGAATTCCAGTCTGTATTCATATAACCTCCGTAACGGGGTATCAATAGCATTGCAACTGTGAAAATCACATTAATAAAGTTAAATTTAACAACAAGTATATAAAAAATAAATATCAGTCCATAGATATAAATCGGCTTGCCTAGTTTGAATTTCTTAAAAGGATAAGTGAGTAATGCAAATAACGCAGAGAAATGAAATAACAAGGATGAGATACCGTATAAATATGTCTTAAGTTTATTGTCTGAATATAAATAATAATATAACGCACATATTAAGAATGTTACAGCCAAAAATTGACGAACAAAAGATAAACTATCAATATATACATACAGAGTATAAAAAGAACTTATTAGAAAAAAGCTTTTTCTCCCAATACAAAAAGATATAGGAAAATACATTACGAAAGAGGTCAATATAAAAATCCATTGTGTCTCTAAATCAAGATAACGGGCCGAATTTTGCAACAACAAAAAACCTGGTTCATCAATATAGGCATCAACCAAATTATTGTATATTTCTGAATAATTCCCATAATCATAACCAACCTCGTATCTTATTGCAGCAGGAACAAATAAAGTAAAGAAAAATAACCAACGAGCCAATATGCGATGACTCCTATTGTTGCTGAATTCTGCAATATATCCACAAGCAATAGAATTTAATAATATGATATTATAAATCAAAAATGAAAACATTTTCTATAAAGAGCAATCGTATTGACCGATATTTTTTTAATTACTATATTTTGATTTCAGAACTTTTTGAACCCAAACAGGAAAAGCTTTATAAAACCACAGATATATATGAATATAAAAATAATGGCAGGTATCCCATCCGAAAATTCTATCAATGCTTTTCCTGTCAGAAACAGTCAGGCTATTGTCTTTTAGAATTCTTCCTATCGAAACACTTGTCCCGACAATGGCCAAATATCCTATGTTTTTTTGAGTCTTCCTACGAAGTTTTTTACTACTCAATTTTAACAAGTCCTCCGCTATAAACAATATATCATGAAATTTCTTCAACGTATATTCCGAACGAATAATAGAGCCTTGCCTCAAGTAGTAATTATAAATACAGATGTTTTTATAATATATAGCATTAGCATGCAATAACATTTTAGGCATCCAATTTACATCTTCAAAAAAAATACCTTTTGTAAAAAAAAGGTTATTATCCAGCAGAAAACTCTTTTTATAAATACCTTGTACAACCAAAATATTGATAGATTTTACGTAATACCGGTTAAAATAATCTTCACCGGTATAAACACGACTTTGCTCCTCGATTATAGCAGGTAGATAATGCCTGTTTTCGCCCTCTACAATATTAGAATAATTGCCTACAAGAACATCTGGAAGAGAATTGTACCCACTACGGAAAAGAGTAACCAAATTCTCAGCTTTAATAGTATCATCACTATCCAAAAAATAAACATATTCTCCACAAGCGTGCCGTAAACCGACATTTCTTGCTTCACCCAGGCCTTGATTATCTTGGTTTATAATCTTTATGTGAGGATATTTTTTTGCATAGTCTTCTACTATAGCCATACTTCCATCAGGCGTTCCATCATTGACTATTATTACCTCACAAGCTAAACCCAAGCCAAAAATTTTAGAAACACTATCCAAACATCGGCCTATATATGCCTCTACATTGTATATAGGAATGACAATAGATAATTCCATTGAATATTTAATTATATATTATACACTTAGCCGATATTTCTTCTTGAGAATACCAAGTTAGATTGGGAGAGTCTGTTACATAATTAAAATTAGGATCTGGAGTCATATAGCCTTCACCATAATTAGCCTTCAAGTACTCATCTGTATTTGCCGGTATTTGCACAATGGTATTTTTAAAATTCATCTCAGTAAATCCCTTACACGGCGTTTTTATCTCTGCCACAATAGCCGGTAACTCAATACCTTTTTCCAATAAAATATTTGGTGGACAACTGAAAGTATATGTATATAGATTGTCTGTATCATCTTTTTTATAATAAAAAAAGAAATCAAAATTGACATCCTTATATCTATAGGTCAATTCCCTCCCATATTCATGCCCTGCAATAAAAAATTCTCGTACAGAAGTGAAGCCGTTTTCCTGCATAAGTGTTTTTATTTTATCATAATCAGTACCAAATGCTCCAAAATCCATATCAAAATCATTTTTTATAAAGTCAGAATCACGATAAGCCCCCAATAAAGTCCCAAAGTCAAGCCAAACATGTATTCCATTCTTTTTAAGAAGCTGAATAACTGTATTAAAAACAACATCCGAGTTTTCAAGGAACTTTACCTTCTCTTCAGCTATTACTAATTTTCGGTGATAACTTAAGAAAGGTTCAAGCATTATCTTAAACAGATAACACTTTTTCAAATAAAAAAGAGTTTTGGTTATAAAAAAGCGCATATTTTCTTTACTTTAAAATTAATGTTTCTAATGTTTTTAGAATCTCTATATTCTGTTTTTTAAATCGGATATATATTTCTTCAAATCATTTTTATCTGCAATGAGAAATGAATAGATAACAGGGCGCATAAAACCGGAAATTATGAAACCGTACTTTTTTTCAAGAGACAGAAAATTTGTGTTTAATAATTCATTGAACTCAATCATATTCTTACAATACAGTTCGTATCTTTCCTTACGGTAATTTTTTCTCATGGCGTGTAAATGAAACCAAAGAAATCCTCCCCAATATATTTTTTCAGAGCTTCTCATTATCTCTACTATTCGGTTTAAATCCTTTTCATATAAAGGCTGATAATAAGTCTTACCAGATATTGGGAAAATCAAATGATCGCCAGAACCATTGATTGGTGGTTGTACTCCATTATCATATGTACCCGCTGCCACTCCTATCCGAGTCGATTTGAAAATATTCAGACCAGAAAAAGAGGATATAACCTTATCATTTTGTATCTTCTTTTTTGTATAACGTTCAACCATAGTCATCAACTTTTCAGGGAAAAAAAGCGGAGCGACAAAACGGTTAAACAAAAACGGGAGCTTAGCAAAAAGACGTATCAAAAAGAAATAGTATTGATATGATATATTTTCACTCAACGAGATAGCAACCTTCTCCTTACACCGATACAAATCACAAAAAGCCTTGAGTTTATCTGTAAAGTATATCTGATCTGCATCAATCTTCATTGCATAACGATATTGTGCCTTAGATAAAGTATAGTTATAATAATTGGCTAACAAATGCACTGAGTCCATAGAATAGCTGGTAGCAAGTTCATAATCCGCATCAGATAACTCATGAGACAAGATTTTAGGCTTATAATAATATATTCTAATCTTATCGGGATATTGTTTCTTCTTTTGAAGGATTATGTCCAATGTATTATCTACGCTATCCTGATATGTTATCACCAGCTCATCCAATGCCTCAATGCAGGAATCTATACTCTCAGCAACAAAATCCGCGTCATTCTTGATTCTTAATAATCCTGAAACCCCGACAGGTTTTACCCTGTCAAAAGATGAAATTTCAACGGAATAATCTTTTTCTTCCTTTTCTTCGAATACCCAATTATTATCTTCTACTTTTGACATAACAGATTATTTTTTTGCTGTAATTTACCAATATAATACTTTCTCTAAATTTAAATATGAATAATCCTGCCAATACAAAAAGCACAGCTATAGGAATCTCTATCGCCACTTTTGCATATGCATTATCTATTAGCAATCCCACTCCATATATAAATATACCCATTGATACTGAAATCGTTAAAACCGGCAGCAACTCTTTCCACTGTTCTCGCATAGACAGAGATATAACCTTAGAGGTGAAAAACATACCGACAAAAACATTGAAAAGTAAACTTACTGCAATTCCTGCACACATAGCTTTTATCCCCAATGGAATGGTTAACAGCAATACAGCTACAGAATTGATTTTTTTTAAAACTTCGGATTTCAAAACATAATCCGTACGTCCTACTGCATTCAATACTAAATAGTTGAAGTTTATCACAGGATACCACATATAGGCAATACATAACAACTGCAATAACACAGCAGCAGGACTCCACCTATCTGTTAAAACTATATTTATAATCGGGTCGGCCAAACAGCATAACCCAATCATTAAAGAAAATATCAGCAAGCAAGTCAATCTTAAATAATGTATGTAATGTTGCTTCAATATTTCCGGTTTTTCCTGCTGAGCACACAATAAAGGATAAATAACCCTATTTATAATGAAAGTTATATTATATGACGGTAATTGAGAAAAGACGAAAGCCCTATTGTAAAAGCCGACCTGGTCTGCCGAGAATTTTTTACCAATAACCAATGTATACAGATTGGTATATATAGTTTCCAATAATCCTGACAGCAATAGTTTAGAACCAAAATTAAACAACTCTTTAAAAGATTTCAAAGAAAAAGATAACAAAGGAAACCATCTGACACAACACCATAGTAGAACAACATTTAGCATATTGTTAAGCAAAGTTTGAACCACTAAAGTCCATACCCCATAACCTGTATAAGCCAAATAAACACCAACTCCACCACTTACAACAACAGCTGCCAAAGAAATAATAGCTTGCAATTTAAAATTCATATCTACCGTTAGTTTCGTAATCTGAACTATCGATAATGAATTAATTATTAAATTCAAACTGATAACTTTAGTTAGTAATTCAAGCCTTGGCTCACTATAAAATGAGGCTATAAAAGGGGAACTTACATATAATATTGCATACACAACAACTCCTATTAAAACATTAAAATAAAAAGCTGTAGAATAATCAATATTCGTCCGTTGTTGTTTATGTATCAAAGCATTAGAAAAGCCACAATCAATAAAAGTCTGAGCTATAGCCATAAAAATAGAAAGCATAGCAATCAAACCATAATCCGATGGCTGAACCAAACGAGCTATGATGACACTTAAAATCAATTGGATTGCTTGCACAGAGAAACGTTCTATTGCACTCCATAGAACTCCTGATGCCGTTTTCCTTCCCTCTCCCTCTGACATATCAACAGTTAGTAGCTGGCTTTATTATATTGTCAATAATATATTGTCCTACTTCATCAATATCATTAAAATGAACCTCTAACGGCAAATCTTTACCCCAAACGTTCTTCACTTTTTCCACCAATTCCGGTGTATAATAAAGATTACCTTCTTTTATATCCGCAACTCCATCCAGATAAATAGACTCTCTATTAATCATACGCATCTTTTCCATAGAAAAGATAGATGTGTCAAAATATGACGTTGCTACCGAACCGGTAGCATCAATTATATAGGGATAACCACCTATTTCACCGTTTACTCCAGGAGTATGAATTTTCACCTTCTTTTTATTAGAAATAGCATCCAATATGGAATATATGATATTGAAATTACTGGAAGCATTCATCATATTACGCTTTTGGTCAACAGGCATAGGAATCATACAAGCTTTTAATAAAGCATCCTTATCTATAGGCAGAGAATCACCCCGATAGCGAACATCCAACAATATATCAACCCCTTCGGAATGCCCTTCCTTACTAATCACAACATCATGAAAATGACTTACGCACAATGTAATATCAATCTCATTCAGATTCTCTATTCCATATTTATCAGCAATGTAAAATTTCATTCTCGGAATCAAATGATTCAAATTACCGCTTCCAAAATCAAAATAGGCATTCCCTGCTGATTTCAGCCAAGGAATTACGGCATCTGAATAAGAAGTATTTATAGATATAGCATTGCAGTCTGCCGCTTCATACGCTTTCATAATATTACGGGCATAACGAATGGACAAAGGAGTCCAAATTCCATAAGCACGCAAATTATTCCAAGAAAGGCTTCCATACTTTAACCCCGAATAAACACGGCTACTATTAATTATAAAATCAGGATGCCATTTGTCTAAACATAATGCTATAGATGAAACGTCTTCCAAATTACAATCTGCCTCCACATCTATCTTGCTTCGTAACTGACCGCGAATAGCAGCTGCCGTTCTCACAATATTGACATCCTTCTGCATTTTCTCTGCATTACGACCTGCAACCACTATGTGCAAGCGCTTGTCAGACAGGCTTATCAAATAATCTAACAAGTACACTCCTACACTGCCCAAGCCTATTATCATAATAGTTACGGGAGTATCAGTTTTCATTTTGGCCTGTAGCAAAGCCAATTTCTCATTTATTGATTTCATGTTGTTTTATTAATGAATAAACAATATTATAATCAGATACAGTATTACAATTATACCATGTATCAACAGGGACAAACTGCATAGTATCTAAAGGTAAACTTCCAAAATAACCTTGAATAATTTCAAGATTAGTACCACGAATTTGGGTTGGAATCAGGTTTCTTATGACTCCTGATAATCTCTCGACAGAAAGGAACTTCCAGATTTGTGCCGAATTATATATGGCTTGAAACGGTTCTGCAATCTCTAACGACAAATGCTTGGTATCATAAAGATAATGTATATGACCGTTCATATCTACATATAAAACGACGGATTTTCGGGAAGTAATAAATTCACGGTTAGCTGTAATAACATTGTTGTTTGAAGAAATAACCTGTTCGAAGCTACCTCCATCATAAAACAGATCTCCTTCCACAAATATTACTTCATCACATTCCGATGGAACAGCCTCTATTCCTTTTATCAAACTATATCCCGATCCGTAATCTTCATAATGAGAATTATAGACCAACTCTATCTTATCTTTGAATTCCTGCAAATTACAATTTATAAAAGCGGACAGTTCTTCAAACAAATATCCGCCTACAATTATATATTTGTCAAGACTACGGGCTTTATCCAAAATCTGATAAAGCAATGAGTATCGAGGATTTTCCTGAAAATAAAGACACTTCAAGGTATCTCGAGAAGTATCCTTATTGAATCGGGTAGCTGTGCCCGCTACTGTTATTATTAAAGCTTTCATCTGTATTTAGAAAGATTTTGTACACACATATCCAACCCCTCCGATAATGAAACTACAGGTTTCCAGTTTGTACGTTTGCGAATTTTATCAGTATCCAATATCCTACGTTCCGGATCAGAAGCGCGATACCCCTCAAACTTTATTATAGGTTCGGCAATATTCAACTTATCGGCTATCAGCTTCACTAAATCAATAATTGAAACTTCTTCATCCGTAGCTACATTATAAACTGTACCGTCCAATGCAGAGGTAGAAGCCATCAACTCTAAAACTGCACGACAGCTATCTATATTATGCAGAAAAGAACGCATATTCTTTTTTGAATTTTCTAATAATATAACCTCACCGGTTTTCGATAAACTATCTATGATATGAGGAATTATGTGTTTGGCAAAACGCTCATGATTACTATAAACATTGGCAAAACGAATGGAACAACCTTTTATCAGCCCTTTATCCACCGCATCTTTCATAAAGAATTCGGTAAGTAATTTCCCTACGGCATAGCTGGTTCTCTGACTGTGCTCAGCTGTGGCAAGCAGCAAAAAATCATCTTCCTTTACTCCACCGCATTCATTCCAGGATTGCATGGAATAAACTTCCGAAGTAGAACAATTGATATAAGTATCGGCATGTACAGAAATTGCCTGTTGCAAAAAAGAGCGCATGGATACGACATTTGTTGTAAATGTATGCTCAACCTCATAAAAATGTTCTGTATGTACTACGGCCGCACAATTAATATATATAGTCCTTGCATAATCCTGCTGAATCCTCCCGACTAAACGAGATATTTCAGACATTTGCTCCACATTATTCAAATCATACTCATAGAAAAGAAAATTCTTATTGTTCACAATATCTTGCACAGCATCTATAGAACTTGCAAAAAAGTTGTCAAAGCCAATAACAGTATGCCCGTCATTCAAAAGTTGACGGGCAAGTTCATTACCGGTCATACCGGTAACGCCGCTTATTACATATAAATTCTTCATATCCAATTTAAACTCCAAGAATTAAACGTTCCTTATAAAACACATCCAAAAAATCCGGATATAGTCGATATTCTGCTTCAACATCGTACTTTACCGCATTATAATGTACCTTGCCTGTCGATAGTTCAAAATAAACATATTGGGCACAAGGATTTTGATTGCGTGGTTGTCCTACAGAACCGGGATTTATGAAAACTGTTTTTTTCTTATTACGCAAGCGAGGACATTCATCCGGATAAAAACATGACATATTATGAGGAAGATGGGTATGCCCCGAAAAAACATAGTCATAATTACGATAATAAATATTGGAAAAGGCATCAGGTCCTAATTTTCCCCAAAAAACATCATTTATACTCCCATGAAGAAACAATAGATGCTTGCCCTGACACTCTATTGCATGTAATCCTGTTGAAATCATATTTTCTTTTATGTATAAAAGAGAGGCTTCGCTCAGAATAGAAGAAGTATATTGAAGCATTTGTTTACCACGTTCCGTAGAAAAATGGCTCAAATCACCATCAAGCAAAGCCTTTTCGTGATTTCCCATCAGATTTACAACTACAGGGTAGGAAAGTTTCTCTAATTCTGAAATCACTTCATTGGGACGCATCCCGTAGTTAATGATATCCCCTAATATAACAACTGCATCCGGCAAATATCCCTGTGCTTGAATGTCAGACAAGACAGCTTTTAGCGCTGTTAAATTTGCGTGAATATCGGATAATATAACAAATTTATCTTTATTCATTATGCGAGAGGAATTCCATGAAACATTCCTTGTTTTCCAGTGTGGTAGTAGTAGGACGACCTAAATCTGTACGAGAATCAATCTTTACCTTCAACTCAAGCAGTACGGGACCATCTAACAATTGTAAATGTTGTAAAGCTTCCTGTATTTCAGACTCTGAAGTGACAGAAAATGCATGACGATAGCCACAGGCTCTTGCTATTGCAGGAATATCAAGTTGGAAACCCAATGTAGGCTGCCCCCCAACAGATTCGTGAGCACCATTATTAAAAAGAATATGATAATAATTAGCAGGAGAAAGACTGCCAATATTACTAATAGCGCCCATATGCATAATAAAAGCACCATCACCGTCTAGACAGTAAACTTTACGCTCGGGATGTTTTAAAGCAATTCCCAAAGCGATAGAAGAACTGTGTCCCATAGAGCCTACAGTAAGAAAATCACGACTGTGTCCATGTCCTTTGACCTCACGGTATTCAAACAATTCACGTGAGAGCTTGCCTGTAGTAGAAACGACAATATCTGTTTCGTGTAAATGATCTATAACCAGCTTCAATGCATCTTCGCGAGATAAAGGATAAACATTGTTCTGCTTTTTCTGAAGTTTATATTTATCAAAAGTATCTTTACGGACCACTATGGCATGAGGAACAGATTTCTCATAAGCAGACACAATAACTTCATGAATCTGAGCCAATGCTTCATCTTCATCCATGTCAAGAATGATATAGGGAATTTTCATAGCTTCCAATAAATCCAAAGTAACCTCACCTTGCTTTTTATGCTGAGGTTCATCTTTTGTTCCAGGCTCACCGCGCCAGCCAACCATTAATAAAATAGGAAGACTGTAAACTTTTTCATCGGCAAGAGACAATAGCGGATTCACCGTATTACCCAAACCTGAGTTTTGCATATATACCAAAGGTAGTTTACCGGAAGCCATATAATATCCTGCAGCAATACCAACAGCAGTACCTTCATTGGCGGCAATGATATGTTTGCCAGCAGAAGCATGATCTGTAATATAAGCGCAAATGTTCTTCAACAAAGAATCGGGAACCCCGGTAAAAAAATCTACACCGTGGGCAAGAAAAAGATTAAAGACTTTCTCGACATTCAGCATACTGTAAATATATTATTTAGTACCAGGAATCAATTCCAAAATCTCTTTAATAGGCATGCATAAATCACGGACTTCCTGAGCTCGTCCGTTTTCCAAAATAGTACATGCAACCCGCATCATGGCCGGATAAGCAGCACGAAGCATGTGATTGGCATAAATTACCACATTCACCCCCCACTTACGAAGTTCGCTTTCGTGAATATGATCATATGTAGTAGGAACAACAACAATAGGAACGTGGGCATACCTCTGACGAAAAGTAAGACAGAATTCCTTGATATCTTCACCGGACTTATTTTTACTATGAATCATAATACCATCAGCACCCGCTTCAACATAAGCATAGGCGCGTTCCAAAGCGTCACTCATAGGTTTGCCGGCAATAAGGCTTTCAATACGGGCAATAATCATAAAATCCTGAGTAACCTGCGCTTCCTTACCTGCTTTTATTTTCGCACAAAAACCCTCAATCGTATCTTGAGTTTGAATTGCATCAGTACCAAAAAGAGAGTTTTTTTTCAATCCTACTTTATCTTCGATAATAATCGCAGAAATACCATGGCGTTCAAGCGTACGAACTGTGAATGTAAAATGCTCTATCTTGCCACCTGTATCGCCATCAAAAATGATAGGTTTAGTAGTACATTCAAGGATATTATTCAAATCCTGCAAACGAGTTGTAAGGTCAACGGCCTCAATATCCGGTTTACCTTTACTGGTAGAATCAGTCAAACTGCTGGACCACATACCGTCAAAAACTTCACGTTTATCACCTTTCTGGATTTCAAGATTCTCAATAATAAGTCCGCAAAGACCATCATGCGCCTCAAGAATACGAACAATCGGTTTAGCATTTATTAAACGGCGAAGAGTTTTTAAACGAATATCAGGAGTTGTTCCAATAGATTTTATCTCTTTATCAAGAGAAGAGGAATTTATACCTTTCGTATATGGTATTTCTATCACCTTTCCTCCTTGCTCATTCATTACCTCAAATACCTGTTCACGAATTTCACGCAAAGGACCGTTTTTCCAATCATCGCCGTGAATGATATAGTCCGGTCTGATACGTTTTAAATTATCAACATAACTCCACTCTTCCTGAGGGATTACTTCTGAAACTCCCTTAATATTCTCCACCACTTCTTTACGCTGCTCGTATGTCAGATAAGGAAGGCGCTTATGTTCTGCAATGGCCTTGTCTGTCAAAAGACCAACTATTACATCGCCATATTTGGTGGCTTCATTAATGATATGGATCAGACCGGGATGCATAATGTCAGCGGTCATACCAATATAAACTTTCTTATTCATAAATTTTATATAAGTTAGTTATTATGTTAGCACTAAATTTGAACATATCGTGAAAAAGGAAGTAAGCACTCTATTAATTGCATACGCCTTCGGGAACACTTGTAAAGCACTCCAATCGTTTTTTACTAATTAATACGTTTTGATTTTGATATTAGCTTGTAGCTAAAGATTTTATCAGCTGTCGTGTTAACAAAGTCATGACAACTATTAAATACCCTTGGAAAGTGATAAATTACCGTTATCTCAACTTCAACATCACTGGCATAATGAAGTGAATTATTGCATTGAATAGCAAACTTCTGCTGCCCATCATTCAAACTAAATTCTGATAGAACCCAAGTTTGGTACTTGAAATAAAATCTTTTAGTCCTTCACTGTTATACATAACATTTTAGTTTGTAGCAAAAGTATCGCTTTTAAAGGAGAAGCCTAAACAGAGGGCTTACTCAATAACTCAAAATAAAGACTTAATTTTAAAAGTTTATGGACAAACTAAGATTTGCATATTTATGTTTGGGGAAGCATCAGAACCGGCTTCCGAACAATGCCAACTATCTTGACTGTTTTAATATTTCTGCTATGGTATGACGAATCATCTCCGGAGATTGCCGTGTATCCAAAATAGAAATAATCAAAATCTCGTTTCGGGATATGGCATAATAAATAACATTAGGAGTATTTATCAAATAACGGACATCGTATTTATCATCTGAAAAATAGAAATCGCGCATTCCCATACAAGGGAAAGAAGCCAACAGATTTATGTGAGATGAAATCTTGTATTTTACTTTTGTTGCAACTGCCTTTCCAAATAAAGAATCTACCTTCTCCAGCAAAGAAACGAAATCTTCTATGGCAGAAGCCAGCCATACTATTTCCATCCCATTCGCAGGTTAATCATCTCATCTACCTGTGAATTGGGAATACAATGCCCTGCACGTTGTTCTTCTATGGCAAAATCCACTAAATTACGCATCATCTCCTTAGGTAAAGAAGCTATGAAATCATCCACATTGCGGCAGGACGATTCGTATGCCATAGCAGCCTCATTGGCTGATTGAGGCTCCGGCTCTTGATTCTTATACAACTTGGCTTCGTTCATCGCTCCTTAATTTTCTTCAAAAATAAACCTAAATATCGGAAATACCTAAGGTTTACTCACTTATTTTCTTCACTGTATTTGCAATCATCTATCGTTTCCTATCTCTCAAATAATCCCACCACAGATTCAATCCTACCCAAATCACAATATCGGCAATCAGCAGCACCGTATTGTTTATATAAGGAACCAACAGGATATTGGCCGCACTGAAAGCGCAGGACATGGAGAGCAGACTCAGCATCGCCCTTCGCGGCGACAGCCCTATCGCCAGCAGTTTATGATGGATATGGTTCTTGTCCGGCTCGAAAGGGCTGTGTCCCTCGCGGATGCGGACCAGGACGACACGCACCACATCGAACGCCGGAATAATCAGGGTGCTGAAAGCTATGAGAAAGGCGCCTTCGGTGTAAGGCATGATATCCGTGTTGTGCTGGCTGTACTTTATGGCAAGGAAACTGAGGGTATAGCCCAAGGTAAGGCTTCCCGTATCGCCCATGAAAATCTTGCGGGCACGCTCCACACTGCCGAACACGTTGTAATAGAAGAACGGCACAAGCACGCCGAAAGTACCGGCCGAAAGCATGGCATAGCTCCACAGGCCCTTGCTGATGAACAGGAAGGTGAAAACCAGCAATGCCACACTGCTCAAGCCTGAGGCAAGACCGTCGATGCCGTCTATCAGGTTGATGGCGTTGGTGATGAAGACCACCGTAAGCACAGTGAAAGGTATGCCGACATAAGCCGAAAGCTCGTGTATGCCGAACAGGCCGTACAAATCGTTTATCCAAAGTCCCGACAAGGGGAAAAGGCAGGCACAGAAGATTTGGATGGCAAACTTCTGGCGGTAGCGCACACCGACAAGGTCGTCGGCAATGCCCGTCAGGTAGAGCAGCGTCATGCCGCAGGCAAACAGCAAAAGTTCCGGAAGCAGATAGCTGGCATAGAGCGTGGAAATGCTGTTACCGTCCAGCAGGCGGAAAGCATAGACAAGGCAGAAAGCAAACAGGGTGGTGGGGAAAAATGATACGCCCCCCAACCGCGGGATAGCTCTCTTATGTATCTTACGGTCATCCGGTATGTCAAAAAGTTTTTTGCGCAGGGATATCAATAGGATACGCGGTATCAGAATACGGGCAATAACTGCCGATATCAGAAAGGTAAGAATAATAAAAATGAAGTTCACGGCAATAACTGTTGTTTAGTAATTAGCGGTTGATAGCTGAAAAACATAAACGCTTACTGACAGGGAGAGAGAGGAAAATTGTCAGGCAGAATCAATCTATAATCTCGAAAGGGTATTGATTCTCTTCCATATTCTTCAACTCGCCGATGATTTCCTTCTGCTCCGGCGTCAAAGAAGCCATATCCCAGGTATTGATAATGGAGTGGGCCTCAGCGGCAAGTTTTTCTTCGTATACCTCGCCGTAGCAGCAGGTTAGAAGACGCACTTTCAGAAGCGAATCCGGAAGCTTGTCGAGAACATTCAGGCAACGGTCGAGCAGGCGCTGGATATACTGCTGCTTGCGGCCATTGTCGTAGAATGTGGCATTCAGGGCTACGAGAATGGAGAGGCAAAGTTCGGCTTCCTCTTCCGGCGTGTTGCCTTCCAAGGTGTTGTACAAATCAAGCGCTTGCTCGTAAACTTCGCGATTCAGACGGGCAAAGTGATCGCTGTAAATGGGACTGCCGTCCATGCCCAGATTCAAGAGTTCATGGGCACGGACGTACAAAGATGAAACGTGTTCGTTCATTTTTATACTGATAAATAAATTATTGAATTACAAGTGTTTCAGATTACACCTATCGGTTCTATAAGCGAAGAGTGAATAAATGTAGTGGCTACTGCCATGACGCCTTCTATGTTTACCACCACACGGCGGTCGTGGCGCAGACGGACAAACTCGCCCACGGCTCCTTCGAAAACTCCGCCCGTGATGCGTACTTTGGTTCCTTTCACCAGTTTCAGTTCTTCCGGCTCCACGTAGATGACGGCCTCGTCGTACGTGCCTGCAACCAGTATGAAGCTGCGCATCTGCGCATCCGGAATAATAACCGGCTGATGGGTCTCACGGTTCATGATATAGCGTACCGGTATGTTCAGAACCGGATTGTTTTTGATTTCATCGATACGGGAACGGGTGGAACGGAGAAATACCAGGTTGTGTATGGCGGGAACGAGCTTGCGGACGCGGCGTTCGTTCCTTATGACATACTCGTAGCGCATGGGGATGAAATTCTCTATATTTTCCTTGTCGAGATAGTCCTTCAAGGACAATTCGCGGCTGTATGTTACGCGGACGGCATACCAGTGCAACTGGCAATCCTTGTGGGACTGACACACAGGGGCGTGCTGCAATTCTGCTTGATTATTGTCTGACGGACCGGGCATTACAAAATACGGATTGTAAGAGTTTGAGGAAAACACCACCTTGTGAAAAGGACGTTCTTTGGGGACACCGGTTCAAGAGCACTCTTTCCGGTCAATTCATGTAATGCAATTATAGTCAATAGTTTAGTCTGCATCCATATTATCCCAAAGCTCCCCACTATCACAGAAAGAGAACGTTGAAACAGTTATGTGATCAATAAGCCTTCGGGAAGCCGCAAACGGATGAAACAGATACATTTCCGGACATTCCCGATTAATGAATGCAAAGATATGGCAGTTTTTTGTATTGGCAAAACATTTGGTGGAAATTCTTCGGTTTACCGCCTGCCTTCAAGCATGCCTTTCAGTTCAAGGCAAAGCCGCTGTTTCACTTCGTCTGCCGGCACTTCCCGTCCCAGCTCCTTTTGAAGTGAAGTCACCCCTTTGTCTATGAACCCGCAAGGATGGATATAGCTGAAATAGCGTAAATCCGTATTGACATTGAGCGCCAGGCCATGCATCGTAACATAATGGCTGCTGCGCACACCGATAGCGCAGATTTTACGGGCACGCGGCGAATCTCCGTCCAGCCATACGCCGGTGGCTTTCTCCACACGCCCGGCGGTTATCCCGTAGGAAGCGCATACGCGGATTACGGCTTCTTCCAGCAGATGCACATATTCTTTCAAGCCCAGAGAGAACTCCTCCAGGTTCAGGATAGGATAGCACACAAGCTGCCCCGGCCCGTGATAAGTGATGTCGCCGCCCCGGTCTATGTGATAGAGCGAAGCGCCTATGGCACGCAACTGCTCTTCGCCCAGCAGCATATTGGTTTCCTTACCGCTGCGTCCCAATGTATATACATGCGGATGTTCGCAGAGTACGATACGGTTCACATACTCCTCTCCTGCCTGCTTGGCATGCACAAGCGCATCGAAACACGCCGTCTGCCTGTCCCACGCCTCGGCGTAGGGAACGGTTTTCCAATCAGATATTTCCAGTTTCATAAGACAAACATACTATTTTACCGCCCAACCGCACGTGGCATGATTGGAGCACATGTCCGGAGCTTCATCCGGTCCATGCAAAGATACGAAATCCCGGAATTATACAAGCATCCCGGGCGCAGGCTTTTTTCATAATCTGACCATCGTCAAGGCACGAAGATTATTTTTCGGACGAAAGCATGCATTACCTCCCCCCTATTTTATAATTTTGTTGCCACATTATATATATAATATAAATTGAAGAGCATGAAGAAAATCGTTGTAGCACCGGACTCGTTCAAAGGCTCCCTGACTTCGGCCGAAGTGGCCGATGCCGTGGAAAGAGGAATCAAGGATGTTTTCCCGCAGTGCAATGTCGTCAAAGCCGGTGTGGCGGACGGGGGCGAGGGAACCGTAGAGGCCATTGTCAAAGCGGTGGGAGGAGCTATGTACACAGCCTCCGTTACAGACCCCTTGGGCAGACCGGTAAAGGCAGCCTACGGCATTGTAAGGTCAGGCGGCGTGAAAACCGCCGTTATGGAAATGTCTGCCGCCAGCGGACTGCCGCTCCTGCTTCCCGACGAACTGAACCCGTGGATTACTTCTACGTACGGAACCGGCGAGATGATTTCTGACGCGCTGAACAGAGGATGCCGCAAATTCCTGGTCGGAATAGGCGGCAGCGCCACCAACGATGCGGGCACAGGCATGCTCTCCGCATTGGGAGTGAGATTTCTCGACAGCCGCGGACAAAGGCTGAAAGGCTGCGGCAGGGATTTGGAATCCATTGTCCGGATAGACATGTCGTCTCTGATGCCCGCAGCACGGGAGTCCGAATTTATCGTGGCTTGCGATGTCAACACCCCCTTTTGCGGACCGGACGGAGCTGCCCGTGTCTTTGCTCCCCAGAAAGGAGCGGACCCTCAAACCGCGGAAGCCCTGGACCGCGGCATGCGTTCCTTCGCCCGGGTGATAGCCGGACAGTTCCAGACCGACATAGTCCCCCTGAGCGGAGCCGGTGCAGCCGGCGGATTAGGCGGCGCCTTCAAAGCCTTTTTAAATGCCAGGCTGACCGCAGGGATTGAAATGGTGCTCGACGCCATTGCATTCGACTCGCTTCTCGAAGGAGCGGACCTCGTCATCACGGGCGAGGGACGGATAGACGCCCAGACAGCAGCGGGAAAGACAGCAGCAGGAGTGCTGAGGCATGCCGCACGGAAAGGAATCCCCGTCATCGCCATAGGCGGGTCTGTAGCGATGTGCCGGGAGCTTAAAGAGATGGGATTTATCGGCATATATTCCATCATAAACGCTCCGGTGAGCCTTGAACAAGCCATGCGCCAGGATTGGGCCACAGCCCGCATCCGATGCACGGTAGAGCAAATCCTGACCACCATGAAACATTGCGCCGGGACATTGTTGTTTCAAAAAGGCGGAGATTGAAAAATAAAAGTGTAACTTTGCACAGACCAAAAACGACAACGCTTATGGAATTTCCACACGTCGACCTCCCTGTAGACCTGATTGCATGGACAGATGTCACGGAAGACATCCTGAACATCTACAAGCAATCGTGCCGGCTGAAGGCATGTATCTTCGCCTTGTGCACCGAAGGTTCCATCACGGTATCCATCAATCTTATAGATACCGAAATCAAGCAAGGCGACTTCATCATACTGCTTCCGGGCACCATCATCCAGTTTCACGGGCAGAAGGAGAAAGTGCGCATCTGCTTTGCCGGATTTTCCGAACATTGCCTCAACGGAGTCAACATCATCCAGTCCACCATGAGCTCGTACTCCAAGATTATAGAAGCTCCCGTGATACCGCTCAACGAAACCCTCGCTTCCTATTTCCGGGATTACTTCGCATTGCTTGCCCGCATATCCACAGGGCCGTACATGCCCAAGACGCGAATGGCGCAGAACGTGCTGGACACCCTGCTTTATGGTGTCAACGAGCTATACAGCAACCGTCCCGACTCCCAAAACAGGATTAAAAGCCGGAAAGAGGAAATCTGCCGTGAGTTCATACAACTGGTCATCGAGAACTACACCACCGAACGCCGCGCGCAGTTCTATGCCGCGAAGCTGGGCATATCGCTGCAACACCTCAGCACCACCATCAAGCAGGTGACCGGGAAGAATGTGCTGGACCTCATTGCGCATGTCGTCATCATCGACATAAAAGCCAAGCTGAAATCCACGGACATGACCATCCAGGAGATAGCCTATTCGCTGAACTTCCCCAGCGCCTCGTTCTTCGGCAAGTATTTCAAGCGGCACTTGGGAATGAGCCCGCTGGAATACAGAAACAGCTAACCCCCTACCCCTTCACCGGCATGATGCAGGAGAGCGCTATGACCGTTACAGCCAGCATGGGCGTCAACAGTATTCCGTACACCGGATAGAGAATGCCCGCAGCTACCAGCACGCCTGCCAGATGAAAGGCCGTTGTCCGGAAAAAGTTACGGCGCATCAGCCGGAGCGTATGGCGGGACAGGCCGAAGAGCCGGGGGAGCGACTGCAAATCGGCGGATTTCATCACTATCATAGCCTTGTCTGCCAGCCCATCACCGGCACTTGCACCCGCGGCAATACTTACATCGGCGGCAGCCAGCGCCTGTGCGTCGTTGACGCCGTCGCCCACCATAACCACCTTCTTCCCCTGCAAGCGGAGTTCGCGGATAAAGGCCTCCTTATCCTCCGGCTGGGCGTCGGACATGTAACGGATGATGCCCAGCTTCCCCGCTATGGCCGAAGCGGTACGCTCACCGTCGCCCGTCAGCATACAGATGTCCAGCCCCTGCCCCCTAAGCTCTTTGACTACCCCGGAAGCGGTCGCTTTCAGTCTGTCCTTGACGGCTATTATGGCAAGCAGCTCATCCTCACGCCCGAAGTAAACGATGCTGTTTCCCTCCGATTCATACTCCACCAGCATATCTCCCAGCACATCGGAAAGATAAGCCCGATAATCTTTCAGCAGCTTATGGCTGCCCACCCAATATTCCGTACCGTTGCAGAGGGATTTCACCCCCTTGCCTTTCAGCACCCCGCAGCCGTCCAGCGGTGCGGGAGTTATGCGTTCTTCGCGCAGGGCGGCGGTAATGGCTGCTGCCAGCGGGTCGGGCGAGTTCATTTCCGTAGCCAGCAATATCCGCTTGAAATCCTCTTCCTGATACTGCGCCCACAGCCAGGCGGTGACCGTAGGCTGCCCCTCGGTCAGCGTGCCGGTCTTGTCAAAGACCACTACATCGGCCTTGTCCAGCCGCTCCAGCGCCAGGGAGTCCTTTATCCGGATGTGCATATCGGCAGCCCTGCCTATGCCGCGCGTCAGGGCAAGCGGAGCGACCAGCCCCAGCGCACACGGGCAGGCGACGATAAAAACGGAAATGACCGCATAGAACGCATGCGGCACAGCGGTCATGCCGCCCCAGAATATCCAGATAAAAAACACGGCAACCGCCGTTCCCGCCAGGACGGGAAAGAAAATCCGGGCTATGCGGTCTGCACCGTGCCGCTCTTCGGGCAGGAAGCGGAACACCTTGCCGGTGAGCCCCACCGCTACAACCAGCACCGCCACTTCGTAGTAGACATACGGGTGAAGCCCCACCCTGATCCAATAGTCCGGAAAGAACGTGTTGAACAGACTGAAAAGGAAAGCAACGGAAGCGCCGAAGGCAATCAGCGTATCCAGCCCGATGCGCCCCGCACAAAGCTGCTTCCGGGCGGCCGCATAGAAAGCGTTTCCCGGAAACAGCAGCACAAGGGCAGCCAGCGACATCTGTATTTCGTTGACATAGGGCACCTCACCGCCGAAGACGGAAAGCAGCGACAGCAATACGGCAAGCGCCCACGCGGCGGCGGCCTTCATCTTCAGGCAGCGGTACCGGCTGTTCCGTTCTTCCATCTCACGTTGTTCCATACTACCGGCATGTTCCGCGCCGTGCAGTTTCTGCGCAGAACATACGTTCTTCAATATATTGTTCATTCTATATAAACTTTAGGGGGTTGTTACTCTGAACTTAGTAAACAACCGGAACGGAGCGTTTGTTCAATTCCTCCTTCCCCTCCGGCCCGTACGCAAGCTGTGGCGCGCATTGCGGAACGGGAATATCCGTCTTGTGAGGCGCACGGGCGGGGATTGCCGAAGATAGGAAGTTTTAACCGCCTGCCGGGATTATTTTTTTCCTTTTTATGCGTGGAGTTCACTAATAAGTTCTATATTTGTCGATAAAGTTTCCTGAATGAAATGTTGTTTTATAAACGAAATCCAATATGAAAAAACAAACTGTCAGCCTACTTGTCCTTCTGCTTGCGGCAAGCGGCTTTTTCTTTTCCTGTGGTAACACCATGAACAAAAACGCCGGAGCGCTGGAGTTCGACAGCATACAAGTGAACGAAACCGCCCATCTCTTCGGTGATACCGCCAAGCCGGCATGCAACCTCATCATTAACCTTGCGTATGCTTCCCAATCTTCGGACGAGAAGATGAAGGACAGCCTGAACACCTATTTCCTCTCCGCCTGCTTCGGCGAGAAGTACATGGGCATGACTCCCGAAGAAGCCGTAAAGAAGTACACCGAAAAGTACGTGGGCGACTACCGCAAAGACCTGGAACCGATGTACCGCAAAGACGAGCAGGACAAGGAGAATGCCGGAGAGATAGGGGCATGGTACTCCTACTATAAAGGCATCGAAAGCCATGTGCAACTGTACACCGGACATCTGCTCGTTTACCGCATCGACTACAACGAATACACCGGCGGCGCACACGGCATCTATATGTCCACTTTCCTCAACCTCGACCTGCGCACACTCGCTCCCATCCGCCTGGACGACCTGTTTGCCGGCGACTACAAGGAGCAGCTCACCGACCTCCTTTGGAACCAGCTTATGGCGGACAACAAAGTAGCCACCCGCCAGGAACTGGAAGATATGGGATACGTCACCACCGGCGACCTCACGCCTACCGAGAACTTCTACCTGGGCAAGGACGGCATCACATTCTATTACAATGTCTACGACATCGCCCCCTACGTAATGGGCCCCGTAAAGATAACACTACCGTACGAAATGATGCAGCACCTGCTGAGCGACGAAACAATGGCGCTGAACGACGTGCGCAACCCATAACCCATAACTTTTATAACTCATAACACAACAATGGAACTTATCCTGAAATACTTTCCCGACCTGACAGAGGAGCAGAAAAGGCAGTTCGCCGCCCTCTACGACCTCTATACGGACTGGAACTCCAAAATAAACGTCATCTCGCGTAAAGACATTGAAAACCTGTACGAGCACCACGTGCTCCACTCCCTGGGCATAGCCAAGGTAATCCGCTTCAAGCCGGGTACGAAAGTCATGGACTTAGGCACGGGAGGCGGCTTTCCGGGCATCCCGCTGGCGATACTCTTTCCCGAAGTGCAGTTTCACCTGGTGGACAGCATCGGCAAGAAAGTGCGCGTGGCCACCGAGATAGCCGGCAGCATCGGACTGAAAAACGTAACCACCCGCCATGCACGCGCCGAAGAGGAAAAGCAACTGTTCGACTTCGTGGTGAGCCGTGCCGTAATGCCCCTTACCGACTTGCTGAAAATAATCCGCAAGAACATCTCGCCCAAACAGCAGAACGCACTGCCCAACGGACTCATCTGCCTCAAAGGCGGAGAGCTGGAGAGAGAGACGATGCCCGTGAAGAACAAAACCACGATGTGGAACCTCAAGGAATTCTTCGGGGAAGAGTTCTTCGAGACCAAAAAGGTGGTGTACGTGGCAAACTGAACGAGCACTCCGGAAAGCTAATGTAGCACTCTGGAAAGCAGAAGTGGCACTCTGGAAAGCTAATGTAGCACTTTAGAAAATTAATGTAGCACTTTAGAAACCGTAACAAACAACATATCGAATTAAACGCCTATATATACGCCATGAAGATAAAGAGATTTGAATTTAACATGTTCCCGGAAAACTGCTACGTGCTGTGGGACGAAACCCTGGAAGCCGTAGTTATCGATCCCGGCTGTTTCTACGAAGAAGAGAAACAGGCTTTAAAGAACTTTATCATCAGCAACGGGCTGCAAGTGAAGCACCTGCTGAACACGCACCTGCACCTGGACCACATCTTCGGCAACCCCTTCATGCTGAAAGAATTCGGACTGAAAGCGGAAGCCAACCAGGCGGATGAGTTCTGGATTGACGAAGCACCCAAGCAAAGCCGCATGTTCGGTTTCCAGTTGCCGGAACCGCCCGTACCGCTGGGCACTTACCTGCACGACGGCGACATCATCACCTTCGGCCATACGGAGCTGGAAGCCATCCACGTGCCGGGACACTCGCCGGGCAGCCTGGTGTACTACTGCGCGGCAGAGCACTGCATGTTCTCCGGCGACGTACTGTTCCAGGGCAGCATCGGCCGTGCCGACCTTGCCGGCGGCAACTTCGACGAACTGATAGAACATATATGCAGCCGCCTGTTCATACTGCCCAGCGAAACGGTTGTCTATCCGGGGCACGGAGCCCCCACAACCATCGGCACCGAAAAGGCGGAGAACCCGTTCTTCAGGTAAGCCTCCCCCCGTTCTCCGGATAAAAAAGCCCGCCGCAGAAAGCGCAGGACACCGGCCCTTCCGTAGCAGACGCAAGTACCGGTCCGCCCCCTGCGGCGAAAACAATAAACTTCTAAATCATTACCGTTATGAAAAACGACCTATTGGCTAACCGCCACATCGGCATCAGCAAAAAGGACGAAGAGCAGATGCTCCGCAAAATCGGAGTGAGCAGCCTGGACGAGCTGATTGATAAAACCATCCCCGCGAATATCCGTCTCAAAGAACCGCTGGCACTGCCCGAAGCCATGACCGAATACGAGTTCGGACAGCACATCTCGGCACTGGCAGCCAAAAACAAACTCTACACCACTTACATCGGCATGGGGTGGTACAACACCGTGACGCCTGCCGTAATCCAGCGCAACGTGTTCGAGAACCCCGTCTGGTACACCTCCTATACGCCCTACCAGACCGAAGTGTCGCAAGGACGCCTGGAGGCCCTGCTGAACTTCCAGACCGCCGTATGCGACCTCACCGGCATGCCCCTTGCCAACTGCTCCCTGCTGGACGAGGCAACCGCCGCCGCCGAAGCCGTGACGATGATGTACGCCCTGCGCCCGCGCGATATGCAGAAGTCGGGAGCCAACGTGGTGTTCGTGGACGAAAGCGTATTCCCGCAGACACTTGCCGTTGTCACCACCCGCGCCATCCCGCAGGGCATCCGGATACGCACGGGCAAGTACGGCGAAACGGAACTCACGCCCGACACCTTTGCCTGCATTGTGCAGTATCCGAATGCCGGCGGAAACATAGAAGACTACCGCGCATTCGTGGAGAAAGCGCACGCCGCAGGCTGCAAAGTGGCAGTTGCCGCCGATATACTGAGCCTCGCCCTGCTCACCCCGCCGGGAGAATGGGGAGCGGACATCGTATTCGGAACCACCCAGCGGCTGGGTACGCCGATGTTCTACGGCGGCCCGTCGGCAGCTTATTTCGCCACACGCGACGAGTACAAGCGCAACATGCCGGGACGCATCATCGGCTGGTCCAAAGACAAATACGGAAAACTGTGCTACCGCATGGCGCTGCAAACCCGCGAACAGCACATCAAACGCGAGAAGGCCACTTCCAACATCTGTACCGCACAGGCATTGCTGGCCACGATGGCAGGCTTCTATGCCGTATACCACGGGCCGGAAGGCATCCGCACCATTGCCGGACGCATCCACAGCATCGCCGCATTCCTGGAAAAGGAAATCAATAAATTAGGATACAGGCAGATGAACGCCCAATACTTCGACACGCTCCGCTTCGCCCTGCCCGACAATGTATCGGCACAGCAGGTGCGCACCGTAGCCCTGAGCAAGGAAGTGAACCTGCGCTACTTCAAGAACGGCGACGTGGGCATGAGCATTGACGAAACCACCGACCTCGCCGCAGTAAACGTACTGCTCTCCATTTTCGGCATCGCCGCCGGAAAGGACTATACCAAAGCCGCCGACATCCCCGAAAGCTGCACCATTGCGGAAGCGTTCCGCCGTCAGAGCGCGTACCTGACGCACGAGGTGTTCAACAAATACCACACGGAGACGGAGATGATGCGCTACATCAAGCGGCTGGACCGCAAGGACATCTCACTGGCGCACTCCATGATTTCGCTCGGCTCGTGCACCATGAAGCTGAACGCCGCCGCGGAGATGCTGCCCCTCAGCCGTCCGGAATTCATGGGCATGCACCCGCTCGTTCCCGAAGACCAGGCGGAAGGCTACCGCGAGCTTATACACAACCTCAGCGAGGAACTGAAAGTGATAACCGGCTTTGCCGGCGTAAGCCTGCAACCCAATTCCGGCGCTGCCGGAGAGTATGCGGGGCTGCGCGTAATCCGCGCCTATCAGGAGAGCATCGGGCAGGGACACCGCAACAAGGTGCTGATACCCGCTTCGGCACACGGCACCAACCCGGCTTCCGCCGTCCAGGCCGGTTTCACCACCGTTACCTGCGCCTGCGACGAACAGGGCAACGTTGACATGGCCGACCTCCGCGCCAAAGCCGAAGAGAACAAGGACAGCCTTGCCGCGCTGATGATTACCTACCCCTCCACCCACGGCATCTTTGAAACGGAAATCGTGGAAATCTGCCAGATTATCCATGCCTGCGGCGCGCAGGTGTATATGGACGGCGCCAACATGAATGCCCAGGTGGGGCTGACCAACCCCGGATTTATCGGCGCCGATGTATGCCACCTGAACCTGCACAAGACATTCGCGTCTCCTCACGGCGGCGGCGGACCGGGCGTAGGCCCTATCTGCGTGGCAGAGCATCTGGTTCCGTTCCTGCCGGGGCACGGACTGTTCGGCAATGCCGCCAATGAAGTAGCGGCAGCACCCTTCGGCAGCGCGGGCATCCTGCCCATCACCTACGGCTACATCCGCATGATGGGTGCGGAAGGGCTGGCACGCGCCACGCAAACGGCCATCCTGAACGCCAACTACCTGGCTGCATGCTTCAAGGATACCTACGGCATCGTTTATCGCGGGGCAAACGGCTTTGTCGGCCACGAAATGATACTGGAGTGCCGCAAGGTGCACGAGGAAACGGGCATCAGCGAAAACGACATCGCCAAGCGACTGATGGACTACGGCTATCATGCGCCTACCCTCTCCTTCCCCGTTCACGGCACGCTGATGATAGAGCCCACGGAGAGCGAAAGCCTTGCCGAACTGGATAACTTCGTACACGTAATGCTCGCCATCTGGCAGGAGATTCAGGAAGTGAAGAACGGCGAAGCGGACAAGACCGACAATGTGCTGGTAAATGCCCCGCATCCCGAATACGAAGTGGTGGCCGATACATGGGAGCACAGCTATACCCGGCAGAAAGCCGCCTATCCGATAGAAAGCGTACGCGACAACAAATTCTGGGTGAACGTGGCACGGGTGGACAATACGTTGGGCGACCGCAAACTGCTGCCTACGTGCTACGGGTGCTTCGAATAGGGTAGTGAAATATACCCGATGATTTTTTTAGGCACGGATTACACGGAATTCACGGATTTACTTGATTTTTTCTGTTTCTGCGAACTCTGTGTAATTCGTGAAATCCGTGAAACCTGTGTAATCTGCGAAATCCGTGTAATCCGTGCCTGAAAAAAAATACATACCATTTGTTTCTTTGTTTATATATCCCCCCTGCTTTTATGCCACAAATAAGTCTATGAGTACCACTCACAAAAGAAAAAGGAACGGTCTCTTCTACAGCAGAGGCGAAGAAACGGTCAACAGCCTGTCTCACGGCATAGGCATCTCGATGGCGGTCATTATCGGGGGATTCTTCCTGATGAAATGCTACCGGGCACAAGACCCGTGGGCGATACTCGGCATGTGGCTCTACCTGTTCGGTATGGGCGGCTCCTACCTGTCCTCCACCCTTTACCACTCCCTGAAGCACCATAACCCGTGGAAACGGCGGTTGCGCCATTGGGACCACGCGGCTATCTACTGGCACATTGCCGGAAGCTTCTCTCCCGTTACGCTGATTGCCTTGCGCGATGAAGGGCTATGGGGCTGGGGACTGTTCTGCTTTGTCTGGTTGTGCGCCGTTGCGGGCACTATCATCAGCTTCCGCAAAATGAAAGAACACAGCTATGTGGAAACGGTGTGCTACATCCTTATGGGGCTGTCCGTGCTGGTGGTGTTCAAGCAGCTTTTTGCCGTTGCGCCCGTATCCTGCTATTGGATTATCGGCGAAGGGGTATGCTATATAGGCGGTGCGGCGTTGTATTCCATACGCAGCGTGCGCTATATGCACTCGGCTTTTCATTTCTTCGTACTGGCGGGGTCGGGCTGCCACCTTGTTGCCGTATGGTACATTCTGGCGGGGATATAAACAGGCTCTCCGCCTATACATGATACATGCACCGTCAGCGGATTACGGTTACCGTGCCTGCCGCCAGCTTCTTCTCTTTCACGGGAGCGTCCGCAGGGGCATAGCCCAAGGCGGCACAGCCGTACACACGGTGATTTTCGGGGATGCCGAGGCGGGTGAGGAAAGCACGCACGTCGGGGTCGTCGCAGGTCTGCCCCAATTGGTTAATCCAGCAAGAGCCGATGCCCAAAGACTTGGCGGCAAGGAAAATATTCTGCAAGGCGCATGCGCAGTCCATAGACGCCCACCAGCGGGTAGGCTCGTTGGAGACGATGACCAGCGTCGGAGCATGGTAATAGCAACAATAGGTTTCGCTATGTCCGCGCTCCTGCAAATGAGGGTCGTCGCTCTTGGCAAAAGCGCCTTTTATCTTTTCATTCAGTTCGGTCAGCACGGCGGCATCCTGGATGGCGGTGAAATGCCACGTCTGGAAGTTCATGCCGCTGGGGGCATACGCTGCCGCTTCCAGTATAAGGTTCAAATCTCCGGCGGAAACCTGCCGTTCCGTATAAGTACGCACGCTGCGGCGCGACTTGATGTTTTCCAATACTTCGTTGCTCATTGTCAGGATATATGTTTTTTTATGTAAGGAGAGTAAATGCGTCAAGTTTCAGTCTGCCGTTCCGCCCATACGGCGCTAAACAGACGGTCAGCGCTTTACCAATCCTATCTTTACGTTCAGTTTAAAGTAATACACACCGTTCTCCCGCTCCAGGAAGCCGTATTTGTCCTTATCTACCGAACCCTTCTCGAAACGGGTGTTCCGGTAAAGGAAGTCGGCAAAGGTCTGCCGGTCGGACTTATGGTAGCAGAGCACCCCGCCGTCTCCATTGGTCAGCAGCATGCCTTCCACGGCAGAGTCCGTACCGTTGTAAATCTTTGCCGGACGCATGCCCGTTGCAAGCGCCAGCAGGAACTGCTTCATCTTGAACTCGTAGAAGCGGTGCTTGTTTATCAGTTCGTCCTTGATTTTCAGTGGATTCATCTCCTTAATGCGTTCCGTCAGTTCGGCAACACGGGTAATGCCGTCCAGGTGCATGATACGCACCATCTCGGCCAGCATGCGGGGGAAGTGGAGGTCTATCATCAGCAGGTTGCAGCGGAACACACGGTCGGCAACGTCGGAATACTTCAACACGCCGCCCAGACGCTCAATCATCATCATGCGTTCGGCAACTTCCATAGGCGATTCGGGCAAGGCGTTCACCTTGTTTACCGTGGGTACGGCAAACTTCACGCCGCTCTGCTCCAGCTTCAGATTGGCCGTGCGCCCGCCGTCCAGCAAAGGATTCATGTGGCTGAGACGACAACGGACGGTGAAGCCCGTGAGCGGAGCGTCCGCACTCCAGAAAGCTACGGAGAAGTCGGTACGGTCATCGGTTCTGGACTCCAAGTCGTAGATGTTCACAGCATCCAGAAAGGCTTCCAGCCCTTCGGAAACTTCCACCGCATCGCCTTGCTCATTTCTGAGCAGATGGAGTATGATTTCCGCCGCATCGCCAAAGTCCGCACGGGGAAACGAAAGCGGCTCTTTTCCTGCCGATGCGGTAAACGTACCGTCCTTCTCCACCGTACCGCTAACAATGCGCACATCCTCTTCCCCGATATAATAACGGCGCGTGCCGTCATGTTCCTCTCTCTGTATCAGCGCCACAGGCCAACACTTTCTATCATCTCTCTGCGCGTCCGGCGTTCCCAGAAAGACCTTTCCGTCCGCCAGCAGACGGAAGAAGGTATACAGTTCGCCCAGCTCGCGCTTGGTTGCTTCAAATGCCATATCAACACGATTTTGATTAAATAAGTGTGCAAAGATAAGTAAATCCGTACAAAAGATGTGGAAAACCCGGAGACTTTACGCTTCCTCAAAACGTAAAGTCTCCACCTTCTCCAGACGCGCCCTCAACTTGGGCATTGCCGACTTGCGGATGCGGAGCGTCATGCGGCAGTCCATGTCGTACGACTGCTCCAGCATCTCCGGCTCCTCTTCCTTGACAATGCGCATCACATCGTTCATGAAAGGATACTCGAAAAGGACGGTCACCGTTTCGTCCACCGTCTTTTCAATGACGGTGGCGGCAGCGATAGCCTCGGCAGCGGCAGCCTTATAAGCCACTATCAGTCCGCTGGTTCCCAGCTTTATACCGCCGAAATAACGGACTACGACAATCAGGATGTCCGTCAGTCCGTTCGAGTTTATCTGCCCCAAGATAGGCTTTCCCGCCGTACCGGACGGTTCGCCGTTGTCATTGGCACGGAAATCCTTGCGCTCGTGCCCCAACATATAGGCATAACACACGTGGCGAGCATCGTAGTATTTCTTCTGATAAGTTTCCAGATGCGCCTTTACTTCTTCAACCGTACGCACCGGCAAGGCAATAGCGATAAACTTGCTGCGCTTCTCGGTATAAATTCCCTCGGACGGGACGGCTATGGTTTTATACGTATCTTCGCTCATGCCGCAAAGATACTACACTTTTTGCTATCCGCCTTTTGATAGCCGGCAAAAAAAACTTTATCGCGGCAGAAGAAAGAGCCGCTTTTCAGCCGATGCGCCTCCTCACCAGTTGCAGCAACGGTTTCGCCGCAATTATCAGTGTCACGGCAGTAAGTATCATCAGTACGCCGAGCATGATGCGCGGAGTGAGCTGCTCGCCAAACACCACTACGCCGAAGAACAGCGCCGTCACCGGTTCCAGCGCCCCCAATATGGCAGCCGGCGTGGAGCCGATGAGGTGGATGGAGAGCGTCATCAGCACCAACGAAATGATAGTGGGAAACAAAGCCAGCGAAAGGACATTTGCCCACAGCACCGGCGAAGGGACGGGCTGCAAAGCCGTGCAAAAGTCCAGACGCACCACATAGATGCTGATGCCGAAGAGCAAAGCATAGAAAGTGAGTTTCGCCGTAGGCAGCTCCTTGAGTGAAGAGCGGTTCACGCCGACGATGTATATGGCGTAGGTCAGCGAGGAGAGAATAACGAACAGTACGCCCAGCATGCTCAACGTCTTCCCGTCCCCACCCTCGTACAGCAGGGAGATGCCCGTAAACGCCAGCGCTATGGAGAACATCGTGATGAAGGAGACCTTCTCGTGGAAAAACACCGCCATGATGATGGCAACCAGCACCGGATAGACAAACAGGATGGTGGACGCAATGCCCGCATCCATGTAGTTATAGCTCTCGAAGAGAAAGAACGAGGAAAAAGAGAACAGCAGCCCCATTACCGCCAGCGGAAGTATATCCGCCTTCTTCAGCGCAAAGGACTGTTTCTTCACTTTCATCAGGATGCCCAGCATCACAACGGCGAAAAAGTAACGGTAAAAGAGGACGGAGTCCACACTCATTCCCGCCCCGTACAAGGGCAATGCAAACAACGGGTTCATGCCGTAACTGGCAGCGGCAACGGCTCCGTAAGTAAATCCTTTAAGACGATTATTGGTCATGACAGTATCTCTTTCTGAAAAATCGGGCGCAAAGATACCGCTTTTATTGATACTTGGCTCCATGAAGAACTAAAAAGAATCCTGCACAACGCAAGCATGCCGCAAGGGAATTGTTCATGCCCCGTTCTTCATTTTATAATACAGCATACCCACCGCGTCTGCCAGCAGCCAACCGATGGGAATAGACCACCAGATGCCCGTTACCCCGACAGAAGGAATAGCCGCCAGTAGGTAGGAAAGCGCCACGCGAGTGCCCAGCGAAATCACCGTGAGCACTACCGACATCCCCGGCTTCCGGACAGCCCGGTAATAGCCGTAAAGCAGGAACAGAATGCCGATGCCGCAGTAAAACGCACCCTCTATGTGCAGGTACTCCACTCCGGTAGCAAGGATTTCCGTTTCGCCCGGATGGACGAAAATCAGCATCAGCGGTTCTGCAAAGACGAACACGAGCACGGAGACGATAATCGAAAAGATAACCGTAGTAAGCAAGGCGCTGCGGACACCCCGGCGGATACGCCCGTAACGTTTCGCCCCGAAGTTCTGCGCGATGAAAGTGGAAAAGGCGTTCCCGAACTCCTGCACGGGCATGTATGCAAAGGAGTCTATCTTGACGGCAGCGGCAAAGGCGGCCATGACTGCCGTGCCGAAGCTGTTGACCAGCCCCTGTATCATCAGGATGCCGAAATTCATGACCGACTGCTGCACACAGGTCAGTGTGGAGAAAGAGACTATCTCTTTCAGACTGCCACGGTCGAAGCGCATGTCCCCGATATGCAGCCGCAGTTCCGGACGCTTCCTCCAGGTATAGAGCACTATTCCCGCAGAAGCGACTCCCTGTGCCATGACCGTGGCTATCGCAGCCCCCTCAATGCCCCAGTCCAGTTGCAGGATGAAAAACAGGTCGAGAACGATATTCAGCGCCACAGAGAGTGCCAGAAACCAGAGAGGAGTTACCGAATCTCCCACCGCCCGCAGCATCGCCGCATAGAAATTATAGATAAACGTAAAGACAATGCCGCAAAAGATTATCCACAGGTAACCGCGCATCATGCCGTAAATGTCCTGCGGCACTTGCAGCAAACGGAGAATGGGGTCCAGCCATACGAATACCGCCATATTCAGCACGCACGTGACCGCCCCTATCAGTACGAACGACACGAAAATGCTGCGGCGCAGGGCGGAATGGTTTCCCGCACCGTAATGCAGCGAGAATACCGTGCCGCTGCCGATAGACAAACCGAGAAGGATGGAGATAAGGAAGACCATCAGCGTATACGCCGACCCTACCGCTGCCAGTGCATCCGCACCGATGCACTGCCCTACAATCAGCGTATCGGCTATATTATAGCACTGTTGCAGCAACGAACCCGCCATCATAGGCAGGGTGAAACGCAACAACGTACCCGTTATGCCACCCCGGGTAAGGTCTCCGTTCCGTAACATGATTGTTCACACCCTCTCAGGCAATGCCCAACAACTTCACTTCGAATATCAGTGTGGAGAAAGCCGGAATAGGCCCGCTGGTGCGTGTGCCGTATCCCACGGTGTACGGGATGTAAACCATCCAGTGGTCGCCTACACGCATCTGCTGCAAGGCTATCTGCCAGCCGTCGATTACTTCGTTCAGCCGGAAAGCTTCCGGACAGTTGCGCTTCCAGGAATTGTCAAACTCCCTGCCGTTGATGAGCGTTCCCTTGTAATGCACCGACACAATACTGTTCGGGCGAGGAGTAGCGCTACTGCCCTGCCCGCTTTCCAGAATACGGTAAAGCACGCCGGCAGCCAACTCCTTTACGCCTTCTTCGGTACGCAGATTTTGCAGGAACTGTTCGTTCTTCAGTTTGTATTCTTCCTTTTTACCCATATCGTTCTTTTGGTTTTAATAACTAATGCCGAATAACGGTATCTTATTTTGACGGCAAAGGTCGGCATTTTCCGTATACCGGAAAAGGGAATGGCAATATAAAATAGCGAAGGTGCATCAAAACCTGCCAAGTTTCCATGCACCTTCTTCTCATTCATTCTTTGAAATTATATCTGAATCAGTCCAGTTTATGAATTACCAGTCCCGAACGCAGCTTCGGTTCGAACCAAGTGGTCTTGGGCGGCATGATATTGCCGGTATCGGCAATGTCCATCAACTGCTTCATGGACACAGGATAAAGCGCCAAAGCCACTTTCATCTCACCACTGTCCACCCGCTTCTTCAATTCGCCCAGCCCGCGGATACCGCCGACAAAGTCGATACGCTTGTCGGAACGGAGGTCTTTGATGCCGAGGATTTCATCCAGTATCAGGTTGGACGAAATGGTAACATCCAGCACGCCGATAGGGTCGTTGTCGTTGTAAGTGCCCGGCTTTGCCGTAAGGCTGTACCACTTGCCGTCCAGGTAAAGGGAGAAGTTATGCAGGCCTGCCGGCTTGTAGATTTCCGTTCCTTTCTCTTCTACCGTGAAGTTCTTGCCTACGGCAGCCAGGAATTCTCCGGGAGTCAACCCGTTCAGGTCCTTCACCACGCGGTTGTAGTCGATGATAGTCAACTGGTTGGCGGGGAAACAGACTGCCATGAAGTAGTTGTACTCCTCGTCTCCGCGATGATTGGGATTCTGTCCGGCTTTCTCCGCACCCACCAGGGCTGCTGCTGCACTGCGGTGGTGCCCGTCGGCAATGTAAAGTGCCGGCATCTTGGCGAATTCTTTGGTTATGACCTCAATATCTTCCTGCCGGTCGATAATCCAGAATGTATGGCCGAAACCGTCGTCCGGAGCCACAAAGTCGTAAACAGGCTTCTGTGCCGTGTAACGGGCAATGACCGCATCCAGCACTGCATTGTCGGGATAAGCGAAGAATACGGGCTCGATGTTGGCATTGTTCACACGGACATGCTTCATGCGGTCTTCTTCCTTGTCGCGGCGGGTAAGCTCATGCTTCTTGATAACGCCGTTCATATAATCGGGCACGTATGCGCCCACTACCAAACCATATTGCGTCTTACCATTCATGGTCTGGGCATATATGTAATAGTTCTCCTTATCGTCCTGCACCAGCCAGCCTTTGTCCTGGAACATCCGGAAGTTCTCGGCTGCTTTCCGGTACACACGTTCATCGTGCTCGTCCGTACCGACCGGAAAATCTATTTCGGGCTTGATAATGTGATACAGGGATTTTTCGTTTCCTGCCGCTTCTTCACGCGCTTCGGCGGAATTCAGGACGTCGTACGGACGGGATGCCACCTGCTCTACCAAATCCTGAGGGGGACGAATCCCTTTAAAAGGTTTTATTGTTGCCATGGTTGTCTGAGTATAAATCCATTACTTATTTACGCGGAACTTCTCGCAGCCATCTTTCAAGAAGCCCACAATCTGTCTGGCAGCGGCAATGCCGGCATTGATATTGGCTTCGGCCGTCTGCGCACCCATCTTCTTCGGTGTGGAGAAGTAACGGCCGGCAAACTTGGCGGCAAATGTATCATTGGCTGCGGGCATAATGTCGGTCATGTACTTCAAGTCGGCACGTTCTTCCATCAGTTGTATCAGCTCGGCTTCATTGATAACTTCCTTGCGGGCGGTGTTCACCAGCAGACCGCCTTTCGGCATCCTGCCCACCAAAGCATAGTTAATGGAGTTCTTGGTTTCCGCCGTTGCGGGGATGTGCAGCGAAACGATGTCGCAGGCAGAATAAAGCTCCTCGGCCGAAGCCACAGCCTTTACACCGTCTTTCTCGATGACCTCTTTCGGGCAGAAAGCGTCGAATGCGTAAATGTCCATGCCGAAACCTTTGGCTATGCGGGCTACATTGCGGCCTACGTTACCGTAAGCATGAATGCCCAGCTTCTTGCCTTTCAGCTCCGTACCGGAAGTACCGTTGTACAGATTGCGGACAGCCATTACCATAAGCCCGAAAGCCAGTTCGGCCACAGCGTTGGAGTTCTGCCCCGGAGTGTTCATCACACATACATTGTGGGCGGTTGCGGCATCCAAGTCCACATTGTCATATCCCGCACCGGCACGCACTACGATTTTCAGCTCTTTGGCGGCATCCAAAACCTCGACATCAATAATGTCGCTACGGATAATAATGGCATTGGCATCTTTCACGGCTTCCAGCAATTTTGCCTTATCGCCATATTTCTCCAGCAAGGCAAGTTCATAGCCTGCTGCTTCAATTTCTTTGCGAATACCGTCTACTGCAACTTTTGCAAACGGCTTGTCTGTTGCAACTAATACTTTCATGATTCAATGGTATTAAAAAAAGATTCACCACAGAACCGCACGAAGTTTCACAGAGTTTTCCTTTTCATTTCATCTCTGTGGGACTCTGTGCCCTCTGTGGTGAACAAATATTATTAATGAAGTTTCTCAAATTCCTGCATGCAGTCTATCAAAGCCTGTACGCTTTCCTTCGGCATGGCATTGTAGCAAGATGCACGGAAACCGCCTACGGAACGGTGTCCCTTAATGCCTACCATACCCTTTTCGGTAGCAAATTTCAGGAAGTCGGCTTCCAGTTCCTTGTATTCGGGAGCCATTACGAAGCAGATGTTCATGCGTGAACGGTCTTCTTTGGCGGCAGTACCCACGAACATCTTGTTGCGGTCTATCTCGGCATACAGCATATCCGCCTTTTCGATGGCGCGACGTTCCATTTCCTTCACACCGCCCTGAGCCTTTATCCAGCGCAATGTCTGCAATGCCGCATAGATAGGAACAACGGGAGGAGTATTGAACATTGAACCGCCGTCGATGTGAGTCTGATAGTTCAGCATGGTCGGGATGTAGCGGGACACCTTGCCTACCGCATCATTCTTCACGATGACGAATGTTACGCCCGCAGGAGCCAGATTCTTCTGTGCACCGCCGTAGATACAGATGTATTTGGACACATCAATAGGACGGGAGAAAATATCGGACGACATGTCGGCAATCATAGGAACGTTTACGTTCAGGTCTTCCTTCAATTCCGTGCCATAGATAGTATTGTTGGTGGTGATATGGAAATAGTCTACATCGGCCGGCACCGTATAATCTTTCGGAATGTAAGTATAAGTGGCTTCAGCAGAAGAGGCAACCTCTACAACCTCGCCAAAACCTTTGGCTTCCTTCATGGCTTTCTTTGCCCACACACCCGTATTGAGGTAAGCGGCCTTCTTTTCGAGGAAGTTGAAAGGTATCATGCAAAATTCCAGACTTGCACCACCTCCCAGGAACAGCACCGAATAGCCTTCCGGAATGTTAAGTAGTTCTTTGAACAGTGCTACGGCTTCGTCCACTACGGGCTGGAAGTCTTTAGCGCGGTGGCTAATCTCCATAAGAGACAGACCGGATCCATTGAAATCTAAAATAGCCTTCGCCGTATCCTCTATCACCTCACGCGGAAGAATGGAAGGTCCTGCGTTGAAATTATGCTTTTTCATTTGAAGTTTGTTTTGGTTATACAATTTCGTTCGTTTATGTCTTTCGACATGGCGAAATTACGGAATTATTTCTGCATTGCAAATCTTTCCTTATAAATTTTCTTCTTTATCGCGTATTTGCCTTACTTTTTATTGGTATATACAAGAAATATACGCCAAACTGTTATGTACGCTTAACAAGGAAAGTATTAAAAAGTAAACTGAAAGATAGAAGCTGAAAAAACTTTCTACCGGGAATGAAAATTGAAAAAAAAGTGCATGATTATCAAAAACAAGCTATTTTCCCATGCTTAATAACATCACCGGATATGCTTCATAACATACTGTCAACGAGCTTCTTCTATCAAAGTCTTCATCCCCTTGATTTTTTCCCCGCGCAGCAGTGTAAGCAATTGCTTCACTTTGCTGCGGCGGACTGCCACGAAAGCATAGTGCTCCTTCACATCCACCTGTCCTACATCTTCGCGCACCAGTCCGCCTTTCTTATACAGGAAGCCCACAATGTCCACCTTGTTCAGTTTGTCTTTCTTGCCTTTGCCTATATATAAGGTAGTCCAACGGGGTTTGGCAGGTTTCGGCGTCTGCTCCGGCAATTCGAATACGGAGAGCTCTTCCGGAAGATAATCGGGCAGACGCTCTTCGGCATGCAGAAGCAGGAAAGACGAGCCACGTGCTTCCCAGCGTGCCGTGCGTCCGTTACGGTGCGTAAAGGCTTCTTCGTTGACGGGCATGTGATAGTGCACCACGTTGTCGATGCCCGGAATATCCAATCCGCGTGCGGCAAGGTCGGTCGATACCAGGACGGGACAACTGCCGTTGCGGAACTTGTAGAGCGCCCGCTCGCGGTCGTCCTGTTCCATACCGCCGTGAAAAGCATCGCAAGGGAATTTCTTCGACTTCAGATAGGATACCGTACGCTCCACGCTCTCGCGATAGTTCACGAATACCAGTGTAGAACGGTCGCCCAGCGTACAAAGCAGCCGGTACAATGTCTCCAGCTTGTCTTTTTCGGGAGAGATTACCTTCTGCAAGTCCAATCGTCCGGATACGGTTTCGCCCGAAAGAAAATTCAGCTTGACAACCTGCGGTGACGATTCCCCCCCGCCCACTCCGGTGAACTGCGGGATTTCCTCGGCATCCGTTGCCGACAGCAATACCCGTTTCTTCAAGGCAGGCAACTGTCCGATAACTTCCGCCATCTCGTCGTGAAAGCCGAATTCAAGGCATTTGTCAAATTCATCTATCACCAATGTGGTTACAAAGCGGGTATCGAAGTTCTGCTTCCGCAAATGGTCGTTCATACGGCCGGGAGTGCCGATGATAACGGCAGGGTTGATGCCCCTCATCGTACGGTGCTCGTCCATTGCCGGACGTCCGCCGTAGCAGCTCATCGCCTTGAAAGGGACGTTCATCGACTTGAATACGTTTTCTATCTGCAAGGCAAGCTCGCGCGACGGTACGAGCACCACCGCCTGTACGCCCTGTACATCGGCTTTGAGCGATTGCACCAGCGGCAGCAGGAATGCCAGTGTCTTGCCCGACCCCGTGGGCGACAACAGGACGAGGTCCTTATCCGATTGATAGGCATCCCGCGCTGCTTCCTGCATCGGGGTGAGTTGCTCTATCCGTAAGTTACGAAGTATGTCAGATTGTTCCATAAAGTACTTTGGTTTAAGACTGCAAAGTTACTACAAAAAAGTGAAATGCGGAAAGATATAGTGATAGAATTGAGTTACAAGGGTTTTGGTTGAAGTGGCGATAATCCGTGAAGCCATTACAATCCCTGCCGAAGCCAAATCCTGACGCCGCTACGTTACTTGTTCGTAACCATGCCCGAAAATGCGACAAACGGGTACGAATAGCGAAACAAGGCTCTAAGGAATAGTGAGTTATCCATAACTCATGCGAAAAATCAGGTTACGGAAAAAGATTGCGCCGTTCCTCCCCGTTTTGCGTACCAACACCGGACTCTTCACCAACTAATTTTGAAACCCAAAAATTAAGGACAATGAAGAGTACATTTTCAGTAATCTACTACCTCAAGCGTCAGGTAGTGAAAAAGGACGGGACAGTTCCCGTCATGGGACGCATCACGGTGGACGGCAGCCAGACACAGTTCAGCTGCAAACTGACTGTCGATCCGAAACTGTGGGACACCAAAGGTGGACGTGTCACGGGCAGAAGCACGGCGGCACTCGAAACGAACCGTATGCTTGACAAGATGCGGGTACGCATCAACAGGCATTATCAGGAAATCATGGAGCGTGACAACTTCGTCACGGCGGAGAAGGTGAAGAACGCCTTTCTCGGACTGGAACACCGCTACCACACGCTGATGCAGGTGTTCCGCCAGCACAACGAGGACTACGAGAAGCAGGTGGAGGCAGGCATGAAAGCCAAAGGCACGCTGCTGAAGTACCGCACCGTTTACAAGCACATGCAAGAGTTCCTCGACATCCGCTACCATGTGAAGGACATCGCCCTAAAAGAGCTTACCCCGGCTTTCATCTCCGACTTCGAGATGTTCCTGCGCACGGACAAGCACTGCTGCACCAATACCGTGTGGCTGTACGTCTGCCCGTTACGGACGATGGTATTCATCGCCATCAACAACGAGTGGCTGACGCGCGACCCGTTCCGCGAGTATGAAATCAAGAAGGAGGAAACAACACGCAGTTTCCTGACCAAAGATGAGATCCGCCTGCTGATGGAGGGGAAACTGAAAAACGCCAAACAGGAATTGTACCGCGACCTCTACCTGTTCTGCGCCTTCACGGGGCTGTCGTTCGCGGATATGCGCAACCTTACGGAAGAGAATATCCGCACCTACTTCGACGAACACGAGTGGATAAACATCAACCGCCAGAAAACGGGCGTGGTGTCCAACATCCGCCTGCTCGACATCGCCAACCGCATAATCGGCAAATACCGGGGACTGTGCGGGGACGGCAGGATATTTCCCGTTCCGCATTATAACACGTGCCTTGCCGGTATCCGTGCCGTCGCCAAGCGTTGCGGCATCACCAAGCATATCACGTGGCATCAGAGCCGCCACACGGCAGCCACGACGATATTCCTCTCCAACGGTGTTCCCATCGAAACGGTCAGCTCCATGCTCGGACACAAGAGCATAAAGACGACGCAGATTTACGCAAAGATAACCAAAGAGAAGCTCAATCAGGACATGGAGAACCTTGCCGCAAGATTGAACGGCGTCGAGGAATTTGCAGGTTGCACCATCTAAAAAGAAAAGCCATGAAACGTGACACAATCATCATCGAGGACAAGGCAGTCAGCGTAACCGGTAACGACGTGTGGATGACCGCCACCGAAATAGCCGGATTGTTCCATACGACCGTCCCGGCAGTGAACGCCGCCATCAGAGCCGTCCGCAAGTCGGACGTGCTGAACGACTACGAGGTGTGCCGCTACATGCAGCTTGAAAACGGGCTGCACGCGGACGTGTACGCCCTTGAAATCATCATCCCGGTCGCTTTCAGGGTGAATACCTACAACACCCACCTGTTCCGCACATGGCTGGTGGGAAAGGCACTCTCACAAGAGAAACGGCAGACATACGTGATGTTCATACAGAACGGAAAAGCCGGGTATTGCTGATTGCACATACCCCATAAGACAAGTAAACGGGTAGCACCACAAAAGGTGTCACCCGTTTACTTTTTCATGAAACCGCCTCACTCCAGCGGCTTGCGGTAGTTCGCTTCCAGTACCCCGCGCAGCCCCGTTTCCGGGTAAAGCACCTTCCCTCCCAAAAGTATGAAGGGCAACACGCGGTTGTTGCGGTATTCCTGCAAGGTGCGCCGGCTCACACGGAGCAGTTCCGACACCTCGCCGTCCGTCAGGTAACGTTCCCCGTCCAGCGGAGGACGGTAGCTTTCCAGAAATGCGGACAGCCATTTCGAGCCTTTGCGCATATCCTGCACCACAGAGGCTATCGGCTCGTCTTCCATCGTAAAAACATCGTTGTTCTCGTTCATCATAACTTCGGATTCAGTGGGTGAATAAATCAAATCATCTGCCGTGCGGATAGAGCGTGCCGACAAGCGGTATCAGCCGCTTCACCTCCTCTGGCTTGTAATAGAACCTGCGGTTTATCTGCGAGTAGCCGATAAGCCGCCTGTCACGCAGCGTCTGCAACGTGCGCGGGCTTATTCTCAACTGCCCGCAGACCTCCTCGCCCGTGAGCCATCTTTCCATGCGCCCCGTGTCGCTTTTGCGCCTCAGGGCGGCGACCTTCTCCGAGAGTGCGCCGAATGCCGCCACCATCATCTCGAAAGTCTTTTTCTCGATAGATACTATTTCCATATTCATGTCATTTAGAGTTTGCCGCAAAGGTAACGAAACGGCATACAAGACGTATCGTTTTCCGCTGAAAGGCTGCCTGTTGCGCCGTTTGACCGGGTTACGGAGCCATCTTCCGCAAAAATCTTACGTGAGTCACGTAGTGAGTTGTTAAAGCCCCTTTTGTTTATTGCCGAATTTTGTCGCAGAAACAAAAAGAAAGGACTGAACATGAAAGTGATAACAATGGAAAGTTCCGCCTACAAGGAGATGATGGCGCAGATTGCGAACATCGCAGGGTACATCCGCGAGGCAAGGGACGAGAAGAAACGGAAGCGGGAAACCGAAGACAAGCTGCTTGACACGGCACAGGCGGCGAAGATGCTCAACGTGAGCAAGCGCACCATGCAGCGTATGCGCACCGACCACCGTATCGAGTATGTGGTGGTACGCGGAAGCTGCCGCTACCGCCTTTCCGAGATACTGCGGCTATTGGAGGACAACACAGTAAGGAACGAGGAAGGGACAATAGACACCCTGTTCCACAACCACACGCTGCGCACGGGCGGCAAACCAAAAGGAAGGAGGACATAGGTCATGGAACTGCTCACACGAAACAACTTCGAGGGCTGGATGCAGAAGCTGATGGAACGGCTCGACCGTCAGGACGAACTGCTGCTGGCGATGAAGGCTGAGGGGAAACAGCCCACTATCACGGAAAGCATCCGCCTTTTCGACAATCAGGATTTGTGCATGTTGCTCCAGATAAGCAAACGCACCCTCCAACGCTACCGCAGCGTAGGCGCATTGCCCTACAAGACGCTGGGCAAGAAGACCTATTACAGCGAGGAGGACGTGCTGACATTCCTTTCCAACCATATCAAGGACTTCAAAAAGGAAGATATAGCCTTCTACAAGGCTCGTATCCATAATTTCTTTCATAAATAACCCATTAAAACATTTTTCAGATGGCAAAGAAAAAAGACGAAAAGGACGTGCTGGTAGTCCGTGACGAGAAGACAGGCGAGATCAGCGTGGTAGCCGGGCTGAACGCGGACGGCACACCCAAGCGCACCCCCGCAAAAGCGGAGAACGCGCAGAGTTTCCTGCAATTCGACCGACATGGCGACGTGCTGGACAACTTCTTCAAGAACTTCTTCCGGCAGTGCAAGGAACCCAGCCGCTTCGGTTTCTACCGCATTGCGGCAGACCAAGCTGAAAATCTCTTAGAGGTGATGAAGCAACTGCTGAAAGACCCCGAAGCGAACAAGGAGCTGCTCGCCCCTCACAAGGTGGACACCTCCGACTATGAGAAGAAGGTGCAGGAAGAGATGGCAGCACAACAGACAGAGAAACAAGAACCTCAAAAACAGGAGAACATGGAACAACGGAAAGAACAGCAACAGGACAAATCCGAACAGATGCAGGGCAAACGTGGCTACCAGCCCATCGACGAGAGTAAAATCAACTGGCAGGAGCTGGAGGACAGATGGGGCGTAAAGCGGGACAACCTTGAAAAGTCCGGCGACCTTACGAAGATGCTCAACTATGGCAAGTCCGACTTGGTAAAGGTCAAACCGACCTTCGGCGGCGAATCATTCGAGCTGGACGCCCGCCTCTCCTTCAAGAAGGACGGTGAGGGAAACATCAGCCTCGTGCCGCACTTCATCCGCAAGGAGCAGAAGCTGGATGAGTACAAGGAACACAAATTCTCCGACAATGACCGGAAGAACCTCCGCGAAACGGGCAATCTCGGTAGGGTCGTGGACATTGTGGACAGGGAAACGGGCGAGATCATCCCCTCCTACATCAGCATCGACCGCAAGACGAATGAAATCACGGACATTCCGGCAAGCAGGGTGCGCATCCCGGAGCGCATCGGCAAGACGGAAATCACCACGCAGGAGCGGGACATGCTCCGCGCCGGACTGCCCGTACGCGACAAGCTCATCGAGCGCAACGACGGCAGAAAGTTCGTCACCACCCTGCAAGTGAACGTGGAGCAGCGCGGCGTGGAGTTCGTGCCGGGAACCGGCAAGTCGCCCCGTACCGCACAGACACAGGAAACCAAAGGCGACACATCGAAAAGTCAGGCGCAGGGCGGGGAAAATGCCGCACAGACCAAGAAGGAGCAACGCCGCAACACGTGGACGAACGAGGACGGCAGCATCCGCCCCATCAGCAAATGGAGCGGCGTGAGCTTCACCGACCAGCAGAAAGCCGACTATGTGGCGGGTAAAGCCGTGAAGCTGGAGAACGTGACCGACAAGCAGGGCTTCCATGCCACGATGTATATCAAGTTCAACCCGGAGAAGGGACGCCCGTACCGCTACGACACGAACCCTGACAATGCACAGCAGGTTGCTCCGTCCAACGAGAGCCGCACGCAGGTGGCGGTGAACAACGATGGCAAGACCAACGAGGCTACAAAGAATCTGAGAGAGCCGTTGCAGAAAGGTCAGACCAACCCGAAGGACGCCCGCCAGCAACAGCAGCAGGAGAAGCCGCAGAAGAAAACGGGCAAGGGCATGAAAATGTAATCCCGTGTCCGCCACTGAATCCAAAATAAAATCCAAAGTATCAACAAAAAAGAAGAAGACATGAAGACAATCATTGCAGAAAAGCCCTCCGTGGCACGTGAAATCGCCCGCATCGTGGGCGCGACAAAGAGAGAGGAAGGATATTTCGAGGGAGGCGGTTATGCCGTGACATGGGCATTCGGACACCTCGTTCAGCTTGCCATGCCCGACGGCTACGGCGTGCGCGGATTTGTCCGTGACAACCTCCCGATTATTCCCGACACATTCACGCTCGTCCCCCGTCAGGTCAGGACGGAGAAAGGTTACAAGCCCGACAGCGGCGTGGTGTCGCAGATAAAAGTCATCAAAAGACTGTTCGACACAAGCGAACATATCATCGTGGCGACCGATGCCGGACGCGAGGGAGAGCTTATCTTCCGCTACCTCTACCACTATACGGGTTGCACCACTCCTTTCGTGCGCCTGTGGATCAGCTCTCTCACCGACAAAGCTATCCGCGAGGGACTGCGGAAACTCGAAGACGGCAGCAAATACGACAACCTCTACCTCGCCGCCAAAGCGCGGAGCGAATCCGACTGGCTCGTGGGCATCAACGGCACACAGGCGTTATCCATCGCCGCCGGACACGGCACGTATTCCGTGGGGCGGGTGCAGACACCAACGTTGGCTATGGTATGTGAACGCTACTGGGAGAACCGCCGCTTTACGTCCGAAGCATTCTGGCAGCTCCATATCGCAACGGACGGTTGCGACGGCGAAGTCGTGAAATTCTCATCCTCCGAGAAATGGAAAGAGAAAGAACCGGCGATGGAACTATATAATAAGGTAAAGGCGGCAGGTTGCGCCACTGTCACGAAAGCCGAGCGCAAGGAGAAGACGGAGGAAACTCCCTTGCTCTACGACCTGACCACGCTCCAGAAAGAAGCCAACGCCAAGCACGGCTTCACGGCGGAACAGACGCTTGAAATCGCGCAGAAACTCTACGAAAAGAAGTTGATAACCTATCCGAGAACGGGAAGCCGCTACATCCCCGAAGACGTGTTTGCCGAAATTCCCAAACTGCTCGCTTTCATCGGCACACAGCCCGAATGGAAAGACAAGGTGCGGGCAAAAGCCGCCCCGACACGCCGCAGCGTGGACGACGGCAAGGTGACAGACCACCATGCCCTGCTCGTCACGGGTGAGAAACCGCTCTTCCTCTCCAAAGAGGACAATACCATCTATCAGATGATTGCCGGGCGCATGGTCGAGGCATTCTCTGAGAAATGCGTCAAGGATGTGACCACTGTCACGGCGGAATGTGCCGGAGTGGAGTTTACCGTAAAAGGCAGCGTCGTGAAGCAAACCGGATGGCGTGCCGTCTATGGCGAGGAAAAAGAGGAAATTACCATCCCCGGCTGGCAGGAAGGCGACACGCTGACACCGAAAGGCTCGTCCATTACCGAAGGAAAGACCAAACCCAAGCCGCTGCATACCGAAGCCACCCTGCTCTCGGCAATGGAAACGGCGGGCAAGGAAATTGAGGACGACGCACTGCGGCAGGCGATGAAGGACTGTGGCATCGGTACTCCCGCCACACGCGCCTCCATCATCGAAACGCTTTTCAAGCGCGGTTACATGGAACGCTGCAAGAAGTCGCTTGTTCCCACCGAAAAAGGACTTGCCCTCAATTCCGTCGTCAAGACGATGCGCATCGCCGATGTTGCCATGACGGGCGAATGGGAAAAGGAGCTGGCGCGTATCGAGCGCGGGGAACTGTCCGACGACACCTTCCGCAAGGAGATAGAGGCGTACACACGTGAGATAACCTCCGAACTGATCTCGTGCGACAAGCTCTTCGGCAGCCGTGACTCCGGCTGCGCGTGTCCCAAGTGTGGCACGGGCAGGATGCGGTTCTACGGCAAGGTGGTACGCTGCGACAACACGGAGTGCGGACTGCCCGTGTTCCGGCTGAAAGCGGGACGCACCCTGTCCGACGATGAAATCAAAGACCTGCTCACCGAAGGGCATACCAAGCTGCTCAAAGGGTTCAAGAGCAAACAGGGCAAGAGTTTCGATGCTGTTGTCGCCTTTGACGGGGAATATAACACGACTTTTGTGTTCCCGGAGGCTAAAAAGGACAAGAAATTTTCAGGACGGAAGAAATAGTATTAACTTTGCCACTTGTTCAGAGTAATGAATTGTTCTTCGATACCGGATTACACTCATACTTTGGATTTAGTGGTGGCACTCGGAGGGATACCGAGTGCCTTTTTCTTCCTTTTTCCAACCGATTATCCCGTTAATTATCAATCCGCTAAATCCAAAGTAATGAACAACAAGAAGAAAAACGAGGGTCAGACCGACTTTTCCTATTACGGTCTGTACCTGCTGGACTATCTCCGCACGAACAAGTTTGAACAGGCTGACGACACCGCTTTCATACGGGAACGGGCCGACCGTGCCGCCGAAACGTATGAGAGGGCACGGCTTGAAGGCTATCCCGCCGATGGTGCGCAGGAACTGGCGATGGACACGCTGCTGCGCGGGCTGCATTATTCCCGTTACGCCATCCTCCGCGAAGTCGTGGAAAACGAGTTTGCCGATGAAGTGCCGGAAGAGAAGCGTGAAGCCTTTGTCCTGAAACTGCTGCCGCTTGTCGGCAACGTGTTCTCCGTCTATGACCTCTCGGATGACAATTTCGCCCTGTCTTCCGATTACGACCTGCTCTACACGGAGCTGACGGGAGCAACCGTCCTTTACTTAGACGAATATGGCGTTTAACCGCAAACAGAAACTGCGGGACAACATCGAGGCGATACGGACGGCATTCATCCTTGACAGGGAAAATAGGACAGCGACAACCGAAGAGCGTGCCATACTTCAAAGGTACTGCGGTTTCGGCGGTCTGAAATGTATCCTCAACCCTGCAAAGGAACTGACGGATGCCGTCCGGTGGGCGAAATCCGACCTCGAACTGTTCGCCCCGACGGTGGAGCTGCACAGGCTTATCCGTGAGAACAGCAAGGACGAAACAGAGTACAAGCGGTTTGTGGATTCGCTGAAAGCGTCCGTGCTGACCGCTTTCTACACCCCCAAAGAGATAACCGACACCATCGCGGACGTGCTGGCAGATTACAGCGTCCGCCCCGCCCGTATGCTCGAACCGTCGGCAGGTGTCGGCGTGTTCGTGGATTCCATGCTGCGGCACAGCCCCAATGCGGATGTGATGGCTTTCGAGAAGGATCTGCTCACGGGTACAATCTTGAGGCATCTCTATCCCGACCAGAAAATGCGCACCTGCGGTTTTGAGAAAATCGAAAGACCGTTCAACAATTATTTCGACTTGGCGGTGTCCAACATTCCGTTCGGTGACATTGCCGTGTTCGACGCGGAGTTTCAGCGGAGCGACTCTTTCGGCAGACGCTCCGCCCAGAAAACCATCCACAACTATTTCTTTCTCAAAGGACTGGATGCCGTGCGTGACGGCGGTATCGTGGCGTTCATCACCTCGCAAGGGGTATTGAATAGCACCAAGACCTCCGTGCGTAACGAGCTGTTCAGTCAGGCCAATCTGGTATCCGCGATACGCCTGCCCAACAACCTGTTCACGGACAACGCGGGCACGGAGGTGGGCAGTGACCTGATTGTCCTGCAAAAGAACCTCAGCAAGAAGGAAATGTCGCAGGACGAGCGGCTGATGACCGTGATACAGACGGACACGAAAACCGCCCTGACCGACAACGCCTATTTCATCCACCACCCGGAACGCATCGTGCATACGATGGCGAAACTTGACACAGACCCCTACGGGAAGCCCGCTATGGTTTATCTGCACGAGGGCAAGGCAGCAGGCATCGCCGGGGATTTGCGCCGTATGCTCGACGAGGATTTCCATTACAGGCTTGCCATGCGCTTGTATTCGGGTTCAATCCGGCAGGCAGGAACGGAAGAAAAAGTTGCCGTTCAAAATAAAGTAGAGCGTCCTGCCATAAAATTGGAAACAGTATCCTCGGCGCAGACGGTGGAAACTCCGACAGAAAAGCCGCAACCCGCAGATGAAAAGCCGGAGATAGAACCGCGCCCGCAATATTCCGCAGGCGTGCAGCTCACCCTGCTTGACCTCTGGGGGATGACGGAAGAGGTCAGCCAACCGAAAACCTCCAAAAAGAAAAAGACGGTGAAAAAGGCAGTTACGGCAAAGTCCACTCCGCCCAAACCGAAAGTCACGGTTACACCGACAGCTCCAACTGCAAAACCCGCAATGGAGAATAAGGAGGTGAAAGCGGAGAACACCGCCAAGCCTGCCGACCCGGACGACATCTATGCCACACTGGACTGGGATACCAATCCTCCCATCAACGGTTTCTATGAAATGATGATGGGTTTGACGCCGGAGCGTAGGAAAGAACTTCGGGAACTGGCAAGGCAGCATAACGAGAAACAAGTGGCGGAAAAGACGGAAGTGAAAGCCGTGCCGGAAACTTCCCGTGAGCAGCCACGACAGGAGGAAACACAGCCGGAGGCAGTCGCCGCACCTGCCGTTACAGATACCCCATCGGAAGCGGTGGGGACTTTCCTTTTCCCCGACATCGAAGCGGAAAAGCCGAAGGAGGAAGTCGTGGACCTTTCTCCGCGTGCCTACCACCGCACGCCGGAGATGCACCTGCGCGAAGGGTCGCTGGTGGCTGACCGGGGGCGTCATAACATCGGCTACCTGAAAGACATCACGCCATACGGGGCGACATTCCAGCCGCTCGACCTGAAAGGATACCAGAAGGAAAAGGCGTTGTTGTATGTGTCGCTGCGTGACGCCTACGAGCGTCTGTACCGTTATGAATCGCTCCGGCGCGAGGCAAATGTTCCGTGGCGAGAGCATCTGAATACCTGTTACGATGAGTTTGTCATGCGCTACGGCAACCTCAACGCCAAGCAGAACGTGAAGTTAGTGATGATGGATGCGGGCGGGCGCGACATCCTTTCGCTGGAACGGATGGAAAACGGAAAGTTCGTCAAGGCGGACATCTTCGAGCATCCTGTTTCCTTCGCGGTGGAGAGCCATGCCAACGTAGGCTCTCCCGAAGAAGCCCTGTCTGCGTCGCTCAACAAATATGGTACGGTCAATCTCGACTATATGCGGGAGATAACCGACAGCACGGCGGAGGATTTGCTCACTGCCCTGCAAGGGCGCATCTACTACAATCCGCTCGTGACCGGTTACGAAATCAAAGACCGTTTCATCGCCGGAAATGTCATAGAGAAAGCGGAACGCATAGAGGCATGGATGGGTGACAATCCCGAAAATGAGCGTATGCCGGAGGTGAAGCAGGCGTTGGAGGCTCTGAAAGATGCCGAGCCGCAGCGCATCGCCTTCGAGGATCTGGACTTCAATTTCGGGGAACGCTGGATTCCGACGGGTGTCTATGCCGCCTACATGAGCCGGCTGTTCGACACGGAGGTGAAAATCGCCTATTCCGCAAGCATGGACGAGTTTTCGGTGGTGTGCGGCTACCGCACCATGAAAATCACGGACGAGTTTCTGGTGAAGGGGTATTACCGGAACTATGACGGTATGCACCTCCTAAAACACGCCCTGCACAACACCTGCCCTGACATGATGAAGTCCATCGGCAAGGACGAGCATGGCAACGACATCAAGATGCGCGACAGCGAGGGAATACAACTCGCCAACGCCAAGATTGACGAGATACGAAACGGCTTCTCCGAATGGCTCGAAGAGCAGTCGCCGCAGTTCAAGGAGCGGCTTGTGACGATGTATAACCGCAAGTTCAACTGTTTCGTGCGCCCGCGCTACGACGGCTCCCATCAGACCTTTCCCGACCTCAACCTGAAAGGGCTGGCAAGCCGGGGTATCAAGAGCGTCTATCCCTCACAGATGGATTGCGTCTGGATGTTGAAACAGAACGGCGGCGGAATTTGCGACCACGAGGTGGGAACCGGTAAGACGCTGATAATGTGCATCGCCGCGCATGAGATGAAGCGTCTGAATTTGGCACACAAGCCGATGATTATCGGGCTGAAAGCCAACGTTGCGGAGATTGCAGCCACCTATCAGGCGGCATATCCCAACGCACGTATTCTGTACGCTTCGGAGAAGGACTTTTCGACCGCCAACCGTGTGCGCTTCTTCAATAATATAAAGAACAACGACTACGATTGCGTCATCATGTCGCACGACCAGTTCGGCAAGATACCGCAGTCGCCGGAATTGCAGCAGCGCATCCTGCAAGCAGAGCTTGACACGGTGGAGGAAAACCTCGAAGTGCTACGGCAGCAGGGAAAGAACGTGTCGCGGGCGATGCTGAAAGGATTGGAGAAGCGCAAGCACAACCTTGAAGCGAAGCTGGAGAAGGTGGAACACGCCATAAAGTCACGCACGGACGACGTGGTGGATTTCAAGCAGATGGGCATCGACCACATCTTCATAGATGAGAGCCACCAGTTCAAGAATCTGACTTTCAACACGCGCCACGACCGTGTGGCGGGATTGGGAAACAGCGAGGGAAGCCAGAAGGCACTTAACATGCTCTTTGCCATACGCACCATACAGGAGCGCACAGGAAAAGACTTGGGTGCGACCTTCCTCTCCGGCACGACTATCAGCAACTCACTGACTGAATTGTACCTGCTGTTCAAGTACCTGCGCCCGAAGGAGCTGGAACGGCAGGACATAAGGTGTTTCGACGCTTGGGCGGCGATATTTGCCAAGAAGACGACGGATTTTGAATTTAACGTGACGAACAATGTGGTCCAGAAGGAGCGTTTCCGCTACTTCATCAAAGTGCCGGAGCTTGCCGCCTTCTATAATGAAATCACGGACTACCGCACGGCGGAGGATGTGGGCGTTGACCGTCCTGCCAAGAACGAGATACTGCACCATATACCGCCCACGCCGGAACAGGAGGACTTCATACAGAAACTGATGCAGTTCGCCAAGACGGGCGATGCCACCTTGTTGGGCAGGCTGCCGCTTTCGGAAACGGAAGAAAAGGCGAAGATGCTCATCGCCACGGACTATGCCCGGAAAATGGCACTCGACATGCGCATGATAGACCCGAATTACGAAGATCATCCCGACAACAAAGCGAGTCACTGTGCCAAGATGATCGCGGAGTATTATCAAAAATACGACGCCCAGAAAGGCACGCAGTTCGTTTTCTCTGATTTGGGGACATACCAGCCGGGCGACGGGTGGAACGTCTATTCGGAAATCAAGCGCAAACTGACGGAGGACTACGGTATACCGCCAAGCGAGGTGCGCTTCATTCAGGAGTGCAAGACCGACAAGGCGCGGAAGGCGGTGATAGACGCCATGAACGCCGGGACGGTGCGTGTGCTGTTCGGCTCTACCTCTATGCTCGGAACGGGTGTGAACGCCCAGAAACGGTGTGTGGCTATCCATCATCTCGATACGCCGTGGCGACCGTCCGACTTGCAACAGCGTGACGGACGCGGAGTTAGGGCAGGTAATGAGATTGCCAAACATTTCGCCGGGAACAACGTGGATGTAATCATCTACGCGGTGGAGAAGTCACTGGACAGCTACAAGTTCAACCTCCTGCACTGCAAGCAGACTTTCATAAGCCAGCTCAAAAGCGGTGCGATGGGTGCGCGTACCATCGACGAGGGGGCAATGGACGAAAAATCGGGCATGAATTTCTCGGAATACATGGCGTTGCTCTCCGGCAATACCGACCTGTTGGACAAGGCGAAACTGGAAAAGCGGATCGCATCGCTCGAAGGGGAACGCAAGTCGTTCAACAAGGGCAAGCGTGATTCGGAGTTCAAGCTGGAGTCAAAGACCGGCGAGTTGCGCAACAACACGGCTTTCATAGATGCCATGACGGAGGACTGGAACCGCTTCCTGTCGGTGGTGCAGACCGACAAGGAGGGCAACCGCCTTAATATAATAAAGGTGGACGGAGTGGATTCCGCCGATGAGAAGGTCATCGGAAAGCGTTTGCAGGAGATAGCCAAGAATGCCACGACCGGAGGGTTGTACATGCAGGTCGGTGAACTTTACGGTTTTCCGATAAAGGTGGTGAGCGAAAGGATACTCAAAGAGGGATTGGAGTTCACCGACAACCGCTTCGTGGTCGAGGGGAACTACAAGTACACCTACAACAACGGGCATCTGGCGATGGCTGACCCGTTGGCCGCCGCCCGCAACTTCCTCAACGCGATGGAGAGGATACCCTCCATCATCGACCAGTACAAGGCGAAGAACGAGGTGCTGGAGATGGAGATACCGCAGTTACAGGAGATAGCGGGTAAGGTGTGGAAGAAGGAGGACGAGCTGAAGCAGTTGAAGTCCGAACTTGCCGCCCTTGACCGAAAAATTCAGCTGGAGCTTGCGCCACCCACGCCCGAAGTCGCAGAAAAGGAGAATGAAGGGCAACAGCTCAAGCCGGAAGCGGAAGATGTGAGGAACAGGCAGGCGCAATATCCCGAAAATGCACCGCCGCAGATACGCAGTCCGGCGGATAGTATCGTTGCCAACCATGTCATAATCGGGCGTCCGGGACTGTATGCCAAGGAGGAAACCCGGTCCAAAGGATTGAAAATATAACCTAAGGAATTTTATCTGAAGTATTAATAAGGGCTATCCCAAAAGGTCTAAAAGTAAATTTTATCCTTTCTGCAAGTATCTATAGGATGGCAACTGCATTTTTTTCTTTTTGGGCAGCCCTTATTAAAATTTATTCTTATTTTAGGTTATATACATTCATGTCCATTTATGTAAAAAATTCCTGCTGACCTTGTTTATGTCTTGTCAGTCACCATTTGCAAAACCATATTTGACCCTCAAAGAGGCTGAATTTGATAAGTAACTTGCTACATACTCATAATAAGGAGCTAAATAGAACACGAATGGGAAATACACAAATGCTAAACTAAAGAAGATATTGGCCAAAATAAACGCTATACCGAGAGAGAAACTTGATTTTTCAACTTCCTAAAACGGTGTTGTTCAAACATTTCTACTTATTTGTACTTGCCAGTTGAACCTACGCTTCCCTAATAAAATGTCTATGGTAAAAAGTTAAAAAATCCTCCCACTTTTGTTAGATATATTTTTTTGTGTAATTTTGTAATCGTTATGCGGCAGTAATAATATACATATTAATACGAGTTAGTAATCCTGTAGTTCTCATATGCTACGAGGAGGTATTAAAAGGTGCGTTTCGACAATGCATCTACTGTAGTATATTATTGCTTAATCCAAATGAATATTATAAATTTAGGAATTCTTGCTCACATTGATGCAGGAAAAACTTCCGTAACCGAGAATCTGCTGTTTGCCAGTGGAGCAACGGAAAAGTGCGGCCGTGTGGATAATGGTGACACCATAACGGACTCTATGGATATAGAGAAACGTAGAGGAATTACTGTCCGGGCTTCTACGACATCTATTATCTGGAATGGAGTGAAATGCAATATCATTGACACTCCGGGACACATGGATTTTATTGCGGAAGTGGAGCGGACATTCAAAATGCTTGATGGAGCAGTCCTCATCTTATCCGCAAAGGAAGGCATACAAGCGCAGACAAAGTTGCTGTTCAGTACTTTACAAAAGCTGCAAATCCCGACAATTATATTTATCAATAAGATTGACCGTGCCGGTGTGAATTTGGAGCGTTTGTATATGGATATAAAAACAAATCTGTCGCAAGATGTCCTGTTTATGCAAACTGTTGTCGATGGATCGGTTTATCCGGTTTGCTCCCAAACATATATAAAGGAAGAATACAAAGAATTTGTATGCAACCATGACGACGATATATTAGAACGATATTTGGCGGATAGCGAAATTTCACCGGCTGATTATTGGAATACGATAATCGCTCTTGTGGCAAAAGCCAAAGTCTATCCGGTGCTACATGGATCAGCAATGTTCAATATCGGTATCAATGAGTTGTTGGACGCCATTTCTTCTTTTATACTTCCTCCGGCATCAGTCTCAAACAGACTTTCAGCTTATCTCTATAAGATAGAGCATGACCCCAAAGGGCATAAAAGAAGTTTTCTTAAAATAATTGACGGAAGTCTGAGACTTCGAGACGTTGTAAGAATCAACGATTCGGAAAAATTCATCAAGATTAAAAATCTAAAGACTATTTATCAGGGCAGAGAGATAAATGTTGATGAAGTGGGTGCCAATGATATCGCGATTGTAGAAGATATAGAAGATTTTCGAATCGGAGATTATTTAGGTGCTAAACCTTGTTTGATTCAAGGATTATCTCATCAGCATCCCGCTCTCAAATCCTCCGTCCGGCCAAATAAGCCCGAAGAGAGAAGCAAGGTGATATCCGCTCTGAATACATTGTGGATTGAAGACCCGTCTTTGTCCTTTTCCATAAACTCATATAGTGATGAATTGGAAATCTCGTTATATGGTTTGACCCAAAAGGAAATCATACAGACATTGCTGGAAGAACGATTTTCCGTAAAGGTCCATTTTGATGAGATCAAGACTATCTACAAAGAACGACCTATAAAAAAGGTCAATAAGATTATTCAGATCGAAGTACCACCCAACCCTTACTGGGCCACAATAGGGCTGACTCTTGAACCCTTACCGTTAGGGGCAGGGTTGCAAATCGAAAGTGACATCTCCTATGGTTATCTGAACCATTCTTTTCAAAATGCCGTTTTTGAAGGGATTCGTATGTCTTGCCAATCTGGTTTACATGGATGGGAAGTGACAGATCTGAAAGTAACTTTTACTCAAGCCGAGTATTATAGCCCGGTAAGTACACCTGCTGATTTCAGACAGCTGACCCCTTATGTCTTCAGGCTGGCTTTGCAACAGTCAGGTGTGGACATTCTCGAACCGATGCTCTGTTTTGAGTTGCAGATACCCCAAGTAGCGAGTTCCAAAGCTATTACAGATTTGCAAAAACTGATGTCTGAGATTGAAGACATCAGTTGTAATAATGAGTGGTGTCATATTAAAGGGAAAGTTCCATTAAATACAAGTAAAGACTATGCCTCAGAAGTAAGTTCGTACACTAAGGGCTTAGGCATTTTTATGGTTAAGCCATGTGGGTATCAAATAACAAAAGACGGTTATTCTGATAATATCCGCATGAACGAAAAAGATAAACTTTTATTCATGTTCCAAAAATCAATGTCATTAAAATAATGGAGCGGTCAGGAAATTTCTATAAGGCAATACGGTTGGGATATATACTTATCTCCATTCTTATCGGATGTATGGCATATAATAGCCTCTATGAATGGCAGGAGATAGAAGCATTAGAACTTGGCAATAAAAAAATAGACGAGCTCCGAAAAGAAATAAACAATATCAATATTCAAATGATAAAATTTTCTCTATTGGGTGAAACAATACTGGAATGGAACGATAAAGATATCGAGCATTACCATGCACGGCGTATGGCAATGGACAGTATGCTCTGCCGTTTCAAGGCCACCTATCCAGCAGAGCGCATCGATAGTGTGCGCAGTCTTTTAGAGGATAAGGAACGACAGATGTTCCAGATAGTCCGGTTAATGGATGAACAACAATCTATTAACAAGAAGATAGCCAATCAAATTCCGGTTATTGTACAGAAAAGTGTGCAGGAACAGTCCAAAAAGCCAAAACGAAAAGGTTTCTTAGGCATATTCGGCAAAAAAAAGGAAGTAACTCCAGCAGTATCAACCACTATCCTTCATTCGGTCAATAGAAACGTAATCAGCGAACAGAAAGTGCAGGATCGCCAATTGTCGGAACAAGCCGACAGCCTTGCAGCTCGTAATGCAGAACTTAACAGACAACTGCAAGAATTGATTTGCCAAATAGAAGAAAAGGTACAAACCGAACTGCAAAGCCGGGAAAACGAAATAGTTGCCATGCGTGAAAAGTCATTTATGCAAGTAGGCGGTTTAATGGGATTCGTTCTTCTATTGTTGTTAATTTCCTACATCATCATACATCGTGATGCAAAAAGCATTAAACAATACAAGCACAAGACAACTGATTTGATAAGGCAACTGGAACAATCCGTACAACGGAACGAGGCACTGATAACGTCAAGGAAGAAGGCGGTACATACTATCACCCATGAACTGCGCACACCGCTGACAGCAATAACAGGCTATGCCGGACTGATACGGAAAGAACAGTGTGAGGATAAGTCCGGGCAGTATATCCAAAACATACTGCAATCCTCCGACCGTATGCGGGATATGCTTAACACTTTGCTTGACTTCTTCCGCCTGGACAACGGCAAGGAACAGCCCCGTCTGTCACCCTGCCGGATTTCAGCAATCACGCACACACTTGAAACGGAGTTCATGCCTGTTGCCGTGAACAAAGGGCTGTCCTTGTCCGTGAAGACTGGACACGATGCCATTGTATTGACCGACAAAGAGCGAATAATACAAATCGGGAATAACCTGCTGTCAAACGCTGTCAAGTTCACAGAAGAAGGCGGTGTTTCTTTGATTACTGAATATGATAATGGAGTTCTGACACTGGTCGTTGAAGATACAGGTACAGGCATGACAGAAGAGGAACAGAAACAAGCGTTCGGTGCGTTTGAACGTCTATCAAATGCCGCCGCAAAGGAGGGTTTCGGGCTTGGGCTTGCCATAATGCGTAATATTGTGTCGATGCTTGGCGGAACAATCCGTTTAGACAGCAAGAAAGGGAAAGGCAGTCGTTTCACAGTTGAAATTTCTATGCAGGAAGCTGAAGAACAGCTTGGATATACAAGCAATACACCTGTTTATCATAACAATAAATTCCATGATGTTGTCGCCATTGACAATGATGAGGTATTACTTCTGATGCTGAAAGAGATGTATTCCCAAGAAGGAATACACTGCGACACTTGCACCGATGCTGCGGCACTGATGGAAATGATACGCCAGAAAGAATACAGCCTGTTGCTGACAGACTTGAATATGCCCGATATAAACGGTTTCGAATTGCTGGAACTGTTGCGTTCGTCCAACGTGGGCAATTCACCAACAATCCCGGTGGTTGTGGCAACCGCTTCGGGCAGTTGTAACAAAGGGGAACTATTGGCAAAAGGCTTTGCCGGATGCCTGTTCAAACCGTTCTCCATATCGGAACTGATGGAGGTTTCCGACAGGTGTGCCATAAAAGCGACACCGGACGGGAAACCGGACTTTTCCGCCTTATTGTCCTATGGCAATGAAGCCGTCATGCTGGAAAAGTTGATAACTGAAACAGAAAAGGAAATGCAGGCGGTACGGGATGCAGCAAAAGAAAAAGACCTGCAAAAGCTGGATTCCCTGATCCACCACCTGCGCAGTTCGTGGGAGGTGCTCCGTGCCGACCAACCGCTGAATGTACTTTACGGATTGCTTCGTGGCGATGCTCTCCCGGATGGTGAAGCGTTAAGCCATGCCGTGACTGCCGTGCTGGATAAGGGAGTGGAAATAATACGGTTGGCAGAAGAGGAAAGGAGAAAATACGAAGATGAATAAGACAAAAATAATTGTGGTGGAAGACAACATCGTGTATTGCGAATATGTCTGCAATATGCTGTCACGGGAGGGCTACCGCAATATGAAGGCTTACCACCTCTCAACCGCGAAGAAACATCTGCAACAGGCAACAGATAATGATATCGTGGTTGCCGACCTGCGTCTGCCTGACGGCAGTGGCATAGACCTTTTGTGCTGGATGCGAAAGGAGGGAAAGATGCAGCCCTTCATCATTATGACCGACTACGCCGAAGTTAATACCGCCGTGGAAAGCATGAAACTCGGCTCGATAGACTATATTCCCAAACAGCTTGTGGAGGATAAACTTGTCCCCCTGATCCGTTCCATACTGAAAGAACGTCAGGCAGGACAACGCCGTATGCCTATATTCGCCCGTGAAGGTTCCGCCTTTCAGAAAATCATGCACCGCATAAGGCTGGTAGCCGCCACCGATATGAGCGTGATGATATTTGGTGAGAACGGCACGGGCAAGGAGCATATTGCCCACCTGTTGCATGACAAGAGCAAACGTGCAGGCAAGCCATTTGTGGCGGTGGACTGCGGTTCACTCTCCAAAGAGCTTGCACCGTCGGCTTTCTTCGGACACGTCAAAGGTGCATTTACAGGTGCGGACAATGCCAAGAAAGGATATTTCCATGAGGCGGAAGGCGGCACGTTGTTTCTGGACGAGGTAGGAAACCTCGCGTTGGAAACCCAACAGATGTTGCTCCGTGCCATACAGGAGAGGCGGTATCGCCCGGTCGGAGACAAGGCAGACCGGAATTTCAATGTCCGCATCATCGCTGCTACCAATGAAGATTTGGAGGTATCGGTGAATGAAAAGCGTTTTCGGCAGGATCTTCTGTACCGCCTGCACGACTTCGGGATAACCGTTCCTCCGTTGCGTGACTGTCAAGAAGACATTATGCCGCTGGCAGAGTTCTTCCGTGATATGGCAAACAGAGAGCTGGAGTGTAGCGTGAGCGGGTTCAGTTCCGAAGCACGTAAAGCGTTGCTGACACACGCATGGCCGGGCAACGTGCGGGAACTTCGGCAGAAAGTTATGGGTGCTGTATTGCAGGCGCAGGAAGGTGTTGTCATGAAAGAGCATCTGGAACTTGCCGTGACGAAACCGACCTCTACTGTCAGCTTCGCCTTGCGCAATGACGCGGAGGATAAGGAGCGGATATTGCGTGCGTTGAAACAGGCAAACGGCAACCGGAGTGTCGCCGCAGAACTGCTCGGCATAGGCAGGACAACACTATACAGCAAACTTGAAGAGTATGGACTTAAATATAAATTCAAGCAATCATAGCCCGTAATTCACTGAATTTGGCTATCTTTGCATAACATTTGAGAAAAACGGCGATTGGCAGGAGCTTTTCGCCGCCAACATATAGGATAAGACCGCAAGGCGTTTCAAGCGAAAATCTGGTAAATTGGAACTACGGAGACGATTGCGTGATGCTTATGCTATGCTTACGCATAGCGTGCATTCACGTACTCTCCGTAAAGGCTTTACCAGAGCCATCGCTTGAAGGTAGTGTGAATTGCACGCTACTTTTTTACCCTTGCCTAACGAAAGGAAACGATTATGGGTAAAGTTCAGATTCTCGCCGTACTGACGATGGACGGATGTCTTTCTTCAGAGTTATATGATAAAGCACATCAGGATTTGTGCCTTGACCGTTGCGGTCTTGATGAAATCAGGAAGAAAGCCTTTTACCGTGTGACACCGGACTATTCCATTTCAATGCTGCACGAATGGAGAAAAGACTGCACAAACATCCGTTACCTCGCGGAAGCCACACCGGACACGGCAGACTATATAAACGGACTGCTGCGGATGCACGCTGTGGATGAAATCATACTATACACCGTTCCTTTCATATCCGGAAGCGGACGACATTTTTTTAAGTCGGCTCTGCCAGAGCAACACTGGACGCTTTCCTCTTTGAAAAGCTATCCCAACGGTGTATGTCGCATTATCTATATCCTTGATAAAAAAGCAAGATAGCCAAAATGTGCGGCAAGCATACATTTCTATTTTCAGGAATAGAATAAATGTTCCGATTACAAACAATTTAAGTCGGAGATAATTTGTCCTTGTGAAAAAATACTGAATTTTATACCTCTGAAATCCAGCACTTTGTAAAATTGAGTGTTGGATTTTTTATTTTCTGCCGCGTTTTTTGCCAATTATATTCATGTGCGCACGCAGAAAACAAAGTGTAATTTTCAAAATTGACAGAACCATGAATTATTTCTTGCTGGCGGAAACCGACTTTTTCCGCCTGATAAACGAAGCCGGCGACTGCAATATGGAAACGGCATACACGGCTTTCGCCACCCAAGTGATCGAACTGTGCAACGGCGGCATGGACATGAACCTTACCGTCATCGCGCTTGCCTACATCGAAATCGAGTTGCAGCACCATCCCGTACGTAATCTGTCAGAAGAAAAAAGAGAGATTGCCGCCTACGTCAGCAAGGCTCTGTCTTTCGTAAGAAAGATGCAGAAATTCCTTGCCACGCCCCAAGTGCCACCACTAATATCCGCCAACAACGCAACAGAAACCACCGCCAGCCTTCTTCAATGGACGGGCAATGCCATCGACCTCGTGGAACTTATCTACGGCATAGACGTGATGGGCTGCATCAACAACGGCAATATGCCGCTCAAACAGCTCGCCCCACTTCTCTATAAGATATTCGGGGTTGATTCTAAAGACTGCTACCGCTTCTACACTGATATCAAACGCCGGAAGAACGAAAGCCGCACCTATTTCATTGACAGGATGCAGGAAAAACTGAACGAGAGAATGTTGCGTGATGAGGAGTTGGAGCGGATGAGAAAATAAAAAAATATCCATTACATATGAGAAGACAGGAATACTCGTATCCTGTCTTTTTATTTTCATTTAATTATATATTAATTAGCACAATATATGTGAGTTTTTCATTCCTATAAGGACAAATTTCAGAAACGTATGTCTGGTAAATTATTGAGTCATCATAGTATGAACATATATCATTACTAAAAACAATGAAACAACTTCCATAAGATTGTGGTTGTAAAAATCGCCATTTAATAGCCCGTTTTTTTTGTAAAATTCGCCAATTAAAAAAATATGATTATCTTTGCATTATATTTTATAAGGTATGGAAACAGTAAATAGAATACTTCAAGAGAAGATTACAGCACGAATCGCGCCCAATAAAGCAGTACTGATTTTTGGTGCTCGCCGTGTTGGTAAAACGGTAATGATGCGTAAAATTGTGGACAACTATTCAGGTAGGACGATGATGCTCAACGGCGAAGACTACGACACATTAGCACTATTGGAGAATCGCTCAATAGCCAATTATCGGCATTTATTGGATGGTATTGATTTGCTGGCTATTGATGAGGCACAGAACATACCACAAATCGGTAGTATTCTGAAGTTGATAGTTGATGAAATACCGGGAATAAGTGTCTTGGCAAGTGGTTCTTCGTCATTCGATTTGCTGAATAAGACTGGTGAACCGTTGGTCGGCCGCAGTACGCAATTTCTCCTTACACCATTCTCGCAACGGGAAATCGCACAGACGGAAACGGCACTTGAAACCCGCCAGAACCTCGAAGCGCGCTTGATTTACGGTTCCTATCCCGAAGTAGTAATGATGGAGAACTATGAACGTAAAACAGACTACCTACGTGATATTGTCGGTGCATACCTGCTTAAAGATATCTTAGCAATTGACGGCTTAAAAAATTCGAGCAAGATGCGCGATCTACTGCGATTGATAGCTTTTCAGTTGGGCAGCGAAGTTTCTTACGAAGAGTTAGGTAAACAACTCGGCATGAGCAAGACGACCGTTGAAAAATACCTCGACCTATTGGAAAAGGTCTTCGTTATCTATCGTCTGGGGGCTTATTCGCGTAACCTACGCAAGGAGGTTACAAAAGCTGGCAAGTGGTACTTCTACGACAACGGCATTCGCAATGCCATTATCGGGGCTTTCTCACCGCTGGCCATTCGGCAGGATGTCGGTGCGCTGTGGGAGAACTACATCATCGGAGAGCGGCGCAAAGCGAACTTCAATGAGGGACTGCACAGGGAGTTCTATTTCTGGCGCACCTACGACAAACAGGAAATCGACCTGATTGAGGAGAGTGCCGACAGTCTTACCGCCTTGGAGTTCAAGTGGGGAAATAAAATGCCGGCCGCACCGAAAGCCTTCCAAGAAGCCTATCCCTATGCCGAGTTTCATGTGGTAAATCGGGAGAATTATTTGGAGTTCGTATAATCAATAAATTACGTATATGGAAACAAAACTACAATCCAAACAGCAATATCCGCGGTTTATCCAAAATAAACCGTGTGGTATTGACAAATTCGATGGAGGTTCGCAAGAAAGGTTGGCAAAAACTATTGCTCGCCATTTTTGTCAGAATGATTCATTGGATGAGGAATGTACTTTACCTCGAATTATCGGCATCGAAGGTATTTGGGGATCTAGAAAATCCAACGTGGTTAAAATGTTGGAACGTGAATTATCAGACGACTATTACTTTTTTGAGTATGACGCATGGGGACATCAAGAGGACTTGCAACGCCGCTCTATATTGGAATTGCTTACAAGCAAACTTATTGATGATGGTATCCTATCTGGAAATGCAACAATAAAAGTCAAAGGTGGAGGTACGAAAACCGTATCATGGTCTGAAAAGCTGAAATATTTATTAGCCCGTAAAACGGAGACCGTAACCGAAAAATATCCCCTTATCAGTAATGGTATGGTTGCGGCATTTTTGGTTGCAGTTTTAACTCCGATATTTACATTTATTGCGTATGCAGTAAAACCTACACCCACAACATGGTGGTTTTCTTTATTGTCTATTATCATAGCTGCACTGCCAGTTCTTATTGCATTGTGCGTTTGGAAATGGGCATATAGCAAAGATCATAAATATGGATGGAGTTATATGTTAGCTATTTATCAAGATAAAGTCGAAAAGGACGTTTGCTATGAGACTTTGAGCGAAGACGAACCAACGGTTTACGAGTTCAAAACATGGATGCAAGACATTTCTGATTTTATCAAGGAAAAAGGACAACGTAAATTAGTCCTTGTTTTTGACAACATGGATCGTCTCCCCGCTGAAAAAGTAAAAGAATTATGGTCTTCTATCCATACGTTCTTCGCCGATAGCGGTTTTGAAAATGTTTGGGCTGTTATTCCTTTCGATGAAACACATTTAGCTTGTGCATTCGGAGATGAGACCGACGAACAAACGAAACAACTGACCAAGTATTTTATCAATAAAACTTTCCCTATTGTTTATCGTGTTGCTCCTCCTGTTATTACCGACTATCGAAGTATATTCAACAAACTGTTTGTTGAAGCATTTGGAGAAACAGAAAATGAAGCGAAAGAAACTATAAATCGGATATTCAGATTGGTAAATCCTAATGCCAATGTTAGGGAAATTATATCATATATCAATGAGATGGTCGCTCTTAAACAAGAGTGGTGTAACGAAATTTTGATGATAAACATAGCATTGTTCTGTTTGAAGAAGACGGATATTCTGGCAAATCCAGTAGAACAAATATTGTCCGGCGACTATCTGAATGGCATTCAAACAATAATTAACAATGATCTGCAAACACAACGCGAAATTGCAGCTTTGGTATATGGTGTCGATGTTGAAGATGCTCGACAAATTCCATTGAAAAAATATATTGAAGGCTGCATCAACGGAGAAGAAGACCACGACATAAATCAATATGCAGAGACTAATAAACAATTTGACACTGTATTAGAAGAAGTTATACAATGTATGGACAATGCGCTTATCGATAAGATTATACATTGTTTGCATAAATTAACTCGAAAGAGCGATGTTATTCTGCGTGTATGGCAAAGAATAGCACAATTGAAATTAAAAGAATCCATAGAGAAGCAGGTGTTCCCTGTCGAATACCAAGAACTGCTGTTGCATTTAGACACGGAAAGCCAAAACCATGTGATTGCTCAATTATATAAGAAGATAGTTCGGTTCAATGACTTCAATGGCGGCGACTATTTCAAAACGTTAGATGCAATAGACAGGTTTATTGCGCAAAATAAGTTGGCGTGCGATTTTACGTCATTGATTGAAGCAAAAACAGTCAAGCCAAATACATTTATCGATTATATTCAAGCTGCAAATGCAACAGATGCTGCCTATCGGGATAACGCGACAACTAAAGCATATAAATATTATCAAGTAGCAACAAATTCGGAGGCGCTCGATAATTATTTGGCAAACTTACTACCCGATAATTTCGACCATGCAGATATTGTAAAAACGTTAAAAGATAATTCTACCTATACGTTTCCAACGCTTTTGCAAGCGATCACGAATTGCATTGATGAACAGAATGTAAATAAAGATAATATAGGGGCTATATTTACAACCTATCGTTTATTGGCATCTGACGAAGAAAGACCTTTACCTGTAACGTTAGATTCAACCTACATAAATCAGTTGCATTCTGAATTAGAAACTGATGGCCGAAACATTAAAGAGTCTGGATATTACGATTTAGTCGCCATGCAATTGGCACATGGTCATTCCGTTTCCTTAATAGAGGGTGGAGATATAAAATATGTTGCAGAACTCATGGACTATTATGTGGATCATGGAGACTTATTAGTAAATAGTGTGGGATGGAATATACCGCTATTAAATGAAACACTACAATACATGGTAAATCATAAACTTGGCTATAAATTATTGCTCTCAGACATATTGCCCCAATTTGAAGATATTAAGAACAGAATAGGTGTAACGGATGAGGTATTTATCGAGCATTTAGCAGAGTGGAATACCGATTTGGATAAGTATATCACTAAGAACAATATTAAAGATGTAATTCCTGACGCATCTTTTTACGATTTGACCACTAAAATAAGCAATGTCCTGACCGATCATATCAATAAAATAGCGTTCGAAGCGTTGTCTGAAATAAGTGTTGATACATTATACGCCCAAAGAACAGCACATACATCATATTATTGGTTTGTCGCAATAAAACATTTACTGGCTAAAATCAAATCCTTGCCAGATAACTTGACTGAATTTGGCAAAAAGATTCTGATGGATATTGCTTCTGGAACTCAAAGTTTGAATCCTTTCCCTAATTGTTTCAAGAATATAGTTGAAAGATTGGATAAACGAAAAATTAAATCGACAGTTACCGATATAAGAAATGATTTCTGCATCGGTAAAAAGACTATCAATGCAATAAAGTTTCAATTTTTCGAAACATGGCTTAGATCGCATGGTAATTTGAAAAGTCAAGCTGGAGACGTTATTGATAAAATAGTGAAACCTGTAATTTCCGATGGGGCATGCCGTTCATTGATTCTGCAAAACAAAGATTTTTATATGGATTTAATAAATACAGCAGGGGATGATGCTTATGAATTGAAAAAGAGTCTCCGAAACCTCATACAAAAAGATTCAGATCCGCAATTGGTTAAATTTGTCAATTCGATAGATTCAGTACCTGAGGTTGAAACCGCGTAAGTATTTGTCTAACAAGTCCGAATTTTACGATTTTACCCGTCAGAACTGAAGTGCCCCCCAAAAAAATTGTATCCAACTTTTGGGGGTCACTTCAAACTTCGATAGGGATAATTTTCAATTTTGGGGACTTGTTAGACAGTCTCATTATCTGGTAGCAGTTTACACAGCACCGGATCGTTTTTGATACGCTCCAGTTCCTCCTGCACAATCTGCTTCACCTCTTCCTTGATGCGCCGGTAGTTCGCCTGCACCGTTTCCTTCATGCGGTCGTTGCCGTCCTCGTCCGTGAAGTTTGTAATGACGGGAATTTTCTTGTAGGCACTTTCTTCCCGTTTCACCTTTTCGGCATCCACCACAATCTCGCAATGAAAAATCTTCTGCTCGATACGCTCGTTGAAGTTGTCGGATACAGAACCGACAAACATTCCCTGCGTAAGCCCGGAAATCTTACTCGGTGGAATGAGCGCGTCCATCTGCGTGTTGATGGAGGTGGAAACATCCTGCCGGTTGATGGAGATGGACTGCCGTTTCTGCAACACCTTACCGAACCGCTCGGAGAGCGTCTTGGCTGTTTCCCCCACCACCTGACCGGAGAAAATATTGCCGACAGTGTTCATCACCACTTTCGCCTCTTTGTCCCCGTAGTCACGCACTAACTGGCTGAAATCCTGAAAGCCCAGACACACGGCAACCTTGTTGCTTCGGGCGGTAGCTATAAGATTGTCCAACCCTTTGAAGTATATTGTGGGCAACTCGTCGATGATGACCGATGACTTCAGCATCCCCTTCTTGTTGATGAGCTTCACGATACGGGAATTATACAGACCGAGTGCCGCACCGTAGATATTCTGACGGTCGGGATTGTTACCCACGCAGAGGATTTTCGGCTCTTCGGGATTGTTGATGTCCAGCGTAAACTCGCTGTCTGACATCACCCAGTAGAGCTGCGGTGAAATCATCCTCGAAAGCGGGATTTTTGCCGACGCTATCTGACCCATGAGCTGCTCCGCAGCCCCTCCAAGCCACGCATCCATGAACGGCGAAAGGTAGTTCTCCAGCTCCGGATAAGAGGTCAGTATCGGAAATATATCCTCGTAACGGCGGTTCAGAAACTCGATAGCATGGGGAAACGTGCAAAACTTCCCGTTCTGATAGATTTTGAGATACCAGATAATACTGGCAAACAGAATGATAGGTGACTCCACGAAGAAGTCGCCCTGCTTTTGCACCCACGTTTTATTGAGGTTGAGCATTATTGTGTAGGCACTCTCATAGGCATCCGTAATATCTTCCATAAAATCCGGGTGAATGGGATTGCACCGATGAGAGCGTCGCGGGTCGTCGAAGTTGATCACATAGAACTTCGGCTTTACCTTGTAGCCGTCCGGGTGGTTCAGCAAATGGTTGTAGGCAATAGTAGATAGGTCGGGATACTTGAAATCGTAGATGTATTGACTAAAGCCCTTTTCAATCTGTTGCTTGATAAAATTGTTTACCACGGCATAGGACTTGCCGCTGCCCGGCGTACCCAACACGATGGACGCACGGAAGGGATTAACTACATTGATCCAACCGTTGTTCCAGCGTTTCCTGTAATAGAAACGTGTCGGCAGATTGACCGAATACTCGCTTTCGATAAGCCTCGTTTCCTGCATGAAACTCTCGTTCTCGTTGTTGAAAACATCCTCCATCAAATTGTGTTTCAACAGGCGGCTCATCCACAGACCACCCATCAACAGGCAGACATAGCCCGTTCCAATGGTAAGGACATACAGTCCCGTCACCGCTTCAAGCGGCAGCGGCAGGGGCAGCAACCACCAGTTCAGGAAAAACAGCACGAACCCGACGGCAAATGCTGTCCAGATTCTCCCCCAAGTGATTTTCTCACCCTTGACACCCTTCGTACCCAGACAGGACAAGGCAAGCAAAAGGACGGAAAACAGCTTCGTGTAGAGAATGGAATGGAACAGCCCCGCCGTGCGGTCGAAGTTCAGAAGGATTTTGTCCACCACGCCGATGTTCACGCCCCACAGCCGGATGGCTTCGTAGCAGAACCAGTACACGTTCATGACCACTAAAATGATACTCACGGCACGCAGAAAATCCATGATTTTCGCCAATGCCCTCAAATCGTCTTCTTGTTGTGACATACATTGATTTTTTAATTGTTGATACTCTGATTACATACCCAAGCCCTTGCGTTTTTTCTTCTTTTTGCGCTTCATCGCCCGGATGAAAGCCTCTTCCTCGGCATCTACCGCCGGACCTTCGGGAGTGAGCAAGCCCATACCGCCCGATATATCTTCACTGTCGTAGGCGGTCTGCCCGTGTGCCTTGTCCGCAGCATCCACAGGGATGGATAGCGGTATCGGCGGTTGTCCGGCGTATGGCAGGGTGAAGTGTTCCTGCAAGGCATTCGCCGAAAGCTCCTTACCCATGCGCGAACCGTTCAGCACGCATCCCGTGCGGTGGTCGATGAAGGTAGCCCCATAGATGCGCCCTTCCTCTGTGTAGCGCAGTACGGTGTCGATGCCCTTCTCTTTGAGTTGGGATACAAATTTGTCCTTGTCATAAGTGCCTTGCAGCACGGAAAGGACGGTGCGTTTCGTCATGTCTGCCAGTTTCCTATCCTTGATTTCCGATTTGGAACGGACAAACTTCTTCTGTACGGCTTCATAGCCTGCGGACTTCCCGAAAAGCGAGGATTTGAACGGGTTGCCCACCTTGTTACCCTTGTCGTCCGTGACGGAATAGACCAGCCCGTGATACTCCCGTCCGCGCACGTTGCCCCTCGCTTCCTCCACCGTCATATTATATAAGGAAAGGAGCGCACGGTATTCGCCCATCGTCTGGAAACGGTACTGCCCATTCAGAGCCTTCACGGTGTTGCCTACCTGCTTCTTCACATCACCTGCCGATGCGGCCACCTTGCGCAACGGATTATCCAATCTCTGATTTTTACGTTCTGCCGGATGCAATCCGTACTTCTGTTCCAGTTCCCTGCGGATACGGTCGCTGCGGCGGTAGAGAAAATCCCGGTTGAGCCTTTTCCCGTTCTCGTCCACGTTGACCGTCACGATGTGCAGGTGGTGGCGGTCGATGTCCTCGTGCTTGAATACAAGATAAGGCTGGTTTCCGAAACCGAGTTTTTCCAGATACTCGCGGGCGATATTCTGCAACTCAATATCGGTCAGCACATCCTCCGGGTGCGGGTTGAGAGAGATATGCACCACCGGCTTCTCGATCTTCATCTGCGGTGGCAGGAAGGTGAGAAAACCCTCCATCGCCTTGCCTATGTCCACCGTTCCCGAACCGTCATTGTAGATGCGGTTGGTGGTGAGAAGCCGCCCCTGCGCCTCGTTAATCTTCTCCCCGTTGTAGGCAATCGCGCCGTACAACGAACTTCCTACACTGATTTTTGCGACCATTTTGCCTCCATTTCCCTTGAAAGTTCCACAATCCGGCGGCTCAGTTTCACGAGTTCGACGGTGTGTTGCTCTAATTTGTAGAGCAACGCCATCGCCTTTTTCTCTGAAAAATGCAGCCTCAGTTCCTTCACGACTTGGTTGTAATTCGTACCCACGGCACGGAATTGTGCATGAAAATCCGACAGTTTGGTGTAATAGTCCACCAACGTCTTGTCCACCTTCAGCACCTTGAACGGTTGCCCGAAGAAGTGCGCTTTGAGGAAAACAGACCGTGCATAGACACCCGATTTTCCGAACATGGCGAGGAAACGGTTGTGTTCCTCCTCGTTGAAACGGACGGTGTACCGGTACACCGCCGGATCAAGTTTGGGATTTCTCCCTGATTTGCTTTTCCTTTTCTCTTTCATATTACTTTGGATTTAGCGGATTGACGGCATAAGCCGCCGCTTCGGATTACAGCACCGCAGTTCTGAAAGGCTTCCCGACTTCGGAGGGAAAGCCCGCCCCCTGCAAGGGCAAGTGCTTTTCGTGGCTGCTCAAAATATTTTGAGCGGCTGAAAAGACATCTTGCTATGTTCAGGTGAACATAAAAATCCGTCAGGGGACGGATTGGGAAAATACCTTTCAGGACTCCGGGCCGCGCGTCATCGGCGAACCCTGCTGTCCGGGTGCAAAGTTACGCCCTTAAAGCGGTATCGGACAGATGCTTGACCCGGTCAATGACTGCCAACCGGCGCAACGTGCCGCCACTTGCCGGAGAAGTGATACAGGTTCCAAAATATACTTGTTTATTTGCAGCATGATTCAAGAAACGAACGATTTGAAGATATGATAAACGGAACATTCAAATACCCGGAAATCCGCTTCTTCGGATACTTGCCGAAACGGATACCCGAACCGTCGGAAACCCGGTTCTCCGACAATTCGGTGACGTATGGATTCAATGACTTCATGACGCAATGTCGTCAATCACCATTTGTCCGACGCACCGCTTCACCACAGAACCGGATACGCGACGACCCGCCTGCGTGTGTAGTCACGGAAGCGGATGGTGCGACAGCCAAATCCGTATGGAAACAGAAAAACAAATCATCAACAATTAAAATAAATGGAACTATGAGTAAGGAAATCTTCGTTGCATTCGCAACACAGAAAGGTGGCATCGGCAAATCCACTGTCACGGCACTTGCCGCCAGCTACCTGCACAACGTGAAAGGCTACAATGTCGCCGTCGTGGACTGCGACGACCCGCAGCACAGCATCCACGGGCTGCGCGAACACGAAATGGGGCTTATCGACAGCAGCACCTACTTCAAGGCTCTCGCTTGCGACCATTTCCGCCGGATCAAAAAGAACGCCTACACCATCGTCAAAAGCAATGCGGTGAACGCCCTCGACGATGCCGAGAGGATGATTGCCACTGAGGACGTGAAACCCGACGTGGTGTTCTTCGACATGCCCGGCACACTCCGAAGCAACGGCGTGATAAAGACGCTCTCGCAGATGGACTACATTTTCACTCCGCTGAGTGCCGACCGCTTTGTCGTGGAGAGTACCCTGAAATTCGTCACGATGTTCCGCGACAGGCTGATGACTACCGGACAGGCGAAAACAAAGGGGCTGCATCTGTTCTGGACGATGGTGGACGGCAGGGAGAGGAACGACTTGTACGGCATCTACGAGGAAGTGATAGCCGAAATGGGCTTTCCGGTACTTTCCACCCGCTTGCCCGACAGCAAGAAGTTCCGCCGTGACCTTTCGGAAGAGCGCAAGAGCGTTTTCCGCTCCACCATCTTCCCGATGGACACGGCACTGCTGAAAGGGAGTGGCATCCGGGAGTTTTCCGAAGAGATAAGCGACATCATCAGACCGCAGTGAGCATGGGCAGCAGGAAAGTGAACACGGAAGGCATCGACGAGGAACTGCTGTTAGCCTCCATCGGGCGGCGCACACAGGACGGGACACTGCGCCCCGCACAGGAAGTACCCGCAGCTGCACCGACCGAAGAGGACACCGCCGCACCGGAACCATCTCCTGTGCAACCCGTAACACGGGAAAAAGCGCAGAGGGAAAGTGGACGCCGGAAAAGGCAGGACGAGGACTACAACGAGCTATTCCTGCGCCGCAACGAGATAAAGACCCGCCAATGTGTCTATATCAGCCGTGACGTCCACGGCAAGATCCTCAGAATCGTGAACGACATCGCCGGAGGGGAAATCTCAGTAGGCGGATATGTGGATACCGTGCTGCGCCAGCATCTGGAACAGCACAAGGAGAGAATCAACGAACTGTACAAGAAACAACGTGAAGATCTGATTTGAAAATGGAAAAAGAAATGACACCGAATGAAAAAAGACCACAGCAAGACTGCGGAGGTATGTTTACCCAAGTGCAGGCGAGTGTGGAAATACTGTCGCCTGTCCCGGTAAGCGGCAAATGCAGTGAGAAGGACTATGAACGCCTGTTCATCCGCGACCCGGAAGTAAAGGCACGTGAGGGGAAGATGGCGTATGTGCGCCCGGAGTACCACGAGCGTATCATGCGTATCACCCGTGTAATCGGGCATGACCGGCTTACGCTGTCCGCTTACATCGACCATGTGCTGACGCACCACTTCAACCAGTGCGAAGATGCGATAAAGAGCCTTTATGCCCGAAATTACAATTCAGTATTCTAACCAAAAACGGAAGGATATGAATTACACAATCAGCATGACAGACATTCTGCTGGCGGTATCGGTCGGCTGCAACCTCTGGTTCCTGTTCCTGCTCCTTTACGAGCGCATCATGGACACGCGGATTGTCCGCTTCTTCAAGGGCATTGTCGGATTATGGCGGTCACTGGACGGGAATGAGGCTAAACGCATAGCGGCACACGAGGAAGTCCCTGCGGAAAAGGCGGACATCATCGGCAAGAGCCGTTTCAGGATGGCATCCACCCGGACAACCGCTGCCATACCGACGCAAGAAGCCGCCACTATTGAAAAAGGCATTGAGCTGTCGGAGGAAGAGGCTACTTTTGACGACGGAAAAACGGGAAACGCATCCCGCCCGGCACAAGTCCCGGAGGAAAAACTCGATGAGACCTTCACGAGCATACCGCCGGAGGAACTGGGATACGGGGACGACGAACCGGAAGAGGACGCCTCGGACACGCCACGGGCTTCGGGCAGCAGCTTTGACGAGATTGACGACGCCTGCAAGACCGCCAAAAACCCGGACGCGACACAGGCGGAACGTGAAAAGGCGGCTAAGGTGTTCACCGACATGGAGGGCACGGAGTTGTACGAGAAAATGATGGAAGGCTCTTCGGAGATAGGCATCCGCATCAAGGGGCTTATCGAGATTCGGCTGAAGAAATCTGAAAAGGAGTTCGTCGTGCCGGACAACATCGAGGAGTTCGACATTCGCAACTATGTATGACAACAATAAAAGAAATGAACATGAAAGAATGACATCAACCCACGCGGCGAGGAAACGCAAGGCGCATCCCCATCCGCAACGGACACGCCCACGTCCGTGGAAACAAACGGGCATCCACTAAAACCAAAGTAAAGAAACAAAGTATCAACCGCCCGACAAAGGACCATCCACCCTTTTGACGGCAAAAAACAAGAACAGTTTATGAACAAGAACATCTTGAAAAACAGAAAAGCAATCCTCTCCGCGGCACTTGTCATCGCCGCAACCGCCTCCGCTTTCGCGCAGGGAAACGGCATCGCGGGCATCAACGAAGCCACCTCTATGGTGAGTTCTTATTTCGACCCCGGAACTAAACTGATATACGCCATCGGTGCAGTCGTCGGGCTTATCGGGGGCGTAAAAGTGTACGGCAAGTTTTCATCGGGCGACCCCGACACCAGCAAGACAGCCGCCTCGTGGTTCGGCGCGTGCATCTTCCTGATTGTTGCCGCCACCATCCTGCGCTCATTCTTCCTTTAATAAATAATGTATGGCTGAATACCCAATCAACAAGGGTATCGGCCGTCCGGTAGAGTTCAAGGGCTTGAAGGCACAGTACCTCTTCATCTTCTGCGGAGGTCTGCTGGCTCTCTTCGTCCTGTTCGTCATCCTCTACATGGTCGGTATCGACCAGTGGATATGTATCGGCTTCGGCGCGGCATCGTCCTCCCTCCTTGTATGGCAGACCTTCGCGCTGAACGCCCGGTACGGTGAACACGGGCTGATGAAATTAGGAGCGGCACGGAGCCATCCCCGATACCTTATCAACCGGCGGCGGATAACCCGTCTGTTCAAACGACAACGAAAGGAAGAAAGACAATGAGGAATACATCGAAAATGACAACACTGGAAAACAGGTTCCCACTTTTAGCGGTGGAGCATGGCTGCATCATCTCAAAGGACGCCGACATCACGGTGGCTTTCGAGGTGGAACTACCGGAACTTTACACCGTGACGGGTGCGGAGTACGAGGCGATACACAGTTGCTGGTGCAAGGCTATCAAGGTGCTGCCGGACTACTCCGTCGTCCACAAACAGGACTGGTTCATCAAGGAACGCTACAAACCGGAGCTTCAGAAGGACGACATGAGCTTTTTAAGCCGCTCTTTCGAGCGTCACTTCAACGAGCGTCCGTACCTGAAACACACCTGCTACCTCTACCTGACCAAGACAACAAAGGAGCGTAACCGGATGCAGAGCAATTTCAGCACGCTGTGCCGGGGACATATCATCCCGAAGGAGCTGGACAGGGAAACCACGACCAAGTTCTTGGAAGCCTGCGAACAGTTCGAGCGCATCATGAACGACAGCGGGCTTGTCAGGCTGCGCCGCCTCTCCACCGATGAGATTGTGGGTACTGAGGGAAAGACGGGACTTATTGAACGCTACTTCTCGCTCATGCCGGAAGGTGACACCACCTTGCAGGACATCGAGCTTTCGGCAAGGGAGATGCGCATCGGCGACAACCGCCTGTGTCTGCACACCCTCTCCGACGCGGAAGACCTGCCGGGCAAGGTGGCTACCGACACCCGTTACGAGAAGCTCTCCACCGACCGGAGTGACTGCCGACTGTCATTCGCCTCCCCGGTGGGGCTTCTGCTCTCCTGCAACCATATCTACAACCAGTATGTGCTGATAGACAACAGTGAGGAAACCTTGCAGAAGTTCGAGAAGTCCGCCCGTAACATGCAGTCGCTATCTCGCTATTCAAGGAGCAACAGCATCAACCGCGAGTGGATAGACCAATACCTGAACGAAGCCCATTCCTACGGACTGACCTCGGTACGGGCACACTTCAACGTCATGGCGTGGAGCGACGATGCGGAGGAACTGAAGCATATCAAGAACGACGTGGGCAGCCAGTTGGCAAGCATGGAATGCGTGCCGCGCCACAACACCATCGACTGCCCGACACTCTACTGGGCGGCGATACCCGGCAATGCGGCGGACTTCCCGGCGGAAGAGAGTTTCCACACCTTCATCGAACAGGCGGTGTGCCTGTTCACAGAGGAAACCAACTACCGCAGCTCGCTCTCGCCCTTCGGCATCAAGATGGTGGACAGGCTCACGGGAAAACCGCTGCACCTTGACATCTCCGACCTGCCCATGAAGCGAGGTATCACGACCAACCGCAACAAGTTCGTGCTGGGTCCTTCGGGCAGCGGCAAGTCTTTCTTCATGAACCACCTCGTGCGCCAATATTATGAGCAAGGCGCACATGTGGTATTGGTGGACACGGGAAACTCCTATCAGGGCTTGTGCGGCATGATCCGACGCAAGACAGGCGGAGCGGACGGTGTGTATTTCACCTACACGGAAGATAAGCCCATCAGCTTCAACCCGTTCTACACCGACGATTACATCTTCGACGTGGAGAAGAAGGACAGCATCAAGACCCTGTTGCTGACGCTCTGGAAGTCGGAGGACGACAAGGTGACAAAGACGGAGAGCGGCGAGCTGGGCAGTGCCGTGAGTGCCTATATTGAGCGCATCCAATCCGACCGTAGCATCGTGCCGTCGTTCAACACCTTCTACGAGTATATGCGTGACGACTACCGCAAGGAACTGGCACAGCGTGACATCAAGGTGGAGAAGTCCGACTTCAACATCGACAACATGCTCACCACCATGCGGCAGTATTACCGGGGCGGGCGTTACGATTTCCTGCTCAACTCCACGGAGAACATCGACCTGCTCGGCAAGCGGTTCATCGTCTTCGAGATAGATTCGATTAAAGAAAACCGCGAACTGTTCCCCGTCGTGACCATCATCATCATGGAAGCCTTCATCAACAAGATGCGGCGGCTGAAAGGCGTGCGGAAACAGCTTATCGTGGAAGAGGCTTGGAAGGCCCTCTCATCGGCGAACATGGCTGAATATCTGCGCTATATGTATAAGACGGTCAGAAAATATTACGGCGAGGCAATCGTGGTGACGCAGGAGGTGGACGACATTATCAGTTCTCCGGTGGTCAAAGAGAGCATTATCAACAACTCGGATTGTAAAATCCTGCTTGACCAAAGGAAATATATGAACAAGTTCGACCAGATACAGGCGTTGCTCGGACTGACGGAAAAGGAGAAGTCGCAGATACTCTCCATCAACATGGCGAACAACCCTTCACGGCTCTACAAGGAGGTGTGGATAGGCTTGGGCGGCACGCAGTCGGCGGTCTATGCCACGGAGGTCAGCGCGGAAGAGTATCTGGCGTACACCACCGAGGAAACGGAAAAAGTGGAGGTTTACCGTCTGGCGGAGAAGCTGGGCGACGACATCGAAGCCGCCATCCGGCAGCTTGCCGAAAGGCGGAGAAACAAGGAATAACTAAAAAACAGAATGTATCAACCAAAAAAGAAAAACGCGTATGAATTTACCAAAAGTGAAAATGCTGCAAGTCAGCAAGTGCCTTATCGGATTGGCGGTCATGATGCTGCAATCCTGCGACGTGGCCGACAACCGCCGCGACATGCTGTGCGGGAACTGGGAGAGCGTGGAGGGAAAACCTGACGTGCTTATCTACAAGGAGGGCGAAGCCTACAAAGTGACGGTGTTCCGTCGTAGCGGTCTGCGCCGCAAGCTCAAGCCGGAAACCTATCTCTTGCAGGAGGAGAACGGCAACCTGTTCATGAACACCGGCTTCCGCATCGACGTGTCCTACAACGAGGCCACGGATGTGCTGACTTTCTCGCCAAACGGGGACTATGTGCGGGTGAAGCCGCAGCCGGGACATCCGACCGAAGAATAACAACCACTAAAATCCAAAGTAACATGAGAACAAGAATAACAATGATTATCTGCCTGTGCCTGCTTTTCGCGGGCAGGGCAAGCGCACAGTGGGTCGTAAGCGATCCGGGCAATCTAGCGCAGGGCATCATCAATGCCTCCAAAAACATCATCCATACCTCCAAGACCGCCACGAACATGGTGAGCAACTTTCAGGAGACGGTGAAAATCTATCAGCAGGGCAAGAAGTATTACGATGCCCTCAAATCGGTGAACAATCTGGTCAAGGACGCCCGCAAGGTGCAGCAGACCATCCTGATGGTGGGCGACATCACAGACATCTATGTGAACAGTTTCCAACGGATGCTCCGTGACGGGAATTTCAGACCCGAAGAGCTTTCCGCAATCGCTTTCGGCTACACGAAACTGCTGGAGGAAAGCAACGAAGTGTTGACGGAACTCAGGAACGTGGTGAACATCACCACGCTCTCCATGACCGACAAGGAGCGCATGGACGTGGTGGAACGCTGCCACTCGAAGATGAAGCGTTACCGCAACCTCGTGAGCTACTACACGAACAAGAACATCTCCGTGAGTTACCTGCGTGCGAAAAAGAAGAACGACCTCGACCGCATCATGGGGCTGTACGGGAACATGAACGAAAGATACTGGTAGCCTATGAAGTTCGACAACCTTCATCAGATTTTACGTTCACTTTATGAGCAGATGATGCCGCTGTGTGGGGACATGGCTGGTGTGGCGAAAGGCATCGCCGGGCTGGGTGCGCTGTTCTACGTCGCCTACCGGGTATGGCAGTCGCTGGCGAGAGCTGAACCGATAGACGTATTCCCGATGCTCCGTCCTTTTGCCATCGGTCTGTGCATCATGTTCTTCCCGACTGTGGTGCTGGGCACGATAAACAGCATCCTCTCACCCGTCGTACAGGGCACGGCAAAGATGCTGGAGGCGGAAACGCTGGACATGAACCGATACCGGGAGCAGAAGGACAAACTGGAATACGAGGCGATGGTACGCAACCCCGAAACCGCCTACCTCGTGTCCAACGAGGAATTTGACAAGCAACTGGAGGAACTCGGCTGGTCGCCCTCCGACATGGTGACGATGGCGGGAATGTATATCGACCGGGGAATGTACAACATGAAGAAGAGCATCCGCGACTTCTTCCGCGAGATACTCGAACTGCTGTTCCAAGCCGCCGCCCTCGTGATAGACACCGTCCGCACCTTCTTTCTCGTGGTGCTGGCGATTCTCGGTCCGATAGCCTTCGCCCTGTCGGTATGGGACGGTTTCCAAAACACGCTCACGCAGTGGATATGCCGCTATATACAGGTCTATCTGTGGCTACCGGTATCGGACATGTTCAGCACCATACTGGCGAAGATACAGGTTCTGATGCTGCAAAACGACATCGAGCGGATGCAGGCAGACCCGAACTTCTCGCTGGATTCGAGCGACGGGGTGTATATCGTATTCCTCTGCATCGGCATCATCGGCTACTTTACCATTCCCACCGTTGCGGGCTGGATTATCCAAGCCGGAGGCATGGGCGGTTACGGTCGCAACGTGAACCAGATGGCGGGACGAGCCGGAAGCATGGCGGGCAGCGTGGCGGGTGCAGCCGCAGGAAACGCAGTCGGACGTGTCGGCAAATTGCTGAAATAATCAATGTGCAATCATAAATTGGAAAATATAAATGGAATTCAAATCACTTAGAAACATCGAATCGTCGTTCAGGCAGATACGCCTGTTCGGTATCGTCTTCCTCTCGCTGTGCGCCGTGGTGACGGTGTGGAGCGTGTGGAACTCCTACCGTTTCGCAGAGAAGCAACGGGAGAAAATCTATGTGCTGGACAACGGCAAGAGCCTGATGCTCGCCTTGTCTCAGGATTTGTCGCAGAACCGCCCGGCGGAGGCACGGGAACATGTGCGCCGTTTCCACGAGATGTTCTTCACGCTATCACCTGAAAAAAGCGCGATTGAACACAACGTGAAACGTGCCTTGCTGCTGGCGGACAAGAGCGTGTACCACTATTATTCGGACTTCGCGGAGAAGGGGTACTACAACCGCATCATCGCCGGGAACATCAACCAAGTGCTGAAGGTGGACAGCGTGGTGTGCGACTTCAACGCCTATCCCTACCGTGCCGTGACCTACGCCACACAGAAAATCATCCGGCAGAGCAACGTCACCGAGCGCAGCCTCGTGACCACCTGCCGCCTGCTGAACGCATCGCGGTCGGATGACAACCCGAACGGTTTTACCATCGAGGGTTTCACCATCATTGAGAACAAGGATTTACAGACTATCAAACGGTAACAGGACATGAAAAGTATCAGAAAATCAATGTGGGGCATGTATTGGAAACTCCACGACAAACGGAAACGCTTGGCGGCAAGTCTCAAAGGGTATCTGGACGGCTTGCCGCCGGAAACACGCCGCCGCATCGTGCTGGGGATGTTCGCCGCCTTCGCGGTGCTTGCCCTTTACACCTTCGGCAGAGCCGTCTATGACATCGGCAGGAACGACGGCTCACATATGGAAACGGGACACGCCGGACGGGTGGAACTGCCGACCCCGGCGGAAACAGGCAATCACTTAACACCTTATTTATATGGAACAGACAAAGAATGAACCGACGAAAGAGAACAAAGCTGCTCCCGAAACGGGGAAACCGAAAAAGGAGCGCGAACCGCTGACAGAGGCGCAACGGCTGAAACGGCAGAAGATGATCGTGCTGCCCGCTATGGTGTTGGTGTTCATCGGGGCGATGTGGCTGATATTCGCCCCGTCCTCCGGCAAGGAGCAACCGCCGGGAACGGACGGATACAACACCGAGATGCCCGACGCTGACAAGGCGAACCGGCAGATTATCGGCGACAAGCTGAAAGCCTACGAGCATGGGGAGATGGAAGAGCGTCAGGAGAGCCGCAACCGTGCCATCGGGCAGCTGGGCGACATGTTCGACCGCGAGATAGCGGGAACGGAGAACGGAGTGGACTTCGACCTCGCCAATCCGGGCGGCAAGGAAGAAAGGGCAAAGCCAGCCACGCCGCAGACCATCCAGTCCTCCGCAGCCGCCTACCGTGACCTGAACGCCACGCTCGGAAACTTCTACGACCAGCCGAAAAACGACAATGCGGAGATGGACGAATTGTTGGAGCGCATCGCATCGCTGGAGTCGGAACTGGAAAGCGAGAGGGGCAAGGCTTCCTCTATGGACGAGCAGGTGGCTCTTATGGAGAAGTCCTACGAGCTGGCGGCAAAGTACATGGGCGGTCAGAACGGAGGACAGCCATCGGCGGAACAGAGGGCAGAGCCAACTACCGTGCAGAAAGGGAAGAAGAACAAGGCAATGCCTATCAGACAGGTGGAGCATCAAGTAGTTTCTTCACTCTCACAGCCTATGAGTAACGCGGAGTTTGTCGCCGCCTTATCGCAGGAACGCAACCGGGGTTTCAACACGGCTGTCGGCACGGCGGAGGTATTGGACAGGAACACCATACCGGCGTGCGTGCATGGGGCGCAGAGCGTGACGGACGGGCAGACGGTAAGGCTGCGCCTGCTGGAGCCTATGGCGGTGGCAGGCAGGACAATACCCCGGGGTGCGGTGGTGGTCGGCACGGGCAAGATACAGGGTGAGCGGCTCGACATCGAGATTACCTCGCTGGAATACGACGGCACGATTATCCCCGTGGAGCTTGCGGTCTATGACACGGACGGACAGCCCGGCATCTTCATCCCGAACTCGATGGAGATGAACGCCGTCCGGGAGGTCGCCGCCAACATGGGCGGCTCGCTGGGAAGCAGCATCAACATCTCCACCAATGCCGGGGCGCAGCTCGCCTCCGACTTGGGCAAGGGGCTGATACAAGGCACGAGCCAGTACATCGCCAAAAAGATGCGAACCGTCAAGGTGCATCTGAAAGCCGGGTACAGGGTCATGCTTTACCAAGAAAAATATTGAAAACAATAAAAATTACCACTAAAATCCAAAAGTAATGAGAAAAGTAATCATCATGTTTGCCCTCGCTATGGGCATCATAACTGCCAACGCGCAGGAGAATGTAACCGTTGAAACGACCAACGGAAGTGAACAACCGACCTTGACGAAGGAGGTCTATCCGCAGAAGGAGGCGGACGGCGACCTATATCACGGGCTGTCACGCAAGCTGACCTTCGACCGCATGATACCGCCGCACGGTCTGGAAGTGACCTACGACAAGACCGTCCACGTCATTTTTCCGGCGGAGGTGCGCTATGTCGATTTAGGCTCGCCCGACCTGATTGCCGGGAAAGCCGACGGAGCGGAGAACATCATCCGTGTGAAGGCTACCGTAAGGAATTTTCCCAACGAAACGAATATGTCCGTCATCACGGAGGACGGCAGTTTCTACACCTTCAACGTGAAGTACGCCGCCGAACCGCTGTTGCTCAACGTGGAGATGTGCGACTTCATCCATGACGGCAGCACGGTGAACCGCCCGAACAACGCGCAGGAAATCTATCTGAAAGAGCTGGGCAGCGAAAGCCCGATGCTGGTGCGCCTTATCATGAAGTCCATCCACAAACAGAACAAGCGCGAGGTGAAGCATATCGGCTGCAAGCGTTTCGGCATCCAATACCTGTTGAAAGGCATCTACACGCACAACGGCTTGCTTTATTTCCACACGGAGATAAAGAACCAGAGCAACGTGCCTTTCGATGTGGACTACATCACTTGGAAAATCGTGGACAAGAAGGTTGCGAAGCGTACTGCCGTGCAGGAGCAGATTATTCTGCCGCTCCGCGCGCAGAACTACGCCACCCTCGTGCCGGGCAAAAAGAGCGAGCGCACGGTCTTCACGATGGCGAAGTTCACCATCCCCGATGACAAGTGCCTCGTGGTGGAATTGAACGAGAAGAACGGCGGCCGTCACCAGTCCTTCGTGATTGAGAACGAGGATTTGGTACGCGCGGGTACCATCAACGAACTTCAAGTACGCTGACCATGAGAAAGTACATCGCAATAATCATCGCGTCGCTTGCCCTTTTTACAGGGCAGGCGCACGCCCAGCGGTGTCTGCCGAAGATGCAGGGCATCGAGGTGAGGGCGGACATGGCGGACGGCTTCAATCTCGGCGGCAAGGACGGCGGGTACAGCTTCGGGGCGGCTCTCTCCACCTACACGAAGAAGGGGAACAAGTGGGTGTTCGGTGGCGAATACCTGTTGAAGAACAATCCCTACAAGGACACCAAGATACCCGTGGCGCAGTTCACGGCGGAGGGCGGCTATTACTTCAAGATACTGTCGGACGCCCGAAAGATTGTTTTCGTCTATGCCGGGGCTTCGGCTCTCGCCGGATATGAGGCGGTAAATTGGGGGAAGAAGGTGCTGCATGACGGCTCCACGCTGCACGACCGGGACGCCTTCATCTACGGCGGTGCGCTGACGCTCGATGTGGAGTGTTACGTGGCAGACCGTATCGCCCTGCTTGCCAACCTGCGGGAGCGTTGCCTTTGGGGTGGCGACACACGGAAGTTCCACACGCAGTTCGGGGTCGGTATCAAGTTCATCATCAACTGACACGGGCATGGAAAGGACGGAAATAGATGCTGTCAGAAGGATGCCGCTTGCGGATTTTCTCGCACGGCTGGGGCATGAGCCTGTCAGAAGGAGCGGTAACGAGCTGTGGTATCTTGCCCCGTACAGGGGCGAGCGCACATCCTCTTTCCGTGTGAACGTGGCGAAACAGCTCTGGTACGACTTCGGTTTGGGCAAGGGCGGCGACATCTTCACGCTTGCCGGGGAGTTTCTGCAAAGCGATGACTTCATGAAGCAAGCGAAGTTCATAGCGGAAGCCGCCAATATGACGGTTGCCGGATGGGAAAAGCCCGTCTATCTCTCGAAGCCGACCGAATCCGTTTTTGAGGATGTGGAGGTCGCTCCGCTGCTCCGCTCACTGCTGACGGAGTATTTAGAGGAACGGGGCATCCCTTACGCCATCGCATCCCGTCACTGCTGCCGCTTGAACTACGGTGTGCGTGGGAAACGGTATTTTGCCGTTGGCTTTCCGAACATGGCAGGTGGCTATGAAGTCAGAAGCCGATATTTCAAGGGTTGCATACCTCCGAAGTCTGTATCACTGGTAAAGGCGAATGACATCCCGGCTGACGAGTGCCTCGTGTTCGAGGGCTTCATGGACTTTCTCTCTGCCGTGACGCTTGGTGTAACCGGTAACGCTGACTGTCTTGTGCTGAACTCAGTCGCCAACGTGGAGAAGGCGGCGGGATTGCTGGACGGATACGGGCGCATCGGCTGCTTCCTCGACCGTGACGAAGCCGGACGGCGGACGCTTGCCGCACTTACCATGCGATACGGGGAACGTGTCACCGACCGTTCCTCCCTCTATGACGGTTGCAAGGACTTGAACGAGTACCTGCAACTGACAACGAAAAAACAGAAAAACAACCATCTAAAAATCGAAGAACAATGAACATACTGAACAACAGAAACAAGAGAACATCAATATTCAAGGCAGTGGCGTTATGCCTGATAGCCGCCATGTCATTCACCCTCGTGTCATGTGACGATGACATGGACATCCAGCAGTCCTATCCCTTCACGGTGGAGGTCATGCCCGTGCCGAACAAGGTAGTAAAGGGGCAGACAGTGGAAATCCGCTGTGAACTGAAAAAGGAGGGCGACTTTTCGGGTACGCTCTATACCATCCGCTATTTCCAGTTCGAGGGGGAAGGCTCGCTCAAAATGGATAACGGCATCACCTTCCTGCCTAACGACCGCTACCTGCTGGAGAACGAAAAATTCCGCCTGTACTACACGGCGGCGGGTGATGAGGCGCATAATTTCATCGTGGTGGTGGAGGATAACTTTAGCAACTCCTACGAACTGGAATTTGACTTCAACAACAGGAATGTAAAGGACGACGATCTTACCATCGTTCCCATCGGCAACTTCAGCCCCTTGTTGAAATGATGCGTGTATTCATGACAATGCTCTGTTCACTTCTGACGGTCTGTTCTGTGTCCGCGCAGATCAGCCGCCAAGAGGGAACGGACGGGCAGGCGGCAATCTACCGACTGCCGCTTATGGAACGTGCTTTTTTATGCTGCCGCTACTTTGAAGGCTGGCACTCAGAAAAACACTACCCATACGTCGGTTGGGGTCACAAACTTTTGCCAAACGAGAAGTATTCGGCACGAACCATGACAAAACGGGATGCGGATGAACTTTTGCGGAAAGACCTGCGCAAATTTGTCGCCATGTTCCGTAAATTCGGGGTTGATTCGATTTTGCTTGGCACGTTAGCTTACAATGTGGGACCGGCGAAGCTGTTAGGCAGCAAAACAATCCCCAAAAGCACCTTAATCAAGAAGCTGGAAGCTGGTGACAGGAACATCTACCGTGAGTATATAGCCTTCTGCAACTACAAAGGAAAACGCCACGCCATGCTGCTCAAACGGAGAAAGGCGGAGTTTGCGCTGTTGTATATCCCATAAAAGGACTGACAAAACTGGCAAAAGACGTGCCATATTTAACTTGGCACGTCTTTTGCTCTATCACTTGATAGATTATCGTAGGATTTTCTCGTTAATTGACATCGTTGAGCCATTTTTGCCTATCGGTTTCCAAATAACACTTCAAGTTGTAAGTGTTGTGAGAGCAATACAAAACATAGTTATTAACCATAAAAAGTATAGCGAAATTATGAAGAAAGTATTTAGGAAAATTCAGAAAGGAACAACAAAAATGATTGAACGTATCAAATCGTTGGGGGAAATGGAGACGAAGCAGAAATGTGTAGTTCAACGGTTCGAGATTATCATTCCCCTCCACCAAAAAATAACGACCCAATATATAGCCTCCGCAAGTTTTACTTGCGGATTTTTTAGTTATCGCAGATTGGACAAAGGTTTCTTTGCTACTTTCTTTGTCCGCCATCATGCTCACTGAAAGAAAGTAGGGCGGCTCTCGCCGCCCCGCCACTCAAAAGCGTGTGTAAAGTCCCGTCACCATCGTGAACATTTCCTCCAGCATATCAAAATAGATACCCTCGTGTACGGCAATGTCCTTTGTCTTGCACTCAAAGGTCTTTTTGCTGAACGTCCTGCGGTAGAAGCGCATATTGTAGAGGTCTGCCCCTTCGTCATAGATGATGTCAAGGCGGTTGGCACTTGTTTTGTTCCTTGCAAGGCTCATCCGTAAGCCGTTGCCCATATCTATGAAATCACGGCTACCTGTCATGGCGGTGAAGCGTTTTCCGCCTATCTGCTGTAATATCGTCTTGGCTATCATATCTTTTGTTTTTAGGGTTTTAAGTATTGGCGGTGCGGACACCGCCATCCCGTTCAAAATTCTCGCATTTCGGAAATGGGGGTCTGCCGTTGTAGCCACTCTTTCACACATTCCATATTGTACTCGCTCGTGATGACTGCCGTATGGCTGTCGGTGGCGGTGAAACGTGTGCTTTCGTAATCATCTATCCACCCCTTGAGGGTGTCCGTTCCCCACGCTCCGGTATCGTCAAAGATACCGTCCAATGCCGTGATAGGTTCGCTGAACTTGACTATCAGCGTTTGATAGGTCGTGTTCATAGTCTGTCCTCCTTTCCCTTCTTTGCGTTCAGCCACTTGTCCCGTGCGGCTCGGCACTCGTCCAACGTGGGTTTGACACAAGAGAACAATTCTCTGTCTATGGGGTGGCGGTAGTCGTACTGCACAAGTGTCCGCCTGCGTCTTCCGATACCCGATTGGAAACGCTCGTATTTCTCCGTACCTGCTTCCGCGCAGGTGCTTACTCCGTTGATGGTCATTCGTGTTGTCATAATGTTGCTTTTTAGATGGTTAAAAATGTACTGACAGAACTCTGTTCTTCATCACCATTTCGGGGTTGCTTGTGTAGCGTTGGTGCAGGTAGAAATGGTGTGAGCCGAAGCCGTAAAGGAAAAACTTGTCAAGTTCGTGCTTCTCGGCAAACTCCTTTACGCTCTTTCTCAATTCCCCCTCACTCGTTGTGAGAGTGAGGAGGTTCACAAATTCAAGGAACATCGTGGGGATTGCATCATCCCACACACAAATCATACTTTCAATTCTTACTTCCATATCAATGTTGTTTTAGGGGTTATGCTATGCCGCTTTCATCCGCTCACGGATAAGGTTGGCGTTCTTGTTCACAAGGTCTATGATGCGCTCGTGATATTCGGTGTCCTGGTTGTGCTTGCCGTGGCACTGCACCACTTCGAGGGTTCGCAAGTCCACCTCTACGGTTTCAATAATCTCATCGCCAATCCTTGCCGATAGTATGAGGGTGTCGGCTTTCTTGTAGTATCCACTGCCAAACACGCAGATGCCCTGCGTCTTGCCCTCGTTGTAATACTCGTCTATGCTTTCAAGCACCTTGACGATTATTTCCTCGTCCGTGATTACCAAGCCGAAGAATTTGGATTTGTTGGCGATGAAATCCTCCGCATCTTTCTTTCGTTGGAGTTGTCGCTGTTGCTCACGCTCACGCCTTTCAATCTCCCAACGGCGTTGCTCTGCGGCTCTTTCCTTCTCGTGTATGGCTTCAATTTTTCGGGTTGCGTTGTCGTGTGCCGCCATGAAATCTTCGGGACAGATGTTCTTCGGGTTACGGAGGTCTTGACCGAGTTTTTTGAGCATACGCAGATAGTCGCACCACATTGAGAGGTTGTCTATCTGATACTTGTGACGCTTGGCAATCAGATATGATGCCCAACATTCATCGGCAGTACGGGTATTGAAAAGAAAGTGTTTCATGACCTCAATCTCACCGCCTTTCATAAGGGTTTCAATTCTTGGGTCTGAAAGCAAGGCTTTGAAAAGACGCACGGGGGAGATGCCGTGGAAATCGCCCTTGAAGCCGTTACGTCTGAGTTGGGGCAATATCCTCATCTTTGGATATGCACAGCTTCTTGCCACCACATCATCGTATAGGCTGTTGTGCGGTCTTACCTCCATATCGCTGCCTAATGCCCACACATCGCAATAGCAGAAAAGGAAGCCACGGAGCAACGCCATGTCCGTAACCTTGCCGTCGGGTGAAATCCAACGCTGCACGACCTCGTGGCAGTAGAAACGCATCGGTTCGCCTTTCCTGCTCTCGCATCTGACCTGCGCCACGCGGATTACCTGATACCCTTTGCAGGTGGTTATCACGCTGAAATTCTGCGTTTCCTTGTAGATGCGTCTGCGTGTGTCCTGCACTTTGAGTTCGGCATGGCATTTGGGGCAGGTGCAGCCTTCAAGGGTGTCGCATAGTCCGCTGTCGCTGTGCCACTCGTGACCGCAGTCGGAACAGGTGATGTTCCCTTTCTTGGTGCGGTAGCCGATATGCTCAACGCAGTGGCGGTATGCCCAATCTATTTGTGTCGCTGATATGGGGCGAAGGTTGGCGGAAAGTCTTGCCACCTCTTTCTGTATCTTGGTCTTCGGTTTCATAAGCCTAAATCAAATAATGAGGGTTGGGGTTGGTTTTCTTTTCTCGCTGACGGTCTGTGGCGGTTCTGCAACTTGCGGAGTTCCTCCTCTTGGTATTTGCGGACAGCGTTCTGACGTGCCTCCGCCTTTTCCTCTGCCGTGAGTTTCACAACGTGGTTCACAACCACTTGGCAGTCCATCGGTTTGCCCACCTCTATCTCGTTTTCCTCATAGTAGTGGATGGCTTGCCCGAATATCTCTCCGTCCGTGAAACCGTTGCAACCGCTTTTCTGCACATAGTTCAGAATGTGGGTCACGCACTCGTCCATGTTCTTGGCAGGGTTGCGGTACTTCTTTGCAAATAGCGCATCTTCCTCCGCACGCTGTTCCAAGTACATATATATCGTTCTCTTGAAATGGTCTGTTCCTTTCATATCGCTGTCATTTTTAGATTATCTGTTTCAGTATCTCTCTCCAATAGGTCGGCTCTACCTCGCTGAGAAGGAAGTCCATGAAATCCCTCCGTGCGTCCTTGTTCAGTTCGTGGTACAATCTTCGGAAAGTTTCAAAATTGCCGTTGATGTACGTTTCCACCATATACACGAAGATGTTGTCCACCTCGTAATATCTGCACTGCTGCGCTGCCGTCTTGCTGTTTCTTTTTGCCATGTCGGTAAGGGTTAAAGGGTGAATAACCAAAGGATGAAGCCAAAGAAGGCAATGGTGGAAAGGATAGCCACGATTACACCTATCGCCACTCGGAACACTCCGTTTACAATCTCTCTGATGATGCCCCAAAGGATGCCGAACACCCCGAAGGCGGTGCGCATCATCAAGCCGCATATCGCCAACCCGATGTGTTGCGCCATTTGTCTGAAATTTGCCGTTGCCGTCATATCTTCGCTGTTTTTGATTTTTTTGTTTTTAATGCGGATTCAAGAGCTGAGGGAGTTGAGTTTCAAACTATCTTATCTGCCTCTCGTTTATCCGACATTTTTTTTATGCGTCTTTCTGTCGCATCGGTCGTTTTCGTTTCGGGTGCTTGAAAAGGTAGGGATTAGGGAATGCAAGGTTTTTCGGTCAAAATACTACCCGCAGGGCTGGAGATTTTTACCGAAAACAGGAGGCTTGACCTTGCTTTCCCGTCCAATCCCGGAATTACCTTTGCGCCCAGAACGAAAATGACTGACTGATGCGGCTTACTGAAAGGCGCAAAATGGAGGTAAACGAAAACAGAGGCAGATTGTGTAGAAAAAAACTTCAGGGGAAAATCCGTAAAAAAAAGAATCACCAAAAGGAAAAAGACATCACCGGAAGCGTGAAAAGGGCAAACCACAACAAAGGAAGTATGATTGTTTCCGATCCGACGGAACTTGTTCAGCCGGGTGGCAACAATCATTCTTCCCGGTTTGTCCGGCTGTGTGTGGGCGCCTGTTTCATTCATGGGGCAGGCTGACACACTCTGCATTCACTTTCCGCTTCCGGCAAAAGAGACAGCGAAAAAAGAAAAATCATTTGAAAACCCGTAAAAGCACCTCTTGGCATAGGCGCAAAAGAAAGGGGCATTGCTTCATCTGTCTAAACATCGTTTAGGCGTGAGGCAATGCCCTTTTCTCCAGCTATGCGGTAGTCGGCACACGTTTGTTCCAAACTCGTTTTGGGCAATGGTGTGCCGACGGACAATACCGCTTTTACGGAAAATTCTTATGAATGAGGGGATAAAAAACGGGAGTTTATATCAAAATCTCGAATTAAATAGCTACTTTTGCATACGAAGAGTTCTTTGAAGGTTACGCAACGCGCAGAAGGATAATGCAGTAGATAACTAACTAAATCGTAACCTATTACTATCAAGAGCAATTAACCTACGCTCATTTCCAATAAATTACACTCTTTTCGTAACTTCATGGAGCAAAGATACGAAAAGATTGGCGGAAAACGAGGTGATGGTTTATAATGTTTGCCCACGCACGCTGCCAACCGTTTTCCGCCGATGTACTAAAAAGCCAGAACGGCACGTACCCGGTTAGACGTAAGGTCCTTACGGTCCATATTCACATTGCCGCTAAGCATATAGACCATGAACGCAATCTTTTCATTGTACCGATATGACGAGGATGACCAGTAAACCGCCCCTGCCACCTTTTCGGCATCTATGCCCGATACAGACAAGGCGGACAATTTTTCATTGACCGTATCAATATTACTGCCGGGACTGTCTGTACCGCCATACGTACCGGAGTCCGTCCAAGCGGACTGCCAGCCCGAACAAAGAGTGGAAAGCTCGCGAACGGAAGGAAAATACCAACCGCTGCTGCCGGCAGGAGCAGGATTGGCAGTGGCATATTCAGCCACCAATCCGTAGGCTTCGATGAGATTGCCGCTATGACTGTCTTTTTCATTCCATTCTTTCATTTGCAATGTATTGCCATATCCGCATATATCATTCGCATCGGCAACGCTCATACCGGTCGGAGTATAGTTTCGCTGCCAATAAGTACGGTTGCCCGCATCTTTCAAGGCAACCACCAGCCCGTGAATATCATCCGACTTATAATTATCAGCGTTACCGCCACCTAATATTTCCTTCAAATGGCTATCCTTTGCCACAATATCGCCTACATAAAAGACGATGCCGACAGGAATCCTATCGGGATTACCGCTGATGATCTGACCCGAAACAGAACCGTCGCTATAATAGTAATCACCGGATTTGGGAACAGTCAGGGCACGAGTGGAAACCGTTTTACCACCATCCTGCCCTACAAGAGTCACTTCCAAAAGGGTACTTCCGTCCTCCCCTATGCCCACGGGCATTGTCACAGTTACTTTCGCGTCTCCTTTGTAACTGCCGTCAGCATTGAAAGTCGGCTTTGTTACAGCGACCTGCCACGAGCCTGTAGCTGCGCGAGTCTGAATATCCGTATTCGCATCCTTACTGATGATTTGAGCCATAATGGCGGTATAGTCGTTCTTGGAAAAAGCATCAGGAAGTACAAGAGGAATCTCCGTCACCTTGTGGGTAACAACCAGTGCGGCATTCCGTACAGCTTTCGCATCATCACCGATATAAAAAGTCCGGTAAAGGGGAAATGAAATTTCCGTATCGGTTTCTTTTCCATCGGCATCGGTATTGGTTATGATAACAATGACCGGGTCGCTGCTATCATCAACCTTGATAGAGCAGGAAGTGCCGTTTACTCCGTTCGTACCGTCTTTACCCACAGCCTTTACTCCCGTGGGCATCCAGTTAGTAGCGTTGTCGGTGGATATTTCCCATTCATTATTATCTGCATTAATCCGGACTTGCGGGGCAATGGCATCATCACCTTTTACTCCTGCATCCCCCTGTTTTCCCTGTTCACCTGTGACACGCAGGGGGCTACCGTTACCGTCTTTTATATAATCACCGTCAAGTGTCCAGTAATAGATGCCGTTGTCTTCTTTGACACCGATATCAGGCGCATTACCCGGTATTCCGGTAGCACCTGTCTCCCCTTTATCTCCTTTGACACCGTTCTTTATGGTTATGGCTCCACCCTTCATGAAGTTTATCACGTAGCCGGTTCCGTCGGCCAATTCGCTGACACTTGTCACATAGTCATTATCCTCAAGGGCGGAGAAAAGATTTTGCAGACTCGCAATTTGTCCGTTTATTGCCCTTTGCCACTCTTCCAGAGCAGAAAGGCGGGTGTCAAGTTCTGCTTGTTTGGCACGTATTTCATCAAGGTCTTGCTTGGTGCAATTGCATAAAGCAAATGTTGCGGCAAGCAACAGGAATAGAATCTTCTTCATAAGTATAAGTTTTAATTTAATATGGGTTTTAATCAAATGAACGGTTTCTGTCATTTCAAAGTCCAGAGTATGCCGAATTGGGGCATCCACAGGACATTATGGCGTGTATGCCCGTAAGGTGTAGTGATACCATCGAATTTATTATCGGTCATCCACAGGAAGCTGTTCTTCAGTTGCAGACTCCAATCGGAAGCGATACGATAACGGAAACTCAAGGCTCCGCCTAAACCGAGAGAAACCGTATTCGGCCGGGTAATTCCATTGGAAAACCGGGTGTCGGTCGCCTTATTATATATGTCGGCTTTGAAGAATTGCCCATAGACGGTAGGAGTCAGAACAGCCTGGAACCGGCTGTACAAGGCACGGACACCAAGAAAACGATTGAAATATATATCCAAACCCAAACCTATATTTACTACGGATATTTTAGAGTAAAGTTCTTTGTAAGGTCGGGAGCAGTCAGTTCCGTCAGAATAGGCCGTCATACCGGAAGGAGAGAGTTGATAATGCTGTGCATAGTCCCGCGCACCTGCCTTGCCCTGTGCATAGTCTGCAGAAAGATTTGCCCCAAAGAAATCGGAGAAACGGTAATCAGCTTGTAGGCCTGCGGATATGCCAATGTAGGTTTTATCGGCAGACATGGAAAGCATATCACCCCAAAAGAAAGGAATACCGATGTTCAAACCAAGAGTCCAGCCTCGAAAGGAAAAGGTTACACTTGAATCGGATACGTTTGCGGATGTGGAGAGAGGAGATTCCACGTTGCGGTTCGAATAACAGTTGTCAGTAACTGCCGGGGCTTCGTAAAGGTCTACTTTGGAAGTGCAAAGTTCTACTTTAGAAGTGTAAAGTTCTACTTTAGAATCACTACATTTCACATTGTCATTTAAAGAAGAGCCAGGCATTCTTTCTCCCATCACCGGCAGATCATCAACCGCTTTATCTTCCGGCAACACAATGCGTACAAACACTACATCATCCGCTTTCCCGTTGTCGCCCGTGAAGTTTGTAGTATGAAAACAATCTTCACACAAGCCGTTACGCACTATCATTTCCGCTTTTACGCGGTTGCTGCGTTCACGTACAAGACGGCGGTTCTCTTTAGCGACCGATGCAGACCGGCAGAAACCGCTGACAAATACAGGGATATTCCCTGCAAGAATATCTTTCTGATGCTGTTTTAGCAGAGCAGATAATCTTTCCAGCTCTGCACTGTTTTCCTTGTAGGGGACGTAGAACATTCCCTGTTCAGGAACGAAGCGGAATGTGTACAGGCTGTCTCTTTCAGCTCCCTGCATTACAATGTAGGGTGAAAATGATAAAAGTACAGCCAGTAGCATTACCGGCAATGCGGCAAATAGCCGCGCCGATGATGCTGTCAGTAATTTCGTCAGGATACAAATGGAGATGCGTTTTCTTTTCGTCATGTGCCATATTATTAAGTTAAACATACAAAAAACGTGAGTCGCTGTATCTGTTTATCCTACAATCAGGCCTTCGCATTGCCCAGTACTTGGATAAACAACAGCCACTCACGCCATTTTGTATATAGATACGACACTCCCGTATATCCCGGAAGAGAAGTAGATATATAACACAGACGTGAGCGTTGTTGTTATCATCTTCAAGTACTTTTCAAAGTTGCGAAGTTTGATTGTAGAAGATAATTTCAATAACGCTTCTTAAAAAACAACAGTTCCATTGCACCCAACGGGACTGCTGCAAAGATAAACAGTTTTTTGTCAGCAATAGCAGGATGGTATGCTTTTTATTTCACTATTTTTTTGAAGATGCACGAAAGATAAGGTTAGCTATTTTTTTGAGAGCAAAAAGAAGAACAACACGGACTTTCTGCACTGCATGAAGTATATTACAATTTATCCCGGTCAAACTCCCGATTTATCCCGGTTAAACTTCAAGTTTATTGAGGATAAATTTTGAGTTTAACAGGGATAAACAAAGGGTACCCACTGGAAAAACAATCAGTATGTACTGAAGAAAAAAACACATGTGTAGAAAAAGAGCCGGTACAGACGGAGAAAAAACAATGGCAGCAATATGGCTGACTTAAAGTTCCTCTACCACCCAACGCTCGATATTGCGCGTAGTATTACTGAAATTCACCCCTATCTTGAGTACCTTGCGGCTGTCCGCTGCAAAAGGCAGTGCGTACTGCTTGTCGTTAATCTGCTGCAAAGCCTCTTCCGCAGTGCCGTTCAGTTTGAATTCCATTACATAAACGTACTTGTCGGTTTGCAGTACAAGGTCTATCCTGCCCTGCGAAGTGTGATACTCCGCTTTTACATAGAAACCCACCAGTTTGAAAACGATGAAGAGCACATTCTGATAGTGCAGCTCCAGTTCTTTCACCAATTCGTAGGGAGTATCGGCAAAGAAACTTTGCAGGCGGCGGAAGAAAGCATCGGGCTCTCCTCTCTCTATTTCCTGTACAAACTTTTGTATTTCAAACGGTGCTTCAATCTTGTTGAAACGTGTATAGTAAGGTATGAGGAATCTAACAAAACCTTCTTCCACCTCACGATTGGGAAAGCCGAGACGATAAATTCCAAAACGTTCATCATACCCCTTTATCGTGAGATAACCGCTCTGGAAAATTACGGGCAACGGTTCCTCATCCCCATAAATACTGTTCAGCACATCGGCATACGTTTCGGCATGCGCCATGTGTTCCAGGTCGTAATGGTAGCGTTTCAACAGTTCTATCAGGTAGGTGGGTGTTCCCGTCTCGAACCAGTAACTGCCGAATTTCTTATATTTAAAAGTATTCAGTAAGCTGAAAGGGTTGTAGATACCTTCGGTGTTCTCTACGAAATGATAGCCGTCATATCTCCGCTTCAACTCGGCACAGGCTTCCTCGTAGGTCATTTTCTGAGCGTCTGCCAACTCGTGAAGCTCTTCTTCAAGATTATCGTGAATCTCCTGTCCGGTTATTCCGCAAAGACCGACATACATTTCCTGCATGGAAATATCATCCAGGTTATTCAAGTCACTGAATACGCTGATCTTGCCGAATTTAGTGACCCCGGTAAGGAAAGCCAGTTTGATACAGCCGTCCATCGTTTTAAGCACACCGTAGAAAGGTTTCAGCGTGTTGCAGTATTCCTTTTGCAGTTCCCCGTTGCCGATAGCCTGGAGCATCGGTTTGTCGTATTCGTCCACAAGGATTACCACACGCTGCCCTGTCTGCTCGCAAGCACGCTTGATGATTCCGGCAAAGCGCAAAGAGTATGTACGTTCGGAAACATCGGCGCCATAAAGTTTTTCCCATTCGGAAAGGTTCTTCTCCAGTATATTACCCAGACTTTCGGGCGTATCATACCGTTCGATGTTCAAGTCCAGATGCAAAATGGGATGTTCTGTCCAGTCTTTCTCCAGTTTCTCGATGGCCAGTCCCTTGAACAATTCCTTTTTCCCTCGAAAGTAGGCCTCTAAGGTGGAGATCAGAAGACTTTTGCCGAAACGGCGCGGACGGCTGAGGAAGTAGTAACTGCCGGTCTTGGCCAACTGATAAACCCAAGCGGTTTTATCGATATAGAAATACCCGTCTTTGCGGATTTTCTCGAAGTTCTGTATTCCGATAGGATATATTTTATTGCTCATACCGTCCACTGTTTTTAGATTACGATAAAGCAAAGATACTCATTTCTTTCGAACCGCCTCTATCCTATGCCCACAAAAAAACTCCGGCAAGAGCCGCAGCCCTGCCGGAGTTTCTTCACTATTTTACTATTATGTGTCTTTGACAACACCGTTTCCTTATCCGCCGAAGTTGTCGAACATCAGGTTCTGAGCCGGAACGCCGAGGTCGTCGAGCATCTTCTCAACGGCTTTGGACATCGGGCCGGGACCGCACATGTAGTATTCGATGTCTTCGGGGGCTTCGTGGTCTTTCAGGTAAGTCTCGTAGATTACGTTGTGTACGAAGCCCGGAGTGTACTTCACGCCCGCTGCATCGGCTGCCGGGTCGGGACGGTCCAGTGCAAGGTGGAACTTGAAGTTGGGGAAATCCTTTTCTATCTGCAGGAAATCTTCCAGGTAGAACACCTCGTTGAGGGCACGCGCGCCGTAGAAGTAGTTCATCACACGGTCGGTTGTGTGCAGCGTCTTCGTGAGGTGCATAATCTGCGCACGCAACGGAGCCATACCAGCACCACCGCCAATCCACATCATCTCCTTCTTGGAGTCGAAAATCGGGTGGAAATCTCCGTAAGGGCCGCTCATCGTTACCTTATCACCCGGTTTCAAGGTGAAGATGTAAGAGGAAGCGATACCCGGCATCACATCCATGAAGCCCGGGCCCTGGTCTTTCGGCTTGAAAGGCGGAGTGGCGATACGTACCGTCAGCATGATGCGGTCGCCCTCTGCAGGATAGTTAGCCATGGAGTAGGCACGGATGGTTTCTTCATCGTTACGGCATTTCAGGCCGAGCAGACCGAATTTCTCCCATGCAGGCAGATACTCCTCGCCGATAAGGGACTTGTCGATGTCCTTGTCGTAATCCATGGAGAATTTAGGAATCTTAATCTGCGCATAAGAGCCGGGGATGAAGTCCATGTGCTCGCCCTTGGGCAATGCCACGATAAACTCTTTGATAAACGTAGCCACGTTCTTATTGGAGATAACCTCGCACTCCCACTCTTTGACGCCGAGTACGGACTCGTCGATTTTGATGCCCATGTCGCCCTTCACCTTCACCTGGCAGCCCAGACGCCAGTGGTCCTGAACCTGCTTACGGCTGAAGTGAGGTATTTCGGAAGGCAGAATCTCGCCGCCACCCTCTACAACCTGGCATTTGCACTGTCCGCAAGAGCCCTTGCCACCGCAAGCAGAGGAAAGGAAGATGCCGTTGACAGACAGCGTATTCAGCAGCGTCGAACCGGAAGCGACTTCCAGTTCCTTTTCGCCGTTGATAGTCAATTTCACATTACCGGATGGAACCAAGAAATTCTTGGCTACCAACAGAATAACCACAAGCAGCAGAACAACCACGAGGAATACTCCAATGCTTGCTAATATCAAATTCATATCCATTGTCTTATTCCTTTCTTTTAGATGTTCAAACCAGAGAAACACATGAATGCCATTGCCATCAGACCTACTGTGATGAAGGTAATGCCCAGGCCTTTCAGCGGAGCAGGTACATCAGAGTAAGCCATCTTCTCGCGGATGGCAGCCAGACCCACGATAGCCAGCAACCAGCCGATACCCGAACCCAGTGCATAGGAAACGGCATCGGCAACGCCACCGATAAATTTAGGATCGCTCTCGCCCACGTTGATGCGCTGCTGCATGAAGAGTGACGCACCCATAATGGCACAGTTCACGGCAATCAGCGGCAGGAAGATACCCAGTGAAGCGTAGAGCGAAGGGCTGAAACGTTCCACAATCATCTCCACCAACTGCACGATAGCGGCAATCACGGCAATGAAAAGAATAAAGCTCAGGAAGCTGAGGTCGACGCCTTCAATGATGGCATCGGGACCCAGCACTTTCGTTTGCAACAAGTAGTTGACCGGCAGCGTCACCACCAACACGAAAGTTACGGCGATACCCAGTCCTACGGCAGTCTTTACATTCTTTGATACGGCCAGATAAGAGCACATACCGAGGAAGAATGCAAATATCATATTGTCCACAAAAATGGAGCGGACGAATAAACTTAATAAATGTTCCATAATTCTTTTAATTAAGAACTAAGAATTAAGAATCAAGAATCTCCATACAGTGACGGCACAATCTTCATTCCTCATTCCTCATTCTTCATTTATATTACTTTTCCTGCAATTCTTTATGGCGTGCGCGTTGATACCAGATAATGCAGGCACAGAGAATCAGTGCCATGGGCGGCATCAGCATCAAGCCGTTGTTTACATAACCGATCTTCTGCAAAGGCTCGTAGTTCAGGATGTTGAAACCGAGCAACGTACCCGAACCCAGCAACTCGCGGAAGAAAGCCACGATAACCAGAATCTTGGCATATCCCAAACCGTTGCCCACACCGTCGAGGAAAGACTCCCACGGACCGTTCTGCATGGCAAATGCTTCCAGACGTCCCATAAGAATACAGTTTGTGATAATCAGACCTACATATACGGAAAGCTGCACGCTTACATCGTAAGCAAAAGCTTTCAGAATCTCACTTACAATCGTTACCAATGCGGCAACTACCACCAACTGGACGATGATACGGATACGGTTGGGGATGGTCTTGCGCAACAATGAAATCACTACATTGGAGAATGCCGTAATCACCGTTACGGAAAGCCCCATCACGATAGCCGGTTCCAGCTTGGCGGTAACGGCCAAGGCAGAACAGATACCCAGCACCTGTACGGTAACGGGGTTGTTCAGTCCAAGCGGAGTAGAGAATACTTCTTTATTCTTTTTTGAAAACAATGCTCCCATATTCTTATTTCTCCTCATTATTATTGGTTAAAAAGTTCTTGTAGCTGTTCAGACAGGTTTTCAGCATGGCATCCACACCCACAGAGGTGATAGTACCGCCTGAGATGCCGTCTACCTGATAGTCCGGTTTCTCTACTTTTCCGTTCTTCACAACGCCGAGGGCAATTTCACCGTTCTCCAGTGTCTTCTTGCCCGGAAATTCTCCCTGGAACTGAGGGGTTGCGATTTCCGCACCCAGACCCGGGGTTTCGCTGGCATGAGAGAAGTAAACGCCGTAAACGGTATCCTTGTCACTGTTCAGGGCTACATACCCCCAGATAGCACCCCAAAGACCTGCACCGTAAACGGGGAATACATATTTCGTCTCTCCGTCCACTTCGGCCACAAACACGTGCAGACGGTGGTTTTCCTTGGCTTCTTTCTCGTAAGCGGTGGCAAATGCGCCGGTGTTCTCGGTCAGCGTACCGTCCTCGTTCATCAGCATATCGCCCTTGATGTACTTATTATATTCTGCATCGGCATCCTCTACATTCTTGATGTTGAGGGCGGCAAGAATCTGCTTCTTCGTATCCAGCTCCACGTTCTTGTTCTGAGTGGCACGCAGAGAAGAACTTACGAATGCCAGCAGGAATGCAACGATAACAACCATTACCGAAGCATAAATGATAGTATAACTGTTACTATTGGTATTCATTTCTTTTTCCGGTATTTTAATTGTTAGACTTAGCGGTTGCACGTTTCTCGCGGCGGCTGATGTTGCCCTGTACCACACAGTAGTCAATCAGCGGAGCGAAGATATTCATCAGCAGGATGGCAAGCATCATGCCTTCGGGATAACCGGGGTTCAGCACGCGGATGATGATAGCCATTGCGCCGATAAGGAATCCGAAGATGTACTTACCTGTTTCCGTACGGGCAGAAGTTACGGGGTCGGTAGCCATGAATACGGCGCCGAAGCAGAAACCGCCCAGCACGAGATGTTCGTACCACGGCATGTTGGCCATTGCAGTGTCCGGACCGATGGTGTTGAACACCCAGCCCATGAATGCACCGCCCACGAACACGGAGAACATCGTTTTCCAGCTTGCGATGCCCGTCCACAGCAGCAGGATGGCGCCGAGGGCGATGGCAATGACGCTGGTTTCACCGATGGAGCCCGGAATAAGGCCGGTCACCATATCCCACGAGAACTCCGGATAAGCGCCCGCAGTAGCGGCTGCTCCCAGCGGAGTGGCAACGGTGAGCCCGTCTACCGTCTGTCCCAAACCGAAGATGCTGTCGCCCGATACCCAAACGGCATCACCGGACATCTTTGTAGGATAGGCGAAGAACAGGAAGGCACGCGTAATCAGGGCAACGTTGAACACGTTCATACCCGTACCGCCGAATACTTCCTTGGCAAAGATTACAGAGAATGCAGTGGCCACCGCCAGAATCCACAACGGACAGTCTACCGGCACAATCATCGGAATCAAGATACCCGAAACCAGGAAACCTTCCTGAATTTCTTCCTTCTTCCACTGGGCCACAACAAACTCGATGCCCAGACCCACTACATAAGATACAATGATTTTAGGCAATACAGCCAGGAAACCGTAAGCGAACATTTCCCAGAAACCGCCGGCAGCACCGGTGGCGTGGAAATGCTGGTAACCTACGTTATACATACCGAACAGCAGCGCCGGCATCAACGCAATAACCACCATCGACATGATGCGTTTGCTGTCGATAGAGTCGTGAATATGCGTTCCCGATTTCGCAGTGGTGTTGGGCACAAACAGGAATGTCTCGAAGCCGTCGAACACCGAACGAAATGCGTGGAATTTGCCGCCCTCTTCAAAGTTCGGCTTTATCTTGTCGAGATAATTTCTTAACGCTTTCATTTATTAAATTGATAATTGAGAATTGAAAATTGAGAAATAGGCTGCGCCGTATACACTTGGCAGGTTATATCGCAATGTTTCAACCGTCATTTTTTAATTTTTAATTCTTAATTCTTAATTTCCTAAGCCATTTCGGCACGGAGCATGTCGAGACCGGCACGAACAATACGCTGGACTTCCACTTTGGAAGAGCATACGAATTCGCAGAGCGCAAAGTCTTCGGGAGCTACTTCGTAGATGCCCAGAGCTTCCATGCGGTCGATGTCTCCCGCGATGATGGCCTTCAGCAGATATTCGGGGTAGATGTCCATGGGGAACACGCGGTCGTATTCGTTGGACATAATCATATGGCGTTCGCCACCCTTGATACGGGCGTCGATTACATATTCTTTCTTACCCATCAGCCAACTGAAATAAGAGCGGTTGACACTGAACTGATTGAAACGCGGCATAATCCAACCCAGCATTTCGTGGATTTCATCTCCTTCGGGAATTACGGAGAGCTGGCTGTCGAAAGCGCCGAGAAAACCGTTGGGGGCAACTTTCTTACCCGTCAGCACATTACCGCTGATGTAGCGCAGGTCTTTGTCGGTGGTTACATTGCCTTTGAAAACGTTGGTGAGCAATGCGCCTACACGCAACTTGCAGTATGCGGGTTTCAGCACTTCACTGCCTGTTACGGCTACGGTGCGGGTGAGGTCTACGCGACCGGTGTTCATCAAACGGCCGATAAAGATTACGGCTTCCGCGCCGATGGTCCATACCGTCTCGCCTTTCACTATGGGAGAGATGTGGTTAATTTGTACACCTACGTTACCTGCCGGATTAGGCCCGTCGAATGCGGTAAGGGTAACGTTCTTTGCCTGCACGAGTGCGGCTGCTTTTTGTTTTACACTGATACTCAGATAGGTTTTTGCCATGCGGGACAAAGCATCAAGTCCTGTCTGGAAGTTTGCTTCCTCGCCCTTCAGGACGAACTCGAAGTCGGGAGCCAGCGGGTTGCTGTCGAAAGCGGAGATAAAGATTGCTTTCGGCGTCACCGTCGGGTCGGCGATTACGTCGTACGGACGTTGGCGGATAAAGGCGAACATACCGGCTTGCAGCAATGCGTCCTTCACTTCCTGTGCGCTCATCTTGGACGGGTTCATCTTGCCGAACTCCTCGTAGTCCTGCTCGGCGGCAGCCTCTACCACGATGTTCAGCACCTTACGACGTGCACCGCGTTCCACGCTCGTCACTACGCCGCTTACGGGCGAAACAAATTTCAATTCAGGATGATTCTTGTCGATAAACAAGGGTCCCCCGGCCATCACATACTCCTGTTCCTTCACCACCACTTTCGGAGTGATACCCGTAAAATCATCGGGAACCAACGAGTAGAATCCCGGCTCTTTCACAGACATAAACTCTTCGGCAGCTTTGCCTTTCAGGTTGATGTCAAGGCCTTTGCGTAACTTAATTACATTTGCCATGCGTTTATATAAAATAATGGTTTCATTAATTTGCCCGCAAAAGTAGCAAAAAAGAATGTGAATAAAGAGCAAAAAAGAAAGGAATTACGGAGAAATTTCCGTAATTCCTTTCGTTAACGAACACGAGGGTAGGGATTAGCGGTTAGTGATTAGCGATTAGCGATGAACGGTTGGGAATGGATATCCTGCAGAGTTATAGCGCAGCCTACTAATCACTAATCACTAACCACTAATCGCTAACCACTAACCGCTAATCGTTTGCAAACATCGGGTCCCATGCCGGCAGGCGGACGGGCTTTTGTTTGAAGAGTTCCATTATCTTAGCAGGGACGTATTTGGTTTCCACTACCAGGCGGAACATGTATTCGTCGAACCATTCGTCTGTCATGATGAGGTGGCCTTTGTAGCCGCTGTCAGCGCCCCAACTGTTTTCGACCATCCATTTGACGGGTTTTCCGTCTTTGTCCAGGTCTACCGCCATCAGTGTCATGGCGTGGGAAGAGCCGCTGGAGAAGGTTTGGATGCGTTGTTTCTTGTCCATTCCAAAGGTAGTGCCCATGAGCGATTCATAGTCATAGTTTTTCACATCGAGCAAGCCTCGTTCCGAATTCAGGAATTTGCCCACATCGCAGGAGAAATACATCATGGTACTGTCTTTCAATGAAGCGATAGCCATTTGCTTGATATCCTCTACGGGCAGGTTTACGTACGTCCAGTTCTTGCCGTCGTAGCGGTGGCGGTCGTAGTCAATCTCATAGCATTTGTAATACTCGCGGCTGGGGTCGTTCATCAGCATCACGTAGTTGGTGAGCAGTTGTTTGTCACCGTATTTCTCAAGGAAAGACATCGGGGTATGATGCTCCGTCTCCACCGGATTGCCTTGGGCATCGGTACGCACATAGTCGAATTCCGTAGGCGGAACACCCAGGTTCAGCACCAGCATGCGATAGACAGTGCCCAACATGGCGGTTTTCTCTTTCTCCAGAGCGGCAGGCTTGGCGCCTTCGGCAGCAAGGTTGCGGAGCTGGAGGGCGTACTCTTTCAGTTTCAAAGAGATGAGATTAGCCATACGGGCGGTATTCTCGCTGCTGTTCGTCTCCGGCATGGCAGATTTGGGCACAAGGCCGTATTTGGAAACGATGTCCGCCACTCCGGTGAATGTGCCGCCGTCGCTCAACGGATGTTTCAGCAGCCATTCCACCGTCTTGTCGTCCAACGGTTTGTCGGCAGTGTCGATGATGCCTTGCAGGAAGAGATTGGATTTCTCCAACTGGTCCCAGAAGAAAGGATATATCTCCGAGAATTCGAAAGCCGGGAAACCATAACGTGCAAGGGCCTTGGCACGCATTACATTCAGCCCGGTGAACAGCCAGCAACGGCCGGAAGACTTCTGGTCGGTGATGCCTTTGGAATCCACCTTGATAGAAAAATGGGTATCCATATCCTGCATATTCTCCTGGTTGAGCGCCAGCTTGCGGATGTCGTTGTTGCCGATGGCATTGCGCAACGCCTTGTCGGAAGGCGTACCTTGATAACTCTGTTGAATCTGGCCGAGCATGGCAGGGCTTATCCCGCCCTTGCCGTCCTGCGCCTGCACCGAAAGCAGTGCGGCGCCGAAAACAATTACAGATAAAATACGTTTGTTCATTTCATTATTTGTTATGTATGTTCGATATTAAATAAGATGATAAACAGATACTTTCACCACAAAGCAGACAAAGCATACAGAGTATTCTCTTATGTCTATGAACTTTGCATTCCCCATCTAAAAGCCTTGACAAAGCAAATGTAATGTCTTTTTTGATAATTTTAGTGCCCTCTTTAGATTTATTATCTATTCTATTCAAAACCAATTCAAATAAAATAGTTTTCTTTGCAGCCATATTCGTACGATATGAGAAAATACATACTGAGTATATTTACTCTGATACTGATACTGACGACTGTTTCAGCACAAGAGCAGACCGTTACAGCTACCAACGACACCACTCCCGCACTGACCAAAAAGGAATTGCGCAAACAAAGGGTAGCCCGTAGAAATTTCCACTATAACATATTGGGCGGCCCTAGCTATACGCCCGATTTCGGCGCACTGATAGGCGGAAGCGCGCTGATGACTTTCCGTATGAATCCAAGCGACACCACACAGTTGCGTTCGGTGCTGCCCATGTCCATAGCCTATATGTTCAAAGGCGGCGTCAACCTGATGGTAAAGCCGCAGCTCTTCTTTAAAGGCGACCGCTTCCGCATCTTCGGAAAGTTTGTCTACAAGAATACGGAAGATAACTTCTACGGCATCGGTTACGGCACGAACAAAGATTACGTCCGAAGCGACAGTACCAGCAAATACCGTTACAGCGGCATACAAATCAACCCGTGGTTCCTGTTCCGCCTGGGAGAAAGCAACGTCTTTGCCGGCCCGCAGGTAGACATCAACTACGACAAGATAACCGACCCTGCCAAGCATCTCATCGAAGAGCCCGACTACGTGGCAGCCGGCGGTACGGCCAACGGCTACAAGAACTTCAACGTCGGTCTCGGCTTCCTCCTCACTTACGACAGCCGCGACATTCCCGCCAACGCCTACAAGGGTATATACCTGGATTTCCGGGGCATGATGTACAGCAAGGCTTTCGGCAGTGACAACAACTTCTACCGTCTGGAACTGGACTACCGCCAGTACAAGTCCGTAGGCCACCGCAAGGTATTCGCCTGGACCGCGCAAAGCAAGAACGTATTCGGCAATGTCCCCCTCACCCAATACTCCCTGATCGGAACGCCTTTCGACCTGCGCGGCTACTACATGGGACAGTATCGCGACAAATCCTCGCACGTTGTCATGGCCGAATACCGCCAGATGATAAACACCGACCGCAGCAACTGGATAAAACGCCTGCTGCATCACATCGGCTTCGTGGCCTGGACCGGATGCGGTTTCATGGGCCCCACCATGGGCAAGATTGAAGGCGTATTGCCCAACTACGGTGTAGGTCTGCGCATCGAAGTCCAACCCCGTATGAACGTGCGTCTGGACTTAGGCAAAAATACCGTAAACGACCAGACGCTGTTCTATTTCAATATGACGGAAGCATTTTAAATAACTGACGGGCAGCCGTTAGCGCCATACGGCATAATAAGACAGTCTGCCCGTCAGCAATCATCCACCGTTTACCTGCCAATCACTAATAAATTCTTCCTTTTTCTTGCACCGCCAAAAGATTATCCATATTTTTGGGCATTAATCCCCCTGCTCCCGAAATAGAAATATAAGAATCTGATACGGATGAAAATTTGCGAAACTGTCTTTTGGATAAGTTTACTCGTTATATTCTATACATATATAGGCTATGGAATGCTCCTTTATGTCCTGGTCAGACTAAAGGAATGTTTTCGTCAAACACCTCCCCCGCCCCTGCCGGCAGACTGCATGCTTCCCGAACTGACGCTATTCATTACTGCCTATAATGAAGAAGATGTCGTAGACGATAAGATGCGCAACAGCCTTTCCCTGGACTATCCGGCAGACAAGCTGCACATACTCTGGATAACGGACGGCAGCAACGACCGCACCAACGAACGTCTCTCGCACTGGCCGCAAGCCACCGTGCTTTATCAACCCCAAAGAGAGGGAAAGACCGCTGCACTGAACCGCGGCATCCGGTTCGTCACCACCCCGCTTGTGGTATTCACCGATGCCAATACACACCTCAACCGTGAAGCATTGCGCGAGATTGTACGCGCATTCGCCAATCCCAAAGTAGGCTGTGTGGCCGGAGAGAAGCGCATCGCCTTACAGGACAAAGACAATGCTGCATCCGGCGGCGAAGGCCTTTACTGGAAATACGAGTCCGCCCTCAAGCAACTGGACTCCCGCCTCTACTCTGCCGTAGGAGCAGCCGGAGAGTTGTTTGCCATCCGTCGCGAGCTGTACGAGGAGATGCCTGCCGACACACTGCTGGACGACTTCATCCTCTCCCTGCGCATTGTGATGCGCGGATATACCATCGCTTATTGCGCCGATGCCTATGCCGTAGAAAACGGTTCGGCAGACATGCACGAAGAAGAAAAACGCAAAGTGCGTATCGCTGCTGGCGGCTTACAGTCCGTCTGGCGTCTGCGTGCATTGCTCAATCCGCTGCGCTACGGTGTGTTTTGTTTTCAATACATATCCCACCGCGTACTGAGATGGTCGCTTACGCCCGTACTGTTGTTCCTGCTGTTCCCCCTCAATACGATTCTCATTTTTACGTCAAACACCCCTCTGCTCTATGCCGTCATTTGGTTGCTGCAAGCACTGTTCTACTTCATGGCAAGCTGGGGGCATTACCTGTCAGCAAAACGTATCAAGAATAAAATACTCTTTGTTCCTTATTATTTTCTTTTCATGAACATTAATGTTGTCCGCGGCTTCAACTACCTGCGCAAACGGCGGGGGCAGGCCGGCGGCGCATGGGAAAAAGCACGGAGGGCATAAAACAAGAGAACTATGAAAAACATCCTGAAAAACGCGGAGAATGCCGAAAAGCTGCTGGAGCTGACATCGGACACCATGATTTTATTGGACAGAAACGGCATCTGCGTGGACATCGCAGTACATAACGCAGACTTGTGGTTTTTGAAAGAAAATCAGTTACTGGGCAGGAACATACTCCAACTGCTACCGTCTGTTACCTACCGGCAGGTTTACCCCGAATTCAAGAAAGTACTTGCGTACAAGGAAGTTTCCGCCCGGAACTACGAACTGACTATCGGCAGCGAGACCTACTTCTTTAAGTGCATCATGCGCCCCTACGAAGATATGGTGCTCTGCCAATACCGCGACATCACCGAACGTAGCCAACGCAAACGGGAACTGGAAAAGAAAAACCACGAACTTAATGAAATACAGAAAGCCGCCCTCATCGGAAGATGGAAATACAACTCCGGCAGGCAATGCTTCTACTACACCGGTCACTCCGGTGTAATGTGCACTGCAGAGGAACAGGAAATTCCGCTTCAGGACTACACTATGTACATCCTGCCCGAGGATAGGGAAATATTCGGCAAGTGGCTGGCACAGAACCTTCAGGGAAATACAGAAAACAGCATAGACTACCGCATCCTTTTCAAGAAACGGATATTCTATATCCGCCTGAAAACCTTCTCGCACGAAACACTCCCCGACGGAACCGGCATTCTGGAAGGCTACATACAGAACATTACCGACATCCAGCAACGGCGCAATGACATCACCCTGCTGACACACGCCATCAATAACTCCACCGAAGACATATTTGCCGCCCGTGAAGACGGTACGCTCGTCTTTGCCAACCGCCGTTTCCGGGAGCATCACAACATCAGCATAACGGACGACGTCAGCACACTGAACATCTACCGGATAAACGCAAATGCACAACAAGACGAGAATTCCTGGCAAAGATTAATCAAGTCACTCAGAAAGGGAGAAAAACGTAACGGCTTCATCCTCTACCATCCCCTGCCCGAACACCCCGAAGTGCTGGCTATGGAAGGAAGTGCCTATTGGGTGACAAGCGACAAAGGCGAGGCCATCCTATGGGGATTCAGCCGGGACATCACCCAACGCATCAGGAACGAGCAGCAAATCAAACGGTTCAGTCAGATTCTGGACAAAACCATTGAAAACCTGCCTGCCGGTATCGTTGTCAAGGACATCCAAAGCGGCTTTAAATACCTGTACCGCAACCGCGAATCGTACAACCGCAACATCCCCCTTAAAGAGGCATTGGGCAAAGACGATTTCGACTTCTATCCTCCCGAGCTGGCACAAGAGAAGAGAAAGCAGGATGTTGAAATAGCCCGGACCGGAATCGAGAAGCATTGGATTACCGAAGAGCACGACCAGAACGGTAAATCCATCTTTCTGGACAAACGGAAGGTGCGTATTGAAAGCAACGACTTCCCACCCATCCTATTGAGTATCGAATGGGACATCACCGAAATGGAACGGATGAAACGGGAACTGCTCGTGGCCAAAGAGAAAGCGGAGACTTCCGACCAGTTGAAATCGGCTTTCCTTGCCAATATGAGCCACGAGATACGTACCCCGCTCAACGCCATCGTAGGCTTTTCCAGAATCATTGCCGAGAGCACCGATGCCGAAGAGCGGCAAAACTACTACGACATCGTGGAAGCCAACAACGAAAGACTTCTGCAACTGATAAACGAAATCCTGGACCTCTCCAAGATTGAAGCAGGCATCGTAGAATTCACCATCACCCCGGTGCGCCTGCACCCGCTCTGCAAGGAAATACACGACGCACTGAAATTCCGCTGTCCCGAAGGTGTGGAGCTTGTTTACGAAGCCTCGGACGAGGAGATTACCGTTGAAGGCGACAAGAACCGCATCTTCCAAGTTATATCGAACCTCATCGGAAATGCCTTCAAATTCACCACAAGAGGCAGCGTCGGCTACGGATACCGCCGCAAAGGAAACGAAATAGAATTTTACGTCAGCGACACCGGCATCGGCATCCAAACTGACAAACTGGCAAAGGTCTTTGAACGCTTTGTAAAGGTGAATACCTTTGCGCAAGGTACGGGATTGGGACTGTCTATCTGCAAAACCATTATCGAACGATTGGGCGGAACCATCTCCGTCTGTTCGGAAGTGGGGAAAGGAACGACTTTTACCTTTACCCTGCCTCTGGCAAAAGACAAAAGGGAAACAGCGGAGGAACAGAACTCTGTATCCGAAACCAGCTTCAACACTCCCGGCAATGCAGAAACAGGCAACAATACTTACGGCCTTAATGAAGAAACGCACGAACACCAAGCGACACAAACAACCGGAGCATCCCGGGACACCCGGCAGCCCACTATCCTGATAGCCGAAGATACGGACAGCAACTACATCCTTGCCAAAGCAATATTAGGAAAGTCATACCACCTGGAACGCGCCAAGGACGGCATGGAAGCCGTAACCATGTTCGAGGAGCTGCATCCGGATCTAATTCTGATGGATATGAAAATGCCCAACCTCAACGGACTGGACGCAACGAAAATCATCCGCGAGCTTTCGCCCGGGATACCCATCATAGCTCTTACCGCCTATGCCTACGAACATGACAGACAAGCGGCTCTCGATGCAGGATGCAATGATTTCCTGATAAAGCCCTATACGCAGGAGATATTGAAAGAACTGATAAATAAATACCTGAAACAAACAGGTGTGTCAAGCCCCGGATAGGCCTTGACACACCCTTACCAATCATTATGCAAAGATATCGCTCCGCTGGATATACGCTATGACGTCTCCCTTATTGACGTTGGCGCCTTGCTGGGCACATACCTCCACAACACGGCCCGTAAAGCCGGTCATTACCTTTTCGTACTCGCCCCACGGTGTAGAGACATAGCAGAACACCTCATCGTGCTGATACTTACGCCCGATAAACGGCGCTGAGGACGGACCTTCCACGGAAACCTCCCAAAGCACCTGCCCTTTGGACGGGGCTATGATAGGATCGGCTTTGGCGCGTTTCAGCTTCTTTATCTCCTCTTCCGAATATCCGCTCTTTGCCATGGAAGCGTCCTTTACGCGCTCCAGCTCGTCGCGGAAACGCTTCTTGGCAACGCCCGACTTATAGTCACGGTACTGCCGGTCGTGCATAGCCAGCTCGAAGAGCTCCTCATCGTCCTCGCCATACTCCCATCCGTTTTCGTCCATCTCCTTGCGGTATTCGTCCAAAGCATCCGGATAGTTGGACTGCGGGTCTGTGTCAACAAATTCGTAACCTTTGGATTTGGCAAGCTCCACGATTTCGGGAGCCAGCTTACCCGGCAGGCGTCCGCTCTTGCCCAGAATCATATCCCACGTATGGTTGTCAATCATCGTCCAGCGTTCCTCGCCTTTCACCAGTTGCATCACGTTCATCAGCGCCACGTTCTTGACGTACTGGCTGAACGGAGTCACCAAAGGCGGATAACCCAGCTTGGGCCATACATATTCCACTTCATCAAAAAGCATTACCAGCAGGTCGTCTATGCTGAGTTCGGGCTGGTTCTTGCTTTTCAGTATCATGTTGATACCGGAGTGCACGCCTTTCAGGTCTGCCATCATGGAACCCATCATACCGCCCGGAAGTCCGCACTTCAGGAGCAGGGACGACATATGCTTGTTGGTGGGGTCGATAAAGTAACCGAGGAAGTCGTCTATGAATTCCTGCGTCATGGCACGTGCTTTCATATAGGCTTTCATGTTGATGTCGGGCACCTGGAAGCCTTTATCGCGCAGCATGGCCTGTACGGAAATAACGTCCGGATGCACCTTTCCCCATGACATGGGCTCCATAGCCACATCTATTATATCGGCGCCGTTCTCGCATACTTCAAGGATGGATGCCATTGAAAGTCCCGGACCGCTATGTCCGTGATACTGTATCAATACATCGGGATGCTTCTCCTTGATAGCCTTTGTCAGCTCGCCCAGCATACCCGGACGGCCGATGCCTGCCATATCCTTCAAACAGATTTCGGGTGCTCCCGCCTCAATGAGCTGGTCGGCAATGTGTGCATAGTACTCTACCGTATGCACGGGCGAATGAGTGATGCAGAGCGTTGCCTGCGGTATCATGCCTGCCTCGAGCGCATAGCGGATAGAAGGGATGATGTTGCGCGTTTCGTTCAGTCCGCAGAAAATACGGGTGATGTCCACACCTTGTGCATGCTTTACCTTATACATCAGGCGGCGTACATCGGCGGGAACGGGGTACATACGCAGCGCATTCAGTCCGCGGTCGAGCATGTGGGTCTGTATGCCTGCATCATTAAAGGGTTTGGTAAAGGCGCGTACTGCCTTGTTGGGGTTCTCGCCATAGAGAAGGTTCACTTGCTCGAAAGCTCCGCCGTTGGTCTCGACCCGGGCAAAACACCCCATTTCGATTATCAACGGTGCGATGCGTACCAACTGGTCCACTCGCGGCTGGTATTTACCGGACGACTGCCACATATCTCGGTAAACAAGACTGAATTTGATTTCTTTTTTCATTGTAATAGGTAATTAGCTATTTGTTCACTCGGTTAACTTGATATATACAAATATAAAGGATTATTCTGACATATAGTCAAAATAATCCCATAAATATTCACTTGAAAGATATGTTTTATATCATTTGGTAAATTGGGAAATAAGAAATTGAGGAACAAGGGACGCAACGTTTGACTTGAGACATCCAAAGTGGCACTTTAGAAGTCTAAAGTACTACTTGGCGATTCTAAAGTTCTACTTTAGACTGCCCGTATCGCACCCTGTCTTTTGCGGACTCTTTCTCTTCACACATTTTCTTTCACCTCACCGCTGTTTTCCTCTTTTTATCCGTCACACAATCCGCTATGCTCCTTAGAGAAACAGCCCCAAGAACTCCCGAAAGAATGCCGGGCAGAAACCGGACAGACTCTAAATGAAGTCCTTCAATTCTTCCTGCAGTTTCTGTCTTGTAAAGAAGATGCGGCTTTTTACCGTTCCGAGGGGGAGTCCGAGGCGTTCGGCAATTTCGCGGTATTTGAATCCGGAAACGTGCATGGAGAAGGGCACTTTATAATCGCGCGGCAATGAATTGACGATGCGGTGCATTTCTTTCAGGTCGTATGCGCCTTCGGTACTGGCGAAACCGGAATCCTGCGGCATGCTCAGGTGATACAGGTTATCGGTCTGGTCTACGAAAGTCTGTTCACGGACTATCTTCCGGTAGTTATTTATAAAGATGTTACGCATAATGGTATACATCCAACCTTTAAAGTTGGTGTCGGGTTCATATTTATCCTCATTGTCCAAGGCTTTAAGAGAGGTCTCCTGCAACAAATCATTCGCTTCTTCCCGGTCGGCCGTTAATTTGTATGCAAAGCGAAGCAGTTCTTCTTGCACGGCAAGTAAATCTTTTCTAAAACTGTAAGTATTCATACTTTGCTAATTTTTTAAAATGGTTAATATTCGTTTCGGTTTAGTAGTTGCAAGTATACGGAAGTTTCCAAGTCCTGAGGGCTGGAATACGGGTATTCTTTGGGGTGAAAACTATCATTTGACAGATTTCACCCCCTATCTTGACAGTTTTCAGGTGAGATAAAGCGGCTGGTTTTCAGCAGGAAGTACAATTTTGACTATAATCGGCGTACGATTTTGGCTATAATTTATGCCAATATTACCATAAGATAAACAAAATACAGCCATATGAGTTATGAGAAAGAAATAGTATGAGGTATGAGAGAGAAGGTATAAAGTATAAAGTCACCCCTCTTTCTCCTGCCCTTCCTCATCGTTGCCCGAGAGTATGGGCAGGCAAATCTTATATTTCACGGCCAGAATACGGGTGATGAACACAGATATCCCGCCTATCACCTGGCAGCCGTAAGACTGCATGCCGGCAAGCCCGCAAAGCCAATACATCGTACCGCCCACTACGCACGCCATCGCATAAATCTCCTTACGGAATATGAGCGGTATCTCATTGATAAACACATCGCGTATCACACCGCCCGCAGCTCCGGTGATGCTGCCCATGATAATGGCCACCCAGAAAGGATAGCCCAGCGCCAGGCTCTTGCCCACGCCCACCACCGTAAACAGTGCCAGACCGATGGTGTCGAATATAAAGAATGTATTGTGCAGATGAATAAGGTGCTTTCCGAAGAAGATAACCCACAGCAATGCCAGTCCGGTACATATCAGATAAATGGGGTCGGTCATCCAGCCGGGAGTCACATCCAGCAACAGGTCGCGTATCGTACCGCCGCCGATGGCCGTTACGAAACCCACGACGTAAGCGCCGAACCAGTCGAAACGTTTCGCCGAAGCCAGCCGTATGCCGCTGATGGCGAAAGCAAATGTACCGATAAAGTCGAGTATCTGAACAAATGTTGGCATGAGAGCATTTCTTTTTTTTGCAAAGTAACAAATAATTTCCCTAAGAAAGTGTATTTTTGTACCGCCAATTTATATCAGCAATGAAAATAACCATCGTATCGGGCGCACGCCCCAACTTTATGAAAATCGCTCCCCTCTGCCGCGCCATAGACGCAGCCAGAGAGGCAGGTAAAAATATATCCTATCGCATAGTCTACACCGGACCGCAGGACGACACCACCCTGGACGCCTCGCTCTTCTCCGACCTTGCCATGCGCAAGCCCGACGCCTATCTGGGCATCAGCGGACGCGACCACTCCCAGGTGGCAGCCGCCATCATGCTGGCCTTCGAGCGGGAGCTCGACGAACACCCCGCCCAAGTGGTGCTTGTGGTGGACGACATGACCGCCACCATGAGCTGCGCCATCGTAGCCAAGAAGCGCGGACTGAAAGTGGCGCACGTCATAGCCGGCACGCGCTCGTTCGACATGAACATGCCGCGTGAGGTCAACCGCACGATTGTAGACGCCATCTCCGACTATCTCTTCACCGCCGGCATGGTGGCCAACCGCAACCTCAACCAGGAGGGCATGATACCGGAGTATATCCACTACGTAGGCAATATCCTCATCGACACCATCCGCTACAACCGCCACCGCCTTGTACAGCCGCTCTGGTTCTCCAGCCTCGGACTGCGCAAGGGCAACTATCTCCTGCTCACCCTGAACCGCCACGACCTGCTGGAAAAGAAAGCCGTACTCGGTTCGCTGATGCAGACAGTGGCCGAAAAAGCGGGCGATATGCCCATCGTAGCCCCCATACACCCGTACGTGGAGCGTGCCGTAAAATCATTGGGGCTTGACATGCCCAGCCTGCACATCCTGCCGCCTCAAAGCTACCTGCACTTCGGCTTCCTCATCAACCAGGCCAAAGGTATCGTGACCGACTCCGGCAATATAGCCGAAGAAGCCACCTTCCTCGATGTGCCCTGCATCACGCTCAACACCTATGCCGAGCACCCCGAAACCTGGCGTATCGGAACCAACGAGCTCGTTGGGGAGAACTCCTTTGCCCTCTCCGCCGCCCTCGACCAACTGCTGCACGGCGAATGGAAGCACACCACCCTGCCCGACCGCTGGGACGGACGCACCGCCGAGCGTATCGTACAGACGTTGATAAACGGGGAGAAGCTATAAGACCCGCGTTCGGAAAACCGCATAAAAAAGGAGATGTGCCCATACAAAAAAATGCTGGTCCGGCACATCTCCCCACACTAAACACAGTATTGTAAAAAAGAAGAATAGTTTAAGCAAGTCTGTCCATATATTATCATTCGGAGTCATTCCGTATCGTACGTTACTGTACGGCAAGACAAAAGTATCCAATTATACCAAAGGCTCAAAGTTCCAATCCGCCCCATTCTTCCTATACGGCACAAATCCCGACCTATCCTGCCGATATTGATAAATAAAAGGAAGAAAAAGGCAGCGTTCTCCTGCCGGTCCATCACCTTGCCCGTTTCTCTGCCTCTTAAACATCCCTCTCATTCTTTAAAATATATTTGCTTCTTGATTAACAGTAAATTGTTAACTTTGCAGCTTGATTATGAAACGTATGAAACGACTATATAACATTACCCTCATCCTCTTGCTTTTACTATTCGCCTCTGCCGGCGCATCAGCACAGATAAGAGGCGTTATAACGGACTCACTCACCCACGAACCGTTGATGTACATCACCGTGCAATACGAAGGAAAAGGCGTAGGAGGCATCTCCAATGCCGACGGAGAATACCAGGTGGAGACGCGCAAGGGGTGGAATGAACTGACCTTTTCCGCCATCGGCTACATCACCAAGAAAGTGAAGTTCGCCCCCGGTACGAAAGTGCTCAACGTGGCGCTGGCGCCTGCCGATGTAATGCTTTCCGAAGTCGTCGTCAAGCCCAAGAAAGAGAAGTATTCGCGCAAGAACAATCCTGCCGTGGAGTTTATGAAGAAGGTCATCGAGCACAAAAAAGCCCTGAAGCTCGAGGAGAACGACTTCTACCAGTACCAGAAGTACGAAAAGATGAAGATGTCCATCAACGACGTCACGCCGGAGAAAATGGAGAAAGGCATCTACAAGAAATTCTCTTTCTTCAAGGACCAGGTGGAAGTGTCGCCCAAGACCAACAAGATGATTCTACCCATCTCCATCAAGGAGACGGCTTCCAGAACCATCTACCGCAAAAGTCCCAAAAGCGAGAAGACCATCATCGAGGGAATGAACTCCAACGGCATCGAGGAGTTCTTCAACACGGGCGATATGTTAGGTACTATCCTTACCGATGTCTTTTCCGACGTCAATATCTACGACGATGACATCCGCCTGCTGCAACGCCGCTTCGTAAGCCCTATCGGACGCGGAGCCATCAGCTTCTATAAGTTCTACCTGATGGATACCCTCATGGTGGACAAGCAGGAGTGCGTGCACCTCACCTTCGTGCCGCAGAACCCGCAGGACTTCGGTTTCACAGGACATCTGTACGTAGTGAAAGACTCCACCTATGCCGTAAAGAAAGCCGTGATGAACCTGCCCAAAAAGACGGGTGTCAACTTCGTGAAGAACCTCGACATCGTGCAGCAGTTTGAGCAACTGCCCGACAGCAACTGGGTGCTCACCGACGACGACATGACCGTGGAACTCGCCCTGATGAAAGGCATACAAGGCCTGGAAGTGCAGCGCACCACCAAGTACAGCGACTATAAATTCGACGAGATAGAACCCCGCCTGTTCCGCCTGAAAGGCAGCGTCATCAAGGAAGCCAACATGCTTGCCAAGAGCGACGAATACTGGGCCAAAGTGCGCCAGGTGCCGCTCACCAAAAAGGAAAGTTCCATGGACGTGTTCATGAACCGCATCGAGCAGATACCGGGCTTCAAGTACGTCATTTTCGGTGCCAAGGCGCTTATCGAGAACTTCGTGGAGACGGGCAGCAAGAAGCACCCCAGCAAGTTCGACTTCGGCCCTATCAACACCATGATTACCAGCAACTACGTGAACGGAACCCGTTTCCGTCTCAGTGGCATGACCACCGGTAACCTGCATCCGCACTGGAGCTTCAGCGGTTACGGCGCCTACGGCACGCGCGACAAGAAGTGGTTCTACTCCGGACAGGCTGCCTACTCTTTCAACAAGCGCGAGTACGTCCTTTGGGAATTTCCCAAGCACTACCTCGCTTTCCAGTACACCTACGATGTGATGTCTCCTATGGACAAGTATCTGGCTACGGACAAGGACAATATGTTCGTAGGCTGGAAATGGACTACCGTAGACCAGATGTCGTACATGCGCGACGCCACCCTGACCTACGAGCTGGAAACCAATACCGGCTTCTCCGTCAAGGCCATGGCGCGCCACCGCAACGACCAGCCCGCCGGCATGCTGCAATACTGGAAGAACAACGGCACTACCCCCGGCGAATGGGACGAGAAAAATACCCTGGTGCACGACATCACCACCACCGAACTCGGAGTGACCCTGCGCTACTCTCCCGGCGAAACGTTTGTCAACACCAAGCAACGCCGTGTTCCCGTGTCGCTGGACGCCCCCACGTTCACCCTCTCGCACACCGTCGGTCTGAAAGGCGTGCTGGGCGGCGAATACAACTTCAACCTCACGGAAGCCAGCATCCGTAAACGTTTCTGGTTCGGTTCGTGGGGTAAGCTGGACGTTACCGCCCGTGCCGGCGCGCAGTGGAACACCGTTCCTTTCCCGCTGCTGAACCTGCCCATGGCGAACCTCTCATACATCACTCAGAACAACGAATCGTTCAACCTCATCGACAACATGGAGTTCCTGAACGACCGCTACGCCTCGCTCGCTCTCAGCTACGACATGAACGGGAAGCTCTTCAACCGCATCCCCCTCATCAAGAAACTGAAATGGAGAGAGATGTTCCGCATCCGCGGCATGTGGGGCACGCTCACGGACAAGAACAACCCCTACAAAAGCAGCAACCCCGACCTCTTCCTCTTTCCGATGCGCGACGGCGTGCCCACCAGCCATGTCATGGGCAAGACCCCTTACATTGAAGCCAGCGTAGGCATCTACAACATCTTCAAGCTGCTGCATATAGAATATGTGCGCCGCCTCACCTATACCGACATCCCGGGGGTGAAGAAAGGCGGAGTGCGCTTTATGATATTGATGATTTTTTAGTTAGTGATTAGCGATTAGTGATTAGTGATGAGCGAGGAGCGGTTATATGGGAGAGGGAATATTAAAAAACAAATCAATGAACTTTGCTATACGCATTGTGAATTTATATAATTTCTTGAATGAAACCAAACAGGAAAGAATTATGTCTAAACAAATACTAAGAAGCGGTACATCTGTGGGAGCCAATATCAGGGAAGGGCAATTTGCCGAGTCCCCAGCCGACTTTATACACAAATATTCCGTTGCTCAAAAGGAATGTTCAGAAACCCTATACTGGCTCGAATTGCTAAATAAAACAAACTACATCACCACAGAGCAATATGTGTCCTTGGATACCGATTGTACGGAACTGATGAAGATGATAACCTCTTCCATCATCACCCGTAAAAAGAATCTGCCCCCTAATCACTAATCACTAACCCCTAATCGCTAACCCCATGCAACCTTTAGCAGAAAGACTCAGACCCAAGACATTAGACGAATATATCGGGCAGAAGCACCTGGTGGGACCGGGGGCTGTGCTTCGTAAGATGATTGATGCGGGACGTATCTCCTCGTTCATTCTGTGGGGCCCGCCAGGAGTGGGTAAGACGACGCTTGCGCAGATTATAGCCAATAAGCTGGAGACGCCGTTCTACACACTCAGTGCCGTGACCAGCGGGGTGAAGGATGTGCGCGATGTGATAGACCGCGCCAAAAGCAATCGCTTCTTCTCGCAGGCAAGCCCGATACTGTTCATTGACGAAATCCATCGTTTCAGCAAGTCGCAGCAGGACTCGCTGCTGGGCGCTGTGGAGCAGGGAACGGTGACGCTGATAGGCGCCACCACCGAGAACCCCTCGTTCGAAGTAATCCGCCCGCTGCTCTCCCGCTGCCAGCTCTACGTACTGAAATCACTGGAAAAGGATGACTTGCTGGAACTGCTCCAGCGCGCCATAACCACGGATGTGCAACTGAAAGAACGGCAGATAGAGCTCAAGGAGACTACCGCCATGCTCCGCTACAGCGGCGGCGATGCCCGCAAACTGCTTAATATCCTTGACCTCGTGGTGCAGTCCGAAACCGCAGACCCCGTTGTCATCACCGACGAGATGGTGACCGAGCGTCTCCAGCAGAATCCCCTCGCCTACGACAAAGACGGGGAGATGCACTACGACATCATCTCCGCCTTTATCAAGTCCATCCGCGGCAGCGACCCGGACGGAGCCATTTACTGGCTGGCACGCATGGTAGAGGGCGGTGAAGACCCTGCTTTCATAGCCCGCCGTCTCGTTATCTCCGCTTCCGAGGACATCGGGCTGGCAAACCCCAACGCACTGCTGCTGGCCAACGCCTGCTTCGATACCATCATGAAAGTGGGCTGGCCCGAAGGACGCATCCCGCTGGCGGAGACGACCATCTACCTCGCCACCAGTCCCAAGAGCAACTCGGCCTATATGGCCATCAACGATGCACTCGAACTGGTGCGGCAAACCGGCAACCTGCCCGTTCCCCTGCACCTGCGCAACGCCCCCACCAAACTGATGAAACAGCTTGGCTATGGCGACAACTATAAATATGCCCACGACTACCCCGGCAACTTCGTGCGCCAGCAGTTCCTGCCCGACGAACTGAAAGACCGCCGCATCTGGGAGCCGCAAGCAAATGCCGCCGAACAAAAGCATAAAGAAAGGATGCAGGCCCTGTGGGGAAAGGAAAGATTTTAGAAATGGAAATTCTGCAGAACAACATTAGAAACAACTTATAATAACACTTATGAAAATAGTAGTCCTCGACGGCTATGCCGCCAACCCCGGAGACCTCTCCTGGGACGAACTGAAGAGCCTGGGCGAATGTACCGTTTACGACCGTACCGCCCCTGCCGAAGTGCTTGAACGTGCTGCCGGAGCAGACATCCTGCTGACGAACAAAGTAGTGCTCGATGCAACAACCATCGCAGCCCTGCCCCAGTTGAAATACATCGGCGTACTTGCCACCGGATACAACATCATTGATACCGCCGCTGCCAAAGAACGGGGTATCACGGTCACCAACATCCCGGCATACAGCACCCCGTCCGTTGCGCAAATGGTTTTTGCCCACATCCTCAACATCACCCAACGGGTGCAGCACTACACCGACGAGATACACAAAGGCCGTTGGATCAACAGCCCCGATTTCTGCTTCTGGGACACTCCGCTCATCGAACTGAGTGGCAAGAAAATCGGTATCATCGGTCTTGGGCAAACCGGCTACAACACCGCCCGCATCGCCATCGGCTTCGGCATGGAAGTACATGCATACACATCCAAATCGCCTTTCCAGCTTCCTCCCGAAATCAAGAAAACGGAGCTCGATGAACTTTTTGCCAACTGCGACATCATCAGCCTGCACTGCCCCCTCACCGACTCCACCCGTGAACTGGTCAATGCCGCCCGCTTGAAACAGATGAAGCCCAACGCCATCCTCATCAACACCGGACGCGGTCCGCTGGTCAACGAGCAAGACCTTGCCGATGCACTGAACAACGGCACCATCTTTGCCGCCGGACTGGATGTGCTTTCGCAGGAACCGCCCCGTGCCGACAACCCGCTGCTCACCGCCCGAAACTGCTACATCACCCCGCACATAGCCTGGGCAAGCGCCGCCGCACGCGAACGCCTCATGCAAATCATGCTGGATAATATAAAAGCTTTCTTGGACGGAAAGCCGATTAATTCAGTAATAAAATAACCAGCAAAAGGGTGTGACGAAAGCTCCGGCAAGCTTGTAGCCGGGGCTTTCGCCACACTTTTATAAAACACACCTGCGTTAATCATGGGAAAAACCGCCGTCAAAGGTCTGTTTCATCTGATACTGATAGCTACCACATTTGCACTGGCTGTTGTCACCATCATCGCATCCCGTTCCGGGCATTACCATCCGGAACATTCCACCATCATGCCCTTGCTGGGACTTGCCGTACCGGTACTGCTGGTGTCCTGCCTGATTGTTGCCCTCTGCTGGGCATTGGCACGCAGGAAATGGGCGTTCGTCACGCTGACGGCTTTCTTCTTCAACTGGGAATACCTTACAGCTGTTATCCGTTTCGGCTCTCCCCACGAAGTACCCGCCACCGCACCGGCACCGAACCGGCAAGGCAAAAACAGCGGTTACCTCACCGTAGCCACCTATAACGTCCATAACTTCGGAAACGAAATTACCGGCTACTCCTGCAAACAGATTGCCAAGTACATGCAGCAACAACACGTCGATGTACTCTGCTTTCAGGAATTCGGCGAAAACAAACACTTCACGGCAGACAGTCTGCGTCGTGCCCTTTCCCATTGGCAATATGCCATTATCCCCGCAGACGACTCCATCCGCGGCATCCTCCCCATCGCCGTATTCAGCCGCTACCCGCTTATCGGCGGACGTTTCATCACCTACCCTCACAGCGCCAATTGCAGCATGCTGTGCGACATCATTCTGAATACAGATACCATCCGCTTGCTGAACAATCACCTGCAAACTACCAGTGTCAGCCAGAACCGTAAAAAATGGGAACGCGAACTTGCCGCCGACAATACACGCCGTGAAGCGCAAGCCGTACAGGATGCAGCGGAAACCCTGCATGAAAACTTCGTGAAACGTGCTTTCCAGACCGACAGCATCTGTCAGCTCGCTACTGCCAGCCCTCACCCCGTACTGGTGTGCGGAGACTTCAACTCCCTACCCTCATCCTACACCTATCACCGGTTCTCCGAGAGCCTCAAGGACGGCTTCAAGACAGGCGGACACGGTTATATGTACACCTACCGTTACGGCAAGCGCATGCTACGCATCGACTATGCCTTCCACTCACCGGAGCTGGAATGCACCGACTACTACTCTCCTAATCTGGATTTATGCAGTGACCACAACCCGGTGATATTTACGGTGAAGTATTAAAAGACGATTCCAAACACCCTCCACTCTGCTATACCGTATTTCCTCTTACGCTCAAGGTACAATAAAAAAATAGAGCTGCCCCGGTTTCCCGGAACAGCTCTACCGTAAAAATAAACATGAACAAAAATATCCTTAGAACGTCAAGCGGATACCCACCTGAGCATGCCAGCGTGAGGAAACATCGCTCTTGGTGATTTCGGACTTGTTGTAAATATAGTTAGGAGTGGTCTGACCGTCCACCGTTGTCAGTTTTGTAACGGAAATCGGTGAAAGGTTATAGAGTGAACCATAGGTTGCTCCCCATTTCTTGTTCAACATATTGGCAAAGTTGATAATGTCGAAAGTAAATTCCAGTTTGCCCAACCCCTTAGGATTATAGATGGTCTGAGCCAGATGGAGATTGATTTCATGTTCCCACTTGGTGAGGTTGGAATTACGCTCGGCATACTGTCCGCGATGATCCTTGGCATAAGCATCACCTTCAATCCACTGTTTGAAAGCTTGGCGGCTTTCTTCGGCAGTCATGGTTACTTCTCCCTTTTTGTTTGTAGCGTCCACGAACTTCATCTTATCCAACTCTTCGTCAGTCGGAATATACAGCAGGGAGTTACCCTTCTGTCCGTCGCCGTTGAAGTCGGAAGTTTCATTCATGGTCAGGCTGTAACGGTTTCCGGAGAATCCGTTATAGATAACAGAGATAGAAGTGCTCATCCAGTTGTTCCAGTATTTCGGAGTAGTATAAGCCACCTGAGCCATTACGCGGTGAGGAATATCGAACTTGGAGAAACCCAGTTCATTACCGCTGTTGGTGTCGCGGGAGTAGTTGTACTTCCAGTTAGAGTAGGCAACGGAAGAAGTTCCGTCGTTTACAGACTTGGAGTGTCCGAAGGTATAAGATGCAGACATGTCAAGACCGAACCCGAAGTGTTTCTCCAGCAAGGCCGAAAGAGCATAGCTATAACCCTTGTTTGTATTCTTCAGGTTGATAATAGAGTAATAGTCACCCGCCTGTACCTTATAAGAAGGAGAAGCGGAAGCCTCTACACCCGGAACGGCATACACCTGTCCGTTTTCCACAAGAGCAAGATTCTCGAAGAATACATTATTCATGGTCTTGGAGTAAACACCCTCGAGAGTCATCTTCACATCACCCGGCAAGAACTGTTCCCAAGCCAGATTGGCACGCAATACCTGCGGATACTTGAACTTCTTGTCGGTAGTCACGATATCCTGCTTCATGCTTCCTGTAGCGGCAGCCAGCGGATTATCCTTGTATTCTCCCAATGAAGGAGCTTCATTGGTATCGTTCTTGCCCGATTCATCCTTGGGCTGGAGAGTAGTACCTTTCTGTTCCATACCCGTATTGTTGAACGAGTTACTGAGCCACACAAACGGTACACGACCGGTAAAGATACCTACACCACCACGGATAAGCGTGCGATGTTCTTCGTCGATATACCAGCTAAAGCCCACACGCGGTGAAACCATCAGCTTGGCACTCGGAGTTTCGCCTACGCGCACACCCATATTACGTCCGGCTGCAAAGTCGTTGAAAGTAGGATTCACAGTAGGTTTGTTGAACAGCAGAGGAATATCGAAGCGGATACCGTAAGTGAAGTTGAAGTCTCTTGACACTACCCATTTGTCCTGAGCATAGAAACCGAACTGGCCAGCTTTCATAACAGGAGCATATTTCAGGTTACCACCCGTCATGTCGGGGTCGCTGTACTTGTAAGTAAACTTGTAGGGCTTGTCTTGCAGGAAGTAATCCAAAGAGTTATAGTACCATGCACCTTCCGAAGCCTGGATAAACAAGTTGCTGATTTTGTAGATTTCGTTGTGAGTACCGAAAGTCAGTGTATGGTTGCCAAGATACCAAGAGAGGTTATCCTCAAAGCTATACACATCCTGATTCAGCTTGTTGGCACCGGAAGAGAACTCCGTACCGATATTGGCTGTAATCTTAGTTTCACCGTCACCGCCTGTGACATTGCTGATTTGTACGCAAGGACCTGAATATTCCGTATCGCGGAAGTCACGGACAAACGTACCCGACGCACGCAACTCGTTGTAGAGGTTATCTCCCAGACGAGAGTTCAACTCGGCCACTACCGAATTCATCTTGTTATTCATGCGATAACCGCTGTTGCCGAAATAGTAAGTGGTGGAATTTGCTCCGTACACATCTTTATAAGAGTTGTTGTGCTGGTAGCGTACGGCAAGTTTATGCTTTTCGCTGATATTCCAGTCCACACGTGCCAGAAGACCGAAAGATTTCTGTTCGATATCACGTTCACCGTAAGTTTCTTCTATACCGGTGAGCTTCTTGTATTGGTCGGCAATCTGCTTGGCAGTGGCGCTGGTGATGTAATTAGTGGTATATCCCGGATAAGTGCTTGAAGGATAGCTGTTCTTCTTACCTTCTGCACTGACAAAGTAGAACAGTTTGTTCTTGATAATGGCACCACCCAACGTACCACCGTAGGTACGGTCGAACTGCTGGGACATCGGCGACTTTTCGTAACCGCGTACGGCACTATACTTGCCATACATATTCTGGTTGTTGAAATAAGTGTAAGCGGAACCGTGGGTTTCGTTCGTACCCTGCTTGGTGATGGCGTTGATACCGCCGCCCGTAAATCCGCTTTGGCGAACGTCGTAGGGAGCCACCACTACCTGAATTTCCTGAATGGCATCCATAGAAATAGGATTGGCGCCTGTCTGAGCACCGTTCGTACCACCGGCAGAAAGACCGAACACATCGTTGGCCACCGTACCGTCAATCTGGAAACTGTTGTAACGGTTGTTGGAGCCTACGAAAGTGATACCGCCGTTTTTGGAAGTCATAGCCAACGGACTGTTCTTCACGATGTCGTAGATGTTACGGTCTACAGTCGGAGTATTTTCAATAGAGTTGGCAGAGAAGTTGGTAGCAGCACCGCTTTGTGTTTTGGCATCGGCTACGACAACCACTTCATCCAGCAATTCCGAACTGGGGTGCAGTTTTACGTTTTGTGTATAAGTGTTACCTAATTCCAACATGATACCGGTGAACACTGCGCTCTGATAACCTACATAAGACACTGTAAGCTTGTACGGACCACCCGTACGCATACCCTGAATCGTGTAACGTCCATCCACATTGGTAATAGCACCGTACTGTGTACCGGAAGGCTCATGAACGGCAACAATCGTCGCTCCGATTACCGTCTCATTCTGTTCGTCGGTCACCTTACCGCTGATAGCGGAAGTCGTAACCTGCGCATTTACGCCCGCAGCCGTCAGAACCAGCATAAACGTAAAAATAAGTCTTAACACTTTTAACATAATAGCTTTTAATTAGTTTCTTAAAATGTTATATTTTTGAAAACATTGGCAAAGATAAGCAAAATAATATATAAATGCATTACAATCATGCTACATTTTTTAAGAATTAAGCCTGATTTTATTTGTCGCATAACCGACCCGCCATGCTTCTTATAAAGACAAACAATACTATGCCATCCTCTACCACCGCCTTTTCTTCTTGCAGGCTTTCTGCAATGCCACACCGAACAGGCAGCAAGCACATTTCAATTCTCTTGGGGAGAGTTTATCCAAATTGTCGAGAATACCGGAAATCGAGTAGTTTTTATCAAGAAACTCATAAGGATCGGCGGCTTCTTCCAAATCCTGCTTTATCAGGCAGGTGCATAGAGGACTTTTATCCATTAGTTTATTTTTTGGGGTTATGTAAGGGGTTATCTTATCTGCTTTACAAAAACATGTTTGGGAAACACCCGCATCGAAAAAATGCACCTCACTCCCCTTACGGAAAGAAAGATGCTCAAAGATAACACTTTTTGCTATTATTTGCATGATTATGGATAAATAATACAATAAAAAGAAGAAATGACCCGCATGACAGAAACATTACCTGATCTTACTTATCGTTATCAAATTTTGAAGCCTGTAACCACCGCAGCAACAGCTTGTACCGAATTTGCTAAGAGTGAGCAAGAACACCTCACTGTATAACAATATCATCCACTCCGAGTACTCGTAAAAAGTTTACTACTGAACTATCTCAATGCTCAAGTAGTGATATATCACAATCCAAATCCTAACCCGAAAGGTAACGGCAACAAACATATCCTCAAAAAGAGACGCGGACTACACCGACTCCACGAATAAAAACATCTCGTGAAATCCGCGTAATCCGCGCCTTTTCAAATCTCTGTCTGACAGCTTATATCAGCAATATGCTATACAGCCGCTTTCTGCAAAGAGTCTTCAACGTATTCGAACTTTCCTTTGCCAATCACTTTATACTGTATGGTATAGGTAGTGGTAGAGCTACCATCGTATATACCGAAGTTTATCGTATAAATTACGTCTACACCATTATCGGCTGGTGCAGCATCAGCATAAAGGACTTCCAGTGCATGCGGGAAGGCTTCGGGCAGACGCTCCCACATCAGTGCAGTGATTTCATCGGAAGACATGCCATCGTACGTGCCCTGTCCTTGCCATGCGCTTACGCGGAAGTCGAAGTTGTTCTGATAAGCCGAACCGCCGTAATAGTAATCATTATTGCCATAAGAGGTTACGTATTCAGAATGATTCTCTTTTACCCAATCCGTAATGGCCTGATAGAATGCAGATACTTCAGCATTATTTTTCTCTACGGGCAGATTGATGAGGATGCTCGGAGAATACAACCATTCCGTACCGTTGTAAGCGTAAGGTCTTGTTTCAATAACGATGTTGTCACAGTATTGCCATACGTTAACGGTGTCGTTGTAGATGTACTGGTCGGCATTGGCCTGGTATTTACCACTACCTGCATAATAACGGTAGATTACGGTGCAAGTGTCGCCGCCTATCGGGTAAAGCAGTTCATCGGCATTAGTCAAATAACGCGGAATGTAGTTTTCTGCCTTGACGGTAGAACTGAAAGAATAGTCCTTACCCGGTTGTCCGTCATCAGTACCCATGCTCGTATAATCATCCAATGCAATAAATTGTGCCGCAGCAGAGTTTTTAAAGAGTTCCCACTTGTTCTTTTTACGTTCATACAAAGCAAAACGCAGTTCAGTATTGACTACAGTAGGAATGTCCTTACCCACTACGATATTGTCAATCTGATAACTGGTAGTTTTACCTTCTTCCGGATCTCCTGTATAGTGGAAAGCAATATGAATAGTCTTATCCGCATAATCATCCAAATTCATGATGCCTGCTTGACCAAAGTCTCCCCAGTTTTTTGCAGGTTCTTGAGGAATTGTAAACTTACTTGTCACATCATCCCAAGTCGCCTTAGTTACATCCTTACCGTCAAAATCGGTTGAAATGAGTACTTGCAAGCCGTCATGTTTCCAATATCCTACTTTAACATCCCATGCAAACTTCTTGTCGGCTCCTTCTACTTTAATGGCAGGAGTTACCAACCAAGCTTCCGCAGGACCGTCAGCCTTGTTGGCTGTAAATTGCAGATACTTATTCTTACTGTATTCGCCTACAGTCCATTTATTACCTTTAGCACTGATGTACCAACCGGATATTTTCTCCAAATCACCCTTGGTCAAATCTTCAAAATCGTATTTGGCAATAGGGGTTTCCACTTTTTCCGGTTTAGCATCCTTATTGTACTGATACTCTATGAAAGAGAATGCACCGTCCTCGGCATCAGCATACTTTTCATTCAGTATCTTATACATTTTACTTTCTGTATCCTCATTCAGATAGGCTCCATAATACCCTTCTCCATGAATAATAGTATAATCTTCTTCTGTGAGTTGCAGATACGGAATATCGTTATACTTGGGGTATACCGTCTTGAAACGATACGTAATCTTTGCCGAGGAGTTCAAATCCGCTCCCAGGTAAGTTTTGGCCAACCAGTCCGGTATGTAATCATCAGGCATGGCATCAGCAGAGAAGTATTTGTTCTTCTTCACATCCTTGCCCATCGCATCGTAATCGGCATCGGTAAGCGTGTAAACAATCTTGGCAACATCAGTAGGACGCCCACCTTCATCGTAACCAGGGAAGTTGTCCTCGTTGTAATCGCAGCCCGTCATCAGAAAAGCGGCCGCACACAAACTGTATATAAACTTTTTATTCATAATCGTAGTTCTTAAAGGTTTAGAAATTGAACTTCAGTCTTACGGAGTAAGTACGTCCAAAGCCGTAGAGTACACGTGTAGCCGTCTCCCAGTTGTGGCTGCCGCCATCACGGGCATCAGCGATGTATTCCTGGTCGAAGAGGTTGTTGACGTTACCGCTCAGTGTAGCGCGTACCTTACCAAAGTCGAAAGAGTATCCCGCACTCAGGTCGAACGTGCTGTACGAGGGAATCTCCCATGGGCTAACCACTACGATTTCATCGCCGAAACCGGCATTGCCTGCATCGATGTCATAGTCGGCAAAGTTACGCGCAAAGAAGTTCCAGTCTGCCGAAATACGCAATCCCTTCATAGGACGGATGTTCACGCCCAGAGCGGCCGTAGTCTGCGCTGAACCGCCTACGTATACATTATCCATTTTAATATTGGCCTTGTAGTTGGAAGCTTGTGACATATCAGCCAATGTACCACCCTTGAAGTCTGTCATCAACTGACCGGCAGCATTGTAATAATATCCGCTGGCATTACCGTTCCAACGCCAGTCACCCCAAGAGAACATACCGTTGATGTCCAACCATCTCAACGGGCGGATTGCAAAGTCAAGCTCAACACCCAAATGGTTGGCATTGGCTCCAGTCATATTCAAGGTATAACGATCCTTGATGTTCTGTCCATCCACATTATAGTCAAAATCGCCAGAATCATACAAAGCCTTATCCATCCAACGGGTGTAATAGGCATTGAGGTTGGCTGTGAATATGCCGCTACGATAGCCGTAACCAACTTCGAAAGACATGATTTTTTCGTTCTTGGCATCTTCGTTGCGGGCATGAGAGTTTTGCGAATTAACGAAAGAGGTATCGAACATTGGAGCACGGGTGATGAAACCAGCATTGATGAACACGTTATTCTTTTCATTAAGATTGTAGTTAACACCACCCTTTATGTTTCCACCCAAATAGTTCTTGGTATCGGATTTAGCCTTGTCCTTGCTATAGTACATACGATCGTAACGCCAATAACCGGTGTTGGAAAGACCACCGGAAACGAATGCGCTGAGCTTGTCGCGATTGTACTCAAGCTGTGCGAATGCGCCCTCGGACATTACAAAACCATCGTAGTCGCGGTAATATACATCACCCACACCCAACTTCTGGTTCTTGAAATTGGGGTCAGCAGCTGCCGGATTATTCTCGGCCAAAATTTTACCACGATTTTCAGCATCGATAAAATAGTCGCCGCCGAAAAGGTCTACAATGACATTCTGATGCAAACCTTTATAATAGCGTAAATCGATACCGCCATAGAAGTCGAAGTTTTCACCAAACTTGGTGGTATAAGTAGAAAGCAATCCGTACCACATGTGGTTGTTCATAGACTTACCCATAATCATCTTGGAACCAGTGGTGCTGGTTTCATTCAAAGCTTCTACCTCGTCGTAAGCGAAAGTTCCGTCTGCTTCGCGGAAATCATTGTTCACCAATCCGTTACTTGCACCATACCAACGGCTACGGTTGGCAGCGTCACCCGAACCGCTGTAACCGTTACCACGACCGATGGATACGTACAATGCCGTACTCAAACTTGATTTGCGGTCTATCTGCCACAAGTGGTTCAGTGAAATCTGCGGTTTATGATAGGAGTTTCTGGACGAGTTGTATGCCTGCCCATTTCTGTAACCGAAAGTCGGGTTGTATCTATAAGGGCTTTTCTCACCCATATATTTCTGCACGCGCTGCCATTCCTTGATGGTGAGTCCGTTCTGGTTGTTGCGCTGATTGTGCCACTGCGGAGCACCGAACGCAGTAAGAGACAACTGGTGATTGTCGTTGAAACGCTTAGCGATGCTGGCAAACCAGTTGTAACCTTCGAAATCCGTACCCTGGATGTATCCGTCGCCCCAGGTCTTACCACCCAGCAACGTGAATGCCCAGCCATCTTTGGACAGACCAGACGATACGCTGAAAAGGATTTTATTGTAACCGTCGTTACCCATGCCGTAAGATACGAATCCGCCTCTCTTGGCTTCCGTACTCTTTGTTACGATGTTAATAGAACCGCCCACTGCCGGAACAGATACTTTGGCAGCACCCAAACCGCGCTGTACCTGCATGCTACGGGTTACATCGGACAGTCCGGCCCAGTTGGACCAGTACACCTTCTGATTCTCCATACCGTTCATAGGCACACCGTTAATCATCATAGCCACGTTCTCACTCTTGAAACCGCGGATACGTGTTTGGGCATCACCATAACCACCACCGTCTTTAGTGGTATAGATACCCGGAGTGGATTTCAGAATTTCGGGAAACTCCTGCGAACCGAGTTTTTCTTCAATGAACACCGGGTCTACGGTAGATACCGCTACCGGAGTTTTACGAGCCACTGCAACGGACGATGTAATCGTCACATCCGACAGCATCACTGCATCAGGTTGCATCTTGATGGTCCCCAACTCTACGGAAGCGCCTTTCTGTGTAATCTTTTTCTTCTGGTCTTTATAACCGATGTATTTGAAAAGTAATGTGGCATTCGAAGCAACGCTTTGCTTGAAATAGCCGTCAATGTCGGTCACGGAACCTTGAGTGGTTCCCTCTACCATAACGGCAGCACCTACCAAAGGTTCGCCGGTTTCAGCGTCGACAAGCTGACCATGCACTGTGGTCTGAGCCCATGCTGCGGAAGTAAATACCAACAACACGGCAACCAACAGAAATTGAATTAGATGTTTTCTCATAATTCTGCTTTTTGTTAATAGATAGTGTTAATTAAAGTTTAAAATGATATTGAGTTGCAAATATACTATTTATATATCAAATAATTATTACGTTTGCACTACATTTTTTCAGCCTAATAAAGTATTCTAAAAACTTTTTAAAAAAAAGAAACTCCACAAATATCTTGCAGAGTTTCTTTTTATTACAGATAAAGCAGGTATACTTTCAGTTTAAAACCCGGACTAATCATTCATTAACTTTCTATAACGAACGCGAGTAGGTTCTTCCTTACCCAAACGTTTCAGTTTATTTTCTTCGTACTCCGAATAGGAGCCTTCAAAGAAAAATACATTAGAATCGCCTTCAAATGCAAGAATATGCGTACAGATACGGTCGAGGAACCAACGGTCGTGACTGATGACAACAGCACATCCGGCAAAATCCTCAAGACCTTCTTCGAGAGCACGCAGTGTATTGACGTCAATGTCATTGGTAGGTTCGTCAAGAAGCAACACATTGCCTTCTTCCTTGAGACAAAGAGCCAGGTGAAGACGGTTGCGCTCACCGCCGGAAAGTACACCGCAAAGCTTTTCCTGATCTGCACCGGAAAAATTGAAACGCGACAAGTAGGCACGGGCATTGATATCGCGCCCACCCATGCGGATGAGGTCGTTGCCGCCGGAAATTACCTGATAAACGCTCTTATTGGGATCGATATCCTTGTGCTGCTGGTCCACATAGGCTACTTTTACGGTCTCTCCTACCTCGAACTCGCCACTATCGGGCGTATCCAGCCCCATAATAAGGCGGAAAAGGGTGGTTTTACCCGCTCCGTTAGGACCAATGATGCCTACAATACCATTAGGCGGCAACATGAAGTTAAGGTCGTCAAACAAGAGTTTGTCGCCAAAAGCTTTTGCTACATGCTTAGCCTCAATAACCTTGTTGCCCAGACGGGGACCGTTGGGGATGAAGATTTCGAGCTTCTCTTCTTTCTCCTTCACGTCTTCGTTCAGCAGTTTGTCGTAAGAGTTCAGACGGGCTTTTCCCTTTGCCTGACGGGCTTTGGGAGCCATACGCACCCACTCCAGCTCGCGTTCCAGCGTCTTGCGGCGTTTGCTGGCAGTCTTTTCTTCCTGCTCCATGCGCTTGGTCTTTTGTTCGAGCCAGCTGGAGTAGTTGCCTTTCCAGGGAATACCTTCGCCACGATCGAGTTCAAGTATCCAGCCTGCCACATGGTCAAGGAAGTACCGGTCGTGAGTTACAGCAATTACCGTACCTTCGTACTGCTGCAAGTGCTGCTCCAGCCAGTCGATGGATTCGGCATCAAGGTGGTTGGTAGGCTCATCGAGGAGCAGTATGTCGGGCTTTTGAAGCAACAGACGACAGAGCGCCACACGACGGCGTTCACCACCGGAAAGATGTTCTACCGACTGGTCTTCGGGTGGACAACGAAGCGCATCCATCGCACGCTCCAGCTTACTGTCGAGATTCCAGGCATCGGTAGCGTCGATGATGTCCTGCAGCTCCGCCTGACGGGTGAAGAGCTTGTCCATCTTGTCCTGATCTTCGTAGTATTCGGGCAGTCCGAACTTCTGATTGATTTCCTCGTACTCTGCCAGCGCATCTACAATGGGCTGTACGCCTTCCATCACCACTTCTTTCACTGTCTTCGCGGGATCGAGGTAAGGCTCCTGAGCCAAATATCCTACCGAATATCCGGGCGAGAACACCACTTCGCCCTGATAGGATTTGTCCAAGCCGGCGATAATCTTCAGCAAGGTCGATTTACCCGAACCGTTCAAACCGATGATACCGATTTTCGCTCCGTAGAAGAACGAGAGGTAGATGTTCTTCAACACCTGCTTATTGTTCTGCTGAATGGTCTTGTTCAGCCCTACCATAGAAAAGATAATTTTCTTATCGTCTACTGTTGCCATGTGAGTTAAGTATAAATATAAAGTATAAAATATAATGTTCGAGATGAAGTGTGAGACTCCTGCACACGAAATTTCGGTACAAAGATAAGAAAAAAAGCGAAAATCTTTTGCAACTTTCAAAAAAGTATCTATCTTTGCACTCGCTTAACAGCAATAAGGATTGATTCGCTAGCTCAGCAGGTAGAGCACAACACTTTTAATGTTGGGGTCTTGGGTTCGAGCCCCAAGCGGATCACTTAGGAGAAATGAAAATACTCCGGCAAACTAAGACAAAGCTCTTTAAACCAGTGGTTTAAAGAGCTTTTTTCTTACCCGCCTACGACAGAAAAAAGACCTCAAAAAGCGGGTCAACGTAACAATCTGAGGGATTTTATATTTAAGCATATAATTTAGCAAGTCTATATAAGAAAAAAGCTCTATCTCTTACTCCTCTGAACTGTGCTCTAAATGCTTTGATTTTAGCATTGAATGACTCTGCTGCGGCATTGGTTGCCCTCCTTTCAAAGAAATTGATTATATCCAGATAATGTGTTTGTATAGAACGTGCGACCCTTCCAAAGGTGAGGAACCCTGATTTATCTACTTCATCATACCACCTTGCCAGCCTTGTCAAAGCAATATCCTTAAACTTACACTGATGATAGATTAAGCCTAACCGCATAGACAGATAATATCCTTTCTTTATATCGGGATATTCCTTGAAAAGAATTTCAGCCCGTATTCTTTGAGACTGAGTCCATAAGGATTCCTTCTTGTAAAGCAGATAAATACTTCTCGCTAACAACTGCTTTCTTGTATCTCCATTAGCGAAAACAGGTGCATGATACATCTTTCCACAGGCCTTTGCATAAGCAATCTGAGTGGACTCTTCATCCAAAGCCTCCCAGCGAGCTTTTACACGCATCTCCTGCACAGCTTCATAAGCTAACTTCTGTACGTGAAAGCGATCGGTAACACGTTTGGCCGCAGGAAAGCAGATGCGTGCAATCTGCTCCATGTTAGGAGCCATATCCAAGGTTATCTCGCGCACTTGGTAACGGCGGCGACGGGAGAGCTTAAGCAGGACAGAAGTGACCGTATGAACGTCCGTACCTTTAATGATGGCAATCATACTACCTTTACCACCGTGAGCTTCTTTATTGGTCAGTACAGTATAGAGTTCCCCACGCGAGAGGGCTACCTCATCAATACAGATATAAGCACCGATATTCTTTTCGAATAGTAGCCAATCCTCTGCATGAACAAGTTGGTCCCAATGGAGATAACCACTTAGATGGTTACGGTATTGACGCTCCAATAAATCCCCGTCAACTCCATATAAAACACCTAAGAGCTTGCAACTGATCGGATAGTTATCAATACAGTTCTTTTAAAAAAGACGCAAAATCCTGCGTCATACGAGTACCTTCAGCCACCATACGCCAGTTACGGGAGATATACTCATTATGCTTCTTTAAGAGCCAGCGACGACGACGAATATTAAGGAAGACCTTCTTGCCACGAAGAGGAAAATCCTGAACAATAACAGGAGCATAAAAGCCTTTACTCTCAGTATCCTGAGCTGTATACTTCTCAGGAACGATATTTTTCTCCTCAAGGTAGATCACAACTTCATTTACGCTTTCCTTCACATCAACAAGATCAAAGTAATCTAAAGTGCCTTCAGGAAGAAGAAGGCGATAACCGTTTAATTCCATAAGCTATGAATTTGGAGACAAAGATAACAATTTATAAATTTACCCCTCAGGTTTTTACATTGACCCATTAATCGTGGGTCAACGTAAAAACCTGAGGGATTCATAGCTTATGCATAAATTTTGGGTCAGCGGATTTCCCCGGTTGGCAAGCTTTCTTTTAAGCGTATAGCCTAGCCAGTCTGAACATGAAGAATTTCAGATCAGCCACCCCTCTTAACTGGCTTCGAAAAGCTTTGATTTTAGCATTGAACGACTCCGCTGAAGCATTTGTCAATCGTTCTTCAAAATAATTTATGATGGTCGTACTATGGTTTGAAAACGTATCAAGTACCTTGTTGAACTCCATATAGTCAAACTTTTCCACTTCATTGTACCATCTTGCGAGATTTAGCCTTGCTTCATCGAGACCTGACTTCTTGTTGAAGATGTCTGTCAGTTTCATGCTAAGGCTGTATCCTTCCAGAAGCTTGGGGAATTTATCAAAGAGAATGGCAGCCCTGGTCTTTTGCTGTTCATTCCATTTGCTCCAGTGTTTCAGTATAATGTGCTTGCTTCTGCTTACTATCTGTGACAGGGTTTCTCCGTTCTCCATTCTTTCAGGTTCCCATTTCCCTATTCTTTCCCTTTCCGCCTTACTCTTTGTTTCTTTCTTCTTTTGGCGATGCTCCCTGATAGCCTGATTTTCCGCATCAAGTACTTTCCACCGATAGCGTATTCTTAACTGGTCAACAGCTTCAGACATGAGCTGCTGTACATGAAAACGGTCATTGATCAGCTTTGCGGCAGGAAACACCTTTCTGACTGTCAGCATCATGGCTGAAGATAAATCTGTAGTGACAGTCTTGACAGACAGCCGTTTCCGGTGCGGAAGCCTGCGCAAGATTCCGCTTACCGCATCTGTGGCCACTCCACGAACTATTGCAACTAAAGCACCCTTACGACCTTTAGCTGCTTTATTGGTCAGAATCGTATAAACATCTCCATTGCTCAGGCAAGTTTCATCCAAAGAAAGCTTTTCTCCAATATTTTCAGGATAAAGGAGATAGTCATGCGCATGTTCGAGCTGATCCCAGTTCCGGTAATCACTGATTTTCTCCTTGTATTGTTTACGAAGAGTCTGCCCTTTTACGCCATAACGTTCCGCAAGCACACTGATGCTCACAGGAGTAGATTCAATCTCCTTCTTTTAAAAAAGAGACGAACTCAGAATTGAGCCGTGTACCGTCAAATTCGGATAAATCCCAGTCATAACTGAAGATTTCATTGGAAGATTTGTCAAGCCATTTACGTTTACGAACATGGAGATAAGTGGCGCGACCACGAATAGGATAGTCTTGGATTGTACGATACTCACCAAAACCATAGGATATGATATCCGGATTGATCTTATCTTCTTTTAGTTGAACTTTTTTTTCATCAAGATAAATATCAAAACGGTCAGCACTCTTGTCGAAATTGACAATATCAAAGTTGTCTATAAGCACATCCGGAAGGATGGCACGAAGGAGTTGTGCGGGTTTCATAAAACAAAGGTAAGCAAAGATAGCTAATTTTAAAACTTACCAACCAGATATTTCCGCTGAGCCTAAATTTTCGCCAGTCTGAACAGGAAGAAAGCTCTGTCCTTTACTCCTCTGAATTGTGTGCGGAACTCCTTTATTTTTGCATTGAACGATTCGGAAGCAGCGTTTGTTGAACGTCTGTCAAAGAAGTTGATTATTTCCCGGTAATGCATCTGTACGGAACGTGCCACTCTTCCGAAAGCAAGAAACCCTGATTTTTCCACCTCGTCATACCAGCGGGCAAGATGCGTCAATGCCGCATCCTTGTACCTGCATTGGTGGTATATCAGTCCGAGCCTCATGGAGAGGTAGTATGCTTTCTTAATATCGGGATACTCCCGGAACAGGATGCCGGCGCGTACGCGCTGTGATTCCGTCCACAAGGATTCCTTCTTATATAACAGGTAAATGCTTCTCGAAAGAAGCTGTTTGCGTGAATCACCGTTTTCAAAGACCGGCGCATGATATATCTTCCCGCAGGCTTTGGCATGGGCGATCTGAACAGATTCTTCGTCCAAAGCCTCCCAACGTGCTTTAACGCGCATATCCTGAACCGCCTCATAAGCGAGTTTCTGCACATGGAAACGGTCTGTGACGCGGCGTGCGGCGGGAAAACAGAGGCGGGCGATCTGCTCCATGTTCGGAGCCATATCCATGGTTATCTCCCTGACCTGAAAGCGTCTGCGGCGGGAAAGACGGAGCAGTACGGAGGTCACGGTCTTTACATCTGTTCCTTTCACAACGGCGATAAGACTGCCCGAACGGCCTTTTCTCTCCTTGTTTATCAACACGGTATATAATTCTCCGCGGGAAAGGCAGACTTCATCCAGTCCCACATAAACACCGATGTTCTTCTCGAAAAGAAGCCATTCTTCGGCATGAGGAAGCTGCTCCCAACAGAGATAACCGCTCAGGTGATTCCGGTATTGCCGCTCGAGCAGTTCCCCGTCGACCCCGAACAGCGTTCCCAACAGCCTGCAGCCCACCGGTCTTTGAAAACGGTGATTCACGCAAACAGCTTCTTTCGAGAAGCATTTACCTGTTATATAAGAAGGAATCCTTGTGGACGGAATCACAGCGCGTACGCGCCGGCATCCTGTTCCGGGAGTATCCCGATATTAAGAAAGCATACTACCTCTCCATGAGGCTCGGACTGATATACCACCAATGCAGGTACAAGGATGCGGCATTGACGCATCTTGCCCGCTGGTATGACGAGGTGGAAAAATCAGGGTTTCTTGCTTTCGGAAGAGTGGCACGTTCCGTACAGATGCATTACCGGGAAATAATCAACTTCTTTGACAGACGTTCAACAAACGCTGCTTCCGAATCGTTCAATGCAAAAATAAAGGAGTTCCGCACACAATTCAGAGGAGTAAAGGACAGAGCTTTCTTCCTGTTCAGACTGGCGAAAATTTATGCATAAGCTATGAATCCCTCAGGTTTTTACGTTGACCCGTTTTATGCAAAGATAGGATTTTTACAAATATTACCCCTCAGGTTTTTACATTGACCCGTTTTTACGTTAGTTCGTTTACATCAAAGCCGTCAAATCGCAGTATATACAAAAGAAAAAAGCAGCTATCTTTTTAGATAGCTGCTTGATTTTCAAGTGATCCGCTTGGGGTTTTCACCGTAGCGGTCTATGTCTTTGATTTATAAGCTCTTGTAAACCTTAAAAAATTGTACCGTAACGAATTAGTAACGATTTATAGGAACGCTTGTTGTCAGTGAGAGGCATTCGTTTGTCAGCCGTTCTCTGATGCCGCAAAGATAGAGCATTACTTTTTATTTTCCAAACATTTGATTATTAAATCTTTAAAAAAGATCCCCAGTGCAAGGGGCGAACCTATATATATGGATAGGTTTGCCCCTTGCACCGGGCGGATGTTGCATCAGTCCTACAGCCTTGCCGTCCGCCTCGATACCGCCGTTTATGTGAAGCGGTTCCCCCTCCTTTTTCGCTGAACCGAAAAAAATCATGGTGTAGTACACGTATAGTATCCCATGCGCTGCCTTTTATTGTTATTCTTTTGCAGTAAACATTAAAAATTAAGTTTGTTATGGAAGTTATTACATTTGAAAGTGAAGCGTATAAAGAGCTTGTAGGGAAGATTGAAAAAATCGCCGGGTATGTAGCCGAAGCGCAGCTGCCTTCGGAAGAAAAAAAGGAGGCTTGGCTGGACAGCAACCAACTGGCGGAAGCGTTGGGGATCAGTACACGTACATTGCAACGCCTGAGGGATGAAAACCTGATCAGTTACTCCATGCTGCGTGGACGGTGTATGTACAAGCTGTCGGAGGTCGAACGCTGTCTGGAAGAGCGTACCATTCGGTGCAAGCCTCAAACATTGGAGGATTTTCGCAAGAACTACCTAACGAGAACCGGCAATGATAAGAAAGGATGATATACTGAAAATGACGGAAAAGGGCATTTCCGTATTCCGCTATTACCTGCCGGTGGACTTCAAGGTGGGAAAGAACTTCCTGAACCCTTTTTATAAGGATACGAAGGCTTCGTGCAATATTTATTACGAACGCAAGGCCGGTGTATTTAAAATGAAGGATTTCGGGAACGAGGATTATTCGGGGGACTGCTTTGAGCTGGTGGGCAGGCTGAACGGCCTTAGCTGCAAGGAGCCTAAAGAGTTTGTCGAGATCATGGAAATGATAAACCGCGATCTGCATTTGGGGCTGTCCGCACATGAGGAATATCATATGAGCCATAGCAAAGTCCCCCAAAAGAGTGAAATGGTATCGGAAGAACCGAAAGCGAAAAGCGTCCGGCCTTATACTGTCGTGCAAAAGCCCTTTACGGCTGCGGAACTTGCCTTTTGGGGTAAATCGGGAATCGGGGAAAATGTTCTGAAAGCGTACCGGACGGTATCGCTGAAGAAGTTCAGCAGCGAGAACCAGGAAAGGAAGCCTTTTTCCTGCATGACAAGCGTCGATGAACCGATGTTCGGATATATGGGGAAACAGCATATCAAGGTTTACCGTCCGTGTTCACAAATGCGGTTCCTGTATGCCGGTGATTTTGGCGACAACTACTGTTTCGGGCTGGAGCAGCTGCCGGCAAAGGGTGATCTGCTCTTTATCACAGGCGGGGAAAAGGATGTGATGAGCCTGGCGGCACACGGCTTCCATGCGATCTGTTTCAATTCGGAAACGGCTTTTATCCCTGCGGCTGTCATACACCGGCTTTCGTTCCGGTTCAAACATATCATCCTCCTCTATGATGTGGACAGTACCGGGCTGAAAAGCTCGGCGAAGCGTGAAGAGGAGCTGAAGGAATATGGGGTTAAACGATTGTTGCTCCCGCTTGCCGGTACAAAGACGGAAAAGGATGTATCGGACTACTTCATGCTGGGGAACAGCCATGAGGATTTGATAAAGCTTTTTCTGGACTATCTGGAAACCTTATACAGCGAAACCATGTCGGCATTGAAATCCTGCGAGGTGGATTTCAACAACCCGCCTCCCATTGCACAGATGATCGTATCGGTAAATGACGTGCCTCTCGGAACTCAAGGCAACCTGCTTTGTATCACCGGCGGAGAAGGCACGGGAAAAAGTAACTATGTGGCGGCACTGATTGCCGGTGCTATCCGTCCCACCGGAACGGATGTGGATGCGCTGGGCGTTACGCTCCACGAAAACGGCAGGAACAAGGCGGTACTGTTCTATGACACGGAACAGAGCGAAGTACAGCTGTATAAGAATATCAGCAACCTGTTGCGGCGATGCGGACGTGAGGCGATGCCGGAATGGTTCAAGGCGTATTGTCTTACGGGAATGAGCCGGAAAGAACGCCTGCTTTCCATTATCCAGAGCTTGGACAAGTACCATTATCAATACGGCGGTGTTCATCTGGTGGTGATAGACGGGATTGCGGATTTGATAAAATGCGCCAACGATGAAGCGGAGAGCATAGCCGTCGTGGAAGAACTGTACCGGCTGGCCGGTATCTACAAGACGTGTATCGTAACGGTACTGCATTTTATCCCCAACGGGCTGAAGCTGAGGGGACACTTGGGAAGCGAGTTGCAGCGGAAGGCTGCGGCGATCCTTTCCATAGAGAAGGACAGCGATCCGGCCATATCGGTGGTGAAGGCTCTGAAAGTAAGGGATGGAAGTCCGCTGGATGTGCCTATCATGCAGTTTTCGTGGGATAAGGAAAAGGCCATGCACGTCTATCTGGGCGAAAAGCCGAAAGAGGAAAAGGATAAGCGCAAAGAGGATGAGCTTGTAGCGGTGGCCAAAGAGGTATTCAGCCGGAGGCGCTTTGTTACTTATGTGGAACTTGCGGAAGAAATCCAGTCGATACTGGAAGTGAAGGAGCGCACGGCGAAAAGCTACATCAGGTTCATGCGTGAGAAAGAAATCATTCTGAAATCATCCGATAACCAGAGCTATTATGTTATCGGGAACTTTTAAGGAGGAAAGCGTATGTTAGTAGATAAAACGGAATTTGAAGCATGGATGGAACGTATCATGGGTGAGCTGTACCGCATCTCACGGAAGCTGGACAAGGCGGAAACGAGGGAAAAGCACCTGAACTACCTGAACGGAGAGCGTCTGTACGACAATCAGGAAGTATGCCTGTTGTTGCGCATCAGCAAACGCACGCTGCAACGATACCGGAATAACGGGGTGTTGAAGTTCTATTCGATATATCACAAGACATATTACAAGGAGTCGGACTTGCACGAGTTCATCCGCAACAACTTTGACGAGAACGAGATAAAACGGCAGGCACGTGAGGACAAACTGTCCGAGAGCTATCCGCTGCCGAAAGAATAAGTCCATGTTTTTGCTTTGTACCGGTGAAACTACTGCCGTGAGGCAGGAAATCCCAAACTGCGTATTGGTGTTTGTCATGGCAATGACTTCATACAGTTGTGAAACAGGATGAAGTTTCTTTTCTTGTTCGAATGGTGATACTCCAAAGGACAGCGGTCCGGAGGGGTATCATTTTTTATGTGTGCATCTAAAAATGTTCCAGTTTTGTGGCGTAAAAACCGGAATATGAAAAGTTAATTCCCTCAATACTCAAGTATCTATCATGATTCTGCAAAAAAAGAAAAATACATTCATAAGAAGAATCCAAAGGTTTTTTCCTAATTTTGCAATTATGAATATAAGTTGGTCTGAAATAAAGCCTTATGAGAACGAGCTGCCTACTAACTACGCAGATAGAATAGGCAGGTTATATACTGATACTGTTACTTCTGCTTTCAAGAAAAGTAACGGTCAGTTTTTCACACCGGTATCTATCGCCTATTTTATGGGTAAACAAATAAGTGTGAATAAGGATTCTGTCTCCGTATTAGATCCGGGATGTGGAACTGCCATATTATCATGTGCCATGATTGAGAATCTGGTTTTGCAATCAAAAGTAAAACAGATAGAGTTGGTTACATACGAAACCGATGAAAATCTTATACCGGGATTACAAAAAGTTCTGGAATATATAACAATATGGGGGATGCGCCATAATGTCCGGATTGATTGCCGTTCATATTGTGAGGACTTTATTTTATCCAATTATTCAGTATTATATTCTGATACGATTTATGGCAGGGCTGAGAGTTTGCAGAAATATGATTTGATCATATCCAATCCTCCCTATTTCAAACTTTCCAAAGAGGATAAACGGGTGAAAGCGGCTCAATGCATTATAGACGGACAGCCTAATATATACTCTATATTTATGGCCATATCAGCTTTATTGCTTGCGGAACAAGGTCAGATGATTTATATAACCCCAAGAAGTTTCACTTCGGGAAGATATTTCCGTTTGTTCCGTAATTTCCTGTTTAAGCATATACAGATAGATTTTGTCCACCTTTTCAATACCCGGAAAGATACGTTTTCCAAAGATAATGTGCTTCAGGAAACAATTATAATGAAATGTTCCCCTAAAAAGGGGGCAGATTATAATGTCGTTTTATCATACAGTGAGGGGCTTTCCGACTTGGCCACCCCTGCAATCAAAGAAGTACAGCGGAAAGAAATCATTGACCTTACCTCAAAAGAATTGATATTGCATTTGCCGGTCAGCCTTGAAGACGAGAAAATTATCAGGCTGTTCAAATCATGGGATGGCAACCTGAACAAATATCATATCCAGATTTCCACCGGCCCGGTTGTAGCTTTTCGTTCAAAGGAACAATTATGTGAAACCTCCGGAGAAGGAACAGCAGCACTATATTGGTTGCATAACGTAGTAAAGATGTTGGCTGATCATCCTGTCGTAAAGGAAGGAAAACCTCAATTCATCCATATAAATGAAATGTCTGTATCCACCTTGTTACCTAACAAGAATTATGTTCTGTTGCGACGTTTCAGCTCCAAAGACGATAATAGCCGGTTAATTGCCGCACCTTATTTTGGAAACATGACTTCCTGCGCACATGTAGGAATCGAAAACAAACTGAACTATATCTATCGTCCCAAAGGACACTTGAACCGTATGGAGGTAATGGGGATAGCCGCCTTATTGAATAGTGACTTGTTCGATAATTATTTCAGAACATTCAATGGAAATGTAAATGTCAGTGCTACGGAATTGAGGGAGATGCCCATGCCTCCCCTTGAAGTCATTGAAAGTATCGGAAAAGACCTGATTGCCATGAATGATTATTCTATGGTGAACGTAAATAAGATTGTAAACAAATATTTTATGTAATATGAGCAAAATAAGTGATGCACAAGATATATTGTCAGTGTTGGGTTTGCCTCCGGCGCAGCAGAATGAAATATCCGCTTTGACTTTACTTGCATTATGCGGATTAAAGGAAGAAGACAACTGGGCGGATGCCACCCGCAAGAGCTTAAAAATAAGCAAGGATATTATGGCATTTGTCAATGAGAACTATAAAAAAGAGCAGCCGTATGCCCCAAATACACGGGAAACTTTCAGACGGCAGGTGCTTCATCAGTTCTTGCAGGCACGTATCGTAGATTATAACCCGGATAATCCGGCTTTACCGGTGAACAGTCCAAACGCCCATTACAAACTGACAGAAGAAGCCTATGAAACAATAAAATCATACAATACCCAAGAATGGGAAATAAAAGCCCAAAACTTTAATGATGCGGTAGGGCGATTGATTGAAGAGTATGAGAAAAGCCGTGAGATGGAAATGATACCGGTTACTATTGAAGGTAAGGAATTTAAACTGTCTCCGGGCAAGCATAATGAAGTACAAGCGGCGGTCATTAATGAGTTTGCACCTCGTTTTGCGGCAGGCGCAAAAGTCCTTTATATCGGTGATACTGCCAATAAAGACCTTTATTGTAACAAGGAGCTTTTAAAAGAAATTGGCATTCCGATCACAGAACACAGCAAACTGCCGGATATTGTCATTTATGACGGTAATAAAGAGTGGCTATTCCTAATCGAAGTGGTTACTTCGCATGGGCCGGTATCTCCCAAACGTGTAATCGAGCTGGAAGATTTCACGAAAGAATGCAAAGCGGGGAAAGTATATGTTACTGCTTTTCCTGATAGATCAGAGTTCAAGAAACATGTGGCTGATATTGCATGGGAAACCGAAGTTTGGATAGCGGAGAATCCAGACCATATGATTCATTTTAATGGAGATAGATTTATAGGGCCAAGATAGTAAGTCTGCTCTGAGAATAGTGGAATTTCACATTTGATTCATGATTTCTGAAATTTTACTGCTGTAAAGTTTACAATAGTAAAATTTCGGTTATATGTATAGTATAAACCCCACCCCGCCGGCTTCCCAAGAAACAGCGGAGTGGGGTTGTTTTTATGGCTTCGGTTACAGGAGCTATAACTTCAGCTTGGGTTTGGGCTTTTCGGGGCGGTCAGGATCGGGATCGTCCTTGTTGCCGGACTTGGGAACGCCTCCGATGACGAGCTTGCCGCCAAGTGCTCCCATTGCCTCTTTGATGCTGATGCTTTTGGGCATTTTACTTATTTTGAGTGGCGTCAAGAAACTGATTTAGTATAATACGGTATCGTAAATGAGTTGAAATGTTAAGTATTTACTCTTTTTTGGTTTTCAGTGCTTTAATCATATTATATTCTCAAAATTATTAGTAACTTTGCTATTGCTTACAAAATTTACCGCCGTAAATTTTACAGTGGTAAACTTTGCAGTAGTGAAATCGAACATAAAATGATAAGGATATGAAATTCTACAATAGAGAAAAAGAGTTAGCATCATTGGAAAAGGTTCGCCAAGTATCCTTTTCCGTGCATTCCCAAATGACTGTCCTTACCGGTCGGCGACGTATCGGCAAGACCAGTCTTATATTCAAGAGTTGCGAGGATACTCCTACGGTGTACTTGTTTGTCAGCCGAAGCAATGAAACAGATCTCTGTCTACGATTTACTTCCGAGATCCGGCAGGCACTTGATATTTATGTACCGGAACTTACCAACTTTGCAGAAATGTTCCGCTTCTTAATGGATTTGGGAACACGGATGGAATATAATCTGGTTATAGACGAATTTCAGGAGTTCTATTACATAAATCAAGAGATTTACAGTTTGATGCAGGATACTTGGGATCGACTGAGGAAACAGAGCCATGTCAATCTTATCGTGAGCGGTTCGGTCTATACCCTTATGAATAAAATCTTCAGGGATTCAAAAGAACCGCTGTATGGCCGTGCTGACAATATCATGAAGTTAGCTCCTTTTACTACTTCCGTATTGAAAGAAATCATATCGGATCATAAGGCCGACTATACTAAAGATGACTTGTTGGCACTCTATACCTTTACCGGTGGTGTCCCAAAGTATATCGAGCAGTTTATGGACAATGGATGTACAAGCATGGAAAGCATGGTCGATTTCATGTTGCAACCCGATTCATCCTTTCTGACTGAAGGACAGGCTTTGCTGATACAGGAGTTCGGAAAAAAATACGGTAATTACTTTTCTATCTTATCAGCAATCTCCAATGGTAAGAACACCCTGCCGGAAATGGAAGCGGTTATGGGTGGAATGAGTCTGGGCGGACAATTGAAGAGATTGGAAGAAGACTATAATCTGGTAAAGAAGAAACGGCCCATGCTCTCCAAAGAGGGTTCCCAGACAGTCCGTTATGAAGTTTCGGATATGTTTTTACGTTTCTGGTTCCGGTATTTTATCAAGTATCAAAATTATATAGAGATACAGAATTTTGAACGCCTGGCAGATATTATAAAAAAGGATTATCCGACATTCTCCGGTTTGGCTCTGGAAATGTATTTCCGCCAACAGATGATGGAAAGCAAGGAATTTGCAGATATAGGCTCTTGGTGGCAAGGCAAGAATAATAAAGATCAGGATGAAATAGATATTGTCGGACTATATGCGGAAGAGAAAAAAGCTCTGGTAGCAGAGGTGAAAAGACAATCCAAAAATTTCAAGCCGGATTTGTTTGCACTCAAAGTAGAGGAATTACGGAAGAAAGCCTTGTTTAAGTATGAGATAGAGAGCAGGCTTTTTTCAATGGAAGATATGTAAAATTGATGTTGGGTGTAATTTTTAGTTAAATTAAGTGTAGTGATAAACAAATTATAATAGAGTTTATATAGAACAAGAAATAAGACTGCTGAAAATCAAACTATAAAGCCTTATTCGATTATTGTCTAATATTTATAAATGTAAAAAGAATATGAACAAAGAAGCAAAAATAATAATTGATGATATTTGTGCGCATAGTGTTACATTTCCATCTATTCCTACAACATTGATATCTAGAAAATCTTATTTTGATCTCTTTGAAGAGCAATTTGAAACATATAAAGTTTTATGTTTGCCAGGTGCAGAGGGAGTTGGACTAACTACAGCACTAGCAGAATTTGCAAAAATGCATGGGCAATATTGTATTTCATACTTTATTGATGGTTTTTCCAGACTAACAATGGAGCCACGCATTATAGAACATAGTTTAAATATGCAGTTTGCTCATTTTAATAAATGTCCTTTGTCTACAAATGAAGATAAAGAAATTGATTTGTCTCCCAATGTTATCCGGGCTAAGAGAAGAATTAAATCATCTAAAAATTACCTATATTTTATTTTTGATGGTTTTGATAAAATACCTTCGACACTTAAAGATAATATAAGAGCTATATTAACTCTATTGTTGGATATTGATAATGCTAGATTTCTTTTTTCGGGTAATGCAACAGATATAAATAATTTATTACCAGATTCTATACAGGCAAAAGAGACAAATAGCCTTCTAAAATTTCATAAAGTAGAAGTAAAGGAATTTTTACAGTTAATTAAGCCTGATATTATTGATGAGCAAATAGAAGTACTCTATTCTATTAGCGATGGAAATGCCGAGAAATTAGGTATTATTGTAGATAAATTGAAAAGGAATATTAGTGTTTCACAAATAGAAGAGATTTATACATATAACACTTCGGATTTATATGCTTTAGATTGGGAAAAATATGAATATACAGAACGTGATAGCATTCATATTTTATTAGCATTAATAGCTTTTTCAGAGATGAAACTATCGCTGTCAATGCTGCAAGAAATGTTAAAAATAGACAATAAAAGACTAAAGTATTTACTGGATATTTGTAAAGATAAATTAGAAATTAAAGATGATTATGTTTTATTCAGAGAGTATAGTTTTCAAAAATATGCGAGGAAACATCTTGCAGATTTAAAACGCAAAATAGAACTCATACAGCTTGAAACTTTTGAGAATAGTACTAACTCTGCTGATTTTTTTTCATATATGCCATCATTATATAAGCAGGTAGGGAAAAATAAATCTATGATTTCTTATTTAACCTCTGATAATGTTCAACAATTTTTAATAGATAGAAAGTCGCAAGCTGCATTTAATGAACAATGTGAATATGGTTTTGAGGCATGTAGAGACCTTAATGAGGTTATGGCTGCTCATTTTAGATTTGCTGTTAACAGAAGTGCATCTCGTGAAATAGAAAAAAATGAATTATATGATTCCGAAATAGAGGCTCTTTTATCTGTTGGAGAAGATGATGCAGCATATGCTCTAACACAAAAAGTATATCTCAAAGAAGAAAGATTGAAGTGCTTATTACTAATTGCGAGAAAAGGGAATAGACTTCCTATTACTTTATATGATGAATTGATTGCAAATATTAAGTCATTAGCCGAATCCATAGATTTTGATCACATACCACAAAAAGCTATAGAAATAGCAAAACTAATGTTACCCGTTGATTTTGTTATGGCTCTTTCAATTATAGATTGCCGAACCCATGTTGGCCGCCATCTCCTTGACGGCGGTAAGCTCCTGCGATCCCCTGACCTCAATGCCCTTCATGCCCCTCGTGTCATAAGCGTCCAGTTCCACCGGCAGGATTGTTCCCTGAAAGGCAATCGAAGAAACGGTGATTTCCATGCGCTCACCGCTGATTTTCGCCGTGCCGGTCAGTATCGTGTTGGCGGGTATGTACAACTCCCCGGCCTGCACCGGCTCCAGCAGGCGCAGACCTACTTCCTGACCGTCGCTTCCCGAAACCGTTACCGTCCTGTACACGCAGGCACGGATACCGTTCCTTTCCGTACGGCTCCGGACTGTCCCCACCGTGTGGAAACCCATGTTTCTGGGTTTGCCGTACTGTCTGGCAAACTCTTCATCGGACAGGGGTGCGGCCAACAGGCTGACCACCCGTTCCGTTACCTGCGTAACCGGGCAGACCGGCGTTTTACCCGTAGAGGAGGACACGGCGACCTGTTTGGTTTCACCGCCGCCCGGCATGTACCTTGCCGCCATCTCGTAGGACTTCTCCATCAGCCGCAGTTGCTCCTCGCTGTTTTCTCTGGCCTTGCGCTCTTCCTCCGCCTGACGCTCCAGCTCCTGAATGCGCCATTCCAGTTCCAGTGTTTTCTGATCGTCTTCCGCAGGCCGTGTTTCATAAAAACTGCCCAACTGCCGGTTGATGTCCTGATAGGCATTGGCCGAGGAACGGATAGACGGACTGCCGTTGTCCGTGTCCTCTTCCGTCAGGAATACTTCGTCCGCTGCCGGCTCTTCCTGTTCCAGTGATACCGCCAGATTCTGAAGCGTGTTCATTTTCTCCTTTTGTTTCTTTTCAAAGGCACTTTGTTCGTAGGCGGTCTTTTTATCCGACAGCAGCCCCTTGTCCTCCGGCATCGGAACATCCACGTTGAATCCCTCCCTTAATGGCTCGTCGCTGTCCGAAGGAGCGAATATCAGCCACATCGCTCCCAGAAACACGAGAAAGAACAACGGATACACGAGCATCTTCTTCCGCTTGAGCATCTCTTCCGGAGTCAGAGGTCTGGCCTCTTTCTTCCCCTGTTTCGGCGTTTGTCCTTTCTCTTCCGCCTTTTCAGGCGTTGCAGCGTTCGCCGGTTGCCGTTCCTGATTTTTTAGGTTCTCCATAATCCACCTGGTTTTTAATGTTTATACTATCCTTGTTTATCCCCCTGTACAGCTCCATCCGCCTGATATGATCCATTTGCAACTGCTCCCCCTCATGCCTGCCGATGCGGTATATCGAAGATACCGTCATGTATATCGACAGACAGCCGAAGCCGGTGAGCATGACCACCACGCAGACGAGCCGTACATCGGGCGACATCCGTCCGCACAGATAGCGGAGTCCGTCGTCTATCCTGTCAGGCACGTACCTGATCCATTTTTTCAATCGGTTCATTTCCTGTCTTTTTTTAAGTTATCGTTCAATGGTTCTCAAATCCCGGTTCTCCACGATATTGAACTGCTCCATCGTGAAGCCGTGCGGGTTATTGTCCGACCTGACCGAGTTCAACAGCCGGCAACGGGTTACAAGGCTCCGTTCCGTGATGTTGCTTGACCTGACCAGCGACTGCCGTGCGTAGGTCGTTACCACATACGGGTAGCTGTTGAAGTCGCACGCCACGCTGTCCACCCGGATGCTCTGGTTGATATTGGCCGAGATTATACGGTTGTAATACCCCTTTTCCTCCCAGTCCTTGTAGTAGCGGAACGCACTCTCGTCGCACAGGAACAACGCCCTGCGGATATTCGACTCGATAGCCGCCTTGTCGGGCGACAAGGTGAAAAACAGCTCGTGAAAACGCCGGATATGTTCTTTCGCCTCCACCGGCCTGTTCTGCGAAAGGTCTTGGGAAAGAGCAAGTATCAGGGACTTCCCATTGTCCAGCACATAGATTTTCTCCCTCTGCCGTTCGGCGAACCGGTAGGAACTCCAGAGAGCATAGCCGGTAACCAGAGCACAGAGCGAAACGAACACGATACCCATCGTGCGGATTTGCCGGAAGCTCGTTTCTATATTCTTCAAACTCTTAAATTCCATATGTTTCTAAGATTTTATATTGGGTTATCTGCCTCTTAACTTGCCGGCTACATGGCCGACGGCTGCACCGGAAACAGCGGCAGCCGCACGTCCGCCCTTCAATGACCACGAGTTGACCTGCTTGCCGTAGTTGCCGGCTCCCGATGCCTGAATCACCCATGTGGATACTGTCGGAATGGTGAAATACCCAACAATGGCTATCAGCATGAAGATGATGTAAGCGGAATTGTTCACGTCGGGCACATAGGCGGGATCGCTCAGTGCGGCGATGTCCTTTTCGATCATCAGTACCTGAATCCTTGCCAGCACGGAGCTGAACAGGTCGGATATGGGCAGCCACAGATAGATGCTGATATACTGGCAAATCCATTGGATCATCGTATTGTGGAAGCCGTCGTACACCGATATGGCGAACGACAGGGGCCCCAGAATGCTCAATACGATCAGGAAGAAGGTTCTCAGCGTGTCCAGTACCAGCGAAACCGACTGGAACAACAGTTCCAGAAAGCTGCGGAGAAAATTGTTCACGCCCTGCCTGGCCTGGTATTTGAAGCGTTCCGCCGCCATGCCCGCCATCGCTTTCAAGTCCGAAGGCGACCATCCCAGATCCTCGATCTGGCGTTCATATTCCTCGTTGTCGACCAGGTACGCCGTTTCCGGATTCCTTGTCATCGCCTCGTATTCCAGCTTCTGCCGCTTCTCGGAATACTCCCGTATGTTCAGCGTCTGGCCTTCCATTATATCGTGGCAGCCGGTAACCACAGGACTCATGATGCCGTTGAGAGTTCCCAGAACGAATGTGGGGAAGAACATGATGCACGCACCCAGACAAAAAGGTCTGAAGAGCGGGTAAATGTCAATCGGCTCGGCTCTCGAAAGAGCCTGCCACACCCGTGAGGCCACATAGAACAGTGCACCCAGTGCGGCCACTCCGGTAGCCACACCCGTGATGTCCGAACAGAGCGGCATCATCTCGTCATAAAGGTTGCGCAACACTTCGTGAAGGTTGCTGAAAGTTTCCTCGCCCGTCATGTCACCAGTATTTTTGATTGTCCGTTCCGTACAAGTCCAGCACCCTTCGGGTATCGTTCTTCTTTTTTGCACGCAGGTAAGAGATGCCGATGTTCCGGTTCGTGTAATACCTGACCAGATTGCGTTGGTTTCTTACGTCACGGTACACACGGTCGATCACGTCCATGCGCTCCTTATCCGTCATGGAAAGGCTGGTGGAGGTTACGACCGTCTTCATCTCGTTCAGCATACCGCTGCTCTCTTCCAGCATCTTCGCATATCCGGAAGCGATTGCCGAAAGCTCGTCCGGCGTATAGTTCTCGTCCGTCAGCATTTTCTGGAAAGAGTTTACATAGATGTCCGATATTTCACCGACCAGAAGAACGGTCTGCTGTACCTTGCGGGCATCCTTAACCAGATTGTTGACCGCTTTCAATGCGTCGTAATAACGCTTCCCCTGTTCGTAGATCTTGACTGTTTCCTGAAAATTCTTCACCATATTTTCTGCCGTCGTCGTGGTCTGCACCACATTGCGGGTTGTATTCACGATGCTTTGTGCAAAGTTCGAGGGATCGAACGTCACCCATTGTGCCTTTACTGCCATAATCGGGCAAAGAAGCCCGGCCAGGCAGACAGCCATAATTCGTTTCATGTCTTTTAAAATTTTAATGTTGAATAAATCGGATAGTTGTTACTGTCATTTACGGGAGAACCGGAGTTCTCCATTTTCCCTATGAGTCATCCGCACGTACATAGATCCCTTCGGTAGCCAGCACCAGCCGGTCTTCCTCCCGGTCATAAGCGAGCTGCACCCTCCCCAGCAGGTCTGCCCAGATGATGCCGCCGCTTTGGTGGATCGTGCCTACCACCACCGCATCAAGGTGGTAGGTCAGGGCAATCTTGTATGCTCCACCGTCACGGAATACGGTAACGGGCGGCGACTTGCGGTTGCTTTTCCACTCCCCGCATATCCAGTAGAGCGGAAACAAGGTTTCATACTCCATAGGCATTTACGGTATTTCATTGCTTTGATTCCGTTTCTTTTCCGCAAGCCTTCGGATAGCCAGTTCGATATTGCCGTCCAGCTGTTTCGCCAGTTGTTCCACTTCCACCTTCTCGCTCTCTTCGGTCGTGTAGCACAGATATTCTTCGGGCGATACCTCCGTGGCGTACACCGTTGACTGTACGCCCCCCAATCCGAACCAGACCTCCTTGTATTTGCGTTTCGGGTCATTGGACATGTTCACCGACAGGATCTGCGCCTTTTCCTTGTCCGTCAGTCCCAGCAGGGACTGTATCTGCGAGAACTTGTTAAGGTACTTCCTCTGGTCAAGCAGAATCTTGCAGTCGCTGTTGTTCACTATGGACTCCTTTACGATAGGCGAGGAAATGATGTCATCGACTTCCTGCGTCACCACAACAGCCTCTCCGTAAAATTTGCGGACAGTCTTGAACAGATAGCGGATGTAGTCCGCCATCCCTTCCTTGGCGATAGCCTTCCACGCTTCCTCTATGATGATCATCTTGCGCACCCCTTTCAGACGGCGCATCTTGTTGATAAACAACTCCATGATGATGATAGTCGTTACCGGGAAAAGAATGGGGTGGTCTTTGATCTGATCGATTTCGAATACGATAAACCGTTTGCCGAGCAGGTCGAGCTGCTTGTCGGAGTTAAGCAGGAAATCATATTCTCCGCCACGGTAATAAGGTTCCAGCACGTTCAGGAAACCCGCAAGGTCGAAATCCTTTTCCCGGACTCCCTTCTCTTCCAGTATCTTCCGGTAGTCCGTTTTCACGAACTCGTAGAAGGTGTTGAACGAGGGAACGATGCTTTCATCCTCCTTGATGCGCCTGATATACAGGGCCACCGCATTGGACAGCGCCACTTCTTCCGAACGTGTCGCCGGTTCGTTGTCCTTTTTCCAGAGTGTGAGGATCAGTGTCTTGATACTCTCTCGTTTCTCAATGTCGAAAACCTTATCATCCGTGAAAAAAGGGTTGAACGCTATCGGGTTTTCGTCCGTATAAGTGAAATAGATGCCGTCCTTGCCGCCGGTTTTCTGGTGTATCAGCGAGCAAAGTCCCTGATAGCTGTTCCCCGTGTCGATCAATACCACGTGTGTGCCCTGTTCATAATACTGCCTCGCCAAATGATTCATGAAGAATGACTTGCCGCTACCGGAGCCGCCCAATACGAATTTATTTCGGTTCGTGGTTACGCCACGTTTCATCGGCAGGTCGGAGATGTCCACATGCAGCGGTTTTCCGCTGATACGGTCTGACATCTTCAGTCCGAAAGGTGAAACGGAGCTGCGGTAGTTCGTTTCTTCCACCCAGAAGCAGAGGGCCTGTTCGATGAACGTATAGAAGCTCTCCTCTGCCGGGAAGTCAGCGCCGTTTCCCGGCATTGCCGCCCAGTACAGCGTGGCGGCGTCCACCGTATTATGGCGTGGCTTACACTCCATCATGGCGATCTGACTGCCCACGTCATTGCGCATGTTCTTCACCTCCATCGGGTTGTCCGTCCATGCGATGACGTTGCAGTGGGCACGTACCGAGGTAAGCCCGAAAGAGTGTGCGTCATTCAGGTACAGGTCAATCCACTCCTTGTTGATCTGGTTGCTCCGTGAGTACTTCGAGAGCGACTGCATGTTGCGTGCGCTCTTTTCAAAACGTTGCAGGTTCTCGCCGCTGTCATCCAGAAAGATATACTGGTTGTACAGGTGGTTGCACGAGAGCAGCAGGCCTACCGGACTGGCGAATGACAGCTTGCAGTCGCTTTTGTCCGTTGACAGCCTTTCATACCGGCAGTCCGTACCCACCTTGTTGGGCAACGCATCCAGTTCCGATAGCGTATGTACCGATACGTGCTTGTCGCCGACACGCAGGCCGTCATCTCCGAGTTCGATGTCTTCCAGCGCAGTGGTATTTTCCATTGACAGACAGAAATATTTCTCCACCAGTCCGGCCTTATCCTCCGTGCCCGTAATCTCATCACCGACGAGCCGTCTTAGGTGTACCAGCCCTGTATCGTTCACGATACGGGCGAATTGTCCCACCGTATCCAGAAAATGGGCGGTGGTATCCTTGTCCACCTCCTTGGGGATGATGAATCCCCTGCACAGCGAAGAGAAGCTGCTCTGCATCCTCATGCGTTCTTTCGTCGTCTTGGTCAGGTACAGATAGCATTTGTGGTTCAGGAAAGGACGTTCGTTGAAGTGCATCTCGTAGCTCCGGGAAAGGAAACTTAGATTTTCCTTGTCCGTCTGGCTGCGGTAATCCTCCCGGATAAACCAGTCCTGTTTATGTACCACCGTATAATTGGGCAATACCTTGATTGCCTTTGCCCATGCCGCATGGATAGCCTCGTATTCAGCTGCCGTTACCGTGAAGAGTTCGGGCAGCTCCACCTCAAAGACGGCGGTGATGTCCGCATCTTTGGAGATGATACAGTCCGCTTCGACGGCGAGAAGCGGGAACTTGCTTTCCAATGTGGCGGCCTTTAGTGTGTTCCGCATACATTCTTCTTTTTAATCGTGAATAATTTTCGGGGACTGATCCGGTTGATCAGGTAGCGGGGGTGCTGTTTTCTGGCCAGCAGCTTCATCAGTCCGTGTTCTCCGAACTTGCCGTTCAGGTGGAATGTCAGCCAGACCAGTGCGGATGCGGAGGTTAAACCGAAAGCGATGCAGAGCCATTGGCCGACACCGGCCATATAGAGAATGACAAACAGCACGAACAGAGCCAGCAGCCCGCCGGCGAAAATAAAAAGGTATTGCGCCTTGAGTCCCTTGAACTCCGCACTCTCGCCGATCCCCTTGTTCAGTTCATAGTCCATATACATTATTATATATAGGCGAATCTGTCCTTTAGAGGAAGAACGAACGCAGGATAGTGGCGGCGACAATCAGAAAGATGCACGCACCGAACCAGGAGGATGCCACCTTGCTTACGTCCGGATCGCCGGAACTGAACTTATTGTACACTTTAATCCCGCCGACCAAGCCGATCACGGCTCCGATTGCGTAGCACAGCTTCGTTCCCGGATCAAAGTAGCTTGTTACCATTTTCGTCGCCTCTGCGATACCGGCCGAGCCGTTTCCCTGCGCATGGAGCGAGCCTGTGGCGATTAGCATGACCGCCACTAATACAAGTTGTTTCGTGTTCATAAAATAAATGGATTTGAATGAGGGACACGACGGAGGGAAGAGTCCGCCGTATCCGGTTGTTAATTAAATTTGTCTGGATTTCTACTGGTAAGAATGAACCGTCAGCTATCCGTAATCTCTTTTTTTCATGTACGTTTTACTTTATTCGTTAGACAATATCGCTTATGGAGAAAGTGTCCGGTATGGTTTCTGCCGCCGGTTCGCTGTCCGGCTGTTTACGCTTGCGGTATGCCGCAAGGTGCAGTTCTATCAGCGAGCCGATCCGTTCCTCACGTTCCGCATCGCCGGAGGTTAGCTGTTCGAACATCGGGGTGTTGCGAAGTTCCGCCAGCGTCTTTCCGGCCTGAATCCTTTCCTCCTCACTGGCTGCTTCACCGCTGACCGACACACGCACCGCCAGTCCCATGTCCTCGAAGCGGATGCCCGTGGCTTGCGGCGTGCATCCCGGCAGGCGTCTGTCCTGCTCGTCATCATCTATCGGAGGATTGTCATCCGCCGGTTCTTTCCGGAACTCCAGCGGAACATCCATATCTTCCATCAGTTCCAGTTCTTCCGGCAGCGGACTCCCTTCTGCAAACAGCTTGTCCAGTTCCTCGGCGGAAACTGTTTTCGGGTACTTTTCTTTCTCCGGTGCAAAAGTATCTGCTTCACTTACAGATTTTTCGTTTTCAATTTTTTCGGGTGTTTGTGGCGTGGAGTGGCTAAGGGAAAATGTGCTTTTGCCTAAAATCTCGCTCACGTCCACCGCCATCCGGGTAAGGATCTGCCCGGCTTTTTCCGCTTTCTTCCTCCGGCTGTTCCGCTCGTGGAAGAGGTAGGCGGCTATCCACAGCAGATAGCCGCCGGTAAGTAAGAATAAGATTGCTGACATGATTTCCGGGGTTTAAAACAGTTCGGTACTTCGTTTTCTGTATTCCTTCGTAATCTCGTCCTGATAGGTGGAAAAGTGCTGTTCCAGCACATTGTCCACATAGCTGAAAATGGACATCTCGTTGTTCCCGATTGTCTGGACAATCTTCTGAATCCGTTCATGGAACTCCTTACGAAGGTAGATTGTCTTGCCAAGCCGTGCGCAGACCGGTGACTCGTGGATGAACAGACGGACATATCCGTTCTCTTCACCGGACTGTCCATTATTTCCGACTGCTTGTGCCTGCCCGTCCGTCTGCCGGCTTTCCTTGAACGAGGCGACTATGGAGTCCTCGTCAATGTCCGTCAGGTTTATTTTTTTCCGTTCGTTTCCCATAGCCTACTTTTTGATAATGGACAACAGTTCTTCCGTAATCTCTTTCAGGTTGCTGCCTTTGACCAGCGTACCGTCCGCAGGAAACAGCGTGGAACGGAACAATGCCCTATGTTCCCCCGTCAGCTCACGGCGGAACCGTTTGCTGTCCGGCAGGAAGGTATTCAGCACTTTCAGTCCCAGCTCGCCGATCACCTGTTCGTACACCTTGTACAGTTCCGATTTCTCCCGGCCGTCCACCATGTTCCACAGAAGGTACAGACCTTTGATATTCGTCTTGCCCGTAGCGATCAGCGTGTCATTCAGCCGGCTCGCAAAGCGGAGTGTACTTTCCATTACCACCCTGTCGGCGGCAATGGGGGAAAAGACATAGTCCATATTCGCCAGCGTGTTCAACACGCCCGTACTGTTTACCGTGCCCGGCAGGTCGAAGAACACGATGTCCGTTTCCGGCATCTTTTCCAGCAGTTCGTCCGCCTTTGCGACAGCATCCTCAGCCGTACTCTCCGCTATCGGATAGGCTTTCTTCCTTATCCGTTGCAGTTGCCTGTACGCCATCAGTTTGTAATGCTCGTCCTCCATGACCGTTTTCAGGTCACGTTTTCTCATCTCGGCAATGCTGTGTTGCGGGTAGTCGCAATCCACCACCGCTACATTCATCCCTTTCACATAGTGCAGGTAACTTGCCACCAGCACGGTCAGCGTTGTTTTTCCCGCTCCGCCTTTTTGCGTGGAAAAGGCGATAAAGAGTGTTTCTTTTTCCATGATGCAGTTTGTTTACAAATGATACTTTTGAATCAACGCCGCAAATAAAGAAGGAAAAAGAAGGGGAATTCATGGTTTGGGAACGGAGGGGTTCGAGTGGCCGGCTCCTGACGTGGAATGGCTGACTGAACAGCCGACCGACCGAAGTATTGTCCGTCTGATTGGCCAATAGGATACTTGTCCGACCATACATGATATTATTGGATTGTATTGCCTGTCGGATAATCAGCCAAGGAAACAACCGACCGATGAACAGGTTGCCCGAACAAAAGGTTATCCGCTTGGTTGGCTGGTCAGCCGGACGACCGCACCAACGTTGCAACGGCTGACCGTCTGATTGGTTATCTGACCGGTTGGGCATTCAGTCCGCCATTACGCATCCCATTCAGGCACATTCTCAGCCGTTGGTTCAGCCATCATCGGCCGCCCGTTTTTCCTCCTGTTCCACCTGTGTGTACAAGTGGCTTCTATTTGGCATAATGTGGCTAATATTGGCGATATACAACTGATTATATCACTTCCTAACTTTGCGGCATCCAACCGGAAGTGGGCTGTTTGCCTTCGTCGGTCGTCAATCCCCGCTTTCCCCCGAAAGCGCTCTTTCCTCTTCGGAGAGGAAAGATTTATGTTCGCCCGAACATAGCAAGCTGTGTTTTTTGCAGCACCACTCCGTTTTGCAGCAAAAAACGCTTGCCCTTGCAGGGGGCTGCAATTTGCTCCGAAGTCGCAAATTGTGGGGGAGAAACAGACGGCGGCAATGCCACCCGGTGGAATTGTACCACATAAAAAACGTATATATGAACAACGAGAAAAAGCGTCCCCGCACACGGGGAAAAGGGGGCAGATTGCCCAAGTCGAACCCGGCCGTCCGCCGTGAAACCGTCAATCTGGACGAAGCCGGCCATGCACGGTTTCTCACCATGTTTGAGCAGTCCGGCCTGTTGTCCAAATCCAAGTTCATCGCCGCACGGATCTTTAACGAGGAGTTCAGGGTGATCCGGACAGACCGTGCCACAATGGAGTATGTGGCCAAGCTCACGGAACTGTTCCGGCAGTTCCGTGCCATAGGAGTGAATTACAATCAGGCAGTCAAGGAGTTGCACATCCATTTCACCGAAAAGAAAGCGTTGGCACTGCTTTACAGACTTGAAAAGCTCACCCTTGAACTCGTGGAGCTGAACCGCCGGATTGTCGAACTTTCCCAAAAACTCGCCTCACATGGTAGCCAGGATCAGCGTGGGTAAGAACTTGTACGGTGCATTGGCCTACAACCAGAACAAGGTCGATGAAGGCGGTGCGAAAGTCCTTTCGGCACATCTCCTCCGTTATCCCGAAGACGGGCGTTTCCGTCCGGATGAATCCGTGAGGCAGTTTCTCGAATGGATGCCGAACCATTACCGCACCGAGAAGCCGGTCATACACATCTCCCTCAACCCGCATCCCGACGACGTGCTGACCGACGGGCAGCTGGCGGAAATCGGCAGGGAATACATGCAGCGGCTCGGTTACGGCAACCAGCCCTATCTTGTCTTCAAGCACGAGGACATCGGCCGGCATCATATCCACATCGTTTCCCTGCGTGTCGATAGTGAGGGAAGGAAAGTATCCGACAAGTTCGAATACCGTCGCAGCAAGGAGATTACCGAACTTCTGGAGCAGAAATACGGCCTGCATCCGGCGGAAGGCCGGAAGAAAGGCGAAGAGTGGCAGCTGAAGCCGGTAGATGTTGCCAAAGGGGACATCAAACGGCAGATCGCCTGTACCCTCAAACCCCTGCTCGAGCTTTACAGCTTCCGCACAATGGGCGAACTCCGTGCCCTGCTTTCCCTGTATAATATAGGAGTGGAAGAAGTGAAGGGCTGAATAACCACCCGATTTACGTTTACCCTTAATGCCCATATCCGACTCACGCAGACGTTTCATATCGACCTTCATCATCGATTTAGCCTGCTGAATATCTTTTTGAATCTGGTTCATCAAACCAATAGCTATCGGATAACGACCTTGGCTGATTAACTGACCTACCTTATCCAATGAGCGATGACAAGCTGTAAAATCCATCTTGAGATGTTCCATGAAACGAGCTTCTTTACGCAATTGAAACAACATAAGCGGTAAAGCCAAACCACGTTCATCGGCAGTTTCACCCTTGAACTCGGCTGCATATTTCAAAGTGATACGTAATTCGCGGTCACCGTTTTCAACCGTCGGTTCTATTTCATGACCTTCTGTATAATCGCTCCAAGAAGCTATAAACATCATGTCCAAACTATCTTTTTCAGCCATGCAATATTTCCACATACTTTCATAAGTTTCACCATTATTGCGAGGCATATAAAAGAAATGTCCACGTCCCCAACCGGCACAACCGCTATTGTCCATTCCCGGCATAGCAAAACCAGACTTGATAGTATACATCGGATTATTACTGTGCCAAATGGAATCACGGAACGGAGTCATAAATGCCAGAATATCTTCCTGAGTAGCATAATTATCCCATTTTGCGTGTTCCTGGTCTCTTGCACGCACGCGCGCCGGAAGCCAGGCAGTAGGAATTTCCCCCAAAGCTTTCCAAGCTTCCATTTTTTCGCTATATGTTACTGGTACGTATTGGTTATTCTCCAGTTTACCCCAATCTGCCCAACGGCGCAATGTAACCGGCTGCTTCATACCTTGTGGCAACTTTACCATAGACAGGACCTTCCGATATTCATCGGCAGTAGCTCCGGGACCAAAATGGTAGAACACCGGCATGCCTTTTACAATAGGTGCTGTAGAGCCTGTAAAGACGCTATCCACCAAATATTGATAACATTTAGCCATATATTCGGTCTTCGTCTCACGGCTATTGATTTCCGGATAAATTTTAGTTATCCAGTCATAATACAACCAGCCATCACACCAATTCACACCAATTTCAAAATCATACTTCTCAGCCACCTTCTGCATGGCACGCAAAAGTATATCGTTCTCGTGCGGAAAGAAGCCCCACTCTATAAAGAATCCATCGATTTTAGCTGCCTTAGCCGACAAAATCTGATATTCAATATAGTCGGGATCCAGATTTGACTGCATACCCACTAACGGATAAGCTACAGCCGCAATCTCATGTCTTCCTTCGTCGCCAATCAAGTCGGCATTATAACACAAAGTCTTCCTGCCGGTACTTGATTTTTCGGTATTTGCATACATTTCCCAACGCCCCAACTTACCATCGTGCTGACGGGTATAACGTACACCATGAAAATCGGCATACACTTTTTTCCCATTCTGAGCACTCAAGCAGAGAACAGAAAACATACTTATAAAAAGAAGAATGCATCTCATAAAAATGATATCTTATTAATTAGCAAAAGTCGGTTATTCTGATACGACCCAATCATGTTGTTCAGGATAGCTGAAAGTATTGTCTATCATCCAGCGACCTTTATAAATCTTAGCACCTTTCATCTTGAAGAGTGCTTCACCTTGTTCGTTCACCAAACCTTCAGCCCACCATTCTTCCGTAGGTTTCAGCATGAGGACTCCTTGAGGGCCATTACATACGCTCTTAATACCCGGCAAATCGAATACTTTTTCACAAGTAGGAGTCTCAGTAGAAACATCAAACTTATAAACAGCTGAAGTCGCCGTAAACCATAATTTATCAGCTTCACCATATACCGGGAACAAGTCATGACCACCACTTTCATTTTCAAACGTATAAATACGCTTTTGGTTAGTCAATTTAGGTTTCATACGGTCACCATTATATTTAAAACGGAACAAAGCTGTGACACCGCCTTTAATGGTAGCCGAAGCATACAGATAATTTCTGGTTTTATTCCATACCACATTATGCGCATTACCTAATTTAACGGTATTGGCTTTCACGCCAAATACTTTCACAGTATCGACTACAAACGTATTGATTTCACCCGATTTAGATTCAGCTGTTACAATATTACCATCCGGTAATAATTCTGCAGAGTGAGGATTCTGACCGCAATTACCATAGAACATCAGTTTATGGTCGGCAATACGAATTAATGCTACCGCACCGCCCGAAGCCGTCATCAGAATATACCGTCTGTTATAAACCGGTTTTACTTCACTGGGATTCACAAACCAACGCTGATGTGCGGCAGGCACTTTTGCAGTATAAGAATCCCAACTCCAAATATTCTGTTGAGTATTGGCATCTCTAATAACAATGGCATGTCTGGACTGTTCAGCCAACACATAGGCATTTTCAGGTATCTCTACCATAGGTTTATCTTGCTCCGGAATAGAATTCTCATCGTCTGAACAAGCGCCCAAGACTATCATCAATCCCCAAAAAGCTGCTAACAAACTAAGTTTTTTCATGGTTATCGTATTTTTAATATTTCTATTTATTTTTTCTTTTATCATAATAATCTACTAATGAATGAACTTGCTGATTCAACTGTGACACTTACTCCAGATAAGAAACATAAGGCTCATAGTCCAAAGAAACAACTCCCTTATTGGTATCTACAGCATCATTGTATTTAAAATGTACCCAACCGACACAACGTCTAGATTCTAATAAACGCAAACAGAAATTCTGATAGAATTCTCCGCGATGTTGCTGGGTACGTACTAACCATCCTCCACCTTCCGTATTGGTATATTTCTTTCCTTCATAATAGGCATCGTCAGCCTTCACATAAAAACGTACTTTCTCACGAGTCAATTCATCTATATACGATGTAAACGTAGGCTCAAATAGAAGTACCAGACGGTTATACTTATTATCCTCAAATGCATAACCCAGATTCTTGCTCATATCCCACATAAAAGAGCTTAACAAATGCAGATTCTCTGCATACGCCATCTTACGGGAAGACGGATTCAACAAAGGTATCCGGGGTTCAGGCGGAAAAGCTTCTACCCGCTTTGAACCATAGGAGATATAATTAAAATGATTGACCGAAAGCAATGTACCGGTTTCTTCACTCCATCGAACCACACTGCCAAACTTTCGCTGCAGAGCTTGCTGTTGAGCCGATGAAGTACCTGGTCGTACATGCTGAATGCCATGAATCAAAAAGGCGCCTTCATCAGGATCGAGTAAAAAGGAGCGTCCTTCACAAGTAGCTACTCGAAAGAAGCCCTTTTTACCGATAACTGACGTGGGATGCAAATTAGTTCTTCCTCCCCAGAATGTCTGTGCATGCTGTACAGTTGGCTGATACCAGTTCATACCATCTATAGTACGCGTTTCACGAGAATCCTGAGTAGACCATGACTGGAAGTTTCCGCTTTGCCATTTCCGATATTCCACAGGATGATAGGTATATTCTTGCTTGTCAGGCTGCGAAGGTTGGATGATTTCCAGTTTGCTTTCTTCTATTTCCGCTGAAGAAGAACAAGCCCAAATACTCCATCTGCAACTAGCCCAACAAAGCAAACCTATCCATCCCTGGTTCCATCATCCCATAACCCTTACAATCTAATCATTTTACATTAGCTAATCATTTCTTTTTAGGGAACTTAATTTCAACGGTCATTACACAAGCATTGGCAATACCCGGATTAACTTCCTTCGGACCTGTAATATCCACGATCTTCATCACACCGATTCTATCTCCACCTGCTGCAGAAGAGCCACCGGTACGGAAGGCTACTATATCACCTGCCTTAATCGGAGTAAGTTTGGAAATCTTAATAAGGTCAGAAGAAATCTTAGAAATAGACTCGGTAGTAGCATTTTCATAATCAAAATTAGGAAGAGTCGTGAAACGAGTCATATTCCTAGCCTGGATATTCTTCAAGTTTCCTGAAGATGCCTTGTATTCGCCATCTTTTTCTGTATCATCCATAGAATACAAACGAGGAACAGCTTGACCACCAAAGCAATAAAGCTTAAAGTCCACATTCTTGGCATTTTCCGGTGAAGACAACGCATAGTCAATGGAGTAAGTCTTCAAATCCTTCAAAGAAACCAATCCAAAGGCATCGGGATATTTATCATGCGCCGTATTCGCTAACTGTTGACTACCTACATATAAAGTCGCCACATCCATATTGACATAAGCCTTTACCAAACTTTCAGCTGTCTTATCCTGACGGCCATCCGATACAACTACCTTCACTTGCGTAGTGGCAGCTGTAAAGTCGAACTTCGGTGCATAATCCAGTATCTTCTCACCATGCATCTTTTCACGATAAGCTTCTACTTCCTTGCCGTTTTCGATACGATAAATCACAATTTCCTGCAAACCTTTTACAGATTCAACGTGCATAGAAACACCCGACTTCACACCGGTTTCAGCAAAGACAACCTGATCGTTCAAGGTTAATACCGGACCCGGAACAGTACGATAGGTAACCGGCAAGGTAGAAATAGTAACATTACCATAAGCATCTTCTGCTTTAACCTTGAATCCCTTGTCACCTTCCTTATAATTAATCATATCGTCGAACGAGTATTCATGTTCGCCATTGAGTATAGCAGTACCTTTATTTTCCTGACCATTTATTGTCACCAGGAACATCTCTACCTGTTTCAAACCAGCTTCAGAATTAATCTGAAAAGTAGTACGGGGAATTACCGGATTTTCATCCATTTCATCATACACAATCTCTTCTGGATTAAAGGTAATAACCGGACGTTCTTTAACATCTGTGATAGCAAAAGGCAGTGTACCCACTACTTGATTATTCAACTTATCAATAGCCTCTATTATGAAAGACTGATAATTAGAACCGTATTCAATCTGTTCAGACAAACTATAAGAATTCGGATTAAAAAATTCAGTAACAGTTTTATAATCAATGATACCTTCTGCAGTCTGAATCTTCATATCCACTTGCTGTAAACCAGCTTGTGACTTGATGACAGCCACCACGGGTAAGTTGTCTACCAGGTTTAAGTCAATATCTAATTGTTCCATCGGGAATTTAACAACCGGAGCAGCAGCATTCGGATCGATGTTATCATTATCATCGCTGCAAGCCACCAGATTCAAGCAAAGCCCAATCAATAAAAGGGTATATAATTTACGAATCATAATTATCTCATTTAAATGTAATACGGATTATTTTTTGTAATAACAATAATCTTCAAAAATATGGATTACACCATTGGTAGGAAGAATGTTGCTAGTCTTAGCCTTGCGCTGAGGAGAATGGCCATTGCTACCAGTTTCGTTCACCAAAACTTTACCTACAGCAGCCTGCCAGAGATTTTTCCACACAGACATCGTCATCAAACCATTTTCACCCGACAGCATGGTTAATACAAACATAGCTTCTACCTGTAACTGACCATAAGAGCTATACTCACCATCTACAATGTGATAAAGCAGCATATTTTTCACGGTTTCCTTATCACATTCTGTAATAGACGCAGTACCCGGGAATACATTTTCACGATAATTAGCCATAGCGGTATTATTCAATGCTAGATAAGTATACATCGATTCTGTTTGTGTGTAATAATCTTGCAAACCTGTATACTCAATAGCTTTAATTAATTCCGAGAAAGTTTCCTTATGATTCTGGAAAAATTCCCAAGCAGTAACCTTTACATGAGGATCGGCTACGGATGATTCATAGTCATAGTTTTTCTGCAAATCCAAGTCGCAGCTAGCCAATACCAAAATTGCCCAGCATGCCAACAGTGCCTTATATAATAATGTTTTTTTCATTGTTACAGTTCTTTTTAATTGTTACTCTTTCCATAATATTCATTCTGCACAATATTGGGATTCTCAATGATGTGAGAATAGTGGATTGGGAAAAGTTCATTACCATCCTTACACAACCCATTGATCGGTTGCATCACGGTTTTCCATTGACCAGTACGTAACAAGTCGAACCAACGACGACCTTCGCCTGCCAATTCTACCTGACGTTCACGTAGGATATAATTAACCAGTTCATCTTCTGATGCAAAATCGTTTTCGGTCAATGTCTGTAATCCTGCACGATCGCGAATCTGCTTCACCAATTCCAAAGCTTCACCCCATTTACCCATGCGGGCACGAGCTTCTGCTTGAAGCAACATCATGTCAGAATAACGGTAAATAGGATAACCTACCTCACAAGTTTTATTCAATGAGTTACTGATATCACCCGACATATATTTGCGTAATTCATAACCTTCCTGATAATCTTTCACGATAAAGTCTTTACGCAAGTCGCCCTTCATGTCATCAGCATTAAAAATGTCCATAAACTGATCAGACATTACCGCAGCACGGTTACCAGAACCAGAAAACCACTGATACATGTAGCTGTAACCGTTCGTACCTACTTCATCCATATTAAAATGGATCAAGAAGATAAATTCACGCGTATTATATTCATCGTTTTCCGGTGTATTATCTGAAGGCTTATTTACCAATTCCTCTGTAAACATAGTATGCCAAGCTTGCAGATTAGGTTCGAAGTCTACAAAACGGCCGCCTTTCTTCGACTGAATAGAAGCCATTTTTTCAATGGTCTGATCAGCCAGGTTATATTCTTTCTTCCACATGTAAACATCCGCCATAATAGCCCATACACCGCAGATTGAAATACGCTTACGTTCAAAATTCTTATTACGGTTAATCAGTTTCTCGGCTTTCTTCAAATCGGGTAAAATCACCTGATCGATAATCTCATTCTTATCGGTACGTGCTTTATAGATAGCATCAGAATACTTTTCAGTAGGTTCAGTAAACAAAGGCACATCACCCCACACACGAATGGCGTAGAAATAAGCTAAGGCACGCAAGGCATAAGCCTGACCTAAATAGTCATTACGGTCAGATACGTCAGGCATACTAATCTGAGGTACATACTTGATAGCCAGGTTAGTCTGATTAATCATCTGATAAAGATTAGTCCATCTAGCACAACTCTCATCCGTAGACATCAAATTGTTGATGACACGAGCCTGATCGGCCATTACTGGAGCACCCGGTGCTACATTATCAGAACGGAATTCGCCCCAATAGAAATAGTTTTCACGAAGGGTAGTACGTAACAAACCATAAATTTCATTCACACCAGCTTTCGCATCGCGGGCAGTCTGCCACATCTTGTCGGCAGGAATTTCGCTCACCGGTTCTTCATCCAGAAAATCCGAACAGCTATTTAAAGACAGAGCCAAGCATATAGCTCCTACATAATATTTAATCTTATTCATATAGTATTCTCAATTAAAAGTTAGCAGAAAATCCTAAACCAAATTCTCTCTTTCTTGGGTAACGATAAGAATCCTTACCGATCTGTAACGGGTTCCGTGTAGAAAACTCAGGATCGAATCCGGAATAGTTGGTCCAAGTTAATGCATTGTTCACAAAAGCATATACATTCAATTTCTTCAACATCAACTTTCTAGACCATTTTTCGGGTACATCGTATGCCAAACGAATATTCTGCAAACGAATGAAAGAAGCATCTTCCAGATAGAAAGAGTTACCCATACGTGCGTTATTGTATTCATCGTTATACGGACGCGGATAAAGAACCTGATCACCCGGTTTCAACCACATGTTATAAATAACTTCCGGAGAAGGAGTAGTTCCAGAATATTTAAACATATTACGGTTATGTTCAGCAGCGTTGTAAATCTTACCACCCAGTGAATAATAGAAACCTAAATATAAGCTTAAGTCTTTCCAAGTCAATGTAGTATTCAAACCACCTGTAACTTCAGGCATAGCATTACCAATTACCATACGGTCGTTATCATCGATAATACCGTCACGGCTAGCTTCAGGTTCTTCCCAATTGTAGTCACCTCCACGGAAGGGTTTACCATTCGGTAATTTCTTCTTTTGGATATTACCTTCATATACTTCTCCGTTCAACAGATATTTATATTGGAATACACCATTTTCAAATACCGGAGTCAGTTGTTCCCAGTTATCAGTAAACGCATTAGATTCATCATATGCAAATACCCCTGCATTCTTGAAGCCATAGAAGTCGCCTACCTGACCACCTTCCTGCATCCACCAGATATCACCTTCCATATAAGCCTTGCCTTCTGACAATTTCTCAATACGGTTTACGTTACGAGAAATATTGAAAGAAGAATTCCATTTCCAATCCTTGCTACGGATAATATCACCCGATACGGCTATTTCAAAACCACGGTTGCTCATCTCACCCACATTGGTTTTCATATAAGCAAAACCTGATTCCTTTGGTAACTGATAATTAGCCAGCAAACCATCTGTATACTTATCGTAGTAGTCGGCAGTAATCGTTAATCGGCTATTCCAGAAGTTCAAATCGAGACCTAAGTTGAACTGCTTAGTTTCTTCCCATTTCAAGTTATCTTTACCGATACGGGTAGGAATCACACCACCGATATTATCATAAATAGAGTTCGGTGAATAAGAATAGATATAATCGTAATTACCGATTGCTTCGTTACCTGTAATACCGTAGCTTACGCGAATCTTAGCATCTTCAAGGAATTTCTTAGAAAATTTCATGAAGTTTTCATCAGAGAAACGCCATCCCACAGATACTGAAGGGAAGTTGCCCCACTTGTTTTCTTTGGCAAATCGAGAAGAACCGTCACGACGCATATTGGCTGTGAACAAATATTTACCCTTATAGTCGTAAGTAACACGAGCAAAGACAGATGCCATAGAATGGTTGGTCAATGTAGAGCCTGTAGCCGATAAGTCCAGATTGGCAGAAAATGCATTCATGGTATAAATAAAGTCAGTAGAAGAATTCATACCCACAAATGTTTCGTTTTCATAACGCCACTGTTGTGCACTGACACCGAGCATGGCACTGAAGTTATGACCCTTAATCTTACGAGCATAAGTGATGAAGTTTTCATTCATCCAGTTCCAGTTCAAATAGTTATAAGAATAGCCCTTATTCTGCTTCTGCCATTCGTCAGTAATCAAACTCGGTTCGAGTTTTTTACGCTTATCCAAGTAGAAGTTCGCATTGATATTAGTTCTAAACTTCAAATACTTATTAAACTTGATTTCAAAGAATTGGAAGAAGTTTGCCTTATACGAATCTGTAAAATCTGTAGTATAGTTAATTTGAGCAATCGGATTCTTCTGACCATTAAATACACCAACTAATGATCCGTCAGGATAAACAATATTGAAATAAGGACGACGAGACAATACAGCACTCAACAACTGACCTTCATCCAAACCTTTTTTCTTAGAGTAGGTTAATGAAATACGGCTGCCCATATTCATCCAATCTGTCGGAGAATAATCTGAGTTAATACGTGTATTCAAACGTTGGAAACCCGTATTTGAAATAATACCTTTTTCATTATAATAACCTGTATTGATGAAATACTTCAATTTCTTCGTACCACCACCAACACTGACATCCACCTGATCTTTTTGTGCAGTAGTAGTAATCATATCCAGGTAATCATTATCTACATTAAAGAAAGCATTCAAAGGATCATCGAGAATATCAATACTTTCATTGGGTTTACCACCTCCATAGATTTCAAAATATTCCTTACGAGCGTAGTCGTAGGCCAAACGATCCTTCCGGTTAGCCTGTGCTACCTTATGCGACAGGTTACCCCAAGAGTGATTATACTTGATATCGATACGGGGTTTGCCTTCTTGTCCACTCTTAGTAGTAATGATGATCACACCATTGGCAGAACGAGAACCGTAAATAGCCGCAGAAGCCGCATCCTTCAAGATTTCCATAGAAGTAATATCGTTCGTATTGATACCATCAATACTTTCCAAAGGCACACCATCTACGATATAAAGCGGAGTCACACCTTCAGCAGAGAAAGTAGAAGTACCACGAATCTTAATAGAAGAAGACTCACCCGGCTGACCAGAACCAGAAACAACCTGTACACCGGCTGTAGTACCTTGTAATGCTTCGAATACGTTCGTAGCCATCTTCTGTTCAATCGCCTCACTAGAAATAGAAGTAATAGCACCGGTTACATCACGTTTCTTCATAGTACCATAACCTACTACAACTACTTCATTCAACAATTTGGAATCTTCTTCCAAAGTAATGTTCAGGTTCTTGTCTTTTACGACCACTTCTTTGGTATCAAAACCAATGAAAGAAATAACCAGTGTAGCACCTTTCTTTGCGACCGTTAATGAGAAGTTACCATCCAAATCGGTAATGGTTCCGTTAGTAGTTCCTTTTTCCATTACGTTAGTTCCCGGCAGAGGAAATCCTGTTTTGTCTACCACTACTCCTTTCACAGCAAATCCACCTTGTGCATAAGTTGGACTAGCTAAGAAAAAGAGACACAAGAACAACAAAAGGAACGATTGAAACAACCGATCTTCTGTTCTTTTTAGTAATTTTTTCATAACTAGAATTGTTTTTATATTGGTTAATAAATAAGGTTTTATTCTTGTGAACACAACACACAATGAATACCTGAACACACCTACACTAGCAGATGTAATTCAACCATGCAAAAATAAATTATCTAAGTACACGTCACCCTATCCAATCGTTCGCAAGATAAGGTCTAATCATTCAAATGAGAGGCTATAATCACTTCTCAGGGGGTACAGAAGGGGTATTTTGTATCTTTCGGTATTGTGTAGGAGCTACACTGAATAGTTCCTTAAAACACTTATTAAAATATTGGGGATTACCAAATCCTAAGCAATAAGCAATATCAGAAATGTTCAATTCCGAAGCATTCAACAAGAGATAAGCAGCCTTCTTCAGACGCAAATTCATGATAAAATTATTTGGCGTATGTCCCGTTATACCTTTTATCTTTTGGAACAAGACTGTACGTCCTACGCCCATTTCTTTAGAAAAGACATCAACCGTGAATTCCGGGTTTTCCATGTTTCTCTCCACCACTTGTATAGCTTGTTCAATGAACTTTTGGTCTAATTCGTTCGTAGCTATTTTTTCAATCTTATTATCTAATTGATGAGCATACTTATTCTGCAGCATCCTTCTTGTATTTATCAAGTTATTACACTGCATCACCAGCCTACGCATATTAAACGGTTTTACCACATAAATATCTGCACCAATTCTCAATCCTTCCAACTCTCTCTCGGGTGCACCTAAGGCAGTAAGAAGTACTACCGGAATATGGCAAGTCTCTATATTATTCTTAATCTTAGCACAGAGTTCTGTTCCTGTCATTTCAGGCATCATAATATCCGAAATAACCAGATCCGGCTGCATAGTCTTCACCTTTTCATAGCCTTCCTTGCCATTGCAGGCAGTGTCTACCGTATACAGCGGAGAAAATATGTCGACTAACACGGTTCTAATTTCTTCATTATCATCAATCACCAATAACTTGCAATCGGTGGTACCGCTCTCTTTCTGTGAAGTACGTACTTCTTCAACCAACGCCTCTCGCTCTTCTGAGTGATAGATATATTCTTTATTTTGTTCAGGTTCGATTCGAGCTACCGAAACGTCAAAATGAGCATCTCCCTTCTTTAAGGTGACTTGAAAACAAGAACCTTTACCTAGTTGACTTTTCACGTTTATCTCTCCTTTATGTGCCTTCACAATACCTTGAGTTAAAGCCAGTCCAATACCCGTTCCTCCATACAGGCCGATATTCTCAACCTGATAAAAGCGTTCAAATATCTTTTGATAATCTTCTTCAGAGATACCCGCACCATTATCCGTTACAGAAAAACGACAGACCATATCTTTCTCGGTAAAGCCCAGCACAATCGTGCCACCATCGGAGGTATATTTGAAAGCATTCGACAACAAGTTATTGATTACTTTCTGCAATTGCATTCTATCTCCCCATATCATACAATGCTGCACATTCATATGTAATGAAAAAGAAATATTCCGATTAGCTGATAATTCCTTGAACAAGACAAAATGCTCCTGCAGCAAATCACAAAGATCGAATTGCGAAATCTTCAGTTTTAAAAGTCCTTGTTCCTGCTTTCTAAAATCCAACAATTCTGAAATCAGCGATTTCAGATTTCCCGCATTCTTATGGATATTCAATAATTTGGAATAAGCGTAAGTGGATAGTTTTCCGGAATTCAGCAGCAAATCTACCTGACTTATAATCAAAGTGATAGGAGTTCGGATTTCATGAGAAATATTCGTAAAGAAACGTAATTTTGACTGATTCATTTCTTCTATATACTGCTTCTCACGCATTTCAAACTCTAACGAAGTCTTCAAAAACAGACGACGACGATGTTCACGTATCAAAATGTATAGAATTGCTAATATCGCACAAATATAGATAATGTAAGCCCACCAAGTAGCATAAAAAGGTGGAACAATGGTAATTGTAAGTGAGCGAATTACCGCTGGAAAATTCTTCAGACGAATTTCAAACTTATAATGACCAGGAGAAATATTAGTATAAGTAACATAATTACCCGAAAGAATTTCGCTCCATTCATCCTTATATCCTACCAAACGGTATTCTACCTCTCCTCCACCAATATGCAAAAAATTATCAGTGGCAAAACCAATACTAAACACATCTTGAGTATAATCTAGACAAATTTCGTCAGTATAAGCAAATGCTTCGGACAAAATGCCGGTTTCGTCTCCAGTTATAATCTCCTGATTGTTTATATACAATTGCGTCAGATTCAGATCATATATTTTGGGAGGATAATACAAATTATTCTCTCGGATGGCAATCATACCCGTAGTACCACCGATATAAATATTCTCATCACGAGATACCTGCAACGATTTCCGGTTTACTAAAGTCAACGGGAATCCGGTCTTCGAATTAAAATTAATAATCTTACCGGTACGCTTATCCAACATAGACAACCCGTGTCCGGTACCAATCAGCAAATTGCCGGAAGGAGTCTCCGCCAAATCACGAATATTATTTCCTGAAAGCTGATAATCTGGTGTATGCAAATGAAATTGGCTGTCTTTTTTATCCAACAGGAATAATCCTTTTCCATGCGTACCTATCCAAATATCTCCATATCGGTCCTCATAAATAACATTCACCAAAAGTTTTTGAGATCGTACCTCCTTATCCAAACGGATACAATAAGTCTGAAAACTCCGTTTTTTAATATCATAAGCCATACATCCTTCGGCTGCAGCAAACCATAGCCGCTGCTTGGAATCCAATAAAAGGGTATTGTAATTATGAGTAAACAACTCGTCTTCATGAAACAAGATATCGGTTTTCTTTGTCAACTTATCCAAACTGGCTACCGCCGACGTGGTACCTACATACAATTTCTGCGGTGTATCTGCCAAGGCAAACAAGGCATCACCTACAATGCTGGCTTGCGAATCGTTCAAGGTAAACTGTTCATTCCTATGGGTTTCCAAATGAAAACAATTCAATTTGTTGGTAAAATCGGCTGCAATTCACAAACAATTATAAGCCTCATCATACACAATATCTTTCAGATAATCGGTACTAAAACGATGTCCTGTAAGGGAATTAAAATGTTGAAACGTATTGTAACGAGGCTGATACATATCCAATCCTCCACCTTCAGTACATATCCAGATATTTCCAGCTCTATCTTCAGCCATCGCTCCCACTACCGGGAATGACAAACCTTTCTCTGAAGCATAAAAATGTATATAGTGCTGAAACGCGGGAGAAAAATAATTAACTCCTCCCCAATACGTTCCAATCCACACCGTACCTTGTTTATCGGTATACAGAGAGGTTACTGAGCGGTTAGACATAGAACCTATTTTAGTAGGATTAGGTTGATAGTAAGATACGGTTCCTGATTTTACATCAATCTTACTCAAACCACTACGATAGCCCACCCATATGTTTCCTTCTAAATCTTGACACAAAGCTCTGGCCATATCGTCGTGCGCGTAGGTCTGTAACAGACTACCAGCCAGGTTAAAACAAACAACACCATGTTCTTGCGCACCTACCCAAATATTCCGGTCATTTCCTTGCATCACCTTTAATACTTTGATATCGGGCAACTGAAGAGTAGCTTTACCGCAGGAGTCAACCTGCACTACGCCTTTATCTTTTAAAGCAATCCACAAAGAACCGTCCATACCTTCCACCATAGATGAACCGGTATCAGCCAATTGAAGGTCTTCGTACATCCGCTGCAAACGCTTGGAATGCTTATCATATAAAAACAGTTTTCCACCTTCTACCACCCATACACCGTGTTTTCCCTTGGCTAAAGTAGCAGGAGCAGTAACGGGTAACAAATAATATTTTTCTGTATTTAAATCGAATTGAAAAATACCGGTGGAAGACAATAAGAACAAACTTCCCTGACCGTCTTCTATCATCTGACTAACATATAGATTACCATAACTGACAGAATCGTTGTGAAAATGATTATAAACCTTAATTTGATTACCATCATAACAGTTCAAGCCATCCAACGTAGCAATCCACATGCGAGATTTCTCATCCTGACAGATATCACTGACTGTTATCTGAGACAAACCGTCCTCCACTCCCAAAGTATTAAACTTATACTCTTGAGCGTTAATCGGAGATACCCAAAAGAAGAACAATATCTGAATCAATAAATGATATACAAGTAACCAACATTTCAACATAACAAGACCTAAGGTTTGTAACACACCCCAATTGCGACACAAAAATAGTACTTTTTATAATATCTACAAAAAAGAAAAAAGAGGCCATCTCAAAATGAAGTGCACCCCAAAAGTTAGACACCAAACTTTTGAGATGTTTTTTATGAAGTACGGTTATGAACAACGGCTCATCATTGTTAGCCGGGTAAAACAAGAAGAAGCAATAGCTCACTTATTGAGAGAGTGTCATATCAATAAAACTCAGATATTGACATGGGTGAGAATGTGGGACAAATATGGCCGTTCCGAACTGGAACAACAACCACATTGCCGCCCTACGGTTCAATTAAAGGAAGAAGTCGTACATTTAATATTAGAAAAAGGTGTATCTTTGGCCCATATAAGAGTAGAATACAGAATTGACAAGACGGTACTACAACGCCGGGGCAGCACAGTACGCAAGTATGGTTATGAGGCTCTTAAACCGTCCAAACGCCGAGGAGACCACTGAAAAACCCTATGAGACGCCCAAAGAAAAAAGAACCGCAAACTGAACTTGAGAAGCTTCAGGCTGAAAATCTCCGTCTGAAAGCGAAGAACGTACTATTTAAAAAAGCGAAGGCCTTAGTCGAGGCAAAGAAAGGCCAAGCACTTCTAAATGGGCGCGGACCATCGACAAACTAAGATCGGATTATCCTCTTGACTTGCTATTGGAGTAAAGAAAGATGGCTCGTTCAGTGTTCTATTACCATCTAAAGCGCCTTAAAACCGCTGACAGGTATGCTAATCGATTAAACTGATTTTTCATGAGCATAAGGAACGCTATGGCTATCCTCGTGTGACAACGGAGATGCATAACCGTAGTTTTATGTTAAACAGACTTACGAGTGACTTGTGGCTTAAAAGCCAAATACGGGGTCAGTCCGAAAACCCTTTGGGTATGTTATGTTAATAGACTAAAGTAATCTATCTTTGCTGTCATATTTTCAAAACAACAATCTAATGAATTCCAATCACAACCTACAATAAGTTACTCCGAGTCATCTTTCCCGAAGTTTTAATGGAGTATTTCGATATCTCCGGTTGGCATGACGACTCTGTCAAAATCGAGGTCTGGCTTGATGAAAAACACTACTTGGAACGTTCCGATTACAAGAGTGGAACTGTGATTTCGCATGGCTCTACTGGTGAGAAAGTTATTCAGGACTTTCCTCTTTGCGGCAAGCCTGTTTATCTCCACGTAAGACATTATCGCTGGTATGACAAAACTACCGGGGAAACATTTTCCTATACCTACGATGATCTTACAGCCGAAGGAACGAAACTTACTCCCGAGTTCGTTGCTTTTCTAAAAGAAGATTAAAACTACGGCGTCCTACATAAGCTCCATAGCAGAGGCTTATGGTGTAAACGGTAAACAGTTGACTTCACAGTACAAGGGGTTTATCAGCGCATACAGAGAGTGGGACCTGTTGGATCATGCCACAGAATATGTCCTGTTCAAACAGAACATAGGTCCCTGCCTTTGTATTGACGAGACTTCTTTGAGCTGCGGAGAATTATATACTGTTGTCACCAACCGTGCAGACCGTAGTGGTAGAGGCAACCTTGTGGCCATGATACGTGGCACAAAGTCTGAAGAGGTCATAAAAGTACTTGAAATGATTCATGTCTCCAAGCGCAAGACGGTCAAAGAAGTCACTTTAAATTTTTCACCGACCATGATACGGACTGTCCGAACGACTTTTCCCAACACCACTATGACCAATGACCGATTTCATGTACAGAAGCTCTTTTATGAGGCAATTGGTGAACTCAGGATTACTTATCGTTGGATGGCACGGGATTTGGAGAACGATGAAATTCAGCGGTGCAGAGAGCTGGGGATAGAGTATGTTCCGTTCTGATATACTAATGGCGATACCCGTAAACAGCTGCTGGCAAGGGCCAAGCATCTATTTGTCAGGCATTTTAGTAAATAGACCAAATCCCAAAGTTTCACCAGGGACTGGAAATATTTCAACAAGGTGATGCCAGCAGATACGAAAACCGGACTCCGTCCCAATCCCCTGAAACTGGACGGTGTGGATTCAGACAACGTGGAGATACTCGGCAACTGGCTTGCCGCAATCAACCGGAATGCCCGGACAGGGGATGACTATATGAAAATCGGGACCCCTGTCCGATTTCCGCATCCTTGTCTGTACCAAGAGAATTTGTGATAGGGAACTGAAAAAAATATCCTAAGTTTGCCTGTAATGGAAAGAAAGACACTCCGTCATTCCTTTTCCTCAAAGGAAAGGTTTTCCACCTGTCTGTTAATAACCTTCCAGTCAATGGAATCCTTAAGATTGATTATATCCACAATCGAATAATGCCTGGTCCCGTTCTCCTCTTCCGCAAAACGCAGCCGTCCGCTCAAACGCTGCTTCTCAATCTCTGCCGGATCGAGGTTTATCAGCTCACAAACCTCATCGGGCAGCATGGAGAGTTCTACACAGTTATCCTCACAGATATGTTGCAGCACGGCCAACATGTTGAGGGACTTCTTGTAACTTCTCACGAGTGCGGCGAACGAGCCGCTTTCAACCTTAATCATCTTTCTCATAACCTTTTATTTTTAGAGTGTTCTTCTTTTTCAAGCAGCATGGCACGCAGCACGTCCGAACGGCGGTAGTAAATCTTCCCCTTGTCACGGTGGAAAGGCAACGAACCGTCATTGCGGCGTCTTAGAAGTGTCCTGTCGGACATTTTGGTAAGCAGGCGCACGCCTTTTGAATCCAGTATCTCGCTGTCGGGCAAGTTATGTATGGCAGGAGCCAGTAACTTTTCAATGTTGGTTACTTTGGCGAGTATGGTACTGAGCATGTGGGTCATCTGCCCACCAGGTGCAGTTCTTCTGTTATTCATAATGACCTTGTTTTTATTGTTTACGGTGCAATATTACGGAGATATTACAAGGTCATTGGTTACTCAACCGTTGAGCAACCGCCAAAAAAAGACAGAAAACGCCAGAATGAAATAAAAAAGGCCGGAAGCAATCTCCGGCCATTCCTGAAAGAGCAAGCATCCGAACCTCATGTCTGCCTTTGCTCATTCCAAACACCCTCTCCTTACATGGAAAAATGAAAATCCATCTTTATCTGTGACATCTCACGTATCACTGTACGGTCCAGCACACGCGCATAATGACGGGTCATCTGAACATTGGTATGCCCCAGCATTTTAGCAACGCTCTCTATCGAAACACCATTAGCCAGGGCAAAAGTGGCAAAAGTATGACGCGCCATGTAAGTAATATTTAGAAATGCAATAAAAAACAGAATGACGATAATTAAACGTAAAACGTTTATAATTAAGCATTTTGCGAGAATTGCAGAACAGACAGACCTGCAAAAGAAAACAAAATATTGCGACGTTTCAGTTACCAGACTGTTAGCCGCCTGTTTCGGAAACGACGGCAGGTAACCGAATTTTTACCGATAAGAACAAAGCGGATTTGTATTCACTGTTTCTCAATGTTTTGCATGCCAAAGGACGCTTTTCAAAGGAGTATTTTTACAACCTAAAAAAGAGCGTTATGAAAGTGGAAAAATTCAAGGTGCTGCTCTACCTGAAAAAGAGCGAGCCGGACAAGACCGGCAAAGCCCCGATCATGGGACGGATCACCCTCAACCGCACGATGGCGCAGTTCAGCTGCAAGCTCTCCTGCACCCCCGGGCTGTGGAACGCGCGTGAGAGCCGGCTGAACGGCAAGAGCCGGGAAGCGGTGGAGACCAATGAAAAAATAGAAAGACTGCTGCTTGCCGTACACTCGGCCTTCAATTCCCTCATGGAAAGAAAAAGGGATTTCGATGCCGCCGCGGTCAGGGACATGTTCCAGGGCAATGCGGGCATGCAGATGACCCTGCTCAAACTTCTCGACCGGCATAACGGGGAAATGAAGGCCCGTGTCGGTGTGGACCGTGCGCCCACCACACTCTCGACCTACCTCTTCACCTACCGCACGCTTTCCGAATTCATCAAGGCGAAATTCAAGGTTCCGGACCTTGTCTTCGGGCAGCTCAACGAGCAGTTCATCCGCGACTATCAGGATTTCATCCTTCTGGAAAAGGGATATGCCGTGGACACGCTTCGCGGCTACCTGGCCATCTTGAAAAAGATCTGCCGCATCGCCTACAAGGAGGGCCACTCGGAGAAATACCATTTCTGCCACTTCAAGCTGCCCAAGCAGAAGGAGACAACACCGAAAGCACTCAGCCGTGAGAATTTCGAGAAGCTGCGTGATCTGGAGATACCGGAAAAACGCAGGTCACATGTCATCACCCGGGACCTCTTCCTCTTCGCCTGTTACACCGGCACCGCCTATGCCGATGCGGTAAGCATCACCCGGAAGAACCTCTTCCGGGATGACGAGGGCAGCCTCTGGCTGAAATACCAGCGAAAGAAAACCGACTACCTCGGACGTGTCAAGCTGCTTCCGGAAGCCGTCGCGTTGATTGAGAAATACCGGGACGATACCCGCGAGACTCTTTTCCCGCCGCAGGACTACCACACGCTCAGGGCCAATATGAAATCCCTGCGCCTGATGGCAGGGCTGAGCCAGGACCTTGTCTACCACATGGGACGGCATTCTTTCGCCTCGCTGGTCACGCTCGAGGAGGGAGTGCCGATAGAGACCATCTGCAAAATGCTGGGACACTCCAACATAAAGACCACCCAGATATACGCGCGCGTAACCCCGAAGAAGCTGTTCGAGGACATGGACAGGTTCGTCGAGGCAACCCGCGATTTGAAACTTATCCTTTAATCCCTAAACAATCATTATCATGCGCAGTACATTCAAGCTCTTATTCTACATCAACCGTAACAAGGTGAAATCGGACGGCACGACCGCCGTCCTCTGCCGGATCAGCATCGACGGAAAGAAATCGGCAGTCACGACAGGCGTCTATTGCAAACCCGGGGACTGGGACAGCAAGAAGTGTGAAATCAAAACAGCCAGGGAGAACAACCGCCTTGCCGCCTTCCGCAGCCGGTTGGAAGAGGCGTACGGGAACCTGCTGAGGAACCAGGGAGTGGTCACGGCCGAACTGCTCAAGACCACCGTGTCAGGCGCCAATTCCGTACCGGAATACCTCCTGCAGGCCGGAGAGGTGGAACGCGAACGGCTCAGGGTCCGCTCCAAGGAGATCAACTCCACTTCCACCTACCGCCAGTCGAAGACCACCCAGCTCAACCTCAGGCAGTTCATCGAATCCCGCGGGATGAAGGACATCGCCTTTTCGGACATCACCGAGGAGTTCGCCGAATCGTTCAAGGTCTTTCTCAAGAAGGAGCTGGGACACAGGAACGGACACGTGAACCACTGCCTGTGCTGGCTCAACCGGCTCATCTACATCGCCGTGGACCGGGAAATACTAAGAGCCAATCCGATAGAGGACGTGGCATACGAGAGGAAAGAAACACCTAAACTAAGGCATATCAGCCGCAGTGAACTGAAGCGGATGATGGAAACCCCGCTGCCCGACCCGATGATGGAGCTGGCACGCAGGACGTTCATCTTCTCCTCGCTGACCGGTCTGGCCTACGCGGATACGAGGGCTCTCCATCCCCGTCACATCGGAACGACTTCGGAAGGAAGAAGGTATATCCGCATCCGCCGCGCCAAAACGGACGTGGAGGCGTTCATCCCGCTGCATCCCATAGCCGGACAGATACTGGAGCTTTACAACACCACGGATGACGACAGGCCGGTATTCCCGCTGCCGGTCCGCGACGTCCTCTGGTATGAGGTACATGGAATGGGCGTGGCATTAGGCATGAAAGAGAACCTGTCCTACCACATGGCCCGGCATTCGTTCGGGACCCTGACACTGACCGCAGGTATTCCGATAGAGAGCATCGCCAGGATGATGGGCCACACGAACATCGACAGCACGCAGGTCTACGCCCAGGTCACCGACCGGAAGATATCCTCGGACATGAACCGGCTGATGGAAAGAAGAAAGCCCGCGGCCGGCAAGGAAGCCGCAGGCTAAATAAAAACTGCCGCCGGAATCGTAAATGCAATTCCGGCGACAATCCTTAAACTTAAATACGATATTATACCAATGCAGGGTGATAGTTCTCCTCCAGCAGCCTCTCGATGTCCGACTGCCTGTACAGGATCTTCCCGCCAAGCTGGATATAGGGAATCCGTCCTTGGTCCCTGTAATCCTGCAGGCACCTGCGGCTGATCTTCAACATCCCGGAAAGCTCCCTGTCGGTCAGGAACCGTTCCCCGTTGAAGGGAGGACGGTTGTCACGGGCAAGACGTTCCACTTTTTTCTCCATGTCGTCCAGCAGGGCAAAGAACCTGCGGACACGTTCGTTCTCCTTGTCGATAATGCCTTCCATCTCTTCCGCTCTTTAAAGGTTTCCGTTCTTCCTTCTTTCTCTCACCTCCTTCTCCTTGCGTCTGATGCCGACGTAGACCATCAACTTCTCCACATCCCCGGGCTTGTAATAGAACTTGCGCTGGAGGCGGGTGAACGCCAGCCGTCCGGTATCGCGGAGAGTCTGCAGGGTACGCGGCGAGATGTCAAGGCGCAGGCAGACATCCTGGCCGTCCAGTCACTCTCCGGGTTCCTTACAGCGGTTTCTCTCATACAATCTGTCCACACGTGCGGACAGGTTCTCGGCGCGCGCCAGCATCCTCTCAAGGACACCGGCCTCGATGTAGCATATTTCCATATTTTCAACTCGTTTAAATATCAGTGCGAATATAAGGGAAGAAACCATGAGAGGCAAGCACGACCGGCACACTGGCAGGAATAGTCATGGATAGTCGGTTTTTGTCATATGGGAAGGAAAAAGAAAGCCGAAGCAGGTCTGGATCCACTACCCCCTTTGGGTATGTGAAAGGAACGTTGTGGTGAAAGAAAAAACTCCTTTTCACACATGGATGAGGCAATGCCGGAAGTCCGGCAATAAAAAATGTGGCTTCTCTATCCGGGTAAATGCCATGATTACAGACTTCTTCCTGTTCCTATACCATCAGGTCGGTTACCTTCAGGTTAACAACTTATCCAACCTGTGATAGATCCGGATGTGAAAAGATTACTTTGGCTGGCTATTACAATATAATAAGTAGAATCATGTCAAATCTACTGCTGCTATTGTTTGTTGATAATGGCTGGCAGTAGAACAAACTTTCGTTAAACCAATACGTTCATTCTTTATTATCAAGTTTTTAGACTACCTTTGTATTTTATTAACTCATTTACCAAACATTATGGGACTACTCAAACCGAATCAAGTTTTGAACAAAGCATATAGACAGGTTGCGATTGAAACAACAGATTTTGACTTATTCAAAAATGCCCTTCGCACATTGAGAGACAATATTGTGGATGGGCAAAGAGAACACACGCAAAAAGAACATTTACGTAATTTTCTGAGTGAAACGTTCTACAAGCCATACTACATGGCTCCCGAAGAAGATATTGATTTGGCTATCCGATTGGATAAAACTATCAAGTCCAATATAGGGTTATTGATTGAAGTAAAGAGTACCACCAACAAAGGTGAGATGATTTCTAATGACAATCTTAATCGTAAGGCTTTGCAGGAATTATTGCTATACTATCTTAAAGAACGTGTCAATAAGAAGAACAATGATATTAAATATCTCATCGCTACTAATATTCATGAATTCTTTATTTTTGATGCCCATGAGTTTGAACGCAAATTCTATCAGAACAAACAATTACGTCGTGAGTTTCAAGACTTTGTGGATGGACGCAAAACCAGTAACAAAACCGATTTCTTCTATACTGAAATTGCAACAACCTATATTGAGGAGGTGAAAGATAGCCTTGAATACACTTACTTCAACTTACAAGACTATCAACACCTGCTTGATAGAACAGACAGTAGCGCTTCACGCAAACTTATCGAACTTTATAAGATATTCAGCGATACACATCTTTTGAAGCTATCGTTCCAAAATGACAGCAATTCGCTCAACCGTGGATTCTACACTGAGCTGCTACACATTATTGGTATTGAGGAACGCAAAGAGAATAATAAAACCGTGATTGTACGCAAAGCTGTGGAACGGCGTGACGAGGCTTCATTACTAGAGAATACTATTAACCAACTGGATGCAGAAGATTGTTTGCGTCACATAAATGGTCGTTTGTATGGGAATGATTATGAGGAACGGTTATTCAATGTTGCAATGGAATTGTGTATTACTTGGATGAATCGTATCCTTTTCTTGAAACTGTTGGAGGCTCAGATGTTGAAATACCACAATGGAGATGCAATCTATAAATTTCTTTCAATAACTAAGATTCATGACTATGATGATCTCAACACACTCTTTTTCCAAGTGCTTGCACGTGACATGGGCAGCCGCACACACTCCATTATGCGTGATTTTGCTTACGTTCCCTATCTTAACAGTTCTCTTTTCGAGGTGACAGATTTGGAAAGTAAAACAATTAAGATAAACAGCCTTTCACAACGTACGGTACTTCCTGTCTTGGCGAGTAGCGTATTACGAAATAAAAAACGCAATCTACAAGTCAACGCATTACCCACCCTGCAATATTTGTTTGCTTTTCTCGACGCTTATAACTTTGCGAGCGAAAGCAGTGAAGAAGTGCAAGAAGAGGCTAAAACACTCATCAATGCTTCTGTTTTAGGGCTTATATTCGAGAAAATAAATGGTCACAAGGATGGTTCAGTATTCACTCCAGGCTTTATCACTATGTTCATGTGCCGTGAAGCAATCACCAAGACCGTGTTGCAAAAGTTTAATGGTTATTATGGCTGGAATTGTACCACCCGTATAGAACTATACAACCATATTGACAATATAGTCGAAGCTAATGAACTAATTAACAGTTTGCGACTGTGTGATCCAGCTGTTGGTTCGGGTCACTTTCTTGTGTCTGCTCTCAATGAACTGATACTCTTGAAATACGAATTAGGTATTTTGGTAGATGCTACCGGTAAGCGTATCCGCAAAGCGGACTATCAACTTGCCATTGAAAATGACGAGCTGATTGTTACCGATACCGAAGGTAATTTATTTGCTTACAACCCACTCAATGCGGAAAGTCGCCGCATGCAGGAAACTCTTTTCAAGGAGAAGCGTCAAATCATTGAGAACTGTTTATTTGGCGTTGATATTAACCCCAACTCTGTGAAGATTTGCCGCCTACGACTGTGGATTGAATTGTTGAAGAATGCTTACTATACGGCTGAAAGTAATTACACTTATTTAGAAACCTTACCAAATATCGACATTAACATCAAATGTGGAAATTCTTTGCTTCACCGATTCGCTTTGACAGACAGTATTCAGACCGTACTGCGAGAGTCTAGTATCAGCATCAGCCAATATAAGGAGGCTGTAGCTAAATATAAAAATGCCCAAAGTAAAAGCGAAAAGCAGGATTTGGAAACGTTTATAACAGAAATCAAGTCGAAACTGAAAACAGAGATCAACCGCCGGGATGCACGATTGGTTAGATTGAACAAACGCCGCTCTGAGTTGGCAAACTTACAAGCGCCTCAACTGTTTGAACCGACAAAAAAGGAAAAGAAAGCGTCGGACAAGCGCATTGCCGATTTAAAGAAAGAAATTGCGACTTTAGAAAATATATTTGAGGAAATACGCTCCAACAAAATTTATCTTGGTGCATTCGAATGGCGTATAGAGTTTCCAGAAGTACTTGATGCCGAAGGCAACTTCTTGGGATTTGACTGTATCATTGGCAATCCACCTTACATTCAGTTACAATCTATGGGTAAGAGTGCCGATGTATTAGAATGCATGGGGTACATAACTTATGCACGCACTGGTGATATTTACTGCCTCTTCTATGAGTTGGGTATGAACCTGCTTACTCCCAATGGTTTTCTTTGCTATATCACGTCTAATAAATGGATGCGTGCAGGGTATGGTGAAGCCTTGCGAGGTTATTTCGCAAGCAAGACCAATCCTATTATGTTGGTAGATTTTGCAGGTATAAAAATATTCGATGCAATAACGGTAGAAGCAAATATTCTTTTATCTCAAAAAGCAGCAAATATTTTTAACACACAAGCTTGTTTGGTACAAGATTCGAATGGCTTGAATAATTTGAGCGATTTCGTGCAGCAACAAGGCGTGAAGTGTAACTTTGCAGATTCTATCCCATGGGTGATATTGTCTCCCATTGAACAGAGCATCAAGCAGAAGATTGAGTCTGTGGGAATACCCTTGAAGGATTGGAACATCCAAATCAACTATGGGATAAAAACTGGTTTCAATGATGCTTTTATCATTTCTACCGAAAAGCGTGATGAGATACTAGCGAATTGTCAAACAGAAGATGAACGTGTTCGGACGGCTGAACTTATACGACCGATTCTTCGTGGCAGGGATATCAAGAGATATGAATATGAATGGGCGGACTTGTGGATTATAGCCACATTTCCTTCGCGGCATTATGATATAGAAAGTTATCCTGCGGTGAAAAATTATCTTCTGTCAATTGGCATAGAGCGTTTAGAACAAACAGGAGAAACTCATATTGTTAATGGCAAAAAAATAAAAGCCCGAAAGAAAACTAGTAACGAGTGGTTTGAAACACAAGATAGCATCAGTTATTGGGAGGATTTTTCTAAGCCAAAAATTGTATGGAAAATAATCGGAAACCAAATGGCTTTTGCATATGATGCCAACAATTATGTAATGAACAATGCCTGTTATATTATGACAGGCGATCATTTGGATTATCTGTTGGCAGTATTGAATTTTCCAATAACTGAAGTAACCTTCGTGTAATCATACGAGTCTGTGATTTCCTGCGTTTACGCAGTTTGCTATAAGCAAGATAGGCACGGCGTACATCAAGATACTTGTTACGGGGACGTTGTATGTGCAAGGTCTGGCAATGTTTGCACAGATGACGATGAAGCCATACAATACCTTCCCATAAGAGTTTGGTATCAGTAGGAAAACGCAGATGACTTTCATAACAGGTGGCATCGGTCATACAGACATGAAGGTTCTCAAGATAAGGTTTCCAATGCTCGGCAAGAATGAGCTGGAGGGGCTCAACGTCAAGGCGATGCGCTAGTTCCTGACGAATTGCACTAACGATTTTAGGATTGGTTAGTGGATGAAGCGGATCAATCTGAACACCACAAAACAACTGGTAATGAATATTACCGTTTAAATGCTCAATCAGTTGTGCATCGGAAAAGTTGGTATAGGACTTCAAGACCATCAAGGCTATTTTACCTTCGGGAGAAAAATAACTTTTACGACCCAAAGCAGAGGACTTCAAATGCATTTGTCGGGCCAGTTCCGAGAAAGGAAACAGAGCATGGAGGCGACCTAATTCACTCGTTGCAAAACTTTGACGATATTTTTTTAGCATATCGAACTCGGTAAAACCTAAACGAGGTTCGATTTCTGAGATTTTTTGTATCTTTACCATGTGTTTTTATTTTAGATTACCCCCGTTTTGGCCGTCAAACCGTTTTTTTGGGGGAATGCTTAAAGATACAAAAAAGGCAACTAACTCGCAATGAATTAGTTGCCTTAAATTTTATTATTTTAGGAATATCCCTGTTTTAATGATTGGTGTCTGGAACTGGTTGAGGAGTTATACTATAGACATTTACTGAATGTCCCTGTATAGTGTCGATAATATTAAAGAAAAACTTGTTATCTCCCTATATGCCAAAGGAATGAGCGTGTCAGACATAGAAGAGGAGATGCGTGAAATCTATGAGATAGAACTGTCCACATCAGCTATTTCCATCATCACGAACAAAGTCAACCAGGCTGCTCAGGAATGGCAGAACCGCCCTTTGGATCCGGTCTATCTCATCGTTTGGATGATTCTACCTATTTTGACTTTTCAGCCTATTAATTGTTTTGGTAACTTCGTTCATTAGCTTTTGATTGGAAGTTCTAAATGTGTTAAGTTCTTTGATTATATCTGCTTTATTATAGTATAAATTATACCAGCCTAATGTTTCAGCAGCCAATATGCGAAGTTCTTCTTCTTGGCTTTCATTTTTTATAATGTTCAGTAATGGCTCAATAGCTTTAGCAATAGGTTTATTTCGGAACCTACTTATTTCGCTTTGTATCTGTTTGGTAGTACTTTCCGGACTGTCAATAAGTGCAAAATCTCTTTCAAGTCCTTTCTTTTGGCGAGGAAGGTATTCTAACAATTCATTCACATAGGAAGAATCGTAGAAAGACCAATCGGCAGCCTGTTTCTTCAATTCATTCAAAGCCATATCATGGTCGAACGTGTTGATAGCACTAAAAATTCTGAAACGATGGCGGTTTTCATGTCCGCGTAATAAATAGCTTTCTATCCATGCCGGCAACAATTCCGGATTGCAATTCTTTTCAACGTATTCCACCGCATAACGACGGATCAGTTCATAACTGTCGTTCATGGCTGTCTGCAATACATCGGCAACCTCTGTCGGATAGTTCAAAGCTAATAGGCGTAATGCTTCCAACCGCACAACGAAATAGTTCGATTCGTGGTAACTTTTCTTCAGCAACTCAACGAGACCACTATAATTTGCCATTGACAATTGACGGAGCGCCATTGCCTGCATGTCAGCCATAGGGGAATTCAGCTGTTTTTTCCAGAATGTAACATTTCCTTCCTGCGCAACTAAAGCTTGGTTGATGTCCATATCCAGCCCGGCATTATTGGTGAAGTGAAAAGTCGGGTCACCGATCAGATGATTTTCCAAGAAGCAGGTAAAACGAGTGAACTGCCCGATGCGCATACCGGCAGCTAACAAGCCGAGAAATTCATCCGGCCATTTATCTTGAATGGTGTTAACCGTACATCCCATAGTAGCAATGGTCTTACCCTTATTGAATATATAAGAGCCTACAATGTTGTCATCCAAATGGAAAGAACCGTTGAAACAAGCATCGAACAATATAAAACGCGCATTAGGAGTCAAAAGACGAATATCTTCAGTATAGATATCCATATTACGGTTTACAATGGAATCCGATTTTATTTTCTCCTCATCGAAAGCTTCCGCACACCAACTTTCAGGCACCCCATACTGCTTGGCATATTCTTTGATAGCAGCTTCACGCCCATGTTTCTTGGCGTATGAAGGCACTTTGCTTCGCAAGAATATTTTGGCATTCTCAATACTCAAATTAATACCGGAACCATTTTCATAGCCATTGATATACTGCATGGTGGGGCCACCGTGGTGATGGAATAGCATGACATCTAATCCTTCGCGCTGAATCTCGTTCAAGTATAATGGTTTCATCGGATAGCGCATGTTAAAATCATAGAACTTCACTGTATTACCCGATTTGAATATTTGCGGCAATTGCTCACGTAAGGCTATTTGCTCACCGCTCCATGCCAAAGGATCTTCAGAATTGTAACCATGGCCACGGGCCATAGTCAGTTGGTCAAATGCATTTTGCTTTGCTTTTTCGGCAACTGCCTTTTTTAAGTAATCGCGTAGCATCTGATAACGGTTCTCACCTTCTAAATGTAATGGACGGATACGGGCCGAATAAATATCCGGTGAAATATACTGTTTAGAATCAGCACGCAATGTCATATAATGATAGTCAGGTATCAAACTGTCTTGTTTAATATAATCAAATTTTAATCCGAAGTCATCATAATAACGGTCGGAAGGAACGCTTGATTTCTGCCAATTGGCTTTGGGAGACCTTTTGAAAGCCGAAGATAGATGATGTGCATCACGAATCATTGGAATAGGGATGTCACCTATAAATACGCAACCCTCCAAAGGCGTTTTCTCATTCTCATGCAATTTGACAAGTTGCTCACGAATAGGTTCGGGCCTTTTCCAATCATCAATTAGCAAGTAAGTACCTAAACCTTCTTTTTCTATACTGGTACGATAAGCATCAATTTCACTTTTCGCTTCATCATAACTTTTCTGATCGACTACAATTGCAAAAGTAGTCTTTGTTTTTATACTAGGATGTACAACTGTTTGCGCCTGCATATCCTGTAAGCACAAAGCGGTAATTGCCAAAAGGATGTATTTATTCATATTTATAAACTTAATCTTTTGATTGTCTGTTCAAGCTCTGCTTTTAAATCTTCCGGAAGATTGGCTGTTTGTTGCATCTTCTTTATTTCTTCAAGAATGTGTGGCCGTTGTACAGAATTAGTAAACCAACCTAATGCTTCGGCCATTACTACACGTACTTCCTGTGGATTACCGGCATCACGAATTACATTCAAATAATCATCCACGTGGAAATGGAATGTATAGTTACGCACATTGCGGATTGCACTGATACGTTTTGCTTCCGGTGCAGCTACATCCATCAAGGTCTGATGGACTTTTGCCTCTTGTACAAACATTCTTTCCAGGCTTCTTAGTAATCGTTTTTTCTCTTCGTTTTCATTCAAACGGTCAACTTTTGCATAAAAGTCTTCTATTGTCTTTTCTACTTTCTCTTTCGGATAAAGGCTTAAAGCCTTGTTGGCACTCATTTGTACGCGTAAGCGTTCATTATGTTCGACCAATGCTTCCACAATAGCGGGCAATAAGGAATCGTCACCTACAAATCCAGCATAAATGGCACTTTGGCGAGCTACCATTTCATAAGTATCGTTCAAACCTTCGCGTAATGCTTCGATGAAGTTGTCGTCCTGATAACGGCTCAACAACTTGATAGCTTCCATACGAACCGTATTGAAGCCACTTTCCCGGTACTTCTTCAGGAGCAACGGAGATAATTCCTTTTGGGTATCGGCGTCAGCCAGCATACGCATGGCCAAACTTTGTACATCAGCGTATGGGCTGTTTAACAAATTCTTCCAATAGGCTTTGTCATCTTTGTGTATTGTTATATCGGTACTTAAAGTATTGGCTTCGATAGGAGCAAAACGGAAAGTGGGATCACCAAACAAATGACCTTCAAGTGATACGATTAGCTTATTGTATTGCCCGGCTCGTACACCATGGGACAACAAACCAATCATTTCAATAGTCCAGCGGTCTTGCAATACGTTACGGGTATTTCCTTGTGCTACTAATGTCTGACCGTCATTAAAGATATATTGTCCTGCTATATAGTCGTTTTCGTGAAAAGAACCGTTGTAGCACGCATCAAACATTATCATCTTCGGATTAGTGGAAAGATTTCTCTTCATTAAATCTTCCGTTACGATACGTTCATCAGCGTAGTGAAGAGAGTCTGCTTCCCAGAACTTAGGATTGTCCAGGTCTTTAAAAAACACCTCATTCACTTGTCGTTTTTCCTGCATCTGAATACGTAAGGTGTCTTTGTCACGTTTTCCAACATGGGACATGACTGCATTATAAAGTGTACTCTTCAACATTTTATAACGATTATTGAAATCAGTGCATGCCAATTCATCATTAATAAGCTGCCCTGTTGGCATTCCATGTTCATGAAACATAAATAAGTCAAGGTCCTTTCGTTGCAATTCGCTGAATAACTTATATTTCATAGGGTGTTTCATTCGGAAGTTCCAATGTTTGAATCCCATTTGACGACCAAAAGCTAATGGAAAGTTCTCCATATAAGCTTTTTCGTCATCCATCCATACAATCAGGCAATCGGAATTGTAAGAAGCACCATTGAATGAGAATACCCGATCTAATTGATTATGCTTATCTGCCTTGGCAGCAGCAGCTTTCTTCAGATATGAGGCAATGGCCGCATATTTATCCCCTTCCTTTTTTTCCGGATACTTGATACGAGCTGAATAGAAAGTAGGATTTAGCCGCTGGGGACTGTCTTCTGTCAATTTGTAGTAGAAATGCTGATGATTTACTGAGTCTTGCCTGATGAACTCAAACTTTAAGTTCAGATCATCATAAAAGCGGTCGGTAGGTACGGAAGACTGATCCCAAGGAAAGGCTTTCTCATTCATTTTGAATGCAGTAGTCATGTGTTGCGCATTACGTACCAATGCGACAGGCACATCGCCGATTAAAACCAGACCTTCCAATGAAGGGCATTCTTGATATGTTTTGATGATTATCTGTTTGACTTGATCTGGATTTTGCCAGTCACCGCTGATCAGATAAGTTGCCAAACCATCATCTTCAACCGCAGTTTTGTACTGATGCATGGCATCTTTGGTATTTGCATAAGTTTGGTTATCTGTTATGATAGCAAAAGCGGTAGGTTGTTTGACCAATGGCTTTATGACTGTTGTTTGTGCATTTCCTGCCAATGGCAAAAGAAATGCCAGATATATTATTTTTTTAATCATGGCCAATTAATTTTTAAGTCTGTAATATGTACGGTCGGCTTCTTCACGAAGGTTCTCGGATAAGCTCTTATCTTTTCTCAGTTGATCGCATACCCGAAGGATGTCAGGCTTCCGATAAGAATGAGTGAACCAAGCAAAAGCCTCCAATAAACAGGTTTTTAGCTTTTCACTTTCACTGGAGTCGGTAAGTAAAGCCAAGAGGCCGTCTACACAGGCATGTGCCATATGATTTTTCAGAGAATTGCAATAAAGGATGCGCCAACGTTCGGAAGTTTCTTTGCTTAATAACTCTTTTTGCATGCTACGACTATTATTGGCATTCTCCAAAACCTTACGCATCTCCTCCTTGTCTTGCAACACATAGGTCTCAGCCATTACTTTATCAATTGCCGCCTGTACGGCTGCCTGATCAAAGACTTGAAGCCCCAAACTCACATTAAATGCCACACGCTCGGATAGGTTGTCTTCTACATAGGCTTTGATTTGCGGATAAACATACTCGTTCAGTCCCACATGTTGCATCATACGAACAGAGGTGCGACGAATAAATTCATAGGAATCCGTAATGGCCAAGTGTAAGACTTCCCGGAAGTTTTTGTCACTAATCTTCTCAAGCAATGCCAAGCAGGTGAAACGTACCATCATGAACGAGGAAGTTTCAAAAGTTTTTCTTAATAAATCAGAAATACCCGGATAGTCATTGCGATAAAGGTTGTGCAAAGCAAAATTCTGTATGTCGGCATAGGGCGACTGTAATAACTCCAACATGCGGGACTCGCTATATGGTTCTTTGAACAAAGCATTGGCATCTACCTCATTGATAGATTGAAAACGTAGAGTAGGGTCACCGGTAATGTGCGATTCGAGAATATTCGTCAATTTAGCCCATTGCCCCACTCGTGCTCCCATACCTAACAGGCCGAGCATCTCGTTTGCCATTTTATCTTGCAGTACATTGACTGAATTGGCAAAAGTAGTTACGCATTTTCCTTCCGACATGATATAACGTCCGGCAATGTAATCTTTTTCCCGGAAATCACCATTATAGCATGCATCGAAAATTACCATACGGCTATTAGGCTTAAACTCTGTAACTTCCGACAGGATAATACCGGTGCGCAGGTCTAGTAAAGAATCTTCTGCAATTACTTTGGGATCATCATAGCCTGCAATCCAAGTAGTGTCCAAACCGTATGTGTTTTTCATCATATCCAGCATTTCGTCGAAAGACTTTTTGTTGTTTTGCTTTCTACGCGCTAAACCACGATAATAGTACTTCATTGCATCTACATGAGCATTCCACCTATTAGTAGCGGGACTACCGGAAAGATATTGACGTTCGGGCATACCATGCTCATGAAAAATAGACAAGTCCAGATCTGTGCGTTTCAGCATATTAATGACATCGTCCTTGGGATAATCGCTGAAATTATAACGGATGAAACGGGCCCGTCCCTCTTTATCGAATACGCCCGGCATTTGTTCGCGAATAGTAAAGGTTTCCGGTGTCCATGCAGTCAATGAGTTAGAGTAAGAGCCATCACCTGTATAGGAGAAGAATTGGTCTAATTTATTGTTTATCTGGTGCTCAGCCACCACTTTTTTAAAATAGCGGCTGATTTGCGCATGCGGTTCTTCGCCGTTATCAACAGCTTTGACACGTGCAGAATATATGTCACACCGAATTTGCTGTGGAGATTTTATAGCCAAATTATAATAGAAGAAATTATTTTCGACACTGTCCTGTTTCAAAAAATCGAATTGTAGGTCGAAATCATCGTAGAAACGGTCGCTGGGCACTGAAGAATCTCTCCAGTCATTGTTTTTCTCATCCATTTTAAAAGCGGAAGTCATATGCTGGGCTTTGCGGAGCATTGGAATAGGGATATCACCGACAAATACCACTCCTTCCAATTTATCCTTTTTGTAGAGCTTAACAATAACTTTCTTTACATCTTCCGGTTTATTCCATTCATTGTATACGATGAACGTAGGCAACCCTTCCATTCCTAGAATCTCCTGATAGGCTTTAAGCTCGGCTTCACAAGCCTGAAATGTCCCTTTATCTGTAATTACAGCAAAAGAGGTGTCCTTTACTTTCACAGCCGGTTTAACAAATGTCTGTGCCCGCAGAGATAATATGCTGCAGAGCATCAAACTTCCAGTTATTAATTTACGCATGTTTTGTAATATAGATTTCGTTATGTAGCATTAAAAATTACATCCTAAACTTATCGATAAATGAGTACGCCCATCATAATCATAGTCAGAGGTATTTATACGATCGAATACAACTTTTGCAAATAAGTTCATACGTCTGTTTTCTCTGACTTGTTGCGAATACGTTATCGACCCGCCAATACGATAGTAATCACAGGTATAATAATTAGTCAGCCCTTGTTGTAATTCGGTTACAGTTGGATAGTCTGCATGGCTGCCACCATATACATATTCACCTCCCAGATTATTGTTATACGCAACATGAACATCTATTAAAAGCCTGCGATTCAAACTATTGCCTAAAACAAAATTTTTTTTGCCACCTAAGCCTAAAGATAAATTTTCTGCATTCTGTACAGAATTAGGCATTAAATATTCATCGTCTTGCTTGGTATAATTCACATTCAATTCTGCTTTCCAACTATATTCATTCCCGCGGTTTCTGCTTAATGCATAATTAAGAGAAGCGGTTTGTGCCTTGTACGTAGAACGGATGTTATTATATAATTCCACCCAGCCACTTTGTGATTCAGAGTTATCGCGTTGAGAAATATACTGAATACCATCGATGTTACGATTTGTATATGTGGTTCTCATATAATTGGTATAGTCCTTTCCTTCCTGAATCATCGTTAAAGAAACATGAGCAGTTTTATCTTTTACACCGGCTATTTTTTTAGGAGTCGTATAGCTCTGCTGAACAGTTTCCGCTTTTACATCGTAACTGCCCTCAAGCAGTAAATTGAAAGAGGGCATACTGAAGTTGTACTGGAGAGCTCCACCGAAACGGTCTCCAATATAATTGCTGGTTACACCGCTGCCTATTCCTTTTATGGCTGTTCCCAAACCGTATAATATATAATAGTCCTGATCCACATAAGAGTTGACATTACTCATTCTTGAGTCTTCCTTGATAGAACTATACTTGAAACTTGCACCAAACTTGTGTGAATTATTCAACTTGTAAGTAATCCCCGGCGTCAGTCCCAGCGTATAAAAACGGGTATTCACACGCGGGTCGCGCTGTTTGGCAGCTAATGTAGCTACATAATTACCTTCCAACCCCAATGCCCAATGATTACCAAGTAAAGGAGTAGCTGCACGAAACTTCAGATCGTAATATTGATTTCTCCATTTGCTTAAGTGCTGGTCTGCGACATAGTAAGGCATTCCCCTGAATGGATCGGCAATGGAGGCGTTATATCCGGCATCTGTCAGATTTTTTTGTGCAAAATTAAATGCTCCCCACACATATGCATTTTTCAGATTGATAAAGCCTTCACTGGATACACCTACGATAGCCTCTTTCTGCCCCTCTTGCGGACGGCAATAGTTTCCGTCCTGTAAGTCATATCCCAATATAACATTCGAATAATTCTGAATATCATCGAATGGCATACCGGCAGCATTCTGTGAATGAGACCATAGTCGTCTTGTTTTCAATTGTTCCATAGCGGCGGGAGAGAAGCCCTGTGCCGCTCCCACCATACTTACAAGGCAGGCTATCATTACCAGCAGGCAGCTTTTCATATAGTTCATATATTGTTTTTTCATTGTTCTGTCTTTTTAGTTAATTATTACAATGTGTGATTCCATGAAGGCATTTTTGCTCCATTACGACGCATTACAGGAACAACGCCACGTTCAAAGTCATCCGTACTGTTGTTTGTATCCTGATATATATATGTACCTGTTTCTTCGCGAATAATAGGATTACCTTCTTCGTCTGTGGACAATTTGCGAGCAATACCTAAACCGCAATAAGTAGCTCCTACCCAAGTAATACCTGCATCAAGTACACCGGGGACACGTTTTGCATTCATCTTTGACTCATTGTTTACTGCTTCAACAGCATCCAATACATATTTAATAGGTATTTTTGCATAATAAACATTGCTGTTCGGTTTGCTAAGATCTGTTGTCTTCATATTTTCATCGTTGACCGGATCCCAAGCTTCTCCTTCAGGAACACGAAAAATCACATAAGCACCTCCGAATACGGATGTCAAATATTGTGGTATACTTCCCATCTCTGCTTTTCCTTGGTAGAAAACATGTTGCATATCATAAGCTGCCTGGTCAGGGAAGTTTGGATTATTCATATTAAACTCAAACTCAGAACTACTGCCGTCTATAGGACTTTGAGGGTTATAGATGTCCAACTGATGGTTAGCGGCAAATTGAGAAATGATGCAAGATTCACCTGGCGCTAACGGATATTCGGTTCCATTTCCTGGAAATTTCCACACACGTTCTCCATATGCATAATTATTACCGTCCGCTTCCGGCCAAATAGGTAATTTAGTGGTAGCTGTACCCGGAGTTAAATTTGCGAAATAAATACCGTCCAAATACAAAATGTCAGCAGAGTTATTGTATATCTCATAGAACTGGTCTCGGAAATAGACTCCTCCTTTTTCCGGACGGCTACCGCAATAATAAATCTCCTTGAATATTAATGGGCTCACTTTAAGCCCTTGTACTTCAATATTCAATGCGCTACCATGCTTAAATAATGCCGCATTTACAGAATTGCCATTGATGTAGTATTCATTGTTTTCTGTATCGATCGCTGTACCGGATACTGTTACCGAATAAATTCCGGGGATAATTCCGTCAACTTTCACACTATTATCAGTTACTTCTTTTACATAATGTAAATCTTCATCGTAATTGTCGAACTTTACAGTCAGATCTTTCAGTGTGGATATATTTTCAACGGTAATATCCAAATATACATCCACTGTGATAGGATTCACTTCTGCTGTGCCAGACATGTCCCTGAACGAATCGCATCCTATCAAAAGGGTACTTGCCAATGTAAACAAATATATTAAATATTTTTTCATAACTTCCTAAACATTATAAAGTGAGTGATAATTCCAGCCCAAAGAAAAATCGGTTATTCAATTGAATATATGAACCCGGATTACGTTTGGATTCTCTGCGCGGATAACTTCTGAACATATTGTTGGCAAAGAAAGAAACACGTAGCATATTGCTAATTTCTTTAGTTACATTCAAGTTAAAACAAAAATAAGGACTGTATGATTCTTTTATAGCATTATTATGACTTACATTATTCAACATATATCCATATCCTGCATCCTTTACTTGCTGGGTAGTGGTATATTTCCCCTTGGGAAACATATTTACAGACGCATCTTCCAATGCTAAATAGCCCACAGGTATAGAATCGTTTCCAAATGTATTCCAATTAGACTGCTGCCAAATAGCTTGTGCTGTCATCGTAACAACAAAACCGATACGCGGGATATTGTGAGTGGCACGTAAAGTCGTTACAAATTGTTGTTTGTAACTTGCATTGCCTTCTTGAGAATAAATGGCCACCGGTTTACGGGCTGAAGCAGCATCTTCGCTATTGTCATAGAAGCTATAACCCTGACGCCAACTCTTAGTACGCATCCATGAGCCATTTATTTGGAAGGCCGTACGGATAGCATCAATACGTCCGATATTCAAATCAAATTCTAAACCTTTAGTTTCTATATTTAAATTATTAGTTGGTTTTGCATAAGTAGACAATACCGGTAGGCTACTACTAAGCTCTATCCCGTTTTCTGTGCGCTGGTATTCATTGTAGATAAATGTATTGAAGGTGTTGAAGGTTTGGCTCATTACATAACCATCCTTCAGACGCTCCTTATAAGCTATTACATTCAGATTGGTTTTACCCACTCGTAAATTAAAACCGACTTCTGCTTTATGATTTTGGGCAATCTTCAAATCTGAGTTATCTACTTGCCGAACTTCTGTGGTAGTCATAAACAAGCGCTGGCTTTCCGGAATATTTTCATTGGTAAGCTCATTTATATTGATATATTCAAAATATGCATTTTCTGGATATAAATAGAGAAGAGAAGGCATCTTTGCAGCAATACCGTAACCTCCCTGAAGACTTAATAGATTCGGAATCAAATCAATGGATGCATTTACACGTGGCGAGAAAATGCCTCCTACTACTGAGGTATGATCATAACGCACACCAGCCTGAATGTTCAAATCATGCGTACCGCTTATGGACCATTTGAAATTATCTTCCACATATGCACCAAATTGGTTAATGAAAGGAATATCCTTATAGTTACGTGGACGGAAAGATGAATTATGACCGTATTGACTACGATAAGGAGGAGTACTTGGGGCATAAGTTTTTCCTTTACCAACGTTACCGTCACTCCGGAAATCCGCACCAATCAAGATGCGGTTGTTTACATGACCGCTCGCCTTGAATAGAGAACTCGTCACTTTAGCAAACAAATTAACTTCACGACTATCGATCTCATAGTGTCCCAAATAGCTGCTTGGTAGATAAACAGCATAATGATTTATGTCTTCCGGTCCAAAATTAGTAATTTGATTACCATTGGCATCATAGATATGCTGACCTGCAAAGTTACTAAGTACCGCACCGTTTGTAGTGGTCATGGAATAAGGAGATGTAGCAGAACTGTATACGGTTTCATAATAACTGTCTTTATCCATATACGTACCTGACAATACATAGCGTAGTGTTTTTAACCAGCCCTTATTTATATTCCATGTACCATTGGTATTCAAAGTAAAACCTATATCGCGGCCTTCCGAAGCTGTTTTAGTTTGTTCATCATCAGGATTACGTTCACGTTGATCCTTACCATAAATAAAATCAAAGCTGGAATTGGTACGTAACTTATTATTAAAGAAAGTATTTGAATAGAGCAACTTTGTTGTGGCACGCTGATAGTGCTGGTAACTGGATATTGGATTATTCGTATTATAAGCATAATCTGCACTTACATTTAAAGCGCCTTTCTTTTTTCCAAGTTCAAAACCGGTTCCCATAGACACCTGATAGATATTGGGATTGGCTTTTGCTTTGACACGTAGCGGCTCACGACCAGCTTTTGTATTAATAATTACTGCTCCTGAGGTCAGATCACCATATTCAACAGAAGGGATACCACGAACGATTTGTATAGACTCTATATTTTCAGTAGAAATACTACGAACATCGGTTCCACCAGCCGGCGAGGCACCTCCGGCCAATGAAGCGGGTGTTTCCGTACCACTTAATACCGTAGGGCTCATCGCAGATAGATTAGCATTATTTGAGATGGGGGCACCATCACGAATTATTGCGGTGCCCATAGCATTCATCGGAGCTTCCGGACCACTGGAACTGGAAACTTGACGGATGTTAATCTGTTGTGCCGAACTCATATCTTGATTCTGTGAAATTCCACCTGGCATCAATGACATTACATCATATAAACTGGTCGCTTGCATATGGTCCATAGCAGAGCGGGAAATGTGAGAAGATGTGGATTTGCCTGAACGGCTGTTGGTTGCAGTTACTGTAACTTCTTTCAACTTAAAATCCTCATTCCTCATTGTAAAATTAAGAACCAAATCCTTATTTACATTTATTAAGGTGTCAATGGAGACTTTGCCCAAATATTGAATTTGCATACGAATTTTACCAGTAGGTACGTTTTCCAGTATGTATCTACCATTTTCATCAGAGGTTGTCCCTAGTGCAATTTCAGGAATAGACACAGCTGCAAATTGTAAAGGCAAACGCTTGTTGTTGTGGTCGTACTCATAAACAGTGCCTGTAAGTTTTACTTTGTAATTGTTTTGCGATTTGATAGGGAGGGCAATTCCTATGCAAATAAGTATAAACAAGTATATAATATTACACCCCAAAATACCTTTTTTCATAAGTAACATCATATTTATTAATAATGCAAAATTATATGTAAATTTTAAATTAAAACAAACCATTGTGTGTAACAAAACTAAAATTATTAAAAATACATGTTGTTTTTGTTGGTGCCGTTGCATAATCTCACAGACCTCAACCGTCTGTTGTCTAACAATATAGCAACTGCATTATATTTAGGAAAATCCAATATATATTAGTACTTTATTTAAGTTCCATACATAGTAATACGGATCTTGAGTGATTAAAAGCAAACTGCAAATCTAAATAAAAAACGGGATGGTTGTAGTTCTGATATGCTATATCTTAATACAACGCAGATAAATACTTATATTTTCATTGATAGATCTAACTAAGTTAAAAAACGGATTTTCTCCAAAATTCTTCTGATAGCTCCGTTCCAGCCTCATATTTATCGCACTTTACAGAAGCCCCAGTTCAAATATAAGGAAACTGTATCTCTCTTCGATAAAAGATCTATTTTAGGACGCAAAATTAGATATTACAAAAGATTATAAAAATACCATTTTTTGGGTATAAAAACGCATCTAATACCTATATATAGGTATTAAATATCATTGGCAATGTATGTTCCATTTCATTAAGCAAACAATTTTTTGTATAAAATACAAATAGTACTTTTTTACCCACTTAAAAAGTGCAAGAATGTATAAAAGTCCATGTGTCAGCTATAATAGGGGCATGAATAGGCATCCGTTCCATACCTGTCCCTATTTGAATCGGTCACCCCACAGTGACCGGACATTACTCACCCAATTCGGATTCTCATTACAGTAGGCAACGAAAATCTGTATCAAGTTCCAAAGCCCGAGAATCATTCCATTAAACCTGGCAGGAATTGTGACAACATGTCTGCTTGAAACAGCTACTATTATGGTATCATGCTGTATTGTTATGCTATATACCATGTTCTAAGTCAAAACTCTTTTTTTTTAGAATTGAAGGTTTAAGGCTCCATCCGAAAGTCAATATCACTTTCTCAAAATTCTTTTCTACAGCACCCTTTGTATAAGTTAGGATGTCTTTCTCTAGAAAATTTTTGAAATCAGATGAACTCATGTCTCTAAAAATGTTTATATATTCTTTTTTAAGAAATTCATTTATGGCATGTGCCGATATCTTTTTTTGCGTGCACTTTTCTATAACATATAAGTTGCTTGGTACCGGTACCATCGTGTCCAGCCCCATGAAGATATTACAGTCTACCATAAGAGTATAAGCGCCGCTCTCGGCAAGAGGTGCGGAAATGCAGTAATTGGCTTGCTCAAGCAGAGAATCCACCAGTTCTTTTGTGGAAGAACTGATACTATTGGCCAATTGTTCATATCCTCTTAGATTCAGTTGGGATATGGTCTTTTCGATAGCCGGGATGAATTTCATTCCTGGACCCAGGTTCAAATCAAATCTTTTGTAATAGACAAGAAGCTCATTCCAATCTTTGTACCGTGAAGGTTTGATGATATTTACATTGTCTATACCATGTTGTTTAAGATACTCGCCGGAGGAAAATGCATCTTCTTTGAAGGTCTGTGTGTTTCCATCCGGGAAACTTAAATAGATGGTCTTATATGTGTCTCCAGTGTTGGTCCTTGCAAAAGCTTTACATTCCTCACCTTTGAGATAATATGCTGTGGTGATGTCAAAACCATTACCGCTGGCATCATTGTCATAGCAACAATTCCACTTTACCTTATCAGATGGGAATATACGGCTTATATTCTCTATTTGGGATTTGGTGACATATCCCCCCGTGCTTATGAATGCGCATGTGGTTTCTTTAGTATAATGGTTTATTTCGTAGAAACTCATTGCGTCAATAGCGGATTCAAAGAGATATATGTCTGTAACCTTGTCAAAAGGAACAAAATTGGCCATCCAACAGCTTTGTGCCTTGTCACCACCCGTGGCAAAGGCTTTATAATTGGTATTGGTCTCTGCAAAATAGTTCCTCATTTCAAAGTTAAGGATTTCCATCTGGGAGGGTTTGCGGAATGGAAAGCCGATATGATTGTTTTTTCCTACCTGGTAGATGAACAGTCTATTGGCGAAATCCTCCACAGTCTGTGGAGAGAGCTTCCTTTGGACGGTCAAATATGGATTATCCTTTTTGATAGGACGAGGATTCCAATAATTCAAATTGGATTCAATATCATTTGGATTCAGTCCCAGCAGAGGATTGTTTACCGTTTCGGTATCTTCATTGGTGATCTGTTGAGTAGGCATTGGTACACCATCAATGACGAAGAGAGGCTGGGTTCCTCCTGTGACGGAGTTGACACCTCTGATTCTGAAAGTCATTCCGCTTGACAATGAACCGTCTGTGGGGATAATCTGTACTCCGCTGATTTTGCCTTGTAGTGCTTGCAACGTCTGCGTAGAACTACTGTTTACAATATCTTTTATATTCACAGAAGCAACGGCGGTTGCAATATCACTTTTTCGCTGGCTACCATAGCCTACAACAACCACCTCATCCATCTCTGTGACTGAAGGGTCTAGAATGATATCAAATCTTCGGTTCTTTCCGATAGTGATAGTTTTGGGCTTATATCCCAGATAACTGATGACCAGTTTTTCAGAAGGAAGTACTTTTATCGTGAACTTTCCTTCTAAATCGGTGATTACTGCATTGGTGGTACCTTCGATATTTATCGTGGCACCGATAAGAGGTTCACTCTTCTCATCCAACACTTGCCCTGAAATAGTTACTTGCTGTGCTAATGCTACAGTGAAATGTAGTATTAGAAACAATGTGCTTAATAGTACTTTTCTCTTCATAGTGCAGATATTAAAGTTTATAATAAGGATTAATACAATTAGATTTAAAATGGTAGTGCAAATAAAGCGAATTATAATATCCATGTTTTGACCTATTGTACTTTTCTCTTGACCAAATTACAGACTTTTTCTTCAAAGGTAATCGCTTTCTATTAATTTCATTTATCACCGCGTAAAATTATTCGATTGGACTTTTTATAGTGAGTATTATCATGGGGAGTATTAAAAAAGATTGGATATGAAAAATAGTATGTTAAATCATTCTGTTTTCTCAAATATGCAGTGGGGTGTGAGCGCAAGGAAAAATATCTGTAGAAATTGATAATAATGTATTTTATTCAAACTTTCCATTTATCCAAACTCTATCAGTTATCTGCACTTAAATCAGGCTTTGATATTTCAAGAGTTTGGATAAATGATTAAGGATTCAGTCTGCATTAATACCGAACATAGCAGTCAGTGAACGATTGATACCTTACGTTCGCATCGTGCGAAGTCTATTCCTTTCCACACGGTTTTGCGTCCGGCTGAAGATGCACACTCGGCTTGCGCCTTGTTCCTTTGCTGTTTCTTTATACTTGAAGTTCTACAATTCGTTTCACAAAGAATTACCCTGTGGAAGTCTGCCCGCTTTCGCGTAGGGTGACGTTGAAACCTTTATCCAGGGCATTACACCATGGCATTCGCTTTCTCCACAATCCTTTACCCGCACCTCATTCGGCCGCTCTTACAATTGGCCACCCATCGGTTATTGGCTGACGGGAGAGATACGGGCTTACCAAGTTTCGCACAAATAACTGACGACCGACTTAGACTCCGCCTATCCACCAGCAGTGCGACATCCGTGTAGCACGATGTAACAGCGTACTATCCTGACTGCTTGCCTTTTGGAATGGCCCATAAATATCCGTGAGCTAATTCATAGTCACGATGGTACGGCGATTCACTTAGGTTACTCATATCAGTCAGCTTTGACATTCTTCGCCTATGATGCTTAGGTTGGAACGTCGTTGTCAAGAGGGCTTCGCACCCGACCGTTGCCAGTCACGTACGCCTCTTCAGGCTACTATTGATGGAACAATAGGTTCAGACACGATGCTGAACAATTACTTGTGTGACCTCTTGGCGCACATTACACTACTAAGGTAATGCTTTTATAGGAGAAGTCACATCTGTAAAAAACTTATTATCATGCAATTATCTTACTTTATCTTAGGCTAAAAGCCCTTATTCAAGGTGTCTGTATCCTATCATCCGCTACCGCTCGGTATCGGATTCCTCCAGACCGATGGCATGGCATATCTCCTCCACCAGTTCAGGAAGGCCGGAGTCTTTCTCCTGACGGGGATCGGGTGGAAACAGCGTGGAACGAAAGACACCCTTACAGACAGGGTCCGCCTCCTTGTTGTAGCGGAGGGTGTTCGGAATGTGTGAGGACAGCAGCCGCAGCCCCATCCTGTGGATGACCCGGTTCCAGGCATCATACAAATTCTTCCGTCCCCTTCTATCCACCATGTTCCAGAACAGCCGGATTCCTTTCAAGTTGCAGTTCCCCTTGGCGATCAGCTCCTCTTCCAGCACCTTGGTAAACTGCAGGGAACTCTGCATGACGATATTGTCCGCCTTGAGCGGGACAAAGATATAGTCCATCGCGGCAACGGTATGAACCACCCCCTCGCTGCGGAGCGTTCCGGGAAGGTCGAAGAGCACGATATCGAAAGTCTCCCCTTTTTCGTCCATATAACGCCGCAGGTCTTCCACCCCCTTTTCCGGGTCGCTTTTGATGACCGGATAGGCAGGCTTACGGATTCTTTCGTACTGCCGGTACAGGTTCACCTTCAGGTCGTCATTTTTCATGACATTCTCCATGTCCCTCTCACGCATCAGGGCGATGCTGTGCTGCGGGGAGTCACAGTCCACAACCGCCACACGCACGTCTTTGCGGTAATGCAGGACACTGGCCAGCAGTACCGTAAAGACGGATTTTCCCACGCCACCCTTCTGGCTGGCGATGGCAACCAACAACTCTTTTTCTTTTTTCATCATACTTCTTTTTCATTAAAAGTTAAACACTATTGTTTCAGAAACAAAAATAATGCTCCCATCGGGGGAGATCCCCTGTCATGGGGGACGAGCCTTTATGACCGGGCCGGGCAGGGACTCCTCCAGAATCATGTCCGTCGTTTCCCTGTATTCTTCCAGATGCCGCGAGACAAGGTGGTTGATGAACCCCTCCAGAGTGACCTTTCCGTTTCTCGAGGCTCCCGCCAGGATGGACAGTTTCCGGTGCAGGGCGGCGGGAATATGCAGCGACCGACGCTGCACGCCCGCAATGCCATGCAGGTATTCCTCCCCGTAGACGGACGGTTGCATGGGGCCATTTTTCCTTGCGGGACGTATAATGTCGTTACCGGACGTTCCACGTCTCTTCCGGGGACAGGCAGGCGCTTCCCCCATGATCTCACGGATGCGGTCCGCGTCCATCCCGCCAAGACCAATCCGCTCTTTTACGTTCTTTCCTGTCATGATATGCCTTCTTGGACAATGACAACGTTTTATCGGCGAGGTGTTCCTCCCGGCTGTCCGTCCTCATCCCAGGGACGGTAGACCTCACCGAGCAGGGAGGCGATGTCCTCCCTGTGTTCCTCCATATGGAGTTCCAACAACCGGATGATAAAACCGGAGATGCTGCCGCAGCCGGCGGCCCTGACCAGCATGGCGATCCGGCGGTGCAGTCTCCCATCAATGTAGGCGGTCTTCCACTCAGCGGCTCTGGGAGCGGGAACCAGAAACCTCCTCTTGTATTCCTCCGGACCTGTCACTTTCCCTGCCCGGACCTGACTTCCATGACTTGGTATCTCCACCACTGGTTCCAGGGATGGGGAAACGGGAGCTGACAGAAGGTTCCCCGTGAGTCCGACCCTCTCGAGAACGATATCGGAAAGCCGGTTCTTTTCCTTTTCTGAATCCATATTTTAAAATCTTAAATTATTAAATTACACAACTGGTATTGTCTCGGAATACAAAATAAAGGAAGAAGAGAACAGGATGAAACCACCTGTCACTTATAGTCATCCAAAGTCAGTTATTGTCATGATACACATGACGGGGGGACGGAGATGCCGTTCCGTTCGGACGGTTCTTCCTATGCGGAGGCGACATCAGAGGCCCGTAGTGGTGTGGAAAAGCGAGCGGGATTCCGTTTCCTTGTCCACCGTTCCTTTTTAATCCTTATGGGCAGGCGTGAGAGCGCGCATCCGTCCGGATACGGATTCTTAAATTATCGGTCTATGGGAGTGTAAAAGTATTAATCCGTTAATGGAGAATTATGAAGGAAGACCATAAGGTGTACACGGCTACATTCTCCATTTGCAGAAGTGTAGAAGTAGTAATCCATTAATGAAGATAATGCAGAAAAACCATAAACCATATACGGCTCACTGCCGCTCTCCATTTGTAGATGTGTAGAAGTAACAATCCATTAATGGACAATAGGGCATGTAAAGGGCAGATTTCCCGTATATTCGCCTCCTTATTCCCGAATTATGGACGTAAGTCATATGATTATGGAGAGATATCCACCCTTTTATGGGGAGAGCAGCCGGCAAACACCTGATGGAAATGCCTCGTAAATCACAGGAGAATAGCCATACAATGGGCTAATACACAATAATTATTGGATAAATGTGGTCCGCTCCTGCGGACAGCAAGTTGTGTTTTCGTTTAACGAAAACAGGACGGTTTAACGGAGAATACACCGATAAACCGTTACTTATTTCAAGCTCCAGCGTCGCTTTTTACATATCTAACTATAATTCATTTGAAATCACAAAACAGATTGAACCGAATGTGGTTAGTTTGTCTGTTTATTTCATGTCCGAATCATTAGTATGCTATGTTGCAAAGTTCGTATTCATTATGAAAAAATCCGCTTACGAGAACAAGATATTCAGGTAATTTGCCATCCTTTCCCCAAAGAAGTTCGATGTTAAAAAGTTCAGAAAGCGTTTTGGCTATGTCAAATCCGAAGGCTTCGAGTGACGGACGCACTTTTTCCGGGTGTCGGCATGGTGTGCCGCAGTTACGCGTACACTCGTTATCTGAGCAGTGAAGACATTTACCTATATAGGCAAATGAACGCCCTCCATATTTCCGTTCCATATCCAATAATTCGCTCTCGATTCGTATCCGTTCCGGTAAAATGAGTTTTTGTGTATATTCAATCGGAATATCTTTGTCTTCAGGGATTATCTTCGTTGCCATAAGATGTGCATACTTGTATTGTCGGAGAAACGATTCCGTATCAAAATCAAATGGAGGACACCCCCAACTTTTACCGTAATTGGTACATTGTTTGCAAAGTTCAAGAAAATGTGGTTCGTCACGGAATTCGGCGATGTATCCTTCAACAGTGATGTCTGAAGTAAAATTTTCTACAGTGTATATACTCATTGTTTCAAAATCATTGTACCGCATAAGGAGTCGAAACGGATGTTTTCATTTTGGAAAAGTCTGTCAATGTATCCGCTTTTCTGCATTTCAGACGCGGTCAAGCAACTTAAATTCGGGGTATCTAACAATGCTATCGAATCGCACATGGACAACGCGATGTCAAGTTCATGTGTCGAGAACATGATACATTTTTTCTCGTCGTGGACAAGCCTACGAAGCAACGCCACAAGTTCGTAGCGATTAGGCATGTCAAGAAAGGAAGTCGGTTCATCAAGGAGAATGATAGGAGTATCCTGTGCCAATGCACGAGCAATCATCACACGCTGGCATTCGCCATCCGACATTTTATCCATCGTGCGGTTTGCATAAGCCTCCATTCCCACCGAAATGAGCGATTGCATGACTATCTCCTTATCTGTTTCTTGCATCCTACCTATCCAGTTGGTATAAGGAGCACGGCCTATGGCTACGACATCCTTGCACCGCAGGTTGGCGATGCGCGTGCGCTCGGTCGTGACGACAGCCAGCGTTTTTGCCATATCTTCGGTTTTCATGCAGGCGATGTCGTGCCCGTCGAGAATGATTTTTCCGGAATAACACCGGTTCAGACCGGCTATGGCGCGGAGCAACGTCGATTTTCCTGTCCCGTTTCTTCCGATAAGGGCTGTCAGTTGACCTTTTTTTATCGTGGCATTTACCTCGTGGAGCAACGAGTTTTCTTTGTAACCTATGGAAAAATGCTGTAATTCTATCATGCGGTGATGGATTTGTTGCGTAAAACCACCCATACGACGATTGGGATTCCCAATAGAGCTGTAATGGCGTTGATCGGCAAGGTGAATATTTTAGAAATGATGTCGCAAAGAAGCAATATCGATGCTCCCGAAAGAATTGTTCCGGGCAGAAGGACATGATGATCGCTATTTTGGAAAAGCATTCTTGTGACATGAGGCATAGCGAGACCTATGAAACCTATCGGACCGCAAAAAGCGGTTATCGTTCCGGCGAGCAGCGTTGTCGAGAGAAACAACAGGCTGCGTGAACGCCGAATATTCAGTCCCATTGTTACGGCATATTCCTCTCCGAACAGCAGGAGGTTAAGCGGTTTGATGGTCAGTACAGCCAACAGCAGTCCGGCAAACACCGATGGAACAAGAATCAGAAGTTGTCCGGAGGTGACGTCACCCAAAGCCCCCATCGTCCAAATGACAAAGGCTTTCAGCGATTCCTCTTTGCTGAGGTACTGCAATATCTGCACGACAGCACCTACGCCCGATGAGAACATCATGCCCAGAATCAGGATTACCATGATGTCTTTTATTCGCTGTCCGACGGCAGTTATCACGAGCAACACGACAGCCGCACCCACCCACGCTGCTCCGGCAATGCCTATTGATGAACCGATCCCGGCAAGTACCACAAGTGCCACACCGAGACTTGCACCGGAACTGATGCCAAGGACATAGGGACCGGCAAGAGGATTACGGAAGAGGGTCTGCATCTGAAGACCGCTGACCGATAAGGCAGCCCCGGCCAACAGTGCCACTATAGCTTTTATGAGGCGTATGTTGAGTACGATTTTTTCCGTGGCACGGGAACAATTTCCCCCGGTCAGTGCTGCCCATACATCGCGGATCGGAATGTTGACAGCTCCCACGGCCAAGTCCAGTAAAAAAAGACCGACCGTGAGCGTAATCAATATGGAGAATAATATAGTCGAACGGGAACGCATCTATTTCAGTTGCTTGTAATACACACACTCTTCCTGCACCAGTTCAGGATGGAATATCTTCACGAGGTCGCGGAGCACGATGTCAGGATTCACGACGGCAGACTCGTAATAGTCGTTACCCCCGGCTGTGTTGGTACGGGCGTTGTTGTTATACACCTCTCCATTTTTGAAACATCGGGTATCGGTGAATTTCGGACATGATGCCTTCAAGTCGTCAAGGGAGTTCGCCATTCCCACGTTCAACCACATGTCCGCATCCGACGCGAGCAGATATGCTTCTTCTAAGTCAATGGGGATAGAAGCGTTTCCCGTGTTCTTCTGGTAGATATAGCGGCCTCCCGCATCAGTAATCAAGCGGGCTACATAACTTTGGGTTGAAGGCATGAACCACGAGTCGCCATAGGGAACATTAAGCATAACCGAAGGAGTGCCGAGGGTACTGTCGGCCACTTTCTTTTTCAAGGCGTTGTATCTGACCGGGATTGCGGCAAAGGCTTTTTCACCCTTCTCACGTTTTCCTGTGACTTCTGAAAGCACTACCATCCATTCGGCCTTGCCGAGAGGCGACTCTTCAAGATAATCGCCGACATACATGAACGGTATGTCGAGTTCTTCGAGTTTGCTTTCCATTGCGCTTGCGCCGTTCACCCCATAGAGCAGAACGAGGTCGGGATCGAGCGAGAGCAGCAACTCGTAGTTGATGTTCCCTTCATAGCCGACATCGCCAATACTGTCGCGGCGGGCTTGGATGTCTGGGTTGGAAATGTAGTCGATTCCCGAAACGCCGGTTATACACCGGACTTCACCGATTGCGTCAAGCATGGCGATATGAGTGGAAGACATCGCCACGATACGTTTGGCGTCTCCTTTGAGTACCTGTCCTGCAAACCCTTCGGGAACCTCTTCACCGTTGCGGACGATAAACAGCCATGTGGTTACACTGTCCGCTCCCTGCCAGGGATTCCTGACGGTTATCAGTACGCTTTCCTTCCCGCCCGCCCCTTTGATGTCGAAGCCGGAGGCATATTCGGGAGCATAAAGCAGCAGGTTGAAATCATTGATTTTTGAGCTTTTGTTGTGGCAGCCTGTAAATGCCAGAGAAAGCAACAAAATCAGGCTTAAATTCTTTAATGCGTTCATATTGATGCAGATTATCGTTTACTATTTTTGTTTTTTCCGAACTTGGGTGTTATGCCGATGAATATCTCGAAATTGATGCCCGGCATGGGACGGGACAATACGGAAAGGTATTCTTCATCGAACAGGTTGTTGATGCTGCCCTTTAGCGACAGATCGGCCCATCGGAAAGAGAGCTGTTTTTCCAGTGTCACGTTATTCATGAAGTAAGGGGGCAGATAGCCCGTCAGGGTATAGTCATTACTCGACATGGTATAACGCTGGCTGTAATAACACCATTTGTAAAGCAGGCTCCATGTCCGCCATGACAGACGTCCGGTCACCGTTGCGGAAAACTCCGGCACGTATGGCAACTGTTTGCCGACGGATTGGTCTGCCGGACTCATCGGTTCGCTCTCGTTGATCGAGGGAGTCCACGAGAAAGTTCCGTTCATATCCAGTTTCCAGTCCTTTCCGAGCATTATATCAAGGTGGGCGTTGGTCTCTGCCCCGTAAGCATGTACCTTTTTGAGGTTTCTGGGGGAGAAGAATCCCTTGGTTGTGGGTAGCCAGATGATCCAGTCGTCGATGTGCGAATCGAACCAGTTGATACCACCGCTCAAAGCATATACATTTTCTTTCCCCACCGAGAACGACAACCCCACGTCGTATGTGAAGCCGTGCTCGCTTTTCAGGTCGGGATTACCGCCCGGCAGAAAATAGAGGTCGTTCAGCGTGGGAAAACGGTAGTTCCGGGAGATGGATGCTTTCGCCACGATATTGCCTTTTTTCGACAGTACCCCGTCGATGAAGAAAGCCGGGATAACCGGGGCCCATTCCGTACCGAACATATCCTCGCGAAGGACAAGCGAGGCGGCAAAACGATCGACAGGCCGCCATTTCGCAGAAACGGAACCGGAAAACTCGACACGTCCCTTGTCATACCCGACAACAGCCTTGTTACCTTCCTGCGAGATGATATTTTTGTCCGCGCTTTCCACCAAATGCTGGTGTACGGAAACACCGGCCGTGAACAGCCATTTCTCTGAAGGAGCATAATCCCCGTCCGCACTTCCGTAGAACGTGTTAATCTTACTGCGTGAGCGGGTCATCGAAGCCATTTCGCCGTTTCCCTTGTCCCGCTTGTAATCATAGGCCATCCATGTGTGTATATAGCCGCCTTTTACACCGACCTTCCATTTCTCCCGCACGCGATCCCACGAGAGGACGCCGCGAAACGTCTGCTCCCTTTGGCGGTTCTCGAAGTCCATGTCGTTCCCGTAATCCGTGCTGAGCATCGCCAGTTCCCGGTTGGAATTGATATACCAGGCGTTTAGCCCGAACTTGTCGCCTTCGCCCGTGTTATAATAAATTTCCTGCAAGACGTGCAGATCCTTATAAGCCCCGCTGCGGTTGCGTTCCGTCGGGTAATAGGAACCGATGATGTTCTTGTCCTCGTCATAGATGTTTTCCTTCTTGTCCCGGTTTCGGTATTTGTAGTCGTTGGGGGAAGAGGAATACACCACACGGGTGGAGGACTGCCAGTGTTTGTCACCGTAGGTCAGGCGGAGAAACTCGTCGAACGTGCTGAACGACCCCACTCCCTGCACGTACTGCAACCCGAACCCTTCATGGTTGGCCGGAGAAGTGGAGAGCCTGACCAGACCACCCAAGCCGCCGCCCGTTTCGTTTACCGATGACGTTCCGTGCAGCAGCGAGGCATCATCGATAAAGTAAGAAGGGATGGTGGAAAAATCCGTCATGCCCAGCATCGGGTTGTTAATGCGCATACCATTCCACGTCACTTGGGTATGCGAGGGAGAGGTACCCCGGAAAGCCACGGTGGATAACGTGGCGCGTCCGTAGTTCTTGACAAAAACGGATGAGTTGAATGTCAGCACATCGGCCATAGACAAGGCGATGTTCTCTTTCATGGCGATGGAATCGAAACGGGTTCGTTGCACGCCTATATCCTTCATAGGTCGTTTGCCCACCACCGTAACCTCCGGAATACGTAGTACCCTTTTGGTAATGCTGACGGAATTTTTCTGCTGGGCGGCAAGCAGAAAGGGCAGGCTTACCCCCACGAACAATAGAATAAGATGTCTTTTCATTTTTGTCCTCCTTCCTCGTTATTTCCAGCAGAAAGCTCCCGGAATGATTCCCACGTAAAATTCATCGATCAGCTTGCCTTGCGGCGAATAGCGATACACGATACCTTGTTGCTGGTAATCAATAGCGTCGGCCACATATACCTCCCCGTTGTTGGGATTGACCGTAAGGCCGTAGTATTTGGTGTCCCGAAACTCCAGAAAAGGCCGGACGGGAACACGGTCGGCTTCCACCGGCATTCGCCAAATATCGTTGTTGATCCAGTAAAGTGTATCCCGTGTACCGTTGAGCTGGACTTCCGAAGGCCAGTCGCCCAGCTTAAACTTGAACTGTTTCTCTACGGTGAAAGTCTCGGCGTCTATACGATAGAGAGACGGTGCCTCGTAACCGTATGGGCTGCCCTCGTAACCGCCATCCGTGATGGTCCACATCTTGTTGTATTTGTCCATGACCAGCGAAGTAGGTTGTATGCCGATGGTCAGTTCGTCCACGACCTTGTCCGTCTCCGTGTCGATTTTCAGGATGCGGTTCTGGTACGACCAGCAGTTCACATAGACGTACTTGCCGTATTGTACCATTTGTTCGGTGGAACCCGATTCCATGTCCATGTCTGGACATTCGATATAGCCGGTAATCTCGTATGTCTTGGGGTTGATGATGAAGATACGGTAGTCCCATATCTGCGTCACATAGGCTTTCTCATCCGACAGAAAATGGATATACCGGGGTGAGGTGAAACCTGTGATACGGCCCACTTCCTTGAAAGTATTGATGTCGATGGCGAAAATCACATGCGAGTTGTTCACCACGATCCAGCCTATACCGTCCCGGATAACCATAGACTGGGCCACATCGCCCAACTTGAACCCGTTGGCACGGTAAAACACTTCATTCTCCACTTCGCACGTGGCGGGATCGTAGTAGGAAAGCGTGGCATTGCTGTACTGGAAATTCCCCTCGTTGGTAATGAAAAGACCAGAGGCCGATACAGAGAAATCTTCCATCTCTCCGTAATCCCATTTCATGCAACTGCCGAAAACTGGCAGGCAGAAAAGAAAAAGGCAAATCCGTTGTATTGTTCTGCTCATTGTCATTCGGATAAAAAAGAGTACCCGAATCATTACGGGTACTCTGGTTAAGGTATAAGGTTTAATCCTGCTGCGTATATTGTTTGTCCTTCATATTTTGGAAGGTTGGGTTATACCCACATTTCGTCACGCTCCAACTTTCCCCCGTAATCATTCCGTTTTCTATAAACTTGCCGAAGAAAGTGTAGTCGGTAAATTTCGTCAAACCGTCAAAAACAACCCCATGCAAGGTCTCCAACTTCTCCATGGAAAGTGTTTCCTGAGAAAGAGAAGTCGCACTTTTTATCTGTAGCGTACCATCTATAGTCTGTAATTTATCACAAGTAATGCCTGTTGCTTTATTAACGAACAACCCTTCACCTCCTACGTGAAGCAATTCCGGAATATCCAGCGATTTACTTTGTAAAGATATTGCTAACGAACCCTCTCCCTCTTTATAATATACAGGAGAAGCTGAACAACAAACTTTGGATAGTAAGGGCAAGTTACAACTGGTAAAATTTCCAGATAAATAGAACTGTCCTCCCACTTCTTTCAAGACTGGCATTGTGATTGAAGCAAACATGGGGATTTGGATATATCCATATCCATCTATGATTTCCAAGTCGGGAAATTTGGCATTGCTTCGCATTTGGCCTGTCACATTTAGATTTCCATATACATGTTGAATTGTCGATATGGTATAATCGGTATTGTTGGTGGTTGGCTTACAAGTGAAGTCTTTGATATTCTTGAACGTGATTTCAGGGAACTTATTATTCGTGAGACTGGTGATGACAAAATTTACATTTGACAAATCTTCGGCTGTTTCAATTTTGGAGAGCTGCACCTTGTTTATAATTTCAATCTGGGGCGCTGTTTCTCCGAAGGTTTCAAATCGGGCGTTCGGCAACAGCAGTGTTCCGCTCACATCTTCAAGATAATCCAGCGTGATGCTTCCAAGTGTGGTGATCTTGCTCCAGTCGGGAAGTTGTTTGAGTGCCGTGAAATTCTTTATCTTTATCTGTCCCTTTATCGTTGTCAGTTTGTCCATTCCACCGAAAGCCTGAAGCACGTCATTTCGTTGGGGAACAAAACTACCGGTAGGAGGAGCTTCCATATTGGCTTCCATAATAATACTTCCGTTTACTGTTTCGATTTCCGGAAGGTTGATGGTTTCCAACATCACGGGGACGGTATGGAAATCAAGGCCACCGGTCTCTTTCAGCTTAAGGAAGCTCATGGAAGTCAGCTTGGCAAGATTGTTTACGGACAAGACCCCTCCGACACTTGTCAGTTCCGGTATTTCCAAAGACGCAATCGAACCGGCTGCTGTGTTCTCTTCATTGAGTCCTTGAAGATTCAGATCCTGACCTACAGTAGTCAGAACCGGAAACTCAAAACTCTGTAACGACGACGCATTGAACATCACGCTTCCTTCAATAGTTGCCAGTTTCTCGAATAGGACATACGTCACTTGGTCGTTATATACCGATATGTCTCCGGAGAGCGTTTCCAATGCTTTCATGGAAATCATGTGAAGTTCCGTAGCTTTCGAGGCGACATCGGTCGAACCTACCTGTAAACCTCCGGCAGAAACGATATTATCCAACCCTGTCAAGTCTGCACCGTTGTAACTGTTACGAATGACAATGTTGCCAGTAACCTCTTTCAAAGATGCCAATGCAGATATGTCAGTGATTTTTTCTGCCTCTTCCGCATCAGAGCCGATAATCAGGTTCCCTTTGACAACGGTTGTTTTGGTTGCGGCAAAAGAAGCTACCTCCTCGGTGGTCTTCAACTCCACATCTCCGTCAGATTCTATCTCGCTTTTCACGACCTTATAGGTATATTCGCGGGCATCTCCGTTATAGGATGTCACCCGGAAGGTTCGTTCGTTATCCCAGTCCGTTACCGTTTCAGGATCAGGTATGATTGTTGCAGAAGTTGTGTACTTGAATTCCACTTCGGCGTTGTTCAGCGATACCGTATAGGGAACGGTTATTGTTACTGTATTGTCCGTAATGTCGGCCGTGTACGATTTCCCGTCCACGGTCATCACGACCGATGTGATGAAATTTTCATCTGCATCTTCAGGTATAATTTCATCGTTTTTGTCACACGCTCCCAAAAAGAACAAGGATAGGAGCATGGGAAGAAAATAAATTTTCATACTTGTAATTTTTATTATTTGGTTAGATCCTCAAAAGAAAATACCTCCGTAGAAACTTCGCCCAGCCAGCCGCTTTTGGCCAGAACACCGCATTGTATTTTGATAAAGTCAATATATTGCAGATTGGCTTCCGTTCCATCGGCATGGATGGCATTGGAAATTTTGAAACCGTTCCTTTGTCCGCTTCCATCCACCGTACTGCCGCCTTCTATCTGGTCGTTTCCGAAATTATCCACGTACCCCCAGTCATAACTCTGATTATCCCAATAACCGGTTTGAGAATCTTGGGTGTTGCGGGCGGCCAGACAAGTGCCTGTCAGGGTATAACTGTTTTCCGAAATCCAAGCCGGATAATAATAGTCTTGTGTATGATAAGCGGACAGATAGTCTACCCAGCCGTTTCTACCGTCGGAACTGATCCATTGGACATCCATTTTTTTGCCTTCCGGACGGTAATAGGTCACTTCAAAATTCTGTATTGTTTCTTCCTTGCCTGCTTCAGATCCTTTCAGTTCGTACCACTCGTCATCCGGCAATCCGTTTCCGTTTATATCTTGCATGACCCATACGATACCCGGTTCGGAACTGCCGTCAAAGGCGTTCCCCTGAACACAGAAATCATATTGGTTACCCGAATTGGGAATACTGTGGTCGAAGCCGACGATGATATAACCCCCGAAAGAACCTAAAGAGACGTGCAGTTTGTCTTTCAAACGCTGTGTTGCCCATGCGACAGCCGCTTCAGGGGATGTTTCGTTGCCGGTCATACCGCCTATCGTGCTCGTCTCGTTGATAAATTGGCCGGGAGCTGGGGTATATTCATAGACTTTATTCCAGAGCTTGGAACTTCCCGAAGCCCGGAAGCCGTCTTGTTCCTTTTTGTCCACACAAACGACTTTTACGGTGGCAGTGACAGCCGTTTTCCCTTTGTCGATATTCCTGCTTATTTTTTCCGTCGGTGTGTCTTCCGACACAGTACAGGAGACGGTGTATTCTCCGGGTGCGGACGGCGTGAACTTGAACATGCGTTCCACTTCTCCTTCCATGACCTGACCGTCCACACTCCACTCAAAACGGGGATTGTCGAAATACTCCAACAACGGACGCAGGAAAACAGGACGGTCGGCAAAAGTGTACCTGTCCGTGGATGTTTGCAGGTAAGACGGGGTCGGGAATTTGACAACGTAGGGCATCGTTTCCACGACCTCTACGCTTACGTCTTTCGTTGTTGTCCCATCTATATTGGAAGCGTTGATTGTCACCGTATAAACACCGAGTTCTTTTTCATTGAAAGTATAAGTATTCTCGGTGGAAACGATTTTTCCTTCCCGTACCCATTCGATTTTGAACCCTTCGACATCCGAATGCTGAATATCGGGAGTAAATGTGTAATCGGTATTCCGGACGACTTTTAGCCCCTGCGAAGGTAGTGCCAGTGAGATGACCGGAGGGGTGAGTTCTTTCACTTCTACTTTCAGTTCCTCTTCGGCATAGCCTTCCGCATTGTCTACTCTTAGTTTGACATAAAAATCCCCGCATTCATTCCATGTACGTTGAAGAGACGGACCCGAAGAAACCAGCGTACCGTCTATCGTCCAAGCAAAAAGAGCATCTTCAACATTCTGGTATGTCGGGGCGATAGTCAATTCGTGATCGACCTTGACAGTGTAAATACCGGTCTCGCTGTCAAGTTCTATTATAGGTTGTCCTCCTACTTCTTCGGTAATGACTTCATCCTTGTTGCAGGAGGTGAACAGCATACAGGCAGAAATAATAAAATAGTGAAAACGATGCATGATGTGTGGATTTTAGAAAAATAACAGGGATACCCCCGACAGAAGGGATATCCTTGTATTCTTTTTATTGTATGGTGATATCATCAATACAGATATAAGCCGGAGTATTCAAACCGTATGCTCCCGAATCCGAACCCTCGAAGTTGAATTTCACACTTTGCACCCCTTCGGCATTGATTTCCCAATAATCCCATGTCGTGATAGGATCAACCTGTTGTTGGCCGTTACGATAATCGGCTAAAAGACGTTTGTAAGTGCGGATCAGACCGCCATTCGCATCATAACATTCCAGATTCACTTGGAAATACCCTTTCATCTCTTTCAGAGGAGTCGCTACCCCCGTAGAACCGAACTGATTACCATAAGTAATGACACCATAAGTGTATGAGGTGTTGCAGATCCACAGGCCGACCAATTTCCGGGGAACATTGAAATAAAATTCTGGTTTAGCCATCCATGCCTGATTGTAAGCATCCACATATCCGTAAACGACACCGAAATTGGAACCGCTGTGCCCGGCTTCCTTATTCTGTCCTTCCGCTTCCACCGCAGTGTTATAGACAGAACATTGGTTTAGATAAGAATACCACCAGTCTCCGGTATTTCCCGACTGATTGGAGCGGATGTTCCAGTTGGAAAGTGCGATGCCGCCGCTGGAATACTCTGTGCTTCCACCTACAGTATTAAACATTGAAAGGAAGAGATATTCTTCCGGAGTATTGTCGTAAATGGTGGTTACTTGAGGATACCCTTGGTACGAATAAAGATTTTCTCCGGCCGAGGTAGGTCCTGCTAACATGCCGGGATCGAAATCATCGAAAGTGATAGTTAAAGTACCGTCCGAATTTGTCACAGCACGGGTTTGCGAAGTTCCGGAATCAACCGGGTCCATCAAAAAGTCATCGTCCGAGCTACAGCCAGAGAACAAGGCGGTTGCGGTAAATAGACAGGCACCTGCCAGAAAGCGTAATTTTCTTTTCATAGGTCACTCATTTTAATGTAAAACATATTATTAACAAACACAAAAAATTCCCGTTCGTGCGGACTTACACGAACGGGAATATGTCTGTCTTCAAATATTGAATGGCCGATGAGCTATTCCTTATTTGATTACGACCCGTATATCCCGCAGGTGTAAATCTCATTCCGGTCATGGCAGGTCTTCTGACTCGTCCCGGTCATCGTGCCTTCCCGGTATTACACCAGTGGCAAAAGTTCGATGTCCGTTTTTGTGGACTCACAGCAGCGGGTACTGTCCCGGATTTTCACCGGGTTCCCTTTTCATTCGGAAGGCGTAAACCTCCCGAAACCATTTCCCGACTGCAAAATTATCTATATTACATATCAATTCCAAATAATTCATAATATTTATAATAAAACACACAAAGCATGACAACCGTACTGTTTTAATTAGAGCATTCAAGTTTACGACAAACGAAGACGGTAATTATCATACACAATATCCATAAACCAACAAAACAGCTTGCCATTTTCCATAACAATGCGTTCTGGAATAGATAACTGTTAGCTGCAATTATGCAAGCAAAAAAAGCAGACAGAATAATGACTATTAATATCATGCACCAGAAATTAATCCTATAAATTTATGGAAAACAAGTAAGGGAATGGAAGTTCCGTTGCCGCATGGATGCAGGTGAAGGACCTTCTCTTTTAACGTTGGATACGCCAATGCACGCCAACGGAAGACTCTGATATTATCTGTTTGGAAAGGATATAGGATGTGCGTTACTTTGTCGCATATTCAGAATCTTAAAAAGAATTTTAGTATGGAACTGACAATTATTGAAACAAGCGCGTATTAGGAGTTGAGAAAGCTGGTCAGCACGCTGGTCGTACAGATGGGCGACTTCCAGAAAAAGATTGCCCCGCCTGCGCCGGACAAGTGAATGGATGCGCAGGACGTATGTGATGGACTTATGCCCAAACACTTTCTGAAGAGTTTCCAGCAGCATCCCCTTGAGTATGGCCAGAACGGCAAATGCGTGGCGTCCGATGTGCGGGGTGACCTCGCCCCGGAGTTGCATTTCCTGCCTATGATTCCAAGACTGAGCCGCATGGCATTGTATTCACCTACCGGAAAGACACATTCGGGGAGTCTTTCTTTTCATCCGTACCCCTATATTTTTCAATCAGTTCGATAGCAATGGGCAATAATTTTACGACATACGCCACTCCCGTTTTTATACGGTTGCCCATCAGCCATGTACCGCCGTCGGAGTCGGTATGGATATTATCGTATGTTATGGCTTTCAAGTCCACATAGGAAAGACCGGTGAAGCACATGAACAGGAACATGTCGCGCATGGCACGCTGGCGTTTGTATCTCGGTTCTATATGGATTATCCTTTGCAGTTCCTCTTCGGAAAGGAAAGAACGCCTCTTGTATTCGGGCATACACTCGAATGATGCGAACGGATGAACCCGTATCCAGCCTTTTTCCTGCGCGATATACATCAGCCACTTCAAGGTATTGACACGCCCGAAGACAGTGGAGTTTGCCAAAGCGCATGTACCGAGCATCCAGTTGTAGTAATCCTCGATGAATGATTTCTCAAGTTCTTCGATGACAATATCCTCTGCATTCTTCTTGCTTTTCATGAAAAGCAGGAGACTCTTGTAATCGGCAACCAGACCGCAGTAGGTGCTTTCGGCTTTCTCTATGCCGATTTTCTTTTTATACGGTTCCAGCTGTTCCCTGAAAAGGTTCATAAGGGTGTGGCATTCCTCTGAGAAGCCGACATAGCGGTTATAGACTTTCTTGGCTGTAACAAAACTGTCGTGGTCGCAGATGTACTGGTAGTGCCTGGTGATTTGCGCCTTGATATTGTCAAGCTCCTGATTGAGTGTACGGGCCTCCTCGGACTTGCCTTTGGCCCGGTTGGTTTTGACGTCCCACAAAGCGAGGGACACTTCTTTCTTACAACTGAAACCGGCTTGGGTTCCATTGATGGTGATACGGCCCATAATCGGTGTCTTTCCGTTTTTTACAGACTGTTTATTCTCAAAACACTTAGCTATACATGGTCTGCGATAAGCTAAGAGAGATTCCCCTTACACAAAAGCATGGCATCTCCTTGTCGTATCTCGCCTTTATACTTTTATGTATAGTAGTCTACCGGATCGAATGAACAAGACCTATCCCATACATAAACCAATTTAGACTGCTATGTTATTTTTGAGGAAGAAGATGGAATGAGACCAGATACCCTCTTTAAGGCTGACTGTAAGTCGATTAAATGTAGAAAAAGATTGCTTTTGTCACAAGTAAAGTGTATATTTGCATTGAAAGAATCGTTCTTTGACAGAGGCAAAAGAAAACAGAATATTGTAATTCGCTCGTTTCTAAATCGTTACCTGACATTAATTAAACAGAAATAACTGTTTAATTTTCAATTAGATAGAGATTGTATGATGTTTCGCGGTATGGGTGGTCAATGTTTTTTTTATGCCACAAATATCAGCCAGCTCCTTAAGATAGGCGTTCATTTTTTGATTACAAAGCACCGGAAAAAGCACACCATGTTTCCTGCAATATTCATTGGTGGAATACTTCTCCAATATTTTTAACGGAACTTCCATCAATGGGATGTTACACATGATTTTGGTCTTCTGCCTTCCCTTGCGTATCCATCTGACACCGTTCGAGTCCTCCACGATATGCTCCTTTCCCAATCCGTGAATATCCGAGAAGGCCAGACCGGTGAAGCAACAGAACACAAAAATATCCCGTACCTGACCCAGCCTCGGAATATCAATCTCCTTTGAAATCAGTTTTCGGATTTCCGAATCTTCCAAGAAGTCCGGCTCCACCTTATCCAACGAGAACCTGATTTCCAAAAACGGATCATTCTTCATCCATCCCTTGGCCAAAGCGATACGGATAATCTTCTTGAAGTTCTTCAGATACTTGGTGGCTGTATTATGACAACACTTTTTCGAGGTCTTAAGCCAGAACTCGTAATCCTCAACAAACTGGCGGGAAACTTCATCCAAAAGAATATCTTTCTTATGATATGTCTCCCAGACAAAATCCTGAGTATGCTTCAAGGATGTCTCATAACGCTGCACGGTTGCAGGCGCCATGTCCGTACCGGACAATCGGGCGCATTTATCATTATGTTCACGGAAAACCTCAAACAGGGTACGCTGTACGGGAGCATCCTTTCCCAAAAAACGGTCCAGGACACTGCCGGCAGAAACCGCTACACCTTCTATTTCCAGTTCACGCTGAATTTTCATTATCCTCAAACGGATAGAATCAAGATACAGATTCAGTTCCTTGTACTCACGCTTCTTTTCCAAAGCCTTTCCTTTTGCCGCACTCCAGAACTCCGGAAGAATTGTTTTCTTCACTGAAGCATCAACCCGGACTCCATTCACTGTAATTCTCATCATTATCGGAGCCTCACCGTTCCGATTCAATTTCGTCCTACGAATGTAGAACAATAGACAAAATGTTGTTCTTTCCATCTTACTTGTTTTTTAATCACAAAACTAAAATTCCAAGAGCAACAAGTCAAGATGCAAAACACTGATAAACAATGAATTATTTACTTAATAGGTGTACCTGACATTGAAGGAGATCAGGTACACCGAATAGTACACCGAAAGAATGCTTTGATATGCTTATTTTTGCCATGCACCAAAAACAAAAAATCCCTGTAAAGTATTAATTTACAGGGATTTTCTTTGTTTTGCAATTCTTTCCAGCGGAGAGACAGGGATTCGAACCCCGGGTGCCTCGCAGCACAACGGTTTTCAAGACCGCCGCAATCGACCACTCTGCCACCTCTCCAAAACTTCTTTTTCAAGAAGTGCTTTTCTCTTAAAGCGGTGCAAAGATAGCGCTTCTTTTTTTAATTCGCAAACAAATCCGGAATAAAATAATTCACATATCCGTAAAAACTAAAAATACGGCATAAAAGGAACTAATAAAATGTTACTAAAATCTTTTCGTCCGACAGCTGTTTTATTTTCGTCCAACAGTTGTCGGACGAAAATAAAACAGCTGTCGGACGAAAGGGAAATTATTGTGGGACGAATAGATTTCAGCATAAATAATAATAGTTGATAAGAGTACAGATATTAATCGGACGGACACGAATCAATCCCCGGTGGTACTTCCTACCTAATAATAGCTATTTTATGCTCTTCAACATAAAAATCCTCCATATTATTGTGTAATTACGGAAATTTTTCCGTAATTTTGCGCGCTCTAAAGGATAACATATCTAATCACTTTTATTAAAAGAACATTATGGAATTAAACAAAACCTTTATTGACGGGCTTTGGAGCAAAGAAATCAATGTAAGTGATTTCGTTAGTAAAAACATCACGTCCTACACCGGAGACGCATCTTTCCTGCAAGGACCAACGGAGCGCACCAAGCATATCTGGAACCTCTGTCTGAAAGCACTGGAAGAAGAAAGAGCCAATAACGGTGTCCGTTCATTAGATCATACAACAGTATCTACCATCACTTCCCACAAAGCAGGCTATATAGATAAGGAGAACGAACTTATCGTAGGCTTGCAGACAGATGAACTGCTGAGACGCGCCATCAAACCTTTCGGCGGCATCAATGTAGTGGCAAAAGCATGCCGCGAAAACGGCGTGGAGGTAGACGATAAAGTAAAAGACATCTTTACACACTACCGCAAAACACACAACGACGGCGTATTCGATGTATATACCGAAGAAATCCGTTCGTTCCGTTCATTGGGCTTCCTCACCGGACTTCCCGACAACTATGCACGCGGACGTATCATCGGTGACTACCGCCGTCTGGCATTGTACGGTATCGACCGCCTCATCGAAGCCAAACAGGAAGACTTGCGCCACCTGACCGGTCCTATGACCGAAGCACGCATCCGCCTGCGCGAAGAAGTGGCAGAGCAAATCAAGGCCTTGAAGGACATCAAGACCATGGGCGAATACTACGGCCTCGACCTCAGCCACCCTGCCACATCTGCTCAGGAAGCCGTACAGTGGGTATACATGGCATACCTTGCCGCTGTAAAAGAACAAGACGGTGCCGCCATGTCATTGGGTAATGTATCTTCATTCCTTGACATTTTCATTGAATATGATTTGGCTCACGGTAAGATTGACGAAACTTTTGCACAGGAGCTGATTGACCAGTTCATCATCAAACTGCGCATGGTACGCCACCTGCGTATGCAATCCTACAATGACATCTTCGCCGGAGACCCCACCTGGGTTACTGAAGCTATCGGCGGACGCTTCAACGACGGTCGCGTAAAGGTGACAAAAACCTCTTTCCGCTTCCTGCAAACGTTGTACAACCTCGGCCCGTCTCCCGAGCCTAACATGACTGTGCTGTGGAGTCCCGAACTGCCGGAAGGTTTCAAGGAATTCTGTGCCAAAGTATCCGTAGATACCAGCTCTATCCAGTACGAGAACGACAACCTGATGCGCGAGGTACGCAACTGCGACGACTACGGTATCGCCTGCTGCGTATCCTACCAGGCCATCGGTAAGCAAATCCAGTTCTTCGGCGCACGCGCCAACCTTGCCAAAGCATTGCTGCTTGCCATCAACGGCGGACGTTGCGAAAACACCGGAACTGTAATGGTGAAAGGTATCCCCGTGCTGACTCACGATACGCTGAACTTTGAAGAGGTAATGAACAACTACAAGAAAGTGCTGACGGAGATTGCCCGCGTTTACAACGAAGCAATGAACATCATCCACTACATGCACGACAAGTATTATTACGAAAAAGCCCAAATGGCATTCGTAGATACAGACCCGCGCATCAACCTTGCATACGGCGTAGCCGGACTTTCCATTGCCATCGACTCATTGTCTGCCATCAAATACGCCAAAGTAACGGCACGCCGTAACGACATCGGCCTGACGGAAGGTTTCGACATCGAAGGTTCTTTCCCGTGCTTCGGCAACAACGACGATCGTGTAGACCACCTTGGTGTAGACCTGGTGTACTACTTCAGCGAAGAGTTGAAGAAGCTGCCCGTTTACAAGAACGCCCGTCCTACCCTGTCACTGCTGACTATCACATCCAACGTGATGTACGGTAAGAAGACCGGAGCCACTCCCGACGGACGCGCCAAAGGCGTTGCTTTCGCTCCGGGAGCCAACCCGATGCACGGACGCGACAAGAACGGTGCCATCGCCTCTTTGAGTTCCGTAGCCAAATTGCGCTACCGCGACTCACAGGACGGTATCAGCAACACATTCTCCATCGTTCCGAAATCATTGGGTCCCACTGCCGAGGAACGCGTAGAGAATCTGGTTACCATGATGGACGGTTACTTCACCAAAGGTGCACACCACCTCAACGTGAACGTACTGAACCGTGAAATGCTAGAAGACGCCATGGAACATCCGGAGAAATATCCGCAACTCACCATCCGCGTTTCCGGATATGCCGTAAACTTCGTGAAACTGAGCCGCGAACACCAACTGGAAGTTATCAGCCGCAGTTTCCACGAAAGAATGTAATCGGTAAACCGGATACATAACCTTTTAAAGCACGGATTACACGGATTTCACGGATTAAGCAAAAATCCGGAGTAACACCCTGTAGTCCGTGCTTTCTTTTTTACTACATTCTTTGCTTATAATACACTATTTATGATTAATGTTCATTCATACGAATCAATGGGCACTTTCGATGGTCCGGGGCTGCGGCTTGTCGTATTCCTTCAGGGCTGTCCTTTCCGTTGCCTGTATTGTGCCAACCCCGATACAATAGATGTAAAGGGCGGTACTCCTACTCCCGCCGGTGAAATCCTGCAAATGGCTGTCAGCCAAAAAGCTTTCTTCGGGAAAAAAGGGGGAATTACTTTCTCCGGCGGTGAACCTACCTTGCAGGCAGAGGCATTGATACCACTGTTCAAAGACTTGAAAGCAAACGGCATCCACATCTGTCTTGACACCAACGGCGGAATCTGGAACGACAAAGTTGAGGAATTGTTAAGTCTGACGGACTTGGTATTGCTCGATATCAAAGAATTCAATCCCGAACGCCACTGTACCCTGACCGGACGCAGCAACGAACAAACCCTGCGCACCGCTGCCTGGCTGGAACAACAGGGACATCCGTTTTGGCTGCGCTATGTCCTGGTACCGGGATATAGTGATTTTGAAGAAGACATACGCAACATGGGCGAACAGCTCGGCAAATACCAAAGCATACAACGGGTGGAAATACTTCCCTACCACCGCTTAGGGGTGCATAAATACGAAGCTATGGGCTGGGATTATCAGTTAAAAGAAGTAGTAGAGAATACCCCCGCACAACTGGAACGAGCCGAAAAACTCTTTAAAGAGTACTTTCCCACAGTAGTGGTAAATTGAGAATTAAAAATAGAGAAACGGGCTGCGCCATAATAATGAAACCGGTTTTTATACCGATAAAGACTTTATAGTGCAGCCCGTTTCTAAATTTTTAATTCTCAACTATCAATTTAATCAGTAAGTCAACCGTATTCCACCTTGTAAGGTAAAGTTACAGGGATTTTCTTTTCGTATAGTCTCAATGTCCGAACCGTCGTCAAAGAAATAAGACACTCCCGGTTCTACATAAATGCCGACTCTGCTACTTATATTATACTGTGCACCCACAGCTCCCATTACAGAGAATTGCAACGGTTTCACGGTTTCGTTTTTGCTCCCTATTTTTCCGTAAACGCATTTTTCCATGGCACCGCCGGCAGAAACATACATGATAAAGGACTTCTTATCTACAAAGTTCCAGTTGGCACGCAAAGGGATACCCAAATAATGCAATTTCTGGCTGACCGTTTCCGAACTTCCGGCAAATTTCACATCCGAAGCGAGGTACGTATACGTTAAGCCCGTTTCCACGGAGAAACCCCGTGTAAGCCCTTTACGTACCGAGAAGCCGAAAGACAATGGCTGTTTATGGTCTATGTCCACCACCTGTCCAGAACTCCTCTGCAGATAAGGTATGCCATCTTTAAAAACAAGCTCCTGCCCTTCCGGCACTTCCATTATCCCGTCAGACATTGTGGTGAGGTCTACCCTTCCGCCGGAAACACCGAAGTTCTGTCCGTTTTGAAGCAGCCCGCTTTCACTCATACTGCTTCCCGAAATCAATCCGCCCGTATTTCCTACTGCCAATCCGACCGACCAGCCACGCGACTGCTCCCGCTTCGCTCCGCCAACCGGCAAATGCAATTTGTCTCTGCCTGACGGGCGGCGGCGCTCAATCTTTTCCGTACGCTCCTCTTCCCTTCTCTCTTCTTCTGCTGCTTCCTGATTTACCCGTGCCGACTCCGCAGTCGGTTCCTGTGCGTTCCCAGTCTGAACTTCCGGCTCTGTACCCAAGGATTGGATGACCGTTTCCCGCTCCGTTTCATCTACGGTATTCAGTTGTTGTGCCAGCAAGGAACGCCGGTTCGTATCCGCCGGAGATTCCTGTTTCTGTGCGCGATAGTCGGGTTCTGTTATCTCTGTCCGTACTGAAGGCGTCTGTTGCTCCGGCAGCTTGTCCGGCACGGCAGCCAATGCCGGTGCAGTCATATTCCGCATTTCCTCTCCCACAGGGCTTTGGAGCAGCCATACACTCACCGACGACACCGCAACGAGCAGTGCCGCAGCCGCAGCTACAGCCCAGCGGCGGAAAGGTATAATCTGCCGTTTTCCGGCTACCGGAGGCTTCGAAACGGACAAATCCTTCTCAAGCCGTTCCCAGCCGGAAACGGGCAGCGGTTCGGAATAATCGTCCAACCGCTCCTTTATCTTTCGCATCCACAATTCATCTTCCATACGTTTCTCCATTTATGCGTTTCTTTTCATCCACTCCTTCACCTTGGCAGCCAAAGCAGCTTTGGCACGTACCAGTTGTGAAGCCGATGACTTTTCGTTGATACCCAGCAACCGGGCAATCTCCTTATGAGATTTATCTTCAAAAACAAACAGGTTGAATACGGTACGATAACCGGCGGGAAGCTCGCTTATAAACTGCATCAATACCTTTTGAGGAATAGTATCCACCGCCGAAGCATCCGGCTCCTCATACGTCTCCGGCACATCGTCCAGGGCAGCGGACTGGCTCATCACATCATTCTTCCGCAAATACTGCAATACCGTATTCACCATTACACGTTCCATCCAAGCCCGCAAAGAACCCTCTCCCCGCCAAGTGAACTTATCGAAAGAGTCGAAGAGCTTCAGGAAACCGTCATGCATCAAATCCTGTGCAGTTTCCCGGTCACCGGCGTAACGCAAACATACGCCGAGCATCCGCCCCGCATACTGTTCGTACAGTTCTTTGCGGGCAAGGTTGTCGCCTTGCCTGCAACGTTCTGCCAATACCTGTTCTTCCATCCTCTCTTTTAACACGTGTTTACCTTATAAATGCAACGGGCACAAAAATACTGCATCCGGCAGATAGGAAATTTATTCTTTATTTTCTTTAACATTCTTATAAGCAGTATTTGTGCAATCCCGGCATTTTCTGAATACAAAACCTAAAACAGAACCAATAACAAAACCTCTACTTATGAAAAAGTTCAGAACGATATTAGCCGCATTTCTGCTGTTGTTCATCACCACTCCCGTACTGCAATCCTGCCTGGACGATTGGGATGATGACGAACACCCGTTGCTCGCCATCGGCACAGTGCGAATAATTGACGGAAAAGACTACTACTTCGCACTCGATGAAGGAACCAAAATGTTTCCCGGTGACACTGCCCAAGTGGATAACTATACCTTGGTGGAAGGACAGCGCGCCTTTGTATATTTCAACCTGCTGGATGAAGAAGTAACCGGCTACGATTACAATGCCAAAATCAACCATGTAGAGAATATCCTTACCAAAGACATTTATTTCATGCCTGCCGAAAAGGCCGACAGCATCGGCGACGACCGCATCAACATCAACAATATGTGGATTACGGACAACTACCTGAACATCCAATACCAGCTATACCACAGCAACAGCAATGATAAAAAACATATGCTGAACCTCATAGTCAACGAAGCATCCGACGGCAAGAATGACAAAGAGGGATATATTACGCTGGAATTCCACCAGAATGCTTACGGTGACGAGCCGCTCATGCCGGGACAAGGGCTTGTCTCGTTCAAACTGGATAAGATAGCAGACCGGATACCCGGAAAAACCGGACTCAATATCCGCGTAAAAAGTCTGCACGACGGCGAATATTACAAAACCATTGACTTTAAAACGGACGAGAACTAAACTATTCTTTGCAATACCCTTTTCAATGTCTTTTTATTTAAAGCGGAGCAGGCTGTTTGCCTTCACTCCGCTTTGTTCTTTTCTACCTTCTGCCACCGGGTTTTTGCTCTATCTTTTTCCCGTGTAATCCCGTGCCTGAAAAGAAACAAATCAGCCTCTTCCCGTTTCTGGTCCATTCCCCTTTTATCCCTTATTTCCCCTTTTCCAGCGTTAAGTTTCCCGGCTTCGGAAATTATTTCCCGGCAAAACAGTGTGTCCTTCCGTACTTTTGGAAAAAAATCAGAATGATATATATATGAGAACAAAAGTACCCGTTATCCTATTGTCTGTTCTTGCCCTGCTGTTCCATGCTTGCGGCGGCAAGGATACCCAAGACAAGCAAGAGCTGTCAGTCAGCACTTCCCAAGTTACTGCATTGCCCCAAAACGGCAATAAAGAGTTTCCTTTCATAGCCCGGCCGTTCCGCACCAGCGAACTGTCATTCCGGGTAGGCGGACCTATCGACCGCTTCGACGTGTATGCCGGTAACCGATACGAACGAGGAAACATCATTGCAGAGATAGACCCGCGCGATTTCCGCATCCGCAAAGAACGCGCCGAAGCCGTTTACCGCCAAAGCAAGGCCGAATTCGAACGCATAGAGGCGTTATACCGGAAAGAGAACATCTCTGCCAGCACCTACGAAAAGGCAAAAGCCGATTATATCTCCGCCAAAACAGCCTTTGATACCGCCGTATGCGAACTGGAAGATACCCGCCTTACAGCCCCTTTCACCGGATATGTAGGTGAAGTGTACATCGAAAAATTCCAGGATGTCAAGGCAACCCAGCCGGTCGTATCCCTTATCGACATACATCAGCTAAGGATAGAAATATATGTACCGCAGGAAATAGCCTATGCGGCACAGTCGTCGGACAGCATACGGATATGCTTCGACGCCATCCCCGGACAGACCTACCGGGCCAAGGTCATAGAGGTGTCCAAAGGCACTACCCGCAACAATCTGTCCTATCTGCTTACAGCCATATTGCCCAATGAAGGTGGTAAACTGCTTGCTGGCATGTCCGGCAAAGCGATTCTGGACACACCGCAGGCAGAGAGTGCCGCCGGTTTCTGCATCTCCCAGGCGGCACTCTGTCACCGGCCTTCCACGGGCGATTATGTATGGGTGGTTAATCCTGCCACATCGCAAGTCAGCCGCCGTAAAGTAACAGTAGCCAAATTGCTGCCCGACGGACTGGTACAGATTGCAGACGGACTGCAAATAGGAGAAACCCTCGCAACAAGCGGTCTGCGTTTCCTCTCGGACGGCATGAAAGTAGACATTACCTCTAAAGACAAGTAATTATGAAACTGGTAAAATACTTTTTATCGAAAAAGCCCGTCACAATCCTGCTGTTGGTATTAGTATTGGCAGGCGGATTGCTGGCGTACGTCAAAATGGGCAAGCTGGAAGATGCTCCGTTCACCATTAAACAGGCGCTGGTATTGACTCCCTATCCGGGAGCTTCTCCCTCGGAAGTACAGTCACAGGTTACGGATGTACTGGAAGAGTCCATCCAGGCATTGGGCGAACTCTATTACCTGAAAACGGAGAACCGTGCAGGACTGTCCAAAATCACCGTTTATGTAAAGAAAGAAACCCGTGCCGACGAGATGCAGCAACTTTGGGACAAACTGCGCCGCAAAGTAAGCGACGTACAGAGCAAGCTGCCCGAAGGCGCCGGTCCCTCTGTTGTGAATGATGACTTCGGCGATGTACTGGGCGTTTTTTACGGGCTTACCGGAAGCGGACACAGCTACCGCGAACTTGAAGATGAAGCCAAACTGATAAAGAATGAAATTCTGAAAGTAAAGGATGTTGCCAAAGTAGAGATTTACGGAACACAGACACCTACGATAGACATTTCCGTAAGTCCCTCCGTCATGGCCCGTAGCGGCATCACGATGGCCGACATCGCCCGCGCGTTCGAGGCTCAGAACAAAGTTGTGGATGCCGGCGGCATAGACGTCGGTTCCAACCGCCTGCGTATCGAGTCCACCGGAAATTTCTATTCGCTGGACGACATACGCAACCTTACAATCGTATCACGCACCGGAGAGCATTTCCGGCTTGCGGACATTACCCGGATTGAAGAAAGCTACCAGACCCCGGCAAGCAACCTGATGCGCATCAACGGACAACCCGCTGTCGGCATCGCCATTTCCACCGTTCCCACCGGAAATGTGGTCGATATGGCAGCCGCCGTCAAGGAATCGCTCCAACAGATGTCGGGCAGCATGCCCGAAGGCTTCGAACTTGTAACCCTGTACGACCAGGGCTACGAATCGGCAGTCGCCAACCAGGGTTTTATCCTCAACCTCATCATATCCGTACTTACCGTAGTGGCAATCCTGCTCTTTTTTATCGGTTTCAAAAACGGATTGCTGATAGGCAGCGGACTGGTATTCTCCATTTTTGCCACCCTGATAGTGATGTTATGCACCGACATTGCACTTCAACGCATGTCATTGGCTGCTATCATCATCGCCATGGGCATGCTGGTGGATAATGCCATTGTGGTGTCCGACTCCGCACTGGTAAACATGCAACGGGGCATGAGAAAGCGGGTTGCCATCATGCGCGCCTGTTCCTCCACTGCCCTGCCGTTGCTGGCGGCAACCGTCATTGCCATATTGACGTTCCTGCCCATTTATTTTTCACCCCACATTACCGGTGAGCTGCTTTCCTCGCTGGTAATCGTTATCGGGGTTTCGCTGATGTTCAGCTGGGTGTTCGCACTGACGCAAACCCCGTTCTTCATTCAGGAATTTGTACGCCGTCCCCGGCCGGAAGAGTTGAAAAGCGCCCTGTTCGACGGAAAGTATTACAATATGTTCCGCCGTTCCCTGCACTGGGTCATCAAACATCGCTATGCCACAATAGCCTGCATGGTCTTACTGCTGGTACTCTCTGCATGGAGCTTCAAGTTCATCTCCAAAGTATTCGTACCTGCACTGGACAAGCAATATTTTACCGTAGACGTATGGCTGCCCGAAGGTTCCAACATCGACGAAACCGGGAAGCTGGCGGAAGAAATGGCAGAATATATCCGTACACACGGGGAAGCGGAAATGGTATCTACCTTCATCGGCAGAACCCCACCCCGCTATTATCTGTCGAACGTAGCATTCGGACCTCAGTCCAACTATACACAACTGCTTGTGAAGTGCCATACTTCGGAAGAGTCGCGCCGGCTCAACGCCGCATTGCAGGACTCTATCCGCCTGAAATTTCCCGGACCGCTCATCAAAGTAAACAAATTCGAACTGAGCCCGCTGACGGAAGCCGTTATCGAAGCCCGCTTCCTGGGCCCCGACCCGGCAGTGCTCGATTCGCTCGTAGGGCAGGCCATCGAAATCATGCGCCGTAATCCTAAAGTAGCGGATGCTCGTAACGAATGGGGAAATATGGCATTGATGCTACGCCCCGTCTACGATCCGGTAAAAGCCGGCGAACTGGGCATCACCAAAGCGCAGATGATGCAATCCGTCAAATCCATCAGCGACGGTGTACCGGTAGGCATCTATCGGGATAACGAGAAGAAAGTCCCTGTTCTGCTGAAGTCCGAAGGATACGACATTACGGATGCGGCTTCCCTGGGCAACTTCTCCGTATGGAACGGCGAACGCTCGGCTCCCTTATCGCAAGTGACGGAACGCATTGAAACAACGTGGGAATTTCCGCAGATGCGTACCTATAACCGCCAACTCAGCATGGCTGCCATGTGCGGCGTAAAACCTGGGCATACCATGGCAGAGGTACACGGGGAAATACGCAGTGAGATAGAGGCAATGCCGCTACCGCCGGGTTATACATTCTTTTGGGATTCGCAGTACAAAGACCAGGGTGAAGCCATGGAAGCGATTGCCAAATACTTCCCGCTGGCATTCCTCATGCTGATTGTAATTCTGGTGGCGCTGTTCGGCAACTTCCGCCAGCCCATCATCATCCTGTGCATACTTCCCCTGTCACTGATAGGTGTCGCCGTAGGAATGCTGCTCACCGGATTCGATTTCGGCTTCTTCCCCATTGCCGGCTGGCTGGGATTGCTGGGTACGATTATCAAAAACGTTATCGTGCTGATAGACGAAATCAACATTCAGCGCCGCGAAGGAGTTCCTGCTTACACAGCCGTGATAGAATCCACCGTTTCGCGTACCCGTCCCGTACTAATGGCGGCCACGACCACCATTCTCGGTATGGTTCCGTTGCTGTTCGATATTGCTTTTGGCGGCATGGCAGCCACAATTATCTTCGGACTGACATTCGCCACTTTGCTGACGCTGTTTGTCACTCCGGCATTATATATCCTGTTTTATCGTATCAAAATCAATAAGTAAGCATGAAGACATTCTATACTTTATTACTTTTTTATTTGTGTGTTCAACCCGTATTTTCCCAGCAGGATTCCCTGCTGGAGAAATATAGGATAATGGCTCTGGACTATAACCACGACTTGCGTGCGGCAGACAAGAACATAGCTTCCAGCATGGAACTGATAAAAGCCGCCAAAGCCGATTTAAAGCCCAAGCTGTCGGGAGACGCAAACTTCCAGTACACCGGAAATCCCATCGAACTTACCGTGAACCTGCCCCAAAGCAATCCTCTCACTTTCGAAGGGCATGACATGAAATACGGCGCATCCCTCTCGTTGATGCAGCCTCTCTACACCGGCGGACGCATCCGCGAATCCATCCGGCTGGCAAAGCACCAACAATCCATGAATGTTCATCAGGCGGAACTGCTCCACTCCTCCGTATGCTACCAGACGGATATGCAATACTGGAATGCCGTAGCCCGCCGGGAACTGATGAACATAGCCACAGACTACCGCAACTCGGTCGCTTCACTGGCGCGCACTATCCGCGAACGCGTTGAAGCGGGACTTGTCGACCCTCAAGACCTGCTCATGGCAGAAGTCAAACTCAATGAAGCCGAATACCAGGTATTGCAGGCACGTAACAGTTTTGAAACCGGACGCATGGCACTCAACTCCCTGATAGGCATGCCGCTCGAATCCGAGACCGAAGTGCAAGAGTCCATTCCCGTAGTGCTTCCGTCCGACAGCCTGTCGGCATCCGACGGAAGCAACCGTCCCGAACTGCTTATGGCACACGACCAAATAAAAATAGCCGAAAGCCAGGGTAAGCTGACGGACTCCAAATACAAGCCGCAACTGTATGTCGGAATAGACGGCAGCTATTCCTCACCCGGCTATGACTTCAAAACCGACCTCGACCCTAACTATGCCATATACGCCACGCTGTCCGTTCCTATTTTCGAATGGGGCAAACGGCGCAATGAAAAACGCTCTTCCGCCTGGAAAGTAGGCATGGCAAACGACTATCTCAATAAAGTGACGGATAACGTAAACCTCGAAATACAAACCGCCCGCACTTCTCTTGCACAAGCCATAAAACAGGTGGACCTCACCGGAAGTTCCCTTGAGAAAGCACGTGAAAACGAACAGAAAGCACTGGAACGTTATGAAGAGGGGAAAATCTCCATCATGGAAGTCATTGAAGCCCAGAACTACCGGCAAGCCTCGCAAATAAACTACGTACAAGCCAAAGTTTCAGCACAAAGTTCCTACTCCGGCCTGATAAAAGCATTGCACAGCTATTGAGTTTTCCCAAAACATTATAACTTTGTCCCCCATGAAATGGAATAATCTGATATACGGCATTCTGTTCTCCGGATTAGGAGCGTTCTCCTACTTCCTGCTGGTAGACTACACCAATCTGTCTCCTCATATTGCCGATGCACTCTATTCCCGCGGAGCGTTCATCTATTTTATCCTGGCATTCAATGTGCTGGGATATGCTACCCTCCGCCTCAGTTCATGGATTAATACACAGTATGCCGTAAATATGCGTTCACGGTGGAAAATTCCCGTCATCTATCTGGCAGGCATGTCGCTCTTCCTGTTGCTGAACTACGGGCTGCTTGTTAGCGCCAAAATACTGGCGGGAGCAGCCAATCCGTTCTCCATTCAGCCAAGAGGATGGTGGATGCTGATTACCATCTGGCTTGTGGAACTTGTTGTCTTGGGATTATTACTGGCAAACCGTTCTACCCAAAAGGCGTTGAGGCTGCAACAACGGGCGGCTGTATTGCAGGCCGAAAACGACACGGCACGCTACACCGCCCTGCAAAACCAGCTCAATCCTCATTTTCTGTTCAACAGCCTCAACACGCTTATAGCTGAAATTGAGTATAACCCCCAAAATGCGGTACACTTCACCAAGCACCTGTCCAGTGTTTACCGTTACGTGCTGCAAAGCCAGGACAAGACACTGGTGACGCTCGGCGAAGAGCTGGAATTTATCCGTTCGTACCTTTTCCTGCACGAGGTCCGTCTGGGCAACTGCCTTACGTGCCAAAACAACGTTCCTGCGGAATATGCGGAAAAGATGCTGCCGCCCCTCACGCTGCAATTATTGGTAGAGAATGTAATCAAACACAATTCCATCACTCCCGGCAAACCTATGGTTATCACTATCCGCATCGAAGATGAGTATCTGTCCGTCAGCAATCCGATACACCCCAAAAAGAGCGTCGCATCATCCGGAATAGGACTGGAGAACCTTGCCAAACGTTGCGAACTGATGTCGGGCAAGAAAATCATTATCAAGAACGAAACCGAAAAATTTACTGTAAAAGTCCCTTTGCTATATGAATAAGCCTGCTATTGCCATCATTGAAGACGAGATTCCTGCTGCCCGCCTGCTGCATTCCATGATTGCCCGCCTGCGCCCGGAATGGGACATCACCGTAATTCCCGGCAGTGTGGAAGAAGCTACCGAGTGGTTTGCCACGCATCCCCACCCCGACCTTCTCTTCCTCGACATACAACTTGCCGACGGCAACTCGTTCGACTTTCTTTCGGCAGCTCATCCCTCATCCACCATCATCTTCACCACCGCTTACGACCAGTATGCAGTCCGTGCGTTCACCGTCAACAGCATCGACTATATCCTGAAGCCGATAGATGAGCAGCGTTTGCAGGAAGCCATTGATAAATACGAACACTTGCAGCAGTGCAGCAATCCCCGTCCCGACGACTATCTGGCAACTCTGCTGGATGCCCTGCAATCCAAAGAAAAGCAATACCGCACCCGTTTCCTCATATACCGCGCCGACCGTTTCTGGTCTTTGCAGGTCAGCGATATAGCTTATTTTTATTCGGAGAACAAAATGACCTTTGCCGTTACCCGCAACAATCAGGAACATGTACTCGACCTCTCGTTGAATAAGCTTTCCGAACAACTGGATCCCGACCGCTTCTTCCGTGCCAACAGGCAAATTATCCTGTGCATCGATGCCATAGACCATGCCGAACCCTACTTCAACGGAAAAATATCGGTAACGGTACGTCCGCCGTATAAGAGTAAAATCACAATCAGCGAGGAGAAACTCGCCGCTTTCAAACGCTGGCTTAATTTTTAATTCAAAAGAAAGGCGTATCTTTGCACCCGATTTTACCAAACTACTTTCTATAAGCATGAAAAAAGGACTGCTATACGCTATATTGGCATCTGTGCTATGGGCCATCGTAAACCCGTTCATCAAGCAAGGGCTCAGTTATGATTTTACTCCGATGAATTTTGCCGGGCTGCGTTTCACCAGTGTAGGCGTTCTGCTTTTTGCCTATACCTGGCACAAGGGAATGTGGCAGGAAATAAAGCAGCACCGCAAACTGTTCCTCAATCTGATATTCATTAATATGTTCATGGGTTATACGGCCTTTTATTTCGGAGTGGACTTCGTAAGCGGGGCTATATCATCCATCATCATGGGCATGACGCCGCTTATCAATGTACTGCTTGCCCATCTGCTGGCAAGTAACGACAAACTGAACGGCTACAAAATCGTCAGCCTCATCATCAGCCTTGCAGGCCTCTTGCTGATTGTAGGGATGGGCAGCGACGGTGAGCCGCTGGACTGGAAAGGCATCACAGGCATCATACTACTGTTGCTCAGCATTATCTTTCAGGGCTATTCCGCCATCTCCGTATCCGAAGAGAAAGGCAAGGTCAACCCTATCTTCCTGAATGCCGTACAGATGTTTTTCGGTGGCGCCCTTATCTACGTCATAGGACTGGGCACGGAAGGTTATCACTCTTTCATCGGCAAGCCTGCCGGATTTTATATCAGCCTGGGCATCCTCGTATTTATTTCCGTCTTTGCATTCAGCTTCTGGTTTATGGCGTTGCAAAGCAAAGGAGCAAAAGTCAGCGACATCAATATGTGCCGCCTTATCAACCCGATTCTCGGAGCTGTATTAAGTTGGATAATGCTTGCGGGAGAATCCCCCACATTCAGTACGGTAGCGGGAATGCTGATTATTGTCAGTTCGCTGGTTATTTATTTTAAAGGAGCGGAGATTGTAAAATACATCAGTACAAGGAAATAAACAGAACGGATAAAGCAGCATGATATGATTTTACTCACACAATCAGAAGAAAGCATCAGGCTCTTTCCAGAACTTCATATCCTTGCGGATAGAATTATGTGAGAAAGCACAGAAAAATGACTATAAAAATGGCATATGAAGTGGTTATGCTCTATCATCTTCACATGCCATCTTATTTTTTAGGGACATTTACTGGATATCCCTAATTATAGTATATTTCATGATGAACTTGATTTATTGAGTCAATTTACTATAGCTGATAAAGTAATACTAAATAAACCAATGACGATCATCGGTGAATCTGGTGATATTGGGCAGTTACAATGGTATGGTATGGTATTCTATTCTACACTGATTACCCGCTTTGCCCAATCCCCTGCTTGCTTTGCACTTCCATTGCATAGCCGTCCTGCCTGCCATCCGATTTGAGGATATAGCGCCTTGAGCTGTTTCACGCTACCTGTAATAGAACTGCCGCCGGAAGTGGCAAATGGAATGACTGCCTTACCGGAGAAGTCATATTTCTCAAGAAATGTATTGACCGGACGAGGACACAAATCCCACCATATCGGATAACCGAGGAATACTACGTCGTAATCTTTCAGATTGAGTGTCTCCCCACCCAATGCAGGACGTGAATTTTCATCCGCCATTTCTACCGAACTACGGCTTGCTTTGTTATTCCAATTAAGGTCTGCCGAAGTGTAGGCTACAGCCGGAGTAATCCGATACAGCTTACCGTTAACAGCTTGAGCAATGGCACCGGCAATTTTTTCCGTAGTTCCGGTGCAGGAGAAATAGGCCACGAGAATTTTCTTATCGGATTGCATACCGGTATCCGTTGTCTGTTTTTGTGCTTTCGATGAGCAACTGAAAGTTAGTAAACTCATAATTACCAATATAAATTGTTTCATTTTGTTATGATTTGATTTTTTTATTTGTCACGATGGGGTGACCTGAGCATCTCCTTATGCCTATCATACGTTTACGTATATTTGTTGAGACACTCGTTTCCTCAAGAAGAAATAGACTCGGTCGCAATTACCGTTTATTTGTTTCGAGGTTATCATACTCTTCGTCCGTCACCGGTTCGAGCCATTCATTGAAAGCACTTTCACCGGGAACCTCGAAAGCCAGATGAGCAAACCAACAGTCTGCAGCAGCTCCATGCCAGTGCTTGACGTTTGCCGGAATATGGATAACCGTGCCCGGGAGAATTTCCACGGCAGGTTTCCCCTCTTCCTGATACCAGCCGCGTCCGGCTACGCCAATCAGCATTTGTCCGCCACCACTTTTGGCACGATGGATGTGCCAGTTATTGCGGCAACGAGGTTCAAACGTAACATTGGATATATTCACCTGCTCGCGCGAAATGGGAGCAAGGTAACTGTTGCCGGTGAAATACTTCGCGTATGCAGTGTTCGGTTCGCCGACAGGAAAAATCATTCCGCGCTGGAAAGCGGCTTTAGCATCTTCACCAACGGCATCTTCCGCCCATACGTCTTTTGCCAGATTGAACGCCGCCCATGCTTTCGGCCAACCGGCATAAAAACCGATGTGGGTAATGATTTCGGCAATCTCAGTACGGGTAATGCCGTTCTTCTTTGCCGACTGCAGATGAAATACGAGCGAATTGTCTGTAATACCCTGACTGATAAGTGAGGTAACGGTTACTAAACTACGGTCGCGCAGACCAAGCTTGTCGGTGCGGCTCCACACTTCTCCGAAAAGAACATCGTCGTTGAGCTCCGCGAATTTAGGGGCGAACTCTCCTAATCGGGTACGCCCAGCTGTCTGTACTATTTTCTCCTGTGCCATAATATTGAAAGTTAAGATACTGAATACTGAAATTAAAAGAATCCTGTTCATAGTCATTCCATTTACCGTATGAAGTTATTGATATTTCCGGTTGTTTTCCAATTGCAAAATTACCACGATTACGCAAACCGAATTGTATATGATTTACGGATATTTATACCCGAATCATTGATTCTGAAATTAGAGAGGTATGCAATTCAACATATCCGAACCGGGAATGACGAGAACAAATAAGGGAAGCAACCATCCTCAACAAAGCGAAAAGAGACGGAATGCCATAACAAGAACGTACCTTATTCAGACAGGCTTTTACTTTTTATTCTCCTCAGTATTTTAGGGAACTGCCAGAAAAACAGCAGCGTACAGCAAATGGCAGCCGTAGCATCGGATATGGCTTCTGCCGCATATACACCTGCTACTCCCATAAAATGCGGCAGTATCAACGCCAACGGTATCAGCAGGATTACCTTACGCAGCAATGCTATGAAAATGGATATTCTGGCCTGCCCCAACGCCACGAACATATTCTGACAGGCACGCTGTAAACCGAAAATCGTCATACCGCCCAAGAATACAGGCATCGTCCAGCGAACAGTTTCTATCAGCCTTGCATCGCTCGTAAAGGCGGATGCCACAATCGCGGGGAAGCAAATCATAAACAGCATCAGGACGAGATTGAAAGAAAACATTGTAATCAGCGCAATTCGGAAGCACTCCTTCACACGCTGCTTGTCGCCATGCCCGTAGTTATAGCTTGCCACCGGAACAAACCCCTGCGCAAACCCCGTCAGCGGCACGCTGGCAAACTGCATAGACGTTTGCAGGACGGTAAGCGCACTGACATAGATATCTCCGAATTCTTTCAGACTGCTGTTGAGCACAAACCCCACCAGGCTTTCCGTACTCGCCATGATAAAAGGCGATACGCCGAGCGCCAGCATGGAGAGCACGATACTCTTTTCCAGCTTCATATACCGCCTTTCCAAAGGCAGGGAAGCGCGCCGTGAGAAAAGGAAGGACAGCACCCACACCGCACTGCAAGCCTGCGACAGCACCGTAGCCAACGCAGCGCCTTTCACTCCCATATCCAACCAGAATATGAATATAGGATCAAGAATAATATTCAACAAAGCCCCTATCAACACCGAACACATGGCAACCGCAGGGCGCCCCTGTGCATTAATGAAAGCATTCAGTCCGGTAGACACTTCCACAAACAGCGTCCCCAACAGATAAATGGAAAGATAGTCCTCCGCATAGCCCAGCGTATGCTCCGAAGCACCCGTAAAAAGCAGGATAGGCTCCATAAAGGTATAGGCTATGAACGAAGTAAGCAAAGTGAAAAGAATCAACAGAGTAAAGCCATTGCCAAGTATCTTTCCGGCACGGCGACGGTTGCCCTGTCCGAGGGCAATGGCAGCCAACGGAGCACCGCCACCACCCACAATGGCGGAGAAAGAAGAAATCAGCACAACGAGCGAGATGGTCACCCCCACTCCCGCCAGCGCATCGGTTCCGATGCCCGGTATGTGTCCGATGTAAATACGGTCTACAATGCTGTAAAGCAGATTGACAAACTGTGCTGCCACCGCAGGCAGCGCCATCTTGAAAACCAAAGGCAGCATACGCTCCGTGCCCAGGCGTTCTTCGTACTTATTAGTCATGATTGGCAGAGTTTACTCTTATTCTCTTAGATTCTGTTGTTACGGAAAAGTGCTTATTTCCGGCTGACGATTGTACCCGTAGCCTGATTGGTAGGCATTACCAGCACCTCGGCCACTTGTATATGCTCGGGTACGGCAGCGGCAAAGTACACCACTTCGGCAATGTCGTCGCCTGTAAGCGGACGGATGCCCTTGTACACATTATCGGCAGCCGCCTTGTCGCCACGGAAACGCACTACGGAGAAATTCGTCTCCACCAAACCGGGCTTGATGTTGGTCACCCGTACGGGAGTATCCACAAGGTCGATGCGCAAGCCGTCTGACAACGCCTTTACGGCAGCCTTGCTGGCACAATACACACTACCGCCCGGATAGGCATAATCGCCTGCAATGGAACCCATATTGATGACATGGCCGCGTCCGCGTTCCACCATTCCGGGAACCACCAGGCGGGTCATGGCAAGCAATGCTTTGATATTGGTATCAAGCACGATGTCCCATTCGTCCGGATTGCCTTCGTGTTCCTTGTCCACGCCGATTACCAGTCCGGCATTATTAATGAGGATATCTATCGCTTTCCATTCTTCGGGAAGCGAGTCAAGAGCCGCTTTCGCAGCCCCGCGGTCGCGTACGTCGAAAGGCAGCAGACAGACATCCGCGCGATATTCCGTTTCCAGTTCGCGCTTTACGGCAGTCAGTTTCTCTACATTCCGTCCGTTGAGAATCAGGCGGTAACCATTCATGGCAAACTTACGTGCACAGCCCTCTCCTATACCCGAAGAAGCACCTGTGATGAGTACTGTTTTCTTTTCCATTTCTTACGAAGACTTTAATGTTACGGACTGCAAAGTTAGGACTTATTTGCGAGTATCGGTCAATTACCCGCAATTTATAACTCATGACTCTGTTTTGGGTTGTTCGATTTTTCTTTTCCCAAGTATTTCCTTCCATTTCTTTTGCGAGTTCTTTGGAGGCGTTTTATGAGAACAAAGCGAGTGTGTGGCGAATAAAAAGAGGAAACATCCGCCTCCAAAGAACTCGCAAAAGAATGCTGAACAATTTTTAAACAAACTCTAAAGTTTTCAAGAAAATATGTACCTTTGCGCCACTTTTTTTATGCCTGACTATATCAGGCAGAGATTTGTTTAATTAGTTTGGATAAAGTAAGAAACGCTTATGCAAAAGTCCGACTGCATCATCGGTGTAGAGCACGTATCGAAGTTTTTCGGAGACAAAGCCGTACTGAATGATGTGAATTTGTCTGTCCGCAAGGGCGAGTTTGTAACGATATTGGGACCGTCCGGTTGCGGAAAGACGACATTGCTGCGTCTGATTGCAGGCTTCCAGACAGCTTCGGAAGGAGTGATTACCATTGCAGGAAAAGACATCACGCAGACACCACCCCACCGCCGCCCGGTGAATACGGTGTTCCAGAAGTACGCCCTATTTCCTCACCTCAACGTATTCAATAATATTGCTTTCGGCCTCAAGCTGAAGAAGCTCCCCGCCGCCACTATCGAAAAGAAAGTGAAGCAGGCGCTCCGCATGGTGGGCATGACCGACTATGAAGACCGCGATGTAGACTCCCTTTCCGGCGGACAGCAACAGCGCGTTGCCATAGCCCGTGCCATCGTCAACGAACCCGAAGTGCTGCTCCTCGACGAGCCCCTTGCCGCCCTCGACCTGAAGATGCGCAAGGACATGCAGATGGAACTCAAAGAGATGCACCAGAAGCTGGGCATCACCTTCATATACGTCACCCACGACCAGGAAGAAGCCCTCACCCTGAGCGACACCATCGTCGTGATGAGCGAAGGCAGGATACAGCAAATCGGCACTCCGACAGACATCTACAACGAGCCTATCAACTCTTTCGTAGCCGACTTCATCGGCGAGAGCAACATACTGAACGGTGTCATGGTGCACGACCGGCTCGTCCGCTTCTGCGAACACGAGTTCGACTGCGTGGATACCGGTTTCGGCGACCGTACACAGGTGGACGTCGTAATCCGTCCGGAGGACATCTACATCTTCGAACCCTCGGATGCGGCGCAACTGACGGGAACCGTAACAAGCTCCATCTTCAAAGGCGTGCACTACGAAATGCTGGTACAGACCCGCGAGGGCTACGAGCTGATGGTGCAGGATTACCACTGCTTCGAGGCAGGCCGCGAAGTGGGTCTGCTGGTAAAACCTTTCGACATCCACGTAATGAAGAAAGAACGCACCTGCAACACTTTCGAGGGCAAGCTCCTGGACGAAACGCACGTGGAATTCCTGGGTTGCAGCTTCGAATGCAGTCCGGTGCAAGACATCGGTCCCGAAACGCCTGTAACGGTGGAAGTGGACTTCCAAAACGTCATCCTGGAGGATAACGAAGAAGACGGACGACTGACGGGCGAAGTGAAATTCATCCTCTACAAAGGAAACCATTATCACCTCACCGTGTTTACCGACTGGGACGAGGACATCTTCGTAGACACCAACGACGTTTGGGACGACGGAGACCGCGTGGGCATACGGATAGCGCCCGAAAACATCAGAGTGATAAAACGATAAGATATCATCCCGTCATCTTACCGTCCATAATCCTAATATAATAAAGCAATACTTGATTAAATAGAGTAGCGCTTGATAAGATATAATAGAGTAATGTTTGATAAATTATCCCATTTCTTCCTGCGGCGACGCAACTGGACACTGCCCTACGCACTGTTCCTGCTGATATTTGCGATAGTGCCGCTACTGCTGATTGTGCTGTACGCCTTTACGGATGCCGACGGAGCTTTCACCTTTGCCAACTTCCGCAAGTTCATGATGCACCCGGAGGCGATGAACACCTTCATCTACTCCATCGGCATCGCCCTCATCACCACGCTGACCTGCTTGTTGCTGGGTTATCCGGCGGCATACATCCTCAGCCAGAAGCAGTTCAACACTTCGCAAACCATGGTGGTGCTGTTCATCCTGCCCATGTGGGTGAACATACTGATACGCACACTCGCCACAGTGGCGCTGTTCGACTTTCTGAACCTGCCTTTGGGCGAAGGCGCACTCGTGTTCGGCATGGTTTACAACTTCCTGCCGTTCATGATATACCCCATCTACAACACTCTGCAGAAAATGGACCGCAGCCTCATAGAAGCCGCCCAAGACCTCGGAGCCAACCCCTTGCAGGTATTCGGCAAAGTAATCCTGCCCCTCTCCATGCCGGGCATCATGAGCGGCATCGTAATGGTGTTCATGCCCACGGTGAGCACCTTTGCCATAGCCGAACTGCTGACGATGAACAACATCAAGCTCTTCGGAACAACCGTGCAGGAGAACATATACAACGGAATGTGGAACTACGGTGCAGCCCTGTCGCTCATCATGCTATTGCTGATAGGCGTCACCATCCTTTTTACGAATGAAGAGGACGGCGCATCCAATGAAAGCGGAGGTGTGATATGATGACGCGTATTCTTGCCAAAGGCTATCTGTGGCTGCTGCTTGCGCTGCTGTACTCGCCTATCCTTATCATCATGGTATTCTCCTTCACCGAAGCCAAAGTGCTGGGCAACTGGACGGGATTCTCCACCAAGCTGTACAGCTCCCTCTTCACGGGCGGCATGCACCACTCGCTGACGAGCGCCATCTGGAACACCTTTGCCATTGCCATGCTGGCAGCCACCGCCAGTACGGCGTTGGGCAGCATTGCGGCCATCGGTATCTTCAACCTGCGCACACGCACGCGCCGGGTGATGAACTTCGCCAATGCCATTCCGATGATGAATGCGGACATCATTACGGGCGTGTCGCTGTTCCTGCTGTTCGTCAGTTGCGGTATCTCGCAGGGATTCACAACCGTGGTACTGGCGCACATCACATTCTGCACCCCTTACGTAGTGCTGAGCGTAATGCCCCGCCTGAAGAAGATGAACCAGAATGTGTACGAAGCCGCCCTCGACCTCGGCGCCACTCCCTTTCAGGCATTGCGCAAGGTAATTCTTCCGGAGATACTTCCGGGTATGATAAGCGGCTTCATCCTTGCCTTTACGCTCTCTATCGACGACTTCGCAGTAACCATATTCACCATTGGAAACGAAGGACTGGAAACGCTCTCCACCTACATCTACGCCGATGCGCGCAAAGGCGGACTGACACCGGAGCTGCGTCCTCTGTCCACCCTTATTTTCATTACGGTGCTGGTGCTGCTGATTGTCATCAACAAGCGTGCGGAACGTGCACGGAAGAATTAAGTCCGCCTGCGTCTCGCGAGCTAAGAGTATTCGTCCCGCAGCACGGAGAGATTCATCCCGTAAGCCGAAAAGCGAAAGCATAGTCAAGATAAACCTGCTGAATAAAAAAATGAAAAGATTAACAGACATATTCCTTCTCCTTTGCCTCGTCCTCGCAGCCGTCTCGTGCAAGGATTCGGGCGAAGAGCGCAGCCACGTACTGAAAGTCTACAACTGGGCCGACTACATCGACGAAGATGTACTGGCCGAATTTCCCGCCTGGTACAAACAGCAGACGGGCGAGGACATCCGCCTTATCTACCAGGTGTTCGACATCAACGAAATCATGCTCACCAAGATAGAGCGCGGCCACGAGGATTTCGACGTGGTATGCCCCTCGGAGTATATCATCGAGCGGATGCTGAAGAAAGACCTTCTCCTGCCCATCGACCGCAACTTCGGCAAGACCCCGGACTATCTGCCCAACATCTCCCCCTACATCCGCCGGGAACTGAACAAGACCAGCCAGCCGGGACGCACCACCACCGACTATGCCGTACCCTATATGTGGGGCACAGCCGGCATCCTCTACAACCGCAACTTCATCACCCCCGACGAAGCCGGCAGTTGGCACTGTCTTTGGAACCCCAGGAACAAAGGCAAAATCCTGATGAAAGACAGTTACCGCGATGCCTACGGAACCGCCATCATCTACGCCCATGCCCGACAGCTTGCCGACAGCACCGTCACCGTGGAGCAACTGATGAACGATAACTCTCCCGAAGCCATAGCCCTTGCCGAGAAGTATCTGAAAGCCATGAAGCCCAACATCGCAGGCTGGGAAGCCGACTTCGGCAAGGAGATGATGACCAAGAACAAGACCTGGCTCAACCTCACCTGGAGCGGCGACGCCGTATGGGCCATCGAAGAAGCCCGTGCCGTGGGCGTGGACCTTGCCTACGAAGTGCCGCGCGAAGGCAGCAACATCTGGTACGACGGCTGGGTAATCCCTAAATATGCAGGCAATCCCAAAGCTGCCGCTTACTTCATCAACTACCTCTGCCGGCCCGACATCGCCCTGCGCAATATGGACGCCATAGGCTACGTCAGCGCCGTTGCCACTCCTGAAATCATGGAAGCCAAACGGGACACCGCCATCGCGACACGTTCCGACCTCAGCTATTTCTTCGGTGAAGGTGTGGGTGCGGACAGCCTGCAAATAAACCCCGTGCAATATCCCGACAGGAAAGTGGTGGAACGCTGCGCCATGATACGCGACTTCGGCAACCGCACCGAACTCGTACTCGAAATGTGGAGCCGTGTGAAAGGCGACAACCTCAACACGGGCATCGTACTGCTGATATTCTCCGTGTTTGGAGTATTGTTCGTCTGGCTGGTATACGGCAAGATACGCAAATATCGGCAGAAACAACGCCGCCACCGAAGACGGAGAAGAAGATGATTAAAAAATCCCGCATATAGGATTTTTAATTTATAATGCTTAATTTTGGCCTTCGATAAATTCAAAAGCACAACGCTGGGATTATAATTCATAAATCTTAAATCATAAATCTAAAAATGCTTACTCAAATTATCAACGGACGCATATTCACCCCGCAAGGCTGGCTGAATGAAGGTTCCGTCCTGATGCGCGACGGAAAAATACTCGAAGTGACCAACTGTGACCTCGCCCTCATCGGCGCACGCCTCATCGATGCCAAAGGCATGTATATCGTGCCCGGCTTCGTGTGTATGCACGCGCATGGCGGTGGCGGCCACGACTTCACCGAATGTACCGAAGAAGCGTTTCGCAGCATCATCAATGCACACCTCGGTCATGGTGCTACGAGTTTCTACCCTACCATTTCCTCGTCTCCGTTCGAAAAGCTGCACCAGGCAGCCCAAGTGTGCGAGCAGCTTATGGCAGAGCCCGACAGCCCCGTACTGGGATTGCACATCGAAGGTCCCTATCTCAACAAGAAAATGGCAGGCGAACAGTTTGCCGACCAGGTGAAGGAGATTGACGGACAGGAATACCGCGAGTTGGTGGAAAGCACCCGTTGCATCCGCCGCTGGGACGCCTCTCCCGAACTGCCCGGAGCACTGGAGTTTGCGAGCTACCTGCGCGAAAAAGGCATACTGGCAGCCGTATCGCATACCGAAGCCGAATACGACGGCATCCGTGCCGCCTACGAAGCCGGATTTACCCATGCCGCCCACTTCTACAATGCCATGCCCGGCTTCCACAAACGCCGCGAGTACAAGTACGAAGGCACTGTGGAAAGTGTCTACCTGACCGACGGCATGACCATCGAACTCATTGCCGACGGCATCCACCTGCCGTCCACCATCCTGAAACTGGCATACAAACTGAAAGGTGTAGAGCACACCTGCCTCGTAACGGACGCCCTCTCCTGCGCCGCCACCGAAGGCAAGGAAATCAACGACCCGCGCTACATCATCGAAGACGGTGTGTGCAAGCTTGCCGACCGCTCCTCATTGGCAGGCAGTATCGCCACCATGGACGTGCTGGTGCGTACTATGGTCAAGGCGGGTATCCCGTTGGGCGACGCCCTGCGCATGGCTTCCGAAACCCCGGCACGCATCATGGGCGTGTACGACCGCAAAGGTTCCCTGCAAAAGGACAAGGACGCCGACATCCTCATCATGGACAAGGAACTGAACATACGCGCCGTATGGCAGGCAGGAAAGCTGGTGCAGGAAAACTTCCTGAATTACAAGTAACGTATAAGTCCGGCCGTTTTCTCTTTATTAAAAGGAAAATTCTCTAAAAAAACTGCAATGGTAAACTTTTTAATGCCAACAAATGTATTATATACATAAATTTGCATTAGTAAAACTTGAACCAATTAAAAAATAAAAGGTATGAAAAAGATGAAAATGACAGCATTTCTGCTGAGCGGCGCCATACTACTGGGTAGTTGCGGTACAATGAACAATACGACGAAAGGCGGCATTATCGGCGGTGGCTCGGGCGCTGCGGCAGGAGCCATTATCGGCGGACTGTTCGGCAAGGGTAAAGGCGCTGCTATCGGTGCGGCAGTAGGCGCAGCGGTAGGTACGGGTGCAGGTGTGGCTATCGGTCATAAGATGGATAAAAAGGCTGCCGAAGCTGCCAAGATTGAAGGCGCACAGGTGGAAATGGTGAAAGATGCCAATAATCTGGATGCCGTCAAGGTGACGTTCGACTCCGGTATTCTGTTTACTTTCAACTCCTCTACGCTGAGCAACGATGCGAAAGCTTCCTTGCGCGACCTCGCCAAGATTCTGAAGGAAGACACAACTACGGACATCGCCATCATAGGCCATACGGACAAGGTCGGTACGTACGAAGCCAACATGAAGGTGTCCAAGAACCGTGCCTATGCCGTAGAGAATTATCTGCAGGATTGCGGCGTATCTCCCTCTCAATTCAAGCAAGTGGAAGGTGTGGGCTACAATGAATACGATGAAAGCCTGTCGGCGAGCGAAAATCGCCGTGTGGTAATATTCATGTATGCCAGCGAGCAGATGATTAAGAATGCGGAAGCGGGAAAATGATAATCCAGTTTTCGGACAAAAGAACATAAGAACGAAAAGAAAACTCCTCACGTTTGCAACCCAAACGTGAGGAGTTTTCTCTTATATCCCCCGGCATTTTCAAAGAAACTCCAGGGAAACCGGGAGCAAATCCCCGGAGTTATAAAATCAATAGGCGTGTCCTTTTTCATCCTGCATCTCTGCAGCATCTATCTTCTTCCTGTCGATGCTGCGCCATGCATAGAAAATGTAGGCAAGCACAAAAGGAACCAGGACAGATACGTAGGCCATTACCCGCAACGTAAACTGGCTGGAACAACTGTTTGCCAGCGTAAGTGAACTTTGCAGGTCGGCGGTAGAGGGATAATAGGCAGTATTGTTATAACCAGCCACCAGCAACAGCGCCAATACCGTGAGCACAGTGCCTGCGCCTGCAAACCATATACCCTTGTCGAAAGACGGTTTCCACACCGTGCGGACAATTCCCCAAAGCACGGCAAGCACACCGATAAAGAATACGAGCAGCACCACGGGCATTTCGATAAAGTTTGTCAGATACTTATAGGGTTCCATAAATACTTCTCCGGTTTCCGGATTTACCGCGTAGCCTTCGGCAAGCAGCGTACGGATAACGAATGCAAGGAAGAACACCAGAAACAGACCCGTATTGCCCCACAGCGCACGACGGCAACGTTTCACCAAATCCGCATCGCCGATATTGTTAATGAAGTAAAGCGCACCGAGAATACGCGCCAGGAAGAACACAGCCAGTCCCAACACTACATTCCACGGATTGAGCAACGCATCCAGCCCGTGCCCCGCATTGGCCCAACTGCTGATAACCGGCATCACCGTATCGGCAATATTACCTTTGTTGATATAGAACTCCGAACCCGTGAAGAACGTTGCCACCGCACCGCCCAGCAGCACCGGCCCTACCACTCCGTTTATCACCAGAAAAGCGCGATACGTCGTCTTGCCCAACAGATTGCCCGCTTTCGACTGAAACTCGTAGCTTACAGCCTGCAACACGAAAGTAAACAAGATAATCATCCACAGCCAGTACGCACCGCCGAAGCTCGTACTATAGAACAACGGGAACGATGCAAAGAACGCACCGCCGAACGTTACGAGCGTAGTAAACGTAAATTCCCACTTGCGCCCCGTAGAGTTTATTATCATCTTGCGCTGCTCTTCCGTCTTGCCCAGACAGAATATCAGCGAGTTACCGCCCTGCACAAACAGCAGGAATACAAGGATGGCTCCCAACAGGGATACTATAAACCACCAATAATGTTGAAGAAATATATAGGTATTCATGTAATGAGTTATGAGTTATAAGTTATGATTGATGAGAAAGTTCTTTTTCCGGTCCTTTCCGTATGGCTTTCAGCATAATGCCTACTTCGGCAATCAGCATAACGGTGAACAGTACAAGGAAAATGAAGAATGTGGTCTGCACGGAGCCGACATCCAGTTTGGAAATGGCGGCACTTGTGGGCAACATATCCTGAATGGCCCACGGCTGACGTCCGCATTCGGCAACCACCCAACCGGCCTGCCCGGCAAGATAGCCCAGCGGAATGGTCAGCATTGCCACCCAATGCATCCAGCGCATCTGCGACAAATCCTTCTTGTAGGCAAGAACGAGAACCACGATGAAGAAGAGGATGAAGTACCCCCCCAGTATCACCATGACACGGAACATATAGAAAGTAAGCGGCACGTTGGGAACCAGTTCGTTCACATCCTTGATATAACCGTAACCGAAATACGCCACATTCTCTTTCAACACTTTGGCAGCCACCTGCGCCTCGGCATCGTTGCCCGCAGCTTTGGCGGCACGATAAGCGGAGAAAGCCCCGATAGCCGTCTTTCCCTTTTCAATCTTCTCCTGAGCGGAGAGCGCGGTTGTACCGTCTTTCAAGGGATAGCCGCCTTTCAGCAGGTCGTTGATGCCCGGTACGAAAGCCTTTGAATCGCGCTCGGCAAGCAATGAAAGGAACTTGGGAATCTCCATGCGGAAGAGGAAAGCATCCTTACCGTCATCGGCCGTCTTCTTATCGGGATTGAGAATGCCGAAAGCCACCAGTCCGGCTCCTTCCTGCCCCTGATAGTAACCCTCCATGGCAGCGAGCTTCATGGGTTGTTTCTGTGCCACCTGATAACCGGAACCGTCTCCCGTCCACGCGGAAAGCACAGCGGCGCACAGTCCTACCCAGGCAGCTATCTTTATGCTTGCCAAAGCAAACTTCTTCTCACGGTTTTTCCACAGATACCAGCAACTCACACCTACCACGAACACCGCAGCCAGCACCCAGCCGGACAGCACGCTGTGGAAGAACTTATTGACTGCCATCGGCGAAGTGGCCACCGCCCAGAAGTCAACCATCTCGTTACGGGCGGTATCGGGATTAAACTCCATACCTACCGGATTCTGCATCCAGGCATTCGCCACCAGAATCCACCAGGCGGAGATAGTAGCACCAAGTCCCGTAAGCCAGGTAGAAGCCAGGTGGAAACGTTTGCTTACCTTGTCCCAACCGAAGAACATCACAGCAATGAACGTGGCTTCCATAAAGAATGCCAGAATACCTTCGATAGCAAGCGGCGCACCGAAGATGTCGCCCACAAACCAACTGTAATTACTCCAGTTCGTACCGAATTCAAACTCCAGAATCAGTCCCGTTGCCACACCTATGGCAAAGTTGATGCCGAAGAGTTTCATCCAGAACTTGGCAGTATGTTTCCAGAACTTGTCACCCGTACGGTAGTACACCGTTTCCATGATGCCCATAATTACCGCCAATCCTAAAGTAAGCGGCACAAAAATCCAGTGATAGATAGCGGTCAAGGCAAATTGCGCTCTCGACCAATCAATCAGAGAAGTGTCAATGTTTTCAAGCATGAGAATAAATATTAAGTCATTAGTGTCCCGTTAAAATGGGACGAGTTAAACAATTAATCAAAAAGCCCCGGAATCAGGGGATCATTTAGATCTTTGACATCATTGAAATTAGTCTTGTCGAACAGGTCACGCAAGTGGGTTTTGTCAGTCAATGATATGCTGAGAATTTGTAAAACTTCATAGGTTGAACGTTTCAACTTCATATCATGTTGGACAATAGCCACAAGACAGTACGTGATAATAGCCACACTGATTTGTATGCGAACAGCGTTCTCTGTTGTGCCCCAGAATTTCTTTATCTTGAGATGCTGCTTGAGCCATTTGAAGAACAGCTCGATTAACCATCTTTTCTTATAAAGATCGGCGACATCCAGTGCAGAAAGTTGTTTTGCATTCGTCAAAAAAGTGAACTCACGGTCATCCTCTTCGTCGTAATATCGGACGAGTCTGAATGACTCAGGATATTTTTTCTCGGAGAGATATCCGGTCAGTTTCACTTCCGCATCTGTCATTATGTTCTTTGGCATTCTTCGCTTCCATCTGACTGTCTTATACTTTAAGTTCGTCTTGGCTCTGACAACAAAGAAAGAGTCTGTAAGATGTATCCTATAGAGTTCTTTAAAGGAGTCATAAGCCCTGTCGAATATATAATAAGCATTTGGTTCATAATGGATTGAAGACATTGCTGTGGAATCATGCTTTGATGCAGTAGTTACAGTATAGAAGGCAGGAACTTGTGCTTCAATGTCGTATAAGACATGAGCTTTCACCCCTCCTTTCTTGCTTCGGAACTTTGCCCATGGGAATGTTGCAAGACACAACGGAATCGTTGTTGAATCAAACGCATATTTCTTTCCGGAAATGTCAAGGATGTTGGTCGTCCGCTTCTCGCAGGCTTCCTTCATCATATAGAATGCAAAGTCTTCGAAGATTCTGTAATCACGGTTCTGGTTCGCTGTCGCAAGAGTTGTCTTGGCTATCGGTTCACGACCTAAACCAAGATGATATTGCTTGGCCCTATGCGCCTCGAAAGCAACGACTAAGTCTCGCAGGCTCTCACGGTTACTCAGTTGTCCAAACATCATCGCGAGCATCTGATTCCAGCAAGTGAAATGTTTCACATATCTGTTGCCATCATACTTGCGAACATAGTTGTTGAACTGAGTCCTGTTCAGAAAAGCGGTTAATTGAGAGAATACGTATTTGTCTTGGAACATAGCAGCCATTTGTATTAGACTGCAAAGTTGCAAAATCAAGTCCGTTTCATTTCAAAAAACCGTGTAATTGACTATATTTCAATAATTTCAAAGAACTATTTATCCACTTTTACGGGACAGTAGTGATATTAAGTATGAAATTAAAGTATAAGGTATAAATAAGGAAAAGGAATACCTCCCTCCTTAATCACTAACCGCTTATCACTATCCCCTATCTTCCCGCCCGCATAATCAGTTCACTGCTAACGTAATCTTCTTTATCGCCTTCTCCGGCAGCTTCATTCAGATAGTTCGGAAAGAAGAAAAGACGAAGAATAAAAAACATGATAAACAATTTGATTGCAATTATCAGCCACAAGGTACGCCCCAATGTCATGCTTCGGAAGCCATCGACATAAAATTGCCAGATACTGGTAACAAGGTTTTTCATAAAGTTCAAATTATAATCATTACAAATATAAAATACTTTTATATAAATAACAAATAAAAAACTGAAAAGTTATAGCCAGCTTGATTTTTGTCCGGTATTCTATAAAGAAGTTCTTTGGGAAGATATCTACTGTCTTTACGGGGTCAAAACTAAAATTCGCTTACTATTGGTTTCTATTAGGCACGGATTTCACGGATTTTCACGATAAAAAAGAATAAAGAAAACCTGTGTTTTCCGTGAAATCCGTACCTAATAGAAATCAGCAAGTGTATTTTGACACCTCATAAAAACAGCAAAGCAAACTCTTAATTATCGGCAGGAAAAAGTAATCCGTCGGCACAATCCCGGCAATGGTCTATTGTTTTTGCCGTTTCAAGAGGCTGCGCATACTTTTGCAATGGTAAAACCATAGAAACAAGGTAATATGATAAATGTAAAAAGATTGACCGTAATATCGCTCTGTGCGGCAAGCACCTGTGTCGGCAACGCAATGCCGCAAACGCAGGAAACCGCTATCGGTACGCAACAGCAGGACAGCACGCAGACGCTTCCCGCACAATGGAACCTGCAAGCCTGCATCGACTATGCTTTGCAGCAAAACATCACGATACGCAAGAACCGTCTCAACGCCAAGAGCGCCGAAGTGGACGTAAAGACCGCCAGGGCAGCCCTCTTCCCCAGCCTCACGGCATCCGTAAGCCAACGTATCGTAAACCGGCCCAACAGCCAGACCAATACGATAATAGACGGCGACAACATCACCAGCAGCCAAAGCAAGACCAGCTACAACGGCAGCTATGGTATCGATGCCAACTGGACGCTTTACAACGGCAGCAAACGGCTGAATACCTTGAAACAGCAGCGGATGAACAACCGCATTGCCGAACTGGGCGTGGCGGAAAGCGAGAACACCATCGAAGAGAGCATTACGCAGATTTACGTACAGATTCTCTATGCAGCCGAAGCCGTCAAGGTAAATGAAGCAACCCTCGACGTCAGCCGGGCGGAATGCGAACGGGCACGCGCCCTGCTTGCAGCGGGAAGCATCGCCAGGAGCGACCTCGCCCAACTGGAAGCGCAGGTCAGCACCGACAAATATCAATTGGTAACGGCACAAGCTACCCTGCAAGATTACAAACTGCAACTGAAACAACTCCTCGAACTGGACGGCGAAAAGGAGATGACGCTTTACATCCCCACACTCGGCGATGAGAATGTGTTGTCGCCGCTGCCCTCAAAGACCGATGTCTACCGCTCCGCCCTCACCCTGCGCCCGGAAATCGAAGCAGGCCGGCTGAATGTCAAAGCCTCGGAACTCGACATCGACATCGCCCGCTCCGGTTACATCCCCACCATCAGCCTCAGTGCAGGCATAGGGAGCACGAACACCAACGGCAACGACTTCACCTTCGGCGAACAAATCAAGCAGAACTGGAACAACTCCTTGGGAGTAACCGTAAGCGTACCCATCTTCAACAACCGGCAGACCAAGAGCGCCGTACAGAAAGCCAAGATACAGAAGCAGAACAGCGAACTGGACTTGCTGGACAATCAGAAAAACCTGTACAAGACCATCGAAGGGTTATGGCTGGATGCCAACAGCGCACAGCAACGCTACGTTGCCGCCATAGAGAAGCTGCGAAGCACACAGACCAGCTACGACCTCATCCAAGAGCAATTCAACCTCGGCATGAAGAATACCGTGGAACTGCTGACCGAGAAAAACAACCTGCTCAACGCGCAACAGGAAACCCTGCAAGCCAAATACATGGCAATACTGAACACGCAACTGCTGAAATTCTACCAGGGAGAACAGATTACGCTTTGACCTATTCAATATAATAACCCCCATACGCAACTATCTCTTGCGGTATAGACCAACGCTACTTAAAACCCAATAATGATATACAGAATATGAACAAGAAAAAGATTATCCTTATCGCCGTAGCCGTTGTGGCGGTAGCCGGCATAAGCATCCGGCTTTTCGGCGGCTCCACGGCCAAACATAAAGTGACCTACGAGACAGCCACCGTAATCAAAGGCGAGATATCGGAATCCATAACCGCCACCGGCACCATCGAACCGGTGACGGAAGTGGAAGTCGGCACGCAGGTAAGCGGCATCATCGACAAGATATATGCCGACTACAATTCCGTAGTTACCAAAGGCCAGCTCATAGCCGAAATGGACCGTGTGACCCTGCAAAGCGAAGTGGCATCCCAACGCGCCGCCTACAACGGTGCGAAAGCCGAATACGAATATCAGCGGAAGAACTACGAACGCAACCGGGGACTGCACGAAAAGCAGCTTATCAGCGATACCGACTACGAGCAGTCCGTCTACAATTACGAGAAAGCGAAAAGCAGCTACGAAAGCAGTCAGGCATCGCTGGCAAAAGCGGAGCGCAACCTGTCGTACGCCACCATCACTTCGCCCATCGACGGCGTGGTCATCAACCGTGCGGTAGAGGAAGGGCAAACGGTGGCATCCGGTTTCGAGACTCCTACCCTGTTCACCATCGCTGCCGACCTGACGCAGATGCAGGTTGTGGCCGACGTGGATGAAGCCGACATAGGCGGCGTGAAAGACGGGCAACGCGTGACGTTTAGCGTAGACGCCTATCCCAATGACACGTTTGAGGGCGTAGTAACACAAATCCGCTTGGGAGAGGACAGCTCTACAAGTTCCGGCAGCAGCGGCACATCCGGTACGGTCGTCACCTACGAAGTTGTCATATCCGCTCCCAACCCCGACCTGAAACTGAAACCGCGCCTGACGGCCAACGTCACGATTTACACACTCGACCGCAAGAATGTGCTTTCCGTTCCGGCACGTGCGCTCCGTTTCACACCCGAAAAGCCGCTTATCGGCGAGAATGACATTGTGAAAGATTGCGAAAGCGAACACAAACTCTGGACACGCGAGGGCAATACATTCATCGCGCATCCGGTAACGGTAGGTATCTCCAACGGTGTGAATACGGAGATTGTAAGCGGCATCGATGAAGGTGCGACAGTAGTGACCGAAGCCACCATAGGGCGCCTGCCGGGCGAAGGCCCAACGGCGGACATGCCGCAGGAACCAAGCGGTGAGAAAAGCCCGTTCATGCCGGGCCCTCCGGGAAGCAAGAAGAAAAACAACGGCCGATGAAACAGCGTACAGAGACTGAGTATAAAAGTACAGTACAAAGTAAACCATACATCATTAATCATGAGCAAAACCGTAATTGAACTTCAAAACATAAAGCGGAACTTCCAGGTGGGAGACGAAACGGTGCATGCACTGCGCGGCGTATCATTCTCTATCGGCGAGGGAGAGTTCGTCACCATCATGGGTACGTCCGGTTCGGGCAAATCAACGCTGTTGAACATACTCGGCTGCCTGGATACGCCCACCGTAGGAGAGTATCTGCTGGACGGCATCTCCGTACGCACCATGAGCAAGTCCCAGCGTGCCGTACTCCGCAACCATAAAATCGGCTTCGTGTTCCAGAACTATAACCTGCTGGCAAAAACCACAGCCGTGGAAAATGTGGAACTGCCGCTGATGTACAACTCGTCCGTATCGGCAGCCGAACGCCGGAAACGCGCCATTGAAGCGCTGAAAGCCGTAGGGCTGGGCGACCGGCTGGAGCACAAGTCCAACCAGATGTCCGGCGGACAGATGCAACGCGTAGCCATCGCCCGTGCATTGGTAAACAACCCTGCCGTAATCCTGGCGGACGAAGCCACCGGTAATCTGGATACCCGTACCTCATTCGAAATCCTGGTGCTCTTCCAGAAACTGCATGCCGAAGGACGCACCATCATTTTCGTAACGCACAATCCGGAAATAGCCCAATACAGCAGCCGCAACATCGTATTGCGCGACGGACAAGTGAAGGACGACAAGCCCAACCGAAACATTCTGAATGCCGCCGAAACACTGGCAGCACTGCCCAAGCAGGAGGATGACTGACGCAGTACGTAAATTACTTTATTGCAGGATGAAAAAAGAAAAACAATATCATAAAACTACAAATCAATGAATGGAACCAACCTTTTCAAAATAGCCTTTCGGGCACTTGCCAACAATAAACTGCGTGCCTTCCTCACGATGTTGGGCATCATCATCGGCGTGGCGTCCGTCATCACGATGCTCGCTATCGGACAGGGTTCAAAAAAAAGCATTCAGGCGCAAATCTCCGAAATGGGCTCGAATATGATAATGATTCATCCGGGAGCGGATATGCGCGGCGGCGTCCGCCAAGACCCCAGCGCCATGCAGACGCTGAAGCTCACCGACTACGAGGCATTGCGCAACGAAACGAACTTCCTGGCTGCCGTCAGCCCCAACGTATCCTCATCGGGACAGCTTATTGCAGGCAATAACAACTACCCCTCATCCGTAAGCGGCGTAGGCACGGACTACCTTGAAATCCGCCAGCTTACGGTGGAGAACGGCACGATGTTTACGGAAACCGACATACAGACTTCCGCCAAAGTATGTGTCATCGGCAAGACAATACAGGATAATCTTTTCCCCAACGGAGAAGACCCCGTAGGACGCATTATCCGCTTCAATCAAGTGCCTTTCCGCGTGACGGGCGTACTGAAAGCCAAAGGATACAACAGCATGGGCATGGACCAGGACGACGTTGTACTTGCCCCCTACACCACCGTAATGAAACGCCTGCTTGCACAGACCTATCTGCAAGGTATCTTCGCATCCGCACTCACCGAGGACATGACGGACAACGCCACCGAAGAAATCACCGGAATTCTGCGCCGGAACCATAAACTGAAGGACAGCGACGACGATGATTTCACCATACGCAGCCAGCAGGAGCTCAGCTCGATGCTGAACACCACCACCGACCTGATGACCACTCTCCTCGCCTGCATCGCCGGCATATCGCTGGTGGTAGGCGGCATCGGCATCATGAACATCATGTATGTATCCGTAACGGAGCGCACCCGCGAAATCGGTCTGCGCATGAGTGTGGGTGCCAGAGGAGTGGACATCCTGTCGCAATTCCTCATCGAGGCCATCCTCATCAGCATTACCGGCGGTCTCATCGGTGTCATCATCGGCTGCGGCGCAAGCTGGATTGTGAAGAGCGCAGCCCATTGGCCTATTTATATACAGGCATGGAGCGTATTCCTCAGCTTTGCCGTCTGTACGGTGACAGGAGTGTTCTTCGGATGGTATCCTGCAAAGAAAGCAGCAGACTTAGACCCGATAGAAGCAATACGATACGAGTGATAATCGCTTATCGCTAAAAAAAACTATCTTTGCATTTGTATGAAACAAATTCTCTACTCACGGTCGCGCATCATCGAAGCCCTGATTCATATCATCGGCTGGGGAATTGTATTTGCTTTTCCTTTCGTGATGATGACACGCAGCGGTTTCACCATTACATGGATGGAATACCTGCGTCATGGCAGCATTGTTCCGCTATCTTTTCTTATCGTATTCTACTGCAATTACTGCTTCCTCATTCCCCGTTATCTGTTCGAGGGGCGCATACGGCAGTATCTCCTGCTGAACATACTGCTGATAGCTTGCGTTACAGCCGGTGTACACTTTTGGCAGGAGTACGCATTCCACACCTACGCAAAAGCCGACGGTGAGGGCCAAAGACACATCGGTCCGCCGAAGTGGATATTCATCATGCGCGATTTCTTTTCCATGATACTTACTGTAGGGTTGAGTGCGGCCATTCGCCTCAGCGGACGTTGGGTGCAGGTGGAAGCCGCCCGCCGCGAAGCCGAAAAAAGTCGCACGGAAGCCGAATTAAAGAATCTCCGCAACCAGCTCAACCCGCATTTCCTGCTCAACACGCTGAACAATATCTACGCACTCATTGCCTTTGATACGGATAAGGCACAAACAGCCGTACAGGAACTGAGCCGTTTATTGCGCCATGTCCTTTACGACAATCAGCAGAACTTCGTAACTTTAGGCAAGGAAATGGATTTCATCAAGAACTACATCGCCTTGATGCGCATCCGTCTCTCGTCCAACGTCACTGTTGAAACGCGTTTCGATATTCGTCCCGACAGCCCTACGGAGATTGCCCCGCTGATATTCATCTCCCTCATAGAGAATGCTTTCAAACATGGCATCTCTCCCACCGAGCCCAGCCATATCCGTATATATTTCAGCGAGAATGTGCATGAAGTACGTTGCGAAATCACCAACAGCTACCACCCCAAGAGCGAAGCCGACAAAAGCGGCAGCGGCATCGGACTGGAACAAGTAGGCAAGCGTCTGGAACTGACCTATCCCGGCCGGTACGAATGGAAGCACGGCATAAGTGAGGACGGAAAAGAATATAAATCGGTTTTAACAATCAATTACTGACAACATGAATCTGAAGTGCGCAATCGTAGATGACGAACCGCTGGCCCTGAACCTTTTGGAGAGCTACGTCAACCAAACCCCGTTTCTGGAGCTTGCCGGCAAATACTCCAGTGCAGTGCAAGCGATGAGCGACTTGCCGGACAAGCGTGTCGACCTTCTTTTTCTTGATATCCAAATGCCCGAACTCAACGGCCTGGAATTCTCCAGAATGGTAGATACACATACCCGTATCGTTTTCACCACCGCTTTCGACCAATATGCCATAGACGGGTATAGGGTCAACGCCCTCGATTATCTGCTGAAACCCATCTCGTATGCAGACTTTCTGCAAGCCGCCAATAAAGCAGTGAAGTGGTTCGAACTGCTGCAACAGCCCCAAGAGGAAATTGAAAGCATCTTCGTAAAAAGTGATTACAAACTGATACAAGTGGAGCTCAAAAATATTCTTTACATCGAAGGCTTGAAAGATTATATCAAAATCTATGAGGAGAACTCTCCCAAACCCATTCTCTCGCTCATGAGCATGAAGTCCATAGAAGAACTTCTGCCTGCTTCACGCTTCATACGCGTGCATCGTTCCTATATCGTCCAAAAAGACAAAATACGTATCATCGACCGTGGACGTATTGTTTTTGGCAAGAACTATATCCCCGTCAGTGACAGTTATAAACAAATATTCCAAGATTTTCTTAATAAAAGGAGTTAAAAATACCCTTATAGGTTTATATTTTATTGAAATCGGGCTATTTCTAATAATATCCTATTGCATATTAAAAGATGTTTTTTTACCTTTGCCGCGAACAGATAGGAGTTGTGAAACTCCCCCAATAGAATAGTTTAGTTAAGTCTAGTTTAGTTTTTATGTAAAGCACTTCCTCCGTAAGCGAACGTTGGAAGTGCTTTTATTATAGGTATATCAAGCAGTTACGGGAAAAGCGTATTTCCAATATTTCGCAGCAGGTTGCAAAATTTGATTGTCGGACGATTGTCGGACACCGATTTTATTACTAACAAATTGTCGCAACTTTATTAAACAAAAATATGGCAACGCTTAAACTTTGTATCGTACCTGCAAAAGTGCTTATCAACGGAAAGCACAAAGTAAGAATATCACTGGCCCATAATTCCAATACCAGATATATTCCAACAAACTGTATTATTGACACCCTATCACAATTCAAAGAGGGGCAAGTTATCAATCATCCGGAAGCCGCTTCAATGAACATGAAACTTCGGAATCTACTTAACCATTATCAGAATGTTATTGACAACATATATGATGTGGATGTATATTCATGTTCCGAGCTCCGAGAAATCATCATAAAAAAGAAAGACTACACCAATGCCAAGTTTTCCTCTGCAATGACATCTTATCTGTCAGAACTCGCAGAGGAGAAAAGAAACAAATCTGAAAAGTTGTATCGTTTGGCATGCCAATCATTCATCAAGTCACAAGGTGATTTGCTACTTTCAATGATTACGCCTCGAAACATCAAGCATTTTGAAATGGACCTTGAAGACAAACGGCTCTCTCCTACCACCATTAAAATCTACCTTACATTACTCAAAGTAATTATCAACTATGCCAAGAAACATAATATGGTCAGATATGAAGTAGAACCGTTTGAGTTCTGCAGAATGCCGTCAGCCAATATACGTGAATTAGACCTTAGCATTGATGAAATAAAGGCAATCCGAGATATGGAAATTCCTAAATACAATATCGGAGTAGTACGTGATATTTTCATGTTAAGCTATTACTTGGGTGGTATCAATCTTGTAGATATGCTTGATATTGATTTCCGAAAAGAATGGATAGAATATTACCGGCGAAAAACAAAGAACAAAAAAAGTGGTGAAAGTAAAACGGCATTCTCCGTCCAGCCGGAAGCAAGGGAAATCATAAACAAATATATGCAGAAGAATGGTAAACTTGTTTTTGGTAAGTATAAAACATTCGGGCAATGTTATTCTGTTGTATCCCGTAAAATGGAAGAACTCTCCAAAATAGCAGGGATAAGAAAGCATGTGGTTTATTATTCTGCACGTAAATCATTCGTTCAACATGGATTCGAATTAGGTATATCCTTAGAAATTCTTGAATATTGTATCGGCCAATCAATGAAAACGAACCGTCCTATATTCAACTATTTTCGAGTAATGCGAAAACACGCTGATGATGCAATGAGGAAAATCTTCGACAGCTTAAAGTGATTGTTCCTGGACAAAAGCTATTGCTTCGGCAGTGGCTTCTTCCCTCTCCTTTTCTACATCAGAGTTCAAACGGTCTATTAACTCCATATTTCCCGTTATCGCGGTTTTCACGTAATCGGAATACGTGAGACTGTTAGCTGATAATGACCGTAGCCAATGAAAGCCTTTGTAAGCTTTGGAGAGGATGATTGAGATTTACCCATAATGCAACGGATTAAGAAGCGGAAAAAAGAACGGTTCCGCTTTCCCGTTGCGTTACATATTCTCAAATAGGAGGATACAGTGAAACCATTAAGCTATCACACAGGGGGCAGAACCGTATATGAATAAGCTACTGGCAAAATCAATCACCAGTAGCTTTATGGTCGGAATATTACTATTCCTCCTATTCAATAAAATATGTAACGCACTGTAAATATGGAAAAAATATACGAGATAGCGAAAATAATTCATGCAATGTTTGTATAATAATCAAAAGATTATTACATTTGTAATGTCAAATAACAAAAGTAATCAACATGAGTAACGAACAAATTAAAAAGGATTTGCTTATACAAAGAGCATTCCTCAAAAAAGAACTAGACCAACTAAGATTTATCGCCGAAGTTACCGGAACAAACCAAGAAAAAGAGATTGACAAAAGGTTAGACCGGTTACTGACAATCGACAAAGTCTTAAAAGAGTTAGAAAAAAAGAAGTAAAACAAAGCCCCTCTCTCCGGAGAGGGCACTAAAAATAAATATATGGCACTGAAAGATGAATTACTGGCATTAAAGCCACTACTTGGTACAGACTCTCCAGAGTTCTATACCAGAATGACAGAAATAGCAGCCAAGTACACTTCGGAAGAAGATAAGAAAGCTATTGCCAACTTTGTATCAGAGCGCTTACAGAACATTGATAAGAAACTGGATGTTATAGAAGAGAGCGCAATCAAACTACAGCTGCAAGAAGTGGCCGAAATAGTCTCTCTAAGCTATCTTGCGAAGAAATACTTTAATAAAAGTAGGTCATGGCTGTATCAGAGATTAAATGGTAATCTGGTAAACGGAAAACCGGCACGCTTCACACAAGAAGAATTACAGACATTTAACGATGCCCTACAGGACATTTCTAAAAAAATAGGCTCACTTAGTATCTCATATTGATACTCTGTTATTTGACACCATCCCCGTAGTTGAGCCGCTACGGGGATTTTTCATCTCAATTACCTATCATCAGCTCCCAATTATCCATAATAATCATATCCCAATGCGGCACGTCAAATTCATTATTGACCGACACCCCATATACAGAAAGACTCTTGCCGGCACTGTCAAACTCAGTCAAAGCCGTTTCCTCTCCTTTCTGGATACGGAGATTCATAAAGTCTGTCATTTGTTCCCAATCGGTAGGACCGATGAATAATGATTCTATGAAACGCCCTTTCACGGGTGCACCAATGGCGGTATCCTTAATGCGTTCCAAATATGATAAAGCCTCGTTGTAAGTCATGTGGGCAAAGATAGCAAAATATAGTGAAAAGGGACGACTATTCAGCCATCCCTTCTACAAATTCCTTCAACCGGTAAAGCCGGATGATAGCCGGATTATAAAACGCATCCGGATAATGCTGCTTGATGTCGTTAATGTTCGCCCGAACATACAAAGACGTGTCGTAGATATGCTCAGATTCACTCAATACTACTTCTTTCGGTAACTGTGCTGTTTCCGCCCAGTGCATGATTGCCTGTACTGAGGCTTCGTCAAATTGGTATTCTTCTTGTATCATGGCCATTATTCATTTAAGCAACTCACTCAGTGGAATTACCTCAGTCTTATATTTGGGTGGCATAAATAAAATTTCATTTATATTCTTAGGTAAATGCCATTTTTCGTTCTCTTTTACAGCTTCAATTAAATCTCCTCTTCTAACAAGATAATCAAACCTGCTTTTCGCATCATTATGCTTAAAATAAAAGAATTTATCCCCATTATGATATTTCGGACACCATATATCACATTCATAGCTTAAGATTGGAGTACCATCATAATCACACCGAACAGCACCTTTATCCTTGATAAAAAAGGGAATTGCATTTTTATAGTGTTCCTTAGCAAGAAAAACATACTGTTTGAAATATGCACTCTTATCAACATATTTAGCTATCTGTTTCACATAATCACGATCATCACCAAGGGCTATTACAAAATTTACTTGATTAAAACTACTGCTAACTAATATTGTATGTAAAGCATATAGTTTAGTACCATAATATTGTGTAACCGTAAATTTACATTCTGTACATTTATATGGAATAGGATTATCTTTTTTCTGAATCATAGTATTATAAAATCAAAGTTACTTCACAAAAATACAAATCAAGGAAGAATTATCAAATAGAAACGGACAAAAAGCTTTAATGGAAGCCAAAGCACGTCATAAACAAGTCTGAATTTTTACTGAAATATGAGCCATAAAAGGAAAGACAGTTCAGTAAGTTTCCTTTTATATAATTTATCCCCCTACTATCCATACCTTTTTTCCAAACATTATATACAATATGAGACAAATAATTGCAGTTCTCACTTATAACGTTTTCATCGACTGTGAATTCATTACATCCTATAGCCTGATTAGATTTACAATATTTTTCAATGCCTTTCTTTTTATATAGACAACATAGCCTTTGATTTGTATAGCTATTTTCCTTATAATATTTACATAAAAAACAGTTCTTTGCATTTTCGTAATTCTTATATACAATTGCCCAACCAAAGACAAAAGGGTTTATCCATATAGTACGATTTGCCAAATAATCGAATGTAATCTCAAATATAGCAGATGAATGTCTCTGAGTATATATTTTGCAATTGCTACGATTACTCGGACAAAACCCTTGCATAGAATCTAATAATACGAACTTATTAAGCATCAAACCTTCAGTTTCAGATATTCTACATCTACGTTTAAAATTATAAAAATTCACTCGTTCGCTCTCGGAAATCATTCCACTTTGTATAATAGTATTCAGTTCATATTCTGAATTTAGAGCCACCTCAATAATACGTATCCCAGACCCTAACTTCCCCTTCTCACACTGATGTGAAACTAAAATTTCGATGAAAACAGGTTCATATTTATTCTCCGAATTGGTAAGAAGCAAATCTGCACGAAACCCCTTATATGTTTTTTCTCGAGTGATTACATTGTAATAATTCTTTAAGTTAAAAGATTGGCTCGTTTCTTTCTCACAATAATAAGAAGAAGTATAGTCATCATGATTCCATAGACAATGTTCAAAATTAGAGCATCTATCTTTTGTTTTAAAAGAGATATTTAATGCACCATCTGAATTAAACCACTCTTCAATTCTTTTCTTAGCAAGAGCATGAAGATAAGTTTCATAGCTACAGTTTTGCGGTCTTATCTTATGAGCATAATGCTTTACTTTAACAGAACCTTCTTTTACAACCATTTCTCCTTTACAATGAGGACATCGATATTCTATTCCTTTCTGAGCATTTTCAATACCAACACACTTTTCATTCTTATCAAGAGCATACGTATATTTGAGTTCTGTCATAATATTAAATCTACCAACCATTCCTATTAGTAAAATTGAACTATCTCTCTTTGTTTATATCTATAAAACTAATATTATTATATTCTCCAAATTTAGCTTGCTGATTATTTGTCAAAATTTTAATTTGCCACTTCATATCATCATAAGAGTTTTGTCCATAGTGATAAAATATAAATTCTTTTTCTTTACACCCAAATTGAGTTTGTCGTCTAAAAAAATCATCAAAATAAGAATGGTCGGTTTGCCCCAAAGAGTATCCAAAAAATATTATTCTTTCTGCGTTATCCAAAATATAAGGTAAACCCTTTACTTTTTGATAAGGACTATGAGATTTATACAAAAAAACATGCTTTTTATCTACTTGGGCATTATCTTCTACGCCAAATACAAAGCCATTCTTTAATGTACCGTGTACGTGGTTAATTATATATTCTGATTCATTATATGAAATATCACTTAGTATATTTTCAATTGTATTGGTATAATTAAATGTAAGGATATATACAGGGGATAACTTAAACGCTTGATCTAATACATAAGTGCCCATAGCTGAGAAATAGTTCCCTTCTTTAGTCACCTCCATCAAATATGACTTTAAATGAGAGCACAATTCATTGTATTCATCACGCAATGTATCACCCTTTTTAGGTTTACCTTCTATATATATTCTTGGAAGAAAAGTACTTTGTGAATACACACTTAACTCATTTTCAATATCAATCCATAAATTTAAAGATTGCTTCTTCCGAAGATAGTCCACCAAAAAATTGTTCTTTATATCAGAAAACCAATGGCTTTTCATAAAATCCTTATAAGAAGTTTTCAGACCAAGATTTAAATCAAACCCGTTACCTACAACAAACACTGTTTTATAGTTTTGCAATTCATCCATAGTATTATAAAATCAAAGTTAATCTACAAAAATACAAAGCCAAGAGGTATTATCAAATAAAAAGTAAATAAAAAAGCCCCGACGAAAGTCGGGGCGAAATATCTTTTACTTATCAAGAGCTTTTTACGAAATCTATAAAATCACCTAATGACAAGATAAAAATATTATTGTATATCAGAGTGTTTTGATAAATAGATATCTCTCAGATAAATGCTCATCAATTTAACTATAGATTGCATAGAAAGTTTTACAGCTTTGTTTGTATTAGAAGCAGGGTCTAATAACTCTATTGTATCAGGAGAATAATATATAAATTGTTTGATATCAGTAAACATTTCATGCCCCATATTTCTAAGAAGAAATCCTAAAGCCTCTTCCTCTACATCATACGCTGTCGTTGGATTTATCTTCTCTAGCTCTTCCATTAAAAAATCAATATTATCATCTATTGTTTTTTTAGCTGAAGATTTCACAAACAAGACATTGCCAAGTGGTGTCATTTTTAAAGGGCTCGCTTTCTTTGCCAATTTATCAATCATGTCATTATCAAATTTCATTAACCATTTATTTATCTCAACAACCATGTCATTTGTAGATGAAACAATACGTTGTAATTCTTTATAACGTAAGTCGGAATTTCTTATATCATCTTTATGCTTTTCACATGGCAAATCATCAACTGCTTTTCTTGTTGTTTCCAGTTTAGTATGATATTTTGATATTATCCACGTAGCTATGATTACTATCAATATAACAGCTAACCATGGAGCATGGTTCAATAAATAAGTTAAAATTGGATTCATAATCGTGTTTACTCTTTACTTGCAAATTTTACGCATCAAGATGTTGCAAATATAAGATGTTTTATTGAAACATCAACTACAACAACAAACATTTTATATTATAGTATAAATATTTATACTATAATATAAACTACATCATAATGTTAAATTGAAAGTGAAACCGTAAAAATAAATCGTTTACCACTGCCACAAGTCATAACTCACTCCAACCCCAACATAAAACACACCCAGATACCCATACCCAGCCTGCAACCCAAATCCCCAACGTTTCTTTTTCGACTTGATGGTGACCGGATGATAGACGTCATTCGTTTCCACTTGATAAACGGTCCTCAGATACACAGTCATACTATCCAGCTGCGGGTCTACATATCCGCTCACCACCGCACGATACAGGCTATCTTCATACACAACCCGTTTGCGATGAAGCAAAGTGTCACCTATACGTACTGTGTCATTCGGCAATATCTGCCAAAAGACCGCTATCGGTGCGGAGATAAGAACCGTATCAAGTTTGACAACCGTCTGTATCTTTGTTTCGGTACGGATTTCTGCCGGCAAAGGCTCGTGCGGACGGAACCAGGCTACCACACAAGCGATTGCCAGCAATACAACTAATAGCCAGGGTAGATTTTTCATAGCTTCAGTACCTGATTACGGTTTCTACCGTCCGCCCGATAACTTACATGTACCCAGGCAAAATTACTCTCATCAATTAACTGGTCGAAAGGAAGGTTCTTGCGGATATGTTCGAACAGTAGCTTATTCTGTTGCCTGTCTCCGGTATCAATGTCCGCGGCCTGTCCACTCATGTGTTGGCTGGTTGTCGCACCGCCAACTGCCTTATTCAATGCCGGGCAACGGTAACCGCTGTTCACAACGATAGGTTTGCCGTACCATTCGCGTAGCGGGTCAAGAACGTTATCCACCAATGCAGTCAGATTGGCTTCTATATCACTGCCACATCTGTTGTCAATTCCTTTGCGGTCGGCAGTTGTCGAACGGCAAAGTTCTTTTATCGTAAAATACTTCATACATCATTTGATTTAATATAAACATACACTACATTTGCAGAAGCCTTTGTTTAAACTTTAAGTTTGTGCTAAAAAGGGAAGGGAGCCGTTGCGAAACACCTTCCTTCCCGCGAATTAATAATCGCTCGGTGGCTTCCGCCCGCTACATCCCCGGACATCACACCGCCTTGCTTCCAGCTTTATCTTCTCTATCTCCAGTGTAGCGTTCTTTTCGGTCAGCTCGCGGATACGCTGGCGGTCTTCGTTCTTCTCGGCATAAAGCTGGTCTATTTTGGAATCAAGTTCCATTACCCTGTGTTCCTTTTTCTCGTACAGTTCCTTCCATTCAGCAGCATACGAGGTGATATTATCAGCTTCCGCCTTTCTCGCTTCCGCAGCCGCCTTGCGCTTCTTGCTGTCATAGAACATGAACACACCGAAAAGAGGAAGCAGGATAGTAGTAACTATCCCGCCGGTGATGTTGAACAGTTCATTCAGTTCCTCCATCATACCTTCAGCCCCGTTACATGTTTATCACTCCACTCTTTGGCATTCCAACCGAGAAGAATGCCGGCAATAAACGCACCGGTACTCACAATGCTTGCCCAAAACGGTACATACTGGTAATAAGCCAGCAGACCTACAATCACAGCCACCACAACAGCCAAAACAATCAGTTTCTTTTTCATCTACGAACTTTTTTAATTAAACAAAAAAAGCCCACGAACGCATCCTGTTAAAGACACGTTCATGGGCGTTAACCAATAAAACATGACAAATATACTCATTTACAATCACTTTTCAGCGAAAGTAAACAAGAAATTTATGAGTAGGGAATATCTTGCCAGGAAAGGGTTGCCAAACTATGGCAGTAGAATATCAGTAGAACCTATAAAATCTACCCACATTCTACCACACGGCTAAAATCAGGTGTTTTTTTCTTCCTTTTTACAGCCTTCAAATCACGTATTATTGTATTAGAAAGAACCTCTGAATACACCTCCGTAGTTCTGACGGAAGTATGACCAAGTAGCTTTTGGACGGTGGTAATCGGAACGCCCTGATGCACAAGCAGGGTCGCACAAGTATGACGGGCTGTATGGAATAAGATAGGCAAACAGAGCACCGGAAACGAGAAGAAAGGATAACGTAATCCATTGGAAACTAATCATTTCTCTATATTCTTCCACTTGTGGAAAAAGCAGGAAAGTGGGGATTATTGAAGATGTTCAGTTACCAAACCGTTAGCCGGTCAGTTACCGAAAGGGAACGAGGTAACGCGAAGCAAATCGGATAATTAAAAACACCGATATATTACACTGATTGTCATTGTTTTGCATACCGAAGAACGCTTATAAAACAGGTAATTTTGCAACTAAAGTTATAAGCGTATGAAAGTAGAAAAATTCAAGGTTTTGCTCTACCTCAAAAAGAGCGGACTGGACAAGTCGGGCAAAGCCCCGATAATGGGACGCATCACCGTGAACCGGACGATGGCGCAGTTCAGCTGCAAGCTCTCCTGCACTCCCGGGCTGTGGAATCCCCGTGAAAGCCGGCTGAACGGCAAGAGCAGGGAGGCGGTGGAGATAAATGCGAAAATCGACAAGCTGCTGCTTGACATCAATGCCGCCTTCGATTCCCTTCTGGAACGCAAGGGGGATTTTGACGCCGCTTCCGTCAAGGATGCCTTCCAGGGCAGCATGAAGACGCAGATGACCCTGATGAAAATGCTGGATGCCCTCAGGGATGAGGTGAAGAGCCGTATCGGGATAGACCGGGCAAAAGGGACCTATCCGGCATACGACTTTACCTGCCGTACCATGCGCGAGTTCATTGAAACCAAATTCAAGACGAAAGACCTGGCCTTCGGGCAGCTTACGGAACAGTTCATCCACGACTATGAGAATTTCATCCTTGACGAGAAAGGGTATGCCGTGGACACCGTACGGCATTACCTGGCAATTCTCAAGAAAACGTGCAAAAGGGCTTATCAGGAAGGACACTCCGAACGGTTCATGTTCCAGCACTATGTCCTTCCGAAACAGACCGTCAAGACCCCCAAGGCACTGAGCCGTGAAAGTTTCGAGAAAATCCGTGACGTGGAGATAGCCCCGCACCGCACGACCCACCGTCTGGCAAGGGACCTGTTCCTCTTCGCCTGCTATACCGGGGTCGCCTACAGCGATGCCGTGACCGTCACCCGGGAAAACCTGTACACCGGCGAGGACGGCAAGCTATGGCTGAAATACCGCCGTAAAAAGAACGAGCTCCGCGCAAGCGTGAAGCTGCTGCCGGAAGCCGTCGCCCTGATAGAGAAATATCATGATGACAGCAGGGACACGCTGTTCCCGATGATCCACTATCCGAGCATGAGAAACCACATGAAGGCGCTGGCCGTACTGGCAGGGATAAAGGAGAACCTGTGCTATCATGTCGGACGCCACTCGTTCGCCTCGCTCGTCACCCTTGAAGCGGGCGTTCCGATAGAGACCATCAGCAGCATGCTGGGGCATAGCAACATACAGACGACCCAGGTCTATGCCCGCGTCACCCCGAAAAAGCTCTTCGAGGACATGGACAGGCTCATCGAAGCCACCGGAGATTTGAAACTTGTTCTATAATCCATAAACAATGAGAATCATGAGAAGTACCTTTTCCATACTATTCTATATCAACCGCGGCAAGATAAAGGCTGACGGAACCACGGCGGTCATGTGCCGCATCACCATAGACGGCAGGAACACCGCCATCACCACCGGGATATGCTGCAAGCCGGAAGACTGGAACGCCCGAACCGGGACCATACGCACGGTAAGGGAAAATGCCAGGCTGCAGGAGTACCGGAAGTATATCGAACAGACTTACGAGGAAATTCTGAGGACGCAGGGTGTCGTCAGTGCGGAGATTATCAAGAACCGGGTGACAAGGCAGTTCGTCGTTCCGACACACCTGCTCCGGATGGGCGAGATAGAGCGTGAACGTCTCAGGATACGGAGCAGGGAGATCAATTCCACCTCCACCTACCGGCAATCACAGTATTTCCAGAAGTACCTGACGGACTACCTTGCTTCACTGGGGAAGAAGGACATCGCCTTTGAAGAAATAACGGAAGACTTCGGCAGGAACTACAAGGCATTCCTTATCAGGAACAAGAATTTCAGCACCTCGCAGACCAACCGCTGCCTCTGCTGGCTGAACCGCCTCTTGTATCTTGCCGTGGACAACGAGATCCTGCGCACCAATCCGGTGGAGAATGTCGAATATGAGAAGAAAACCGCGCCCAAGCACAAGTATGTCACCCGTGAAGAGATGAAAAGGATACTGGCCATGCCCCTGAATGAAGGACGTGCGGAACTGGGCAGGCGTGCATTCATCTTCTCCTATTTCACCGGGCTTGCCTATGCCGACATCAAGCAGCTCCATCCGTGTCATATCGGGACGACGGCGGAGGGGCGGCGGTTCATCCGCATCAGCCGGAAGAAGACCGGGGTGGAAGCGTTCATCCCCCTGCACCCGATAGCCGAGCAGATACTCGCCCTGTACAATACCACCGACATGCACAGTCCCGTGTTCCCGTTGCCGAGCCGGGATTCCATCTGGCACGAGATACGGGAAATCGGCGTGATCCTGGGCAGGCACGATGACCTTTCGTACCATCAGGCCCGGCACGGGTTCGGGGTCCTGCTCATTTCAGAGAGCGTATCCATCGAGAGCATAGCCAAGATGATGGGACACTCCAATATTTCCACCACACAGGGATATGCCAGGATAACGGAGGAAAAAATTTCAAGGGAAATGGACAGACTGATGGAAAAGAGAAGCCAGAGCCGCACACATTCCGGCTCTGACAGCCAATAACCATTTCGCAGCCGCCTGCTTCCTCGCCGTCCATGAAGTTAGTACAGACTTCATTGAAAGTGAAAAGGTCGGGCGGCCGTGCCGTTTCGGGCAGAATCTTCCTTTGCAGGCAAAGCGTATTCAGCCCGAAAACCTTTCCCCTTTCACGTCTGTACAGGGAAGGCTGACGGCAGCGGAAACAAGCGACCGACGGAAAAGTCGATACAACAAAAAAGGAACAGCATACAGACAGTAGGAAACTACCGGTCCGTATGCTGTTCTGATTGTTCTGATTTTCTATAGGAGAGCGTTTTTTTGAAACACAATGAAAAAGGCAGGCGGCAAACTGCGCTCCCTCCAAAAAATCAATCCGTTTTTTCGACCACCTGCCAATATCCGCCCTTGTCCGGCTGAACTGCTTCTGTCTTCATTCGCTGTTTTCATGCTTAAAATTCTGAAATATAATGTATCACAAGTGATTTGACAATATACATTTAGCCGGTGTCCTCCTTATATCTGCTGCATTATGATTTCATTTTTGTATTACTTGCCATTGCCATTATTGTAAATGACATCCAAAAATTCTTCTGCAAGTCTTATATCTTTAATTCTTATAATATTGTCTTCTTCCGTCGGATAGCCAAGGATATTGATACTGCCATACCAGACGGAGGATTTGTCCATAATACATGAACATAATGATAATTCAGGTACAATCTTTACGAACAGCCCCTGTCTTCTGAGATAATCCGACTGCCCGTTTTCTGTCAATGTAAGAATGGCCACTTCAATACCGTCTCTTTGGAGTTCTTTCAAGATATTGACAAATTTATTTCGTTCCATATGATAGAGCTTAGGGGAAGATATCACAATGGATTGTCTTGAGGCTTTTAATTCTTTTATAAACGGTTGACAGAATGTTATACCGTTGAATATCTGTTCTTCATGCGGAGACGACTGTAAACCTTCGGTTGCATCAAACAATGTCTGACAATCCTTGGAAAGTACCCGATAGCCGATGGCGGAATAGCCTTTGAGCCTCTTGCGATACATGCTCTCACAGACAGGTTCGTGTATATCGATATAATCATAGATACGGACATCGGCTTTTCCTTCGTTCTCCCGGTGCAGACGGCCTGCATACTGGGCAACCAACCCTTTCCATGATATGGGGAGGGCTAAAAAGAGCGTATCAAGCCGGGGATAGTCAAATCCTTCTCCTACATATTTTCCGGTAGCGACTATTACAAGAGGGGAATTTTGCGGAATGTCATGCAATCCTTGCAGGACTTCACGCTTGCTTTTGGCTATTCCTTCTCCCGTCAGTTGAATGACGTTGGCGATATGCGGTTTTAACATTCCGGAAAGCAGCTTTACATGCGATGTCCTGCCGGTCAGGATAATCGGTGTCCTTCCTGCCGTTACTGCATTTAACACATCCTCCACGATGAGCGTATTCCGTAACTCGGATTCAGCAAGCGATTGTGACAATAAGGCGAACGACTGCCTGTTGTCAGTTACAGAGCGATAGGATGTGAATCTTGGAACAAGATAACGCTGGAATGACTGCTTCTGTATCTGGGTCTTGGCATCTGCCGAAAAGCGGATTGGTCCGCACTGCATGAAGATAATGGGTTGCAGTCCGTCCTTGCGGATAGGTGTGGCAGTAAGTCCATAGACATGATGTGCCGTAATATGTCTGAGTACATTCTCAAACGTTATGGAAGAAACATGATGGCATTCATCCACGATCACCATCCCGTATTCACGTACAAAAGGTCTTACCTCGCCATTTTCAAAACATGATTGCATAAGGGCGATGTCAATGACTCCATGCAAGGTGTTTGAGGTTGAATCCAAGCAGCCTATGGGAGAAAACACTTTTTTCCTGCCACGTTTTCTTGACGTGGCAGGCTCGGCAAATTCTATCTCAAGAAAGTCGGTAAGGCGTTCGTGCCATTGCAGGAGCAGCGCTTTGGAATGTACCAGCACGAGTGCGCTTACCTTTTTTCGGGCAATCAGAGCAGCTGCTGTTACTGTTTTCCCAAAAGCGGTCGTTGCCGCCAATACCCCGTTCGTGTATGGCATTAAGGAATTGATGGCATCAAGTTGCTCGTCACGTTCCTTGCCCTTGAATGCAACGGCAACAGGCTTGCCGTGATTGGTTTCATCAATCATTTCATAAGCAACTCCAAGAGATTCCAGCATAGTTGTTACGGCATCCTCACAACCGCGGGGCAGGGCGAGGTAATCATCCGTAAAGTCTGCACGGCAAATAATACGCGGAATGTTATAGGTAGAGATGCGCATCGCTTGTTTGCTGTAAAATTCCGGATTTTTGAATGCGGCTATACGCTTGAGATGATTGGCCACCTTTTCGGATATGGAGTTTAGGGGGATGTATAGTCTGTCCGATTTTTTAATTTTCAGTTTTCCGTTAAAATCTTTCTGCGTGACATCCTGAGATACAGGAAGCACCCAAGGCTTTGTTTCTGAAGAAGTTGCCAACGAACCGAAATCTTCCTGTCTGTGCCGGGCCAATAACATGTCCAAGTCATGCTCGTTAAGCTTTTTTGCATTGTATAAATAAGCCCATTGGTTTTTGAACTGAAGGAAGTTTTCATCCACAAAGACACTGTTTCCCATTTTCCGTGCCCTGCCTTGCAATGGAAGGGCTATCAGATTTCCGAATCCGCCTTCAGGCATTCTGTCCTGATTGGGGAAGAAACGGTCGTATGAATTGAAGGTAATATGTCCGTTGCGCTTCATGGCCTCAGTAAGGATGGCATTGCCTAATTTCCTGGCTTTACCGGCAGCAACCGGCTCTTCGAAAAATATCCATACATGCGCCCCGTTACCGGAGCGTGAACGTTCGATACTGTACGAAATTCCCCAATTCCTACAAACGGCAATGAAAGCCAGCACATCTTCCTTATATCCGTGAGTACAATTCTTGTCATCAAAATCAGCGCAAAGAAAAGAGCATTTATTGTCAGGGGTGACAGCATATAAACCTATAACATCACACCCGTATTCATCTTTTCCCTCCAGATGGCGGTAGATTTCCCGGCTTGTCAGAGGAGCAAGGTTGCGATTCGGGCAATCCGGGCACTTGTATCGTTTCTTGTCGCAGACTCCTCTTTGCCATTCATTGGTACAGACCGGTTGATAGCCTCCCTTTCCCGTTGTCCTGCTGAACCATCTTCGTGCAAAAACATCCGTTCTTCCTTTGAAAAAACTGCTGAACAATGCTATTTTCTCATCAGGCGTAAAATTGACAGAAGAAAATATTACAGGAGAAAAAATCGGCTCCTTATCAGAGATTTCCGATACGGAATAGACAATGCCGTGTTGAAGAAGAATTGATTTCAACTCTTCGTTCTCGGCAAGCAATGCATTATATTTCCCGACAAGCGTGTCGTATTTCTTTTGCAGCTCTTCCATCCTGTTATGCTGCCATCAGTCCGCAAAGCAAAGCGATTCCAAAACTTAGAAATGTTCCGGCAAGGACATACTCGGTTTTTGCTGTATCCGTATCCTTGAACCTCAATATGGATTTTGCGGCTATGATAAAACCGATTGCTTCATACCTGCCTATTATTACAAATATTATTGTGAGAATACGTTCCAGGTTTCCTATCAATGCTCCGGCATTTTTGATATTCTCACAGGATAGTGTTTCTCCGATTTGGTATCTTTTCAAAACCAGCTTGATCAGGACATTGGCAGGTTTGATGCACAACAGTACCGCCAGTATGAATAAAGGCATGGAGAAGTTCCCGGTATAATCCACAAATTGTACAGGCAATTCAGTGGTGATATCAAACTCGGTAGCCACAGCAGCCAATATTGCCAGATGTGCAGCCTGGTCAAGAGCAAAACTCCACAATCCTTTGGGACAATAGGCTTTGACAAGGTCAATGACCAGATGTGACAGGGCAATGGTCAAGGCATAAAACCCGAAATCGCTGACCGGAACCAAAGCCCATGATACTACAGCTACAAGAAGCGAATGTACATACAGGAAGTAGCTTCTGAATTTCTTTTCCTCTTTCTGTGAGCAGTATTTGTCATTTTGCAGGTAGAAATCGGCTATGACGTGGGCCAACAGCAAACTTAAAAACAGCCAACTATTCATATTCGTTAAAATTTATCTGTTCAAAATACTTCAAGGCTTCCTCTATGCAATACCATTTTGTAGCCGATGAAGCCTTGTTTACACCGGATTGTGATATTCCCAGATTTCGGGCTATATCCGTTTCCTTCAATCCAAGCAGTTTGTAATAAATGACCTCGCTCTGGCGCAGGGTCATGTCATTCATGATGGCATCGGTCAGCAATGCGACCGTCTGTAAGGGGCAGGATAATTGTCTTTTACTTGTACATACAGACAAAGTCCCTTTATTCAAGGCATTCATTCCCTCAAGTGAACGCCCCGACATATAAATGGCCTCGCCATCCCAAATGCCCTGTTCCGTGTCCACTATACGCATGTTTCCAATACCGATAGCCGTCCTGATACCATATGTCTGAAAGCTCTTCGCCTTCTTGTTTTCTGTAATAGGGAAAGACTTGATGCATGATTTGATAACAAGAGCGATACGAAGGGCATTGGATACATTCTGCATCACACACTCGATATAATCGCCTTTGATTTGACGACCGTAAAAATCCGGGTATTTTGTTTTGAGCAAAGCAAACAGGGCCTCTATCCTTTGCTTTAGTCTGATAGTTTCATCCACGGATAACGAAGTGGATGAAACTATATCTGCCGAGATGGTTGCAAACATATTACTATCTATTGTTTTGGCTGTAAATGTATGAATATAATTTGGCATAGCCAAGAAATATACCCTAAAAAGGGTGTAACATTACTATATACCCAATAAAGGGTGTATCTGTATTGCATTACAAAACCAATCCGCATCATTTAGTGAACCTGTGATGCGGATTCAGAAATGAAGAGTTGAACTTGGCGGATGCCCATAATATGGGGTAATATTAAAACCTGGTTCTTCCATTCTGATGGTACGCCTCCTTGTACCCGTCCATCAACGTACGCTCTATGTCGGAAGCCCTGTACAGGATTCTGCCGCCTATCTGGATATAGGGCAGTATGCCGTTGTTTCGGTAATCCTGAAGGCTCCTGCGGCTGACCTTCAGTCTGACGGCCAGTTCCTTGTCGGTATAATAGCGTTCCCCGTCCAGGGACGGCTTGTTGTTTTCACGTATTTTCTCCACCTTTTCCGATAGTTCTTCCAGCGACGAGAGGAAGGCTCTCACGCGCATGTCGTTTTCCGGTGTCAGCAGCCGGATATTGCCATTGTCATTCATAAGTCAGATATCTGTTTGTTGGTTGGTTTGTTGGTTGGCTTGTTGGTTTGTTTGTTGCTTACATTGCATTTTCTTTCCTTGCCGGCTGTTATACACCGTTTCATTTCCGTCACGGGAAAGATGGACTTCACATCCTCCGGTCTGTAATATACCTTGTGGCTTATTTTGGTATAAGCCAGCGTTCCGTTCTCCCGCATCGTCTGCAAGGTTCTCGGACTGATGCAAAGCAGCCTGCACACGTCATCGCTGTCAAGCCACTCCTTTTCTCCCAAGTCCTCCTGTTCCCGGCAGAGCCGTTCAACTTTTTCCGCAAAAATCTCAAATCCCGAGAGCATCCTCTCGAAAGTCGCCTTGTCTATGACCACTACTTCCATATTCCTGTAATTTTAAGTTTGACATTGATTTTTCATGCAAAACGAAACGGCGGAATCAAGCTGTTCCTACCGTTTCCTGTGCGAAGGAAACAAAAAAACGGAAACAGTCCGCAAACCGGACGGCATGTGTCACCGTCAGACATTCCTTTTCACCGCAAGAGGATAATTGCAGGCGGTAAAAAGCAGAAAAGGACACACTCATTTCTTTGAAGCAAAGGTAGCCGTTCCCCACCGGAGCGCAAGGCCGGGCCCTGCGGGTCGGCGGGGAAAAAATCATCCTCGCGCTTTGCGTTCCGGTATTTTTTCCTGCCGAGCCTTGACGCTTTTCCGGAGGTAGAACGGCTGTAAGGCATACAAAGAAACAAGAGTGCCCGCACCACGGGCCGGATGTCTAACAGATAAATGGAAAAAGGATATGGCAACAAAAGACGTAAAAGAATTCAACGGATGGTTTGACCGTTCATACGCGAGATTGAAGGAGAGACTCTCCATCTATGGAAAAATCGACGAGGACGCATTCCATGACGCCTATCTGGCAGTCAGGAAACAGGTCATGTTCGCAAGCGGCGGGATCGATGAGTTGGAATCCTATTTCTTCGGATGCTACCGGAGAATCCTACAGTCGGGCGCAAGGGATGAAAGCCGTTACGACAGTCCCGGAGACGAGTATTTCGCAAGACTGGGCGAGACGGACTGCGCGGAAGAGACAGAGGAACGGGAAGAGATGCTGACCGGATGCGACAGGCTGGTAAGGGACATACAGAAGTTCCTCAGGCGGCATTTCTCCTACGAGGATTACAGGATATTCATGCTGCGGTTCTACGAGACCGGAAGCTCATTCCGCACCATAGCCAGGCACATGGGCGAGAAGACCTCGGTGGTGACACGCAGGGCGCAGGCGATGATGGAATCCGTCCGGGCAAACAGGAAGTTCATCGCCAGAAGAAGACTGATCATGGCCGGAGAGGCGGCATGACAAGAATAAAGGACAACAAGGTATAACAATAAAATATTGATGATTATGAAACTGACAGTTTATGACAAGAGCAATTCCCATCCGGCACTGACCTACAAAGGCAAACGGATCATCACGGTATGCCGTGACGGCAGCATGTACCTGAGCAGGATACTGAGCAGGGAACTGAGCCTGCACGCAGGAAACAGGCTGTGTATCGCCAGGGACGAAGACAGGCCCAAGGACTGGTACATGTTCGTCTCGGATGACGAGAACGGCTTCACGATCTGGAACGACCCGCGTTGCGCCCGCTTCTCCAACAGCTTCATCGCCGGCATGATACTCGATGTGGCAAAGGTCGAGAAATGCGCCGGTTTCATGGTGGCGAAAGAGCCGGTGAATGTGGACGGCAGACTATGCTACCGGATAATACTTGACAACCCGATACCGAAAGGGGTAAGTGTAAGGACCACCGGTACGAAATAAGCCCGACACCTGAAAGAAAAAGCAAGGGGCATCCGGAGGAAGGAAGAAGAAGAACCGACCTCCGGGTGTCCCTTTTTTCATGCGGCCGCAGGCAGAAGGAACGGGATGGATTTTCATTTTCTTGAACGGTACGCTTCCCTATAGCCGTCCATCAGGGTACGCTCTATGTCGGAAGCCCTGTACAGAATCTTGCCGCCCACCTGAATATAGGGCAGTATGCCGTTGCTTCGGTAATCCTGCAATGTCCTGCGGCTCACTTTAAGCAGGTGCGACACCTCCTTGTCAGTCAGCAGTTCATCGCCATATACGGGAGGTCGGCGTTGGCTGAACAACTTTTCGAACGAAGCCAGAAGCCGGTCGAAATTCGAGTGGAATTTACATACCCACTCATGGTCTTTTTCTCTGATTTCACTACTCATACGGTTTGTCTTTAATTGATACTTCAACTGCTAAATGCTTTTGCCTTTCCATTTCGCCTCTTTCCGTCTCTCTTCCACATCCACAATGACCCGTTCCACGTCTTCCGGACGGTAGTAGGTGCGGTTGCCAATCTTGGTAAAGGCGAGTGTGCCGTTGTCACGGAGGGTCTGCAATGTCCTCGGGCTGATACGCAGTTTCCGGCAGACGGCATGACTGTCCATCCATCGTTCTGCCTTCTTCTTCCCATGCTGTTGGCAGAGGTCATCCATCCGCTGCACGAAGTAATCCAACTTGGCAGCTATCTCCTCAAAGGTTCTTTTTTCAAAACTTACTATTTCCATAATCTCATTGTTTATTTCCATTTGATACTGTTTCCATCTTGTACCGCCAAGGCAAAGCCGGCTTACTGCCTTATCCGATACATCTGACAGGAGGGAACAAGTGGCATGGCTGCAGCAATTTCCTGTTCCCGGTACAAATTAAAGCAGTAATAATCACACTGCAATGGATTTGCAGACGGCTGACGGTCTGTTTCATCATCTGTCATCATGTTGCATGGCCGGTGGACAGTATGACCCGACTGAGCAAAGCCGCCATGTGATTATTACTGCCTGAACTGACTGTAGCAAGTATACCGGTACGATTGCAACGGGTTATCCTATATCCGGTAAAGTGTCCGTTAGATTCAGTCTCCATACTGCCATGAAATCATTGTCCGATTCCATGGACGCCCGTGCGGGTGTGGCAAATCACAGCAGTCGCCACCGTTTGTCCGGTGCATATAATGCAGAACCGGTCATAATTGCCACACTCACTCCATTTGCTTGACACAGTGCACTATACACACTTTCTTTGCTGCCGATAACCGGTCAAGGTACATACCAAGACCACTGTATTGACTTATTAAAATTCAAAGATTATGGCTACAAGAAAAAGCTTTGACAAAGAGCGGTGGGAAGCTATGACAGGTATGGAAATGTCACAGCTCCTTCCTGAGTGTGAAAACCCTGAAAGTGCAGGAGAGGTTACTGACCATGCCGGGAATGAAATCCTGCCAACAGTCACGGAACAATCCGGGATCCAGGAGCCGGCAGAGAAAGACGGTTTCGCTCCTGCATCCAAGTGCCGGATTAGCGGCAGGCAACGCAGGCTGTCACTGGAAGAGTACCGCAGCACATTCCTGCAAGTTCCCAGAATAGAAGACCGCAAGCCCGTATTCGTGAGCTGCGAGGTAAGGGACAGGCTGGACGAGTATGTCCGCAAGCTCGGAAGCCGGAGGATGAGCGTTTCAGGACTGCTGGAAAATATCGCCCGGCAGCATCTTGAAATCTATTCGGAAGACTTCGAGCGGTGGCGCAAACTGTAAAAGACACCCGGTGCAAAATCCATCCGCATCATGGAATGATGGCATTCCGGCATTCAGAACCCGCCAGAGGCGGTCAACGGACGGAACATCAGTTTCGGGAGTTAGCGAGGTTATCTTTCGGGCATCCCGAAAACCTCGCTCCACTCCCGGAGTCGCGGAGGCAATCCGCTCCCAACGGTCGCAGATTGCAGGACATATCATCACAGTAAAATGACCAATCACAGTAAACCAAGTAATATGAGTGACAAGGATAAAACCAGACCCAGAGGCAGACCGAAAGCAAGTGGTATCCGCAAGCTTTCCAAATCCGTGACGGTAAAGTTCTCCAGGATTGATTACGAGCGGTTGCTGCACCGCAGCAGACAGGCGAACCGCACATTGGCGGAGTTCATCCGGGAAGCCGCATTCGAAGCAAGGATTGTGGCCAGGCATTCGACGGAGGAAGCAGCCGTCATACGCAATCTTGTGGGAATGGCGAACAACCTGAACCAGCTTGCCAGGCTGTCCCACCAGACAGGATTCTACCGGACAAGGAATGCCGTCATGGAACTGCTCGAAAAGCTGAAAGTGATCATGAACGAATATAAAAAAGTGGAAAGGAGAAATACATGATAGGCAAAATCAAGAAAGGCAAATCCTTTGGCGGTTGCATCCGCTACGTGATGGGAAAGGACAATGCCGAGATCATCGGTTCCGATGGCGTATTGCTGGGCAATAACCGTGAAATAGCGGACAGTTTCAACTGCCAGTGCCTGCTTAATCCGAAGATAAAACAGCCCGTCGGACACATCGCGTTAAGCTTCAAACCGGAAGACAAGCCGGTATTGAGCAATGAATTCATGGCTAAGATAGCGATGGAATACATGGATCTGATGGGCATCAGGAACACCCAGTTCATACTGGTAAGGCATCACCATACCGACAATCCGCATTGCCATCTGGTCTATAACCGCATCGGTTATGATGGTAAAGTAATCTCCTCACAGGGCGATTACAAGCGTAATGAGATTGCCACCAAAAGACTTAAAGACAAGTACGGACTGACCTATGCGGAGGATAAAGGCAAAACCAATGTAACGAAACTGCATGATTCGGAACGCATTAAATACGAGATTTATCATGCCGTGAAGCAAGCGTTGAAACGCGCCAGGACATGGAAAGAACTTGTGGTCGGTCTGGCCTTGCAGGGTATAAAACTGGAATTTGTCGGAAGAGGCGGCAAAATGAAATCCGCCGGTGACATTCAAGGCATACGCCTTACCAAAGACGGCCTGACCTTCAAAGGCTCGCAAATCAGCAGGGAGTTCAGCTTTGCAAAACTGAATGCCATTCTGGGCGGAAACAGTCCGGATACCGGAGTGGATTTAGAGGTTAAAAAGCAAAATCAAGCTCCGTCAAACCGCAACCGGAAGGAACAGGAACCATCCAATATGGCATTTATTGAAAGCAACGGACTGGGGTTGTTTTCTTCTTTTGGCGAGTCTGTTCCGGAAGAACAGATCCCGTATGACGAACTGCTGCGCAAGCGCAAGAAGAAAAAGAAACGGAAAGGGCTTGGATTATAAGTCTGCCCCAAACAATCAATCATTAAAGTGTAAAACGTTAAAGTCAATGAATTTATGAAACAGGAAGAGTTTATGGAAAGCATCTACGGATGCCTGGAGAGAATCGAAAACAAGATAAACGGGCTGTCCATGCCTCAATCGGCGGGCGGTGATGCCGAAGCGGACAAAGAGGTCATACAGGAACTGAATGCCTTAAAGACAGGCTTCAAACGTGTGCTGGAGGCTCTTGTCATGATCAAGGGCGATACAGCCAATCTACTGAAAAGAAACTCCATGCCGGACAAGTTCATGGAAACCCTGTCTGTATTGAAAAGCGAACAGCAGGCGTACCACAAGAATCAGAACGAGTTCCTGGAACGGTTCGCCCAAACAGAGAAAGACACCATCCTGCACATATCGGAGAAGATGGAATCGCTTTCTACTTCCGTCAGGAACAGGATGGAAGAACCAGATGTAGTCTGTCACAGACACAGCATCAGCATAGATACACCTTATATATTCTGGACCCTGATCATACTGGTAACGTACTCAATAGTTGTATCTGTGGCTTTCTACATCGAAAAGCGACCTGATAATGACCGTATGGATAACGATTTGAAATACCGCTATATCAAGATGAAAGGTGAAGCCACTCCGAATGAAATATCAGAATTGGAAAACATTTTTGAACTGAACCGTGACAATGCCGGTATTGAACAGATACGCGAGGACGTGGAGGCATACGAGGATGCCGTCCGGAAGCAGGCTGCCCTTACCGAGCAGGTACGCCTGAAAGAGCAGGCCGCAAAGGAGTTGGACAGCAAGGCGAAGTCCATCAAAAGCAAGTCTATCGGGAACGAATCTAAAAAATAGCCTATGGCCAGTGTAAAAGCAAAATTCAGACCTTCCGTCATAGAGGGAAAGGAAGGTACCGTCTATTATCAGATTATCCAGAACCGTGTAATCCGTCAGTTAAAGACGGATTACCGGATATTTGCAGATGAATGGAATGATGCTGAAAACAATATCATCATCGGTAATTCAGAGCGAAGCAATCTGCTTCTCTCCTTGCAGGAACGTATGAAATGGGACCTGAAGCGGTTTGAAATGACCATTCGTAAATTGGGAAATCAGAAAAGTACATTTACGGCGGATGAGATTATTGGTTCCTTTCAGAACGGAACGGATGAACAGTCATTCTTCAACTTCATGCAGGGTGTCATCGCCCATCTCAGACAGATGGGCAAGATACGCACGGCCGAGAACTATTCCTGCACCCTGAAAAGTTTCATGCAGTTCAGGCAGGACCGGGATATTCTGCTGTCTGAAATTGATTCGGATTTGATGCAGCTTTATGAAGCCTATCTTCATGGGAAAGGTGTCGTACGGAATACCAGTTCATTCTATATGCGTATTCTGAGGGCGGTATATAACCGTGCCCTGGAAAAGGAACTGGTGGAACAGCGCAATCCTTTCAGGCATGTCTATACGGGAGTGGACAAGACCGTCAAGCGTGCCGTTCCCTTATCCGCCATCAAGCGCATGAAGAACCTGGATCTGTCTTTGCAGCCTAATCTGGAATTTGCAAGGGACATGTTCCTGTTCAGCTTCTATACCCGTGGCATGTCGTTCATAGATATGGCTCACCTGAAAAAGAAAGATCTTCAGAACGGCTTCTTATCGTATCGCAGACGAAAGACCGGGCAGCAGCTGGTTATCAGGTGGGAAAAATGTATGCAGGAGATTGTCGGCAAGTATCCGGAAAACAGTCTCAGTCCCTATCTTCTGCCAATATTGAAATATCCTTTTGAAGATACGAACAAGCAGTACAGGAATGTGATGTCCGTAATAAACCGGAAACTGAAAGAAATAGCCGGACTGGCCGATATATCCGTTACTCTGAGCATGTACTGTGCCCGCCATTCATGGGCAAGCGCAGCCAAAAGCAAGAATGTTCCGATTTCCGTCATCAGCGAGGGGATGGGACATGATTCGGAAATGACTACGCAAATTTATCTGGCTTCATTGGATAACTCCGTAGTGGACAAGGCTAATTTCAGTATTCTGAGAGAGCTATAATACTACAACTGTTTAGGAAAAGTTGTCATTTCTTGTTAAGAGAGAGATAAAACATTGCAAATATAAGCAAAATAGATAAATAGACCATATTAAAATGTTTTTTCTTCACACTCAATCATTTAGAAAATTGGTAATATTTAGGAAAAATAAAGATTCTAATCGCATAATCTATTAAAAGACAGTACAATTAGGATATAAATCTTCTCTCTTAACAAGAGGTGATGATTTTTATGCGTATCAACAAACTTAATAATAATAAATATGAAATACTTTTTTTATAAAACATTAAATCTATGTATTCCAGTCATAGGATTGTTTTTATTATGTACTAGTTGTAATTCATGTTCAACAAGTGCTCCAGACGACAAATATCTATGTGAATTCCACAATAAATATTTTCAATATACAGGAAATGAATCAAAACTTAATGAGAATGATCTGTCTTTGTTTGTAGATTATTCTACTTGCATTACTTTGGGACAACATTCACCATTCTTTCAAAGTTTAGTTCCTTCATTTGTTGCTGCTACAAAACACTATTATTCTATAAAAGGGGATAAGATTGTCGAAGAACAAAATATAAGTGTATTTCAAGCATTAAGCAATATAGTAGAGGTAAATTATGCCGACTTAAAGCAAGCAGCTAATTTAATCGTTAATGGCAACTCTGAAGGTGTGCTTTTAACTGACGGTGAGTATTACCAGAAGAATATAGCTGGTGGCGGAATCAGTGATCCATATATGGCCAATGCATTCAAACAATGGCTTAAGAAAGGACATGATATATATATACTTGCAGAACCATATTTAGAAGGACCTCAGAAATATAACAAGAAGAGATTCTATTTCTTGTTTACAGATAGCAGGTTAGAAGGTAATATCTATAAGAGAATATGTGAAACTACTAAATTAGAAAATTATCCGGATGTTGAAATGTTCCATTTATCGGCAAGTCATCCTACAATTATGGCGGAAAATGGAAAAAGTAAAGTAAATGAAATTGTTTCTGCATCAAACAAAAACTATGGTCTTTATGAAATTCAAGACTGGCCAGTAGATTGGAAATCTATAGAGGGTTATATTATGGGCGCTGTAGATGAAACAACAGGTGATCCACTGCAATATGGTAATCCTGTTATCTCCGGCTTAAAGGTCGATAGAAACAGTTATGGAGGTTTTAGAATTTCTGATATATCAGTTAAGGTTTACGATATAAATGCAGACTATAACAACTTCTACACTGAAACTGAAGCCCCTTCTGGTTTGAATTTGTCTTCTATCAGTTTAACTGAGTCTGTTAATGCATTTGTATATGACAAGGAAGAATTCAACAAATACGGTAATATAAACATACACTTTGATGTTCCTATGTGGAATCCAACTTTCTTATCATGCAAACCGTTTAACTTCACCAAGATAGATATTAATGTATCTGGTATTGAAAACGTATTTGAGAATTATGAAGAAATGTTCAATTTTGATGCTATAGGTTTACCTGGCAAACAGAACACCTCAGTTTCTGAAAGTGTTAAACAAGCATTATTTGACAAGGACATACAGAATATGATGAAGAATGCAAATCTGTATACCATCTACATAAAAAGCAATAAATATTAATCATTAAATTTTCTATTATGATAACAAGAATAACAACTTTACCTCAGTTGGAGGCTTTACAAAACAGTACAATGATTTATGCAGTTATCTCAGCGTTAATAGCTTTGTTGATCGCATTCATTATTTCTTTCATTATCAAATACCAGGGTGGTCAGGACAAATCTTATATAACCAGAAGAATATGGTTTATAGTCATAGGTATAGTTTCTGCAGCAGGTTTTTATCTTTATAATGATTTAGTTGTTAAGGGACAGATCGTTAATGCCGGTTTCAAGAGTATGTTTGTTGAAACCAATATTACATGTATTGGGATTCTTCTTGGAATCTATTTTGTTCTAGGTATTCTGATAATGTTTATCTTCAGAAATTCAAAATTTGGTTCTATTTTAGGTAAGGGGAAAGAATAAATAAGTAAGTTATGGCTCAACAATATTTTGTATTAGGGATTGGTGGTACAGGAATGCGTTGCATTGAATCCCTCATTCATTTATGTGCTATGGGTATGTTTGATGATACAGACATACATCTTTTAGCACTTGATACAGATAAAGATAATGGTAATTTTGCCAGATTGAAAGAAGTAAAGGAAGCCTATGTTAAAGCAAAAGGAACTGATGCTTCACTTCGTACAGCTTTAAACGAAACTTTCTTTTCGGCCAATATCAATTACTATGAATTTTCGCCTAATTATGAAGTCAAGAGCGATTTCATGTCTGTATTTAACTATGGGGATACTAAGTTCAATAATCCGGAGCAAACAGCTATAGCGGATTTGGTATTGACTAAAAACGTAGAAACATTTAACCTTCGTCACGGTTATAGGGCACAGACCCATCTCGGCTCCATGATGATGTATCATTCAATATTGGAAGCAGCCCGTTCAAATAAAAATTCTGAATTAAAGACATATTTGCAGAAACTCATTCAAGTAGCTCAAAATGGAGGTGCTAGAGTATTTATTCTTGGTTCAGTATTTGGTGGAACAGGTGCTTCTTCGATTCCTATCATACCTCAGGCTATATCAAAAGCTGCTGAGATAATGAGTAACGGAGCAGTTAATATTCTCAATAATGCATATTTTGGGTCTACATTATTGACTGCCTATTTTAACTTTAAATCACCTACAGGAGCAGAATTGGTTAATCAGAAAATTATTGCAACCAGTGATAAATTTGCATTAAACTCTCAGGTTGCAATGATGTTTTATGATGATGACAGTACTGTAAAAAGTACATATCAAAAATTTTACATGTTGGGGACTCCTGGTTTGGACTGGAACCCTATGGCTAAAAAGGAACAGTCAGAAACAATTACTGGTGGTGCAAACCAATGTAATGATTCTCATTATATCGAGCTTATGGCCGCTTGTGCTGCACTTCATTTTCTTAAGGTTCCTGAAGATGATTTACGAACAAGAAAGCAGAACCATGACACAGAGTATTTGTATAGAGCTGTTGACGACAGTGGAAAATTGGAATTCAGAGATTTTGTTGGCCAAGAAATGGAACAGGAATTTGCTAAGAAACTTGGTATGCTAACAGTGTTTTCTTTATTCTGCAATGGAGAGGATGATTTTGTTAATAGTGTAAAATCAGGACATCAAAAGGATATTGTGAATTTCCTGGATATAGATAACACTCAAATCAAGGATGGTGTAAAAGAATATTTTAAATTGTTCCATTTTTCTATTAATCAAGATGACACATTGTATGAAGGTTGGTTACGTCAGCTTCATAGGTCTGCAGGTGGTGATGATAAGTTCATTCTGAATGCTGCTTTATTTGCACCACAGAAGAAAAAAGAACTAATGAAATACAAGTGGAATAAGGACTTATATAAAACGACTGGTATAGGCAAAGATAATAAGTTTGATGTTGGATTAATTAGCTCTAAATTTAACGAGTTTAAAAGAGCATTTAAGGATGAAAACCAAAAAGAAATGCCATCTATGACCAATCGTGGAGAACAATTATATAAAAGAATATATAACACACTTGTTTCACTTTATAAATTCTAATTCATTATGTCAAAAGCTCTACTAATAAAAAGTCAAATAGACAAGAACGGAGGAGAAGTTGGTAAGTGGAACAACTTCAATAATGCTCCTTCATATATACAGGGTATTCATACAGGAAAAATGTTAGAGGATATCTCTGCAGAAAAACTAGGTGCATTAATTTCTGGTATACCTACTCCATGGGCAAGAGCCAAACTTTTTAAGTTTGCCTTTTCTACCATAGCTGCACCAGATCCAAATATAAACACAGAAGGTCTATTACAGTTCTATAATATGCTTCATGCCGAATGGAAAGGCTTGATGGCTGTAATAGCATTATACCCTGACAGAATTAGATTTTCTGATCCTGTTTATATGGATGTCAGAGGGGGAGATTATGATATAGCTTCTGCCTTTGGTAGAATGCTGTTCAATGAAAAGGATGTTTGGAGTAACCAGGATGACTTGGCTCGAAATCCGGATGCCCAACCATTTATTCAACTGATCTATTATAGAGAACATCTTGTTGGTGGTACATCTCCTCTTACCGGTTGTTTTACAGGTGTTGATTATAGTAACTTGGGTAATGATGCTTCAGATATTAATTGGTATCGTCAAGGAAAGTTTGAGGACCCGATGAATTATCTTACTCCAGAAGAAGTGCAAAAGGTTTATTTGTTTGTTAAAAACATGAACCGTAACCAACAGGCTTTTGAGACTAAAATCAATTCTCAGAGAGGAAACAATCTAAGGATAGAATTGACAGGATTCAAGACTGTAAGCAGACAGTGGGAAAATGAACTTAGTGCTAAAGGTAATGGTTTGCTTCGTCAAGTGGGCCCTATTGCTCAATACGGTAATCTGTCAGCTCCATTTGCAGATTTGTTCAAGAGTGATGTACCGGTTTACATGAAGCAGGATTTCACCTTCACTTATTTTGATGACGGTAACTGTCAGGTTATAGGTGATATACAGAACCTCTTAAGCAAGGATAATTTTGTAGTTGGATGGTGTGAAGATAAAAATGAGCTAACAAAACTTTCTCAGGCTCCAGTGTATTACTTAAGAGTTCCTGATTTAAGTGATGGATCATGCTCTTACTTTTCCCTGCCGTTATCAGAGCAAGGCATTGACATCTTTAAAAATAGTCTGTCTTCTTTATTGGGTTACTCTTCAACTTCAGGAAACACTAAACTTACTGCCAAGATAAATGATGCTGGTCAGTTAGCTGTAACTTTGGTAGTTGAAATTGACGGTGAACCTGTTACGCTTAACAAGAGAGAATACAAGATTCAATGGATGACTTCTAATGGCAGAGTTATTTTATGGCCTAACTTTGTCAGTGAAAATTGGAATAAATACTATTTATATTCTGAGTTTACAAGTGATGTAAATGAGAACTTTATACCATTCTTTAAATCTGAAGGTAAGATACTAAGAAATATAAGAGGTGAGTTCTTAACTTCGGATTATGAGATAGCACCAGAAGAAGATCGTCAGGTTGATGTTAAACAACTTGTTACATATCCTCATGGTCAAGGTACAGATTTGATTAAATATGATATTATAAGCACTGATAAGCCAATGGCTGGCGTTCTCGTTAAAGTTAAAGAGGCTGGCAAACCTTGTGGCGCAGGTATATTAATGTTCAGACCTGATGTAGTTAAGGATTTATCAAATGTTGATGTACAAAATACTGCTGTTGTAGGTATTGACTTTGGTAGTAATAACACTTGTGTTTACTTTAACGCTGGAAATAGAGGTGCCCAACCGGTTCAGTTTAAGAATTATAGGTCAGTTATAGTTGGTAAAGAAAATACGGATACTCGTTCAATTGCCCAGAATGACGAACTCCTATTCTTCACTAACTATGAATCCAATAATGGTCAATTAAAGTCATGGCTTCATGAACATGATACTCGTTATACTAAGAATGGTATATCAGAAGAAATACAAGGCGGTGTTCCTGTAAATCGTCCTAATATTTTGGTCAATCACATGGATGAATTTATTATAGAAACACAGGCTGGTAATCTTCATTATAACATGAAATGGTTGAATGATGATAAAGGTTTATTGAAGAAACGTGCTTTCTTAAAAAGTATTTGGTTACAAACATGTGCCTTCCTTTACCAGAATAAAATTAAACCATCTCAAATAAATTGGAGTTATCCAGGTTCTATGATGGAGGCTGACATTGACGAATTAAGACGAATATTTGAGGAATTGTCTCGTATGACACCTATTATGGGTAGGAAACCGTCTATCAATGATGAGAATATCACAGAAGCTGAAGCCGTATGTAGTTATGCACTTTCAAATAACAACTTCGGTCTTAACAATAATAATATGTTCCTAGGTATTGATGTTGGTGGTTCTACAAGCGACATTCTTCTATTGGCTAAGAATCCGCAAAAAGGTAATCAGGCTTCACTTTTCAGAGAAAGTTCTGTGAGACTTGCTGCCGGTGTTTTCTTTAACACTGTTATAAATTCTGATGACTTTAGACGTGCTTTATTGAACTTCCATGAAGGAAAGAGTACAAAGGTTTTTGTAGCAAATATACAGGAAATAATTAAGGAGAAGAAGAAGGCCCCTTATTACCTCAATAGTATATTTGATCAGCTGAAGACAGAAGAAGACTACGATAAATTCTATAGTTCTATAGCTGATAATGCAAAAGTAGTATTTACTTTACCTGCATATGTAACAGGATTGTTGCTTTACTATTCTGGTATGCTTATTGGAAAGACTATCAAGGATAACAATCTTGACAATATTACTAGGATTGATATTCTATCGTTTGGTAAAGGTGGTCGCTTATTTCACTGGCTCCGTAATGCTGCTAGTAACAGTACCACTATGGGATATTATAAATCATGTCTCAATGCCGGTGTTAAACGTATAATTGATAGGGAACTGGATGTTAAATACAGAGACGAAATCGAGGTTGACAATAAAGCAGAGGTTGCTAAAGGTCTATGCGATATGCAGGATCTAAATAAAGTATTCGTAGATAATCATAGCGATATCTGTGGTGAGATAGGTGTAAGATTTACAAATTCACAGGGTGCATCTAGAGAGTTGTTGCCTACAGATGAATTGTCCGGTGAATACTTCGATAATGATATGAATTACTTTGACTTCACAAGCATGGAATGTTTTGAAGAGTTTTTCAATATCTTTATCAATTTCGTAAGTGTAAAAACTAAATTATGCACTATGGACGCTGAACTCAGAAATGATTTCGCCGATCTTCCAAATAAGGTAGGAGCTTTCATTTGCCAGGACAGCGAATATAAGAGTGCCAAACGAAAAGTAAATAATGGTGGTTCTTTCGCTTATCATCAACCTTTGATTATAGCAGAAGGCTCATGCTTCCTGGAGAAAACATTAATAAAAAAAGTGTTTAGTTAATGAAGACATTATCACTATATATAGACAGATGGTATATTGCCGCAGCAGTCTGCTACGACAATATACCTCGTCGTATAGATCTGCCTAATAGGGAAGACCGTATTTGGCTCTATTTTTATGAAGATATTAATAATGATAGAGTTATTTATGGTAAATCTTATCAGAAGCATTATCTGGATAAGGAGCTTCATTACTATGGTGATATATTCTCTAAAGTCGTAAAAGAAGATGAAACCTTTAAAAGATTTGGAAAAGATGTTAGTTTGAAAGAAATCTTTAAGGCATCTGATATACTTGAACACCTAACTAGGGACTTTAATGAAAATGAGAAAATAGATACCTACATCTCTTTTTCAGTTGATGTTTCGTATGCCGCCCAGAAGGTTTTTCTCGATATATTGGAAGAGAATAATTTTGTTATCAAAGAGAGTGTTGCTAGAATCTCTCACTTAGCTGTAGAACTTTCCAATAAAAAGGGCCTGTTGAATGATTCAAATTGCATTCTCGTTATTACAGCTTGCAATGAGAATCTCCGATATGTCGTTTACAAACAAAGTAATAATGTTTTTGTTAGACAAGGAAATGAAGGACTCCTAAGAGGTTATGGAACTGATTTGAGAGGTCGGGCATTACTGGAACAGATTGTTTGGCAAATTAATAATTCAACTAAATTCCTAAGAAAAGAGGAAGAGGAAGAGGAAATTAACAGATTGAACCAAAATCTGGAAAGATGGCTATTACAACTTGACAACACCAAGTTTGGTCGTCCTGTTATATATAACGATATAACTTTCTCCAGAGCCCCACATAATAAGCAGAATGCTACTATTCTGAAGAATGTTATTGAGGAAAGAACCAAAACAATAGTCAATGATGTAGTTGACAATATTGTTCAATATGTAAAAGAACTTGATATTGTATTCTCAGATATAAGTCATATTATTTTCATAGGTGATTCATTTAAGAATAGCATGTTCAAGGAAGAGTTATTACAGCGTTATCCTGTAACTCCGAACAATATAGTTGCTTTTGGGAATAAGGATATTCCTGAGATTGTTGGTATTTACAGTCAAATGGACTTGTCTCAATTTGATAGTTTAAGAAAGAATATCGAAAATCTCTCTTATGAACAATTAGAACAGATTAAAATTGCAGAAGAAGATAGAAAAGCTAGAGAAGCTGCACTTAAGAAGCAGGAAGAAATTGATCTTGCTAATGCTGCTATGCGTGAAGATGAGAGAAAGTTCAATGCCGCCATTGTTGACGCTGAATCTTATGAGAAGAAAGGCGACTATAGCAGCATGATAGATCTTCTAAACATTGCTCTTACTTTAAAGCCTGATGATAAGGAAGTAAAGAAAATGTTGGATGAAGCAAACAGAAAGCTATCCGAAATCAAGGTCAAGAATGAGCAATATAATAAAACCATCAGGATGGCTCAGGATGCCTTGAACTCACAGCGATGGCAGGATGCTTATTCAAAGAGTGAGGCAGCTTTAGAATTACGCCCTGATTCTTCTGAGGCAAAACGTATTCTTACTGAATCACAAAGAAAAATCAAATTAACAGAAAGCCTTAAAGAGTTTCTTTTACGAGCTGACACCTTTATTGGTCAGAAATTATATAAGGAAGCATTAGAAGAACTGAATAAGGCTAAGCATGCTGATTCTAATAATAAAGAGATTGAGGAACGTATATCCAAAATCCAAAATATACAGAAGAAGCATAAAGAAGAATTGGGCTTATTAGAACAGGAACTTACTAAGGCCGAAAAAGAAGATAACTTTGACATAGCCATAGAAATATGCAATAAGCTCATTGACAAGGATATTCAGAATCCTAGAAAATGGAATGAGCATATAGTTTATCTTAAAGAAAGACGGAACAAATATCTTAAGGATATAGAGCTGTTTGAATCGTTAAAGATTAAGATAAATGAAGCAAGTTTTAATGAACATTGGGAAGAACTTATAGAGCTATGCAACAAAGTATTATCTATAAAATCTGATGATTCTATTAAACGATATTTGGAAAAGGCACAGGACAAGTTCAAGCTAATTCAAGATCAAAAGAATTTTGAGAGCTTGGTTTCTAATGTGAAAACATTTATTGCTGATAGACAATGGCCTGAAGCTAAAGAAATTATCAAGGTATTACACGAGAAATATCCTGACAGAAGTGATATTATAAGGAATCTTCGTAAACAAATTTTTGATGCAGAAGAAGCCTGGGAGAATAAACATAGTGGAAAGAAACATATATCTTCTCCTATGCCAAATAATACTGAAGAGTATGGAAAACCTCCAGTAAAAATAGATAGACCTTCTAAAGATTCTTCTTTTGATGACTTCTTTGGCACTGATAATCCTAAAGGAAACAACTTAGACCAAAATAAGGAAACTCCTTATAAGACAAGTAGGCAGAAAAAAGAATCTTCAGGTGATGACTTCTTTGGCTCCGATAGTCCTAAAGGGAACAGCTTAGGTCAAAATAAAGGCAAGAGTGTTCCTTCTAATACGAATAGTCAGAAAAAGGAATCTTCAGGTGATAGTTTCTTTGATTCTGATTCTTTTAAATTAGAGAAATCAAAACAGAAACAGCATACGAAACCATCTGCAAAAGATGATTTCTTTAAAAGCTGATATTAAAAAAATGAATTGGGTTAGAATGGATTATTTTTAACTTTTTAAACTAATAACATATGGCAGAAGTACAGCTTAAAAGAAAAATTACGCTGCGCCGTAAGGAAAAGCCAGCGGAATTTACATTTGATGGACTGCTAAAAGTAAAATTGTTGTGGCAGTCTAAAACAGACTTGGATTTGTGTATTTTCTTTAAAAGAAAAGATGGACAAATCGGAGGCGTATTCTCTTCAGCATTCCGTCAGAAAAAATCTGATTTAGGTAATTTGTCTGAATTCCCTTTCATGTTACATAAGGGAGATGAAGCAGAACCGGCACCTGGGGGAGAATCTATAGAGCAAATCAATATTGCCAGTCTAAATGATATAGATACAGCGCATGTATGCGTATTAAATTACAGTAAAGCTATAGACGGAGAAGAGGTAAACTTTGCCCAGGATTCAGGTAGAGTAGAAATACAAAGTGACTCAGGTGACTATCTGGAAGTCCTGATTGATGCTACCGAGGATGGACATGTTTACCATGTATGTAGTATCAAGAATAATGAGGGTATTAACTCTGTTATAAATGAAGGTGTTGTTATGGATTTGGGTACTGCTTTTGATAAAATACCTGGGTTCTCACTAATATGCGAATAATAACTTTTAATTTTTATAATTATGGCTGAAGTAACATTAAAAAAGAAAATTACTCTTCGTAGAAAAGAAGAACAAGCTGCTTTCACTTTCTCTGGTAAACTTAAAGTAAAACTTATTTGGTCTTCTGATACAGACCTTGATTTATGCCTATTCTTTAAGAAAAAAGACGGCTCAATCGGTGGTATATTCTCTAATGAATATAGAGGAAAGAAATCTGACCTAGGTGATTTAAGCAAATTCCCATTTATGCTTCACATGGGTGATAATAAAGAACCGGCTCCAGGTGGTGAGGAAACAGAACAAATAAATATTGCCAGTCTTAGTGAAATCGACACAGCTTATGTTTGTATCGTGAATTATAACGCTGCCGTTGAAGGTGAAGATGTTACCTATGCTGACGAAGGTGGACGTGTAGAACTTCAAAGTGACTCAGGTGACTATCTGGAAGTGTTAGCAGACTCTAAAGAGGAAGGCCATGTTTACTGCGTTTGTTCAATTAAGAATAAGGATGGAGTTTATGCATTGAAGAACGAAAGCAATGTAATGGATTTAAGCACTGCATATGAGAAAATTCCTGGCTTTGAATTAATTGTAAATTGCTAATATGGTACAACTAAAGAAAAAAGTTACTCTTAAGACCAAGATAGCTGATTCTGATGTAAAACAAGATATACAACCAAAGAATACAGCTCCGCAGGAACCTGTTAATAAAACAGGAGGTGGTAAAAAGCGTAACCTTTGGGTCTTTTTGGGTATAGTTGTTTTGGCTGCTATATTGTTCTTTGTTTTTGTGGGTAAAGATAATGAGACATCAGTACAAACAAATGTAGCTCAGAATCCTGTTACTGCTAAAGCTGATTCTATTCAGCCTGCCAAAACAGAAGAAACAGCAGAAAAGGTTGATTCAACAAATGTAGAGAAAACAGACAATACATTAAAGGAAGAACCTACTAAAGCAACAGCAGAGATGCCTTCATCAGAAAGCAACTCTAAACAAAGTTCAAAGCCGGATGTTGTCAAAGTAGAGAAAAAAACTCAAACATCATCTGCAATACCTGTAAATGGTAGCCTCGAACAGAAAGCTATTGCTGTTATACGTGGTACTTACGGCAATGGATTGGAGAGAAAACAAAAGCTCGGTGACGAATACACTGTTATCCAAAACAAGGTTAACGAAATGTATCGTGATGGTTTAGTTGATTAAAACTGTAAATACTGAAATAAAGAAACCGATATTCTTCATTGGTTTCTTTATTTCGTAAACATTGAAATATGATTATATCAGTTATAATAGGGTTATGTATATGGTTTGTAATACCTATACTTCTCGAAAATAATTTTAAGAAAAAGAAAAACAAGGCAGCATTAAGGATGGTGTGTAAGATAATTGGTCTGGTCATTGTTATTGCTGCATTAATTAATGGTTTGTTTTAAGTTCTATGAGAATTAAAACTATATTTATTTTATGTTTTGCTCTTCTACTTTTTAGCGGATGTGCAAATAATAAAAAAGAAAAGGTTGAGACTTCACCTGTTCTAAGCGAGATACAAAAGAAATACATAGATGAAGGTTGGCTTCTAAAATCGGATAGCAGTATGGATGGAGAACTACCTTCTTCCTATGGGGTTAAACCGAAATATGGCCTTCAGGACAATTATTTTGATATTAATATGGGTGAGGGCTGTGATATTGCTGTGAAGATAATAGACCTGTCAAATGACAGGTGCATACGATATATATTTGTGAGCGAAAATTCTTCAATAACAATAAATCAGATACCACAAGGCCAGTATTATCTTAAGATAGCCTATGGTTATGATTGGATGGAAAAATTCGAAGATGGTATGACTCATGGTAAGTTTACACGTAACTGTTATTATGAAAAAAGCGTAGATGTCTTTGATTTTGGCAAGAAAAATTCTCAACATACTATTAATTATATTTTGAATATTAATATTCAAAATGGTATTGTAAATAATAATTTCAATACAATTAAAATCGACGAAACAGAGTTTTTTAAATAATTGAGCTATGAATATTTTTAAACTATTTCTTTTTCTTTTAATTTCCCCTTTGGTATTTACTTCTTGTGAAACCTCTCAAACTCCTGTTGATGAATTATCTTCCTTGTTGGAAAAGATAGATAATAACAGTGAAAATTACTCTGAAGAAGATTGGAATAATATAACAAATGAATTTACAGAGATAGAGGAAGAGTTATCTAAGTATGAATATACTGATGAGGAACTAAAGGAGATAGGCAGAATTAAAGGCCAGATTCTAGCAAAGATGACAAAAAGTGCTGTCAAAGATCTTAAAAAACAAATGGAAGATTTAAGTAAACAACTTGAAGGTGGACTTGAGGGCTTTATGGAAGAAATTAATAATTAATACATAATATACATGGAAAAAAGAAAACATTACGAAGGTTTAAACGACCAACAAGTTGTTGAGAGTCGTGCCAAGTATGGCGTGAATCTTTTAACGCCACCTAAGAAGGATTCACTTTGGAAACAATTTCTAGAGAAATTCTCTGATCCTTTAATTGTCATATTAATAATAGCCGGTATCTTATCTATTGGTATCGCTTGCTATGAATATTTTGGCCTTGGGGAAGGTTTGACAGTCTTTTTTGAACCAGCTGGTATTTTTGTAGCTATACTGTTGGCAACAGGTTTGGCATTCTATTTTGAGCTTAAGGCAAACAAGGCTTTTAACCTATTGAACAAGGTTAATAATGACGAACCGGTAAAAGTAATTAGAAATAGCAACGTAACGGTAGTTCCTAAAAAAGATATTGTTGTTGGGGATATTGTTTTATTGAGTACTGGTGATGAAGTTCCTGCTGATGGAGAACTGCTGGAATCAATTACACTCCATATGGATGAGTCAACCTTAACTGGAGAGCCGGTTTGTAGCAAAACTACTATTGAATCTGAATTTGATTCTGAAGCTACTTATCTTTCTAATTATGTATTGCGTGGTACAAGAGTAATGGAAGGACACGGTGTATATAGAGTAGATAAGGTTGGCGATTCTACTGAAAATGGAAAACTTTTCGCTAAAATGACAGGTAGTGATATAGATGAAAAGTTGGAAGAATATGATGAAATAAAGGAAGAGAGAGAACTAACGGAAGAAGAAAATAAGGAATACATTAAACTTCTAGCTGCTCAACAGGGTGTAAGGAAAGGTGTTAAAACTCCTCTGAATGAGCAATTGGATGGTTTAAGTGAACTTATTACAAATTTAAGTTATGGCTTTGCTACATTAATCATTGTTGGTAGAATAGCTCATTATTTCTCATGGAATCTGTTGGCATGCTGTTTGATTATTCCAACTGCTCTTTTCTTTTACCTGGTTATTAAGAAATTTGAAGACTGGTCAAAAACTGCATGTGTTTCTACTATTATAACTTTTGCGGTTATATTCATAGGTGCTGTTTTAGGTTTACATGAATATTTGTTGCCTGAGGCAGAATTGTCAGGACTCTTAGCTCATACATTGGACACCCTTATGATTGCTGTAACTCTTATTGTTGTAGCTGTACCAGAAGGGTTGCCTATGGCAGTAACATTGAGTCTTGCTTATTCTATGAGAAGTATGCTGAAAACAAATAACCTGGTTCGTAAAATGCATGCTTGTGAAACAATGGGTGCAATTACCGTTATTTGTACTGATAAAACTGGTACTTTGACACAAAATAAAATGCAGGTTTATGAAACCAAATTTTATAATCTGGATAAACAACAGCTTAAAGAAGACGAGGCAAGCAAACTTATAGCTGAAGGTATTGCTGTTAACTCAACAGCATCACTAGACCTGTCAGGAACTGAACCAAATGTTGTTGGAAATCCTACTGAAGGTGCCTTACTATTATGGTTACACAAACAAGGAATAGACCATGTAACTTTAAAAGAGAGTGCTAATACTTTATCTGAGATACCATTCTCTACAGAAAGAAAATACATGGCTACTGTCGTTACTTCTTCAGTTAATGGAAAGAAAATCCTGTATGTAAAGGGTGCTCCTGAAATAGTTTACGGAATGTGTAACAGTTCTTCTGCTAATGTAAGTAAATCAGAAGTTGACAATCAGCTTCAGGCTTATCAGAAAAAAGCTATGCGTACATTGGGATTTGCTTATCAGATACTGGATGATAATGATAAATATATCGAAAGTGGAAAGGTAGTTGCTACAGGTCTTAATTTCTTAGGTATTGTAGCTATCTCTGACCCTATTAGAACAGATGTTCCAGCTGCTGTAACAGAATGTATAAAAGCCGGTATTAAAGTTAAAATAGTAACAGGAGATACTACTGGTACTGCTATTGAAATCGGTAGACAGATTGGACTTTGGTCAAATACTGACAGCGATAAGCATATTATAACTGGTCCTGAATTTGCTAAATTAAGCGACAGTGAATTAGATGATATAGTTCTTGATCTTAAGATTATAGCCAGAGCGAGACCAATGGACAAACAGCGTTTGGTTGAATCTCTGCAAAGGAAGAATCAGGTTGTATCAGTTACTGGAGATGGTACTAATGACGCTCCTGCTTTGAAAGCCGCTCATGTTGGTTTGTCTATGGGTGCTGGTACTTCAGTCGCTAAAGAAGCTAGTGATATAACTATTATTGATAACTCATTTAGCAGTATTGGTAGGGCTGTTATGTGGGGTCGCTCTCTTTACCAGAATATTCAACGTTTCTTACTATTCCAGTTAACTGTAAATGTTGCAGCTTGTTTTATTGTTCTAGTTGGAGCATTTATGGGTGCTGAATCACCACTAACTGTTACACAAATGTTGTGGGTGAACTTGATTATGGATACATTTGGCGCAATGGCATTGGCTTCACTTCCTCCTTCAGCAGAAGTTATGAATGATAAGCCAAGGGAAAGACAGGCCTTTATCATCAATAAGCCTATGGCTTTCGATATTGTTGGTGTTGGTGGTTTCTTCTTCCTGTTGACACTATTATTCGTTTATATTTTCCAGCACAGTGATGTTACTAGTTTAATGGACTTATTAACTTTACAGTTGGGCGAAGCAAATAGCGTAACTCCTTATGAGCAGACACTGATTTTCTCAATATTTGTGTGGACACATTTCTGGTATATGTTTAATACCCGTTCCTTCGAAACTGGAAAAAGCTTGTTCAAACTTAAGCTAAGCTCAGGATTCAAAACGATAGTTGGTGTTATTGTTATTGGACAAATTATCATAGTAGAAGTATTCTATGAGTTCTTTAATGTTGAGCCAATGTTCCACACACTTAATTGGACTTTGAATGTATCAGGTATTATAGATTGGCTTATTATTGTAGTCTTATCTTCACTTGTCCTTTGGGTTAGAGAACTATGGCATCTATTAAGTGCTAAGAAAAACTAATAATTAATTATAGGTGATGAAGGTATGTTACAATAATACATATCTTCATCACTTTTTTTATGTGTTATTTTACATCTTGCGTTATGAGATTAATATTTTCTGTTTTTATTTTTATTTGTACAAGTCTAATTTCTTGTTCGAATAGCTATCAACAATCACAAAATTTAGAGATTCCTATTAATACTATTGAGAGGGCAGAGAATATTTATTATAGGTTAGGTTATACTGTATCTTTTAATCCTGAGCTTAATATACCTAATTGGGTAGCATGGGAACTTAATTCTTCGAAATTAATAGAAAGAGAAAGTAGAGCCGGACATTTTTATCCGGATCCAGATATACCAAGAGGTATAGCTGTAGAAACAGGTGATTATAGTAATTCAGGATATGATAGAGGACATATGTGTCCGGCAGCAGATAACAAATGGGACAAACAAGCAATGAGAGAGAGTTTTTATATGACGAACATTTGTCCACAACATCATAATCTTAATAGAGGCGATTGGAAAGAGTTGGAAGATGATTGTAGAAGATAGGTTGAAGAGTCTGGTACTATTTATATTGCTTGTGGCCCTATATTGTATAAAAACGATATAAGTTATATTGGAGAAGAGCGTAAAATCCGTGTTCCTAATGCATTCTTTAAAGTTATATTAGCAGGTTTGGATGAAGGTAAACCAAGAGCTATTGGGTTTATATACAAGAATACATCTGGCAACAATCCATTGGACCATTATGTAAATTCTGTAAACCAGGTTGAAAGAATAACAGGTTTAGACTTTTTCTCACAACTGCCTGATGACGTTGAGAATGAAATAGAATCTAATTATAATTTAAATCAATGGAGATAAAATAATGAATAGTAATATGCAGTGTCCGATTTGTGGAAGTACAAATAATATTATTCTGGAGAATAACAGCCAGAAAATACTAAAACTAAGACATCCAGGGCTGTTATTTTCTAATAAAGAACTTGCCAATAAATTTAATACAAGGTGCCTTTGCCCAAAATGTAATTTAGAGTTTAAATATAACGAAGTAACAGGGTATTCTATCGATATTACAAAAAAAATGGAGTTCGGTATATTATCTGCTCTTTGGCAATATATAGATATAAAATTGTGCTACAGTGATTCTATAGACAATTTGTTTATAGACAAGGATAGCAGGAACCTTTTTATCAAGTTCTTATTTGATAAATACTCAATAAGGTTGAATGAATCAGATTTATTAGTAAGATACAAATCAAAGAATATTAATAAGGTAGGTGATTTGGTATCTTATATTAAAAGCTTGAAAATAGAATAATATTTTTTAATACAGCATATTATGAATAAATAATAGTAATGTTTGTAACTGTTATAAACTTAATTAAGTTTGTTGTTAAATTATCTCTATACAAAATATGGCATGTATCATAAAAAAGTATCATAAAAAAGAAATAAAAACTTGCTTTTCTTTTATATTATCACTATATTTGTATATACTAGTTAGCGTTCTTTGAATAATGCAAAACAAGACAGAATACAGAACTTCCCTCGTTTCTAAATCGTTACCTGTCTAAAAGTTTATTTCTTGTAAGTTTCTTATTTCTAGTAAATAAGAAAATATACGAGTGTCTTGCAAGGTGGAAGGTGATATTCTTATTTATTCCGCACAAATCACCTATTTCTTTCAAATACGAATTTAATTTTTGATTACTCAATACGGGTAACAATTCTCCTTTAGGCAATTGTCCCTCATACTTTTTCAATATAGCTAATGGCACTTTCAGAAGTGGAACATTCACCGGAGTATCTGTTTTTTGACGATGTTTCATAATCCACGGCTTACCATCAAAAGAAATACTAATTTCACTCGCTTTTAACGTTTTCAGATCAATATACGCCAAGCCCGTAAAACATGAAAAAATGAAAACATCCCGCACCTGTTCCAATCGTTTCGTGGGAAACTTCTTCTTCATTATTTTTTGCAGTTCCACATCCGTCAAATACCCTCTATCCACACGCTTCAAACGAATTTTATAATTCACGAATGGATCAGTGAAAATCCAGCCATTATTTTTCGCCATAATCACAATCATCCGGAAAGTCTGCATAAATTTAGCAGTTGTATTTTCATTACATAGACTAACGGTACGTAAATACGTCTCAAAGTCCGTGATGAACATATGATTAATCTCTTTCAAAGCAATGTCCGTAATATTATACTTAGCCTTCATAAATTCCTCCATCCTACGATAACACCTATCATATTTAGCTAATGTAGCTGCACTCTTACTGATACCTACTAACTTTTGTGCATCATCATTATGCTTTCTGAATAATTCCAATAGTGTTTGTTGTTTAATAGTATATCCTAGGAAAGCATTTCTTACTTTCTCCGCAGTAACAAATGATTCATGCATTTCAATATCACGATAGTGATTTTTCAGGGAAGTACGTATATCTTCCAACAAATCATTCAACTGACGTGCCTTTACGGAGTTACCTGCCGCTTTACCTTGCTTAACGTCCCATGCCTTAGGATCAATATTCAATTTAGAGCTAAATTGAGATACCTCACCACTTACTGTCAGTCTGACCATTATGCAGACTGTACCATCTTTGTTCACTTGATTTTTTCTAATGTAGAAAAGAATCTTAAAAGTACTTTTGCTCATATACGTTGTTCTTTTTATGTCCGTTACAATAGGAATCTTACTTCCCGTTGCAAAGGAACGATTAACAATTCGTGTATGAACAGACATCTAAGAGACAACGAGCGACAAATCAGCAACTTACAGTTAAAATCGTTACTATTTTTATTGGCTGATTTTCAGTAACGATTTGGTAACACTACTTTGTCCAAACAGGACATTTTCATGTCTTTCACTTGTCCAAGCACAAACATAAAAAAGTCCCGTAAAACCTTGATTTTACGGGACTTGTCTTAGCTTTTCCGTCATTTGTCTTTGACGTTTCGCGGAGAGACAGGGATTCGAACCCCGGGTGCCTCGCAGCACAACGGTTTTCAAGACCGCCGCAATCGACCACTCTGCCACCTCTCCAAAACTTCTTTTTCAAGAAGTGCTTCTCTCTTAAAGCGGTGCAAAGGTACAAATCATTTTTAAATCTGCAAACATCTTTCCCGTTTTTTCACGAAATAATTGTACTTTTGTACCCATGATATACCCACAGAACTTTGAACAGAAGATAGGCTTCGACCAAATACGCCAACTGCTAAAAGAAAAATGTCTCAGTACGCTTGGCGAAGAGCGAGTGACAGATATGGTGTTCTCCGACCGCTTTAATGAAGTAGAAGAACGCCTGGATCAGGTTACAGAATTCGTACGTATACTTCAAGAAGAAGATAATTTTCCGGCACAATATTTTTTTGATGTACGTCCGTCCCTGAAACGGATACGGGTGGAAGGCATGTATTTGGACGAGCAGGAGCTTTTCGACCTGCGCCGCTCTTTAGAAACGATACGCGACATTGTACGCTTTTTGCAAAAAAGCGAAAATGAAGAAGAGGAAACCACATCTCCTTATCCTTGTCTGAAGCGATTGGCAGGAGACATAACGGTATTCCCGCAACTTATCGGAAAAATAAACGGCATTCTTTCTCCCTACGGAAAAATAAAAGATAACGCCTCGGCAGAACTGGCACGCATCCGCCGCGAACTGGCAAGTACAATGGGAAGTATCTCACGCTCATTGAACAGCATCCTGCGCAATGCCCAATCGGAAGGTGTTGTAGACAAGGACGTAACCCCCACAATGCGCGACGGGCGACTGGTGATTCCTGTAGCTCCAGCCTTGAAACGAAAAATAAAAGGCATCGTACATGACGAATCCGCCAGTGGTAAAACCGTATTCATCGAACCCGCCGAAGTAGTGGAAGCCAACAATCGCATCCGCGAACTCGAAGGGGACGAACGGCGGGAGATTATCCGCATCCTTATGGAATTTTCCAATTTGTTACGCCCATCCATTCCCGATGTTTTACTGTCATATGAATTTCTTGCCGAAATAGATTTCATACGTGCCAAGGCCTTGTTTTCCGAGCAAATCACCGGACTGAAACCGGCTTTTGAAAACAAGCAGGTTATAGACTGGACAATGGCGGTACATCCGCTGTTGCAACTCTCTCTTGCCAAACATGGGAAAAAAGTTATACCGCTGGATATAGAGCTGGACGAAAAACAACGTATTCTCATCATCTCCGGTCCCAACGCCGGCGGAAAGTCTGTCTGCCTGAAAACCGTAGGGTTGCTGCAATACATGTTGCAATGCGGTCTGCTCATCCCGATGCACGAACGTAGCCATGCCGGCATATTCAGCAATATATTCATTGACATCGGCGACGAGCAGTCTATCGAAGATGACCTCAGCACCTACTCCTCGCACCTGACCAATATGAAGATAATGATGAAAAACTGCAACGAACGCAGTCTCATCCTTATCGACGAGTTCGGTGGCGGTACGGAACCCCAGATTGGCGGAGCGATAGCCGAAGCAGTGTTGAAACGTTTCAACCAAAAGCAGACGTTCGGCGTTATTACTACACACTACCAGAATCTGAAGCATTTTGCCGAAGACCATGATGGGGTGGTAAACGGAGCCATGTTATACGACCGCCATTTGATGCAGGCCCTTTTTCAGCTCCAGATAGGTAATCCGGGCAGTTCATTTGCCGTAGAGATTGCCCGTAAAATCGGATTGCCGGAAGATGTAATCTCCGATGCTTCGGAAATTGTAGGCAGTGAATACATCAATGCCGACAAGTACCTGCAAGATATTGTACGCGACAAACGTTATTGGGAAAGCAAACGTCAGACTATCCGGCAACGCGAAAAGCATATGGAGGAAACCATTGCCCGTTATCAGACAGAGATAGAAGAGTTGCAGAAGTCGCGCAAGGAGATTCTGCAGAAAGCCAAAGAGGAGGCGGAACAACTGATGCAGGAAGCTAATGCCCGCATAGAAAACACCATCCGCGCCATTAAAGAAGCGCAGGCCGAAAAGGAAAAGACACGCCAGATACGGCAGGAATTAAATGATTTCCGCGAATCGCTGGACACCCTCACCGCTAAGGAGCAGGAAGAAAAAATTGCCCGCAAAATAGAAAAACTGAAAGAAAAACAAAACCGGAAAAAGGAGAAGAAAGCCAACAAGAATCAGGAAAATACATTGTCTGCACAAGCGTTGGCAGAGCAACAGGCAAAGAAAGAAGCCGAACGTCTGGCAGCAATCGTACCCGGAAGCTATGTCAAGATAAAAGGACAGACCTCAGTTGGCGAAGTATTGGAGATAAACGGCAAGAAAGCCATCGTTGCGTTCGGAAGTATCAAAACCACAGTCAAGCTGGATAGGCTGGAACGGACAAATGCGCAGCCTAAGCAAGCGGATGTCTCTACCAAGAGTACCTATATCAGTTCTCAGACACAAGACAGCATGTACGAAAAAAAGCTGAACTTCAAGCAAGATATAGATGTACGCGGCATGCGTGGAGACGAAGCCCTACAGGCTGTGACCTATTTCATAGACGATGCCATATTGGTAGGAATGTCACGCGTACGCATCCTACACGGAACCGGTACGGGCATCCTGCGCACGCTTATCCGCCAATATCTGCAAACCGTGCCCGGTGTAAGCCATTTTGCCGATGAGCACATTCAATTTGGCGGAGCGGGGATTACGGTTGTAGACTTAAGTTAATTGAAATTTAAAAATCGAGCAACAGAAAACTGCAAAGTTACAATATTAACAATCCTGATAAACAAATAATCCAATAACCCATTAGCAAGATGAAATCAATCAAAGAACTATATCGCATCGGCACCGGTCCTTCAAGCAGCCATACCATGGGACCTCGCAAGGCAGCCGAGATATTTCTGGAAAGACATCCGGAAGCTGCATCGTTCAAAGTAACATTATACGGCAGTCTGGCGGCAACAGGCAAGGGTCACATGACCAACATTGCCATTACCGAAGTGCTGCAGCCGATAGCACCGGTAGAGATTATCTGGGAGCCAAAGATTTTTCTCCCCTTCCACCCTAACGGAATGAAGTTTGTCTCCGTTGACAAAGCAGGAAAAGAGACCGACCGATGGACAGTGTTCAGTATCGGCGGCGGCGCTTTGGCAGAAGAGAATGACGGAGCATCCTCGGTCAATACACCCGATGTGTATTCCATGAGCAGCATGACGGAAATCATGCAATGGTGCGAACGTACAGGAAAGAGCTATTGGGAATACGTCAAGGAATGTGAAGACAGCGATCTATGGGATTACCTGCAAGAAGTATGGAAAACCATGCAGGATGCCGTGAAACGGGGATTGGAACAGGAAGGCGTATTGCCCGGTCCGTTGAACCTACGCCGTAAAGCTTCCACTTACTATATACGTGCCAGCGGATACAAACAATCCCTGCAATCGCGCGGACTGGTATTTGCCTATGCATTGGCGGTAAGTGAAGAAAATGCTTCGGGCGGCGTCATCGTCACTGCTCCTACGTGCGGCTCGTGCGGAGTGATGCCTGCCGTACTCTACCACCTTTCCAAAAGTCGTGATTTCAGTGATACGCGTATCTTGCGCGCCCTTGCCACAGCCGGGTTGGTAGGAAATATAGTAAAGACCAACGCTTCCATTTCAGGCGCGGAAGTAGGCTGCCAGGGAGAAGTCGGCGTAGCCTGTGCAATGGCCTCGGCAGCCGCCAACCAACTTTTTGGCGGCAGCCCCGCACAAATAGAATATGCTGCGGAAATGGGTTTGGAACATCATCTGGGAATGACCTGCGACCCGGTATGCGGACTGGTGCAGATTCCTTGTATAGAACGGAATGCCTATGCCGCCGCACGCGCCTTGGATGCCAACCTTTACTCCTCTTTCACCGATGGTATGCACCGGGTATCTTTCGACAAAGTAGTAGCAGTTATGAAAGAAACCGGAAACGACCTTCCGTCACTTTATAAGGAAACAAGTGAAGGCGGACTGGCTAAAGATTATAAACCGATGTAGCAGTCAGAGACAAAAGCACGTCCAACTTACTCAAAACAAAATGAAGAATCTCTTCTCTTAATATGTAAGGAGAAGAGATTCTTCATTTTGTTCCGGTTATACCTCAATCAAACAAGATTAACGCCCGGTCTTCAGCTCATCTATCGGCCAGTGCGTATCGTCCTTATTGCCACTTACATCACGTTTCTGCAATAAATTACCATCTCCGGCATAGAACAACTGATACTCCTCATTACCTCTCTCCACTTCGATAACATACTGGACAGGCTGTACGGGATATTCAAGCATATCAATATCTTCCCGTTTCCACTGCGCATATTCTCCGCCTTCGAAAGCGGTCTGTACCGTAGGCGGCAAACCTTCCCAAAGAATATCCGTCTCCGTCAATTTCCAGGTTGCCTGAACATCATACCACACATCCATTTCCCTGCCGTCCATCCAACAGTCGGCTACGAAATAATCACCTTTCCGTTCCCATTCAATATCCATGGCAGCAGGATATTTGTCCTTAAGGGCTTTCGACACGGCATCGGGAACTTTTATATTATCGTTTTTGTCATCATCATCGCACGCACCGAAAGCCATTGCCGCAATGAACATCATCGCTAATACTTGAATTTTTGTTTTCATCTTCTTGGCAAAAAAAATTAAAGTTATACATTCTGCATTATTACAATCAATCGTCCATGCCTACAAATTTTCCTTTGCTGTTGAATTTCAAGGAATAGTCATTGGCAAGTTCAACTTCCACCCCGCTGCGTCTGCGTTCAATCTTGGTGATGACCTCCTGCGGGAAGTTCGTCTTTACATACTCTTTCACAGATACCGGAATCAGAGCTTCGGGCACAGCAGCCTTCTTGCAATCCACATCAGTCCAGTTTCCGTTGCTGTCAAAATCAATCTCCGTACGGTCGGTCAACAGCACCTCATAACTTTTCGAGCCCAGTATTCCGGTTTCAATCTTGATATGCGAGATTTGCGGATCGGTGAAATACCGGTTGATGAAGTTACGGGCTGTCAAAGGCAACTGCTTGGCATCGCGCGTAATGACATCACCGGCAAATGCCAACTGAACGGCTACAAGAGCCAACACAAGGATAGATAATACTTTCTTCATAATCGTTATTTTTTAATGTTACTGATTTGTTTCATATCATTCACACTGCAAATAACGACAGAGAAATAGGAAAGATTTGGGAATAATCAGTGTTAACGGTTATTTTTATTTTCTTTAACAAGTAGAAAGCAATGCATTCCATCCTGCCATTCGTAAGTAAGCCTCAAAAAAGAAATCCGGGCTATGGAACGGGCTATGGCGAGTCCCAGTCCGGTGGAATCTTTCTTTCCGTCAATACTATGGTAGAAACGGCGGAACAACTTCTCACCGTCCAAAGGAGTATCACCTGTATTCTTTATTACCAGCGAATCCGGAGTAGTGAGTATCTGCAACTCTCCCCCATCCGCATTATGAAGCAATGCATTCTTAACCAGATTGGAAACCAGAATCTGTGCCAACGAATGATTACAGCGGATAATAAAAGGCTGTTCCCCCTGCTTACGCAGCAAGCGCACCTGCTTATGTTCGTATATATCCATCAAATCAGGCAGAAGGTTTTCCAGTATCTCGTCCACCGATACATCCTCCGACTCCGTGTACTGCCCGTTCTCTATACGGGAAAGCAGCAGCAAGGACTTATTCAGTTTCACCGCACGTCCCAACGTTGAATAGATTTCATCCAGTTCCTTCATCTGCTGTTCGGTCAGGCTGTCGCTTTCAGCCAGCAGTTCCACTTTACCGCGCACGATGGCAAGCGGTGTCTGCAACTCATGCGATGCGTTTTCTATAAACTGCTTCTGCTCTTCATAAGCCTTGTAACTGCGGTTGCCCATATCCACCGCAGCCTCGCTCAACTGACGGAATTCACGTATCTTCGTAGGGTTCTCCAATGCCGGAACTTCTTTGCCGGGCTGGATGCCGTGCAACCAGTCCAGTAACTTATGCAACGGGCGGAATACCCCTTTCAATATCACTTGAATGCCCACCGATGTACAAATCAGCAACAGCAGGAACAAAGCCCCCAAATACCAGAGCATTGCCTCCACCATATCGTCCCGTTCCAAAATGGAAATCATCAGAGTAAGCTCGTAAAACTGTCCGTCGGGCATGCGGAATGCCGTACGCATCACGCGTACCGGTTCGTTCTCGTCCTCAAGTTCGATATACACGGTAGAGTCATAAAAAACTTCCTGATAATGATTTCCCTCCTGTTCAGAGATGGGACGGAATTTATAAAAAGACATCAATGAGCCCTCCGTTTCAAGAAGGGAAGAATCGTGAAGTACGTGTTCTATTAATATTTCGGCATAATTTTCCAGCGTATCGTCCGTTTCATCAACAACCTCATCAATAATGGCATAATAAAACAATACCCCCCATACAGCCATCAGGACAAATAGCAATAAGGAGATTTTACGATATGTATAATATACCAGTTTCATAATTCGGACAATTTATAGCCAAAGCCATAAACAGCTTTCAGCTCCACAGAGGCATTGGCCTGCTTCAGCTTCTTGCGCAGGTTCTTCACCTGCGAATATATGAAATCCAACGAATCTGCCTGGTCAATATTATCACCCCACACCGACTCGGCAAGGCTCATTTTATTGATAACCCGGTTGGCGTTCACCACAAAGTAATACAGCAGGTCGAATTCCTTACGGTTCAGTTGCAAAGGAGCACCGCCTACTTCCGCCTGCCGTTTGTCCGGATAGAGCAACAAATTGCCCACGGTGACAGACATATCGCCTTGTGCCTGACGGCGGCGTATTAAAGATTTTATGCGTGCATTCAGTTCTGCCAGATGGAAAGGCTTCGTCAGATAATCATCCGCCCCCAGTTCCAGACCGTCCACTTTATCGTCCAGCGAATCCTTGGCGGAGATGATGAGCACACTGTCCGTACGGCGCAAGTGCTTCAGCTCGCGCAACAAATCCAGACCGCTTCCTCCCGGCAGCATAATGTCCAATAGGATACAGTCGTAATCATAGTCGTTTATCTTGTCCAGAGCCGAAAAATAATCGGCAGCCGTTTCTACGACAAATTTCTCTTTCAGGAGCGAAGTGCGGATTGTTTCCCGCAAATCTTGCTCATCTTCTACAATCAGGATTTTCATGTCGGCAAAAAAAACTCACAAATCTGGAATCATTCTGGAATTACCCGTATATCAATTGGAAACGGCATCTTCCCCATACACCTCTTCCAGCAGTTCCTCTTTCGCCATGGAGATTTTGCCATCCGCGGAAACCGTCAGCCGGAGAGGTACATAAAGGTCGGATTGCGGATAGCAGATGCTGGCGGCATAGATAATGCCCTGAGGCGTTGTCTTATCATAGACCAGTCCTTCCAGAATGGCATATTTCAGAAAGCGGGCATCGACCAGTGAGGCGAAACTTTCCTTCGTAAACACCTTGTCCACAATCTGTTTTCCGCCACAAGTGATGCGCAGCGCAATGCTGTTGTCGATAAACCTCTCTCCCTGCTCATCCGTCACAACAGGCAGACTCTCGTCCGGGCGGCGGACAACAGACGAGCGGTACTCCCTGCCTTTGTAGGTAATGGTCACTTTCGTATCGGAAACCTGCATACGCTGTGGAGCAGATATCACTGTGCTGTCTTTCATCAAAACCTGTACATCGTCTCCGCCTTTATTCCGCGATGTGCAGGAAATAACCGACAACATCACCGCACAAGTCACTATATAAACAAGAGTCTTCATTGATTCTTTTTTTTTATTGACAAGGGCAAAGGAACAAAAAGAGCGGGAAAAATACAAATGAAAGCCATTAAAAACAGCAAGGGAGCATACCAAAAGAAAAACATCAGGTACATTCTGCCCCCTCTCATTACCGTCAAGCATATCCGTATATCCTAAGAATCTGCCTTCAATCAAGGTTCGTTCAGGTAACGGACGATTATTCCCACTTGCCTCGGCATAAATGTCCGCACCCTTGCGTGGTATCCCGTAAGCAGCAATTCCGCATACAATTCGCTGTTACGTTTAATCCAGCGCGTCAGCGTACGGATAGCACACCGTGCCGTTGTGTTGGGGCAATACAGGCATGCCAGCTCTCTTTTCGTATACGTTCTGATACGGAAGTCATTTTCATTTTCCATAGTTTTTTTGCAGATTTATCATCAAAGTTTTTTTATTAGAGATACAAAGATACAACATCCGAAAGGCGAAGTCAAGCAATCGGAGAAAAGATATGAACCTTTCCTGAAAAAAGTCCATATCCCTCTCTTTTACTTTCGCTTACCGTTCCAGGCAGACTGAAAGAATGTTATCCCAACGGATTTTCTTCTTCCCCGTTTCCGCCGGTTCCCGGAGCAGAACCGCCTCCCGAAACAGTTTCCGTTTTTTCCCAACTTGCTCTCGTCACGCTGGCACGTGTCAGCATCTCCCTGAAGTACTGTCCCGGCGTAAAAATTATTTTCCGACGATAAACCGTATCCGACTTCACATCCTCTTCCCTGTCCTGACTCTTTGCATTGATGCCCGGTCGGAAACAACCGAAATCACCCAACTGTACGGAAAACCCCTTGTTAATGTTAATGTTCAATGTGTCTATCAAGCCATCCAGAACCATCTTTACCACACCACGCGGAGCCATGCCTATCTTGGTGACTTCATCGCACAAATCGCCAAACTGTATTATACCAAGCGTTTTCAGTTGCGCTACATACTTTTCCGTTTTTGTCTGATCAAAACCGAATACTTTCTTTTTCACTTCGTAATTCAATGCCATAACTTTTTTTAATTTAAACGATTAATAAATTTGTTTTTCGGTTTTGTTTGCTCGTCAGTTTGCAAAACCTGCTTCTCTGTGATCACAATACAAAGATACAACAGGCGCAAAGCGACATGGTGCTTTAACTGTCGTTTCAGTAAGTTACAGTCATGATAAAGAGGATTAACAACAATAGATAAGCTATTGATAAACAAAGATATATATACCTATAAAAAACTTTTCACTTTTTTCCTGCATACACCACATTTCTCCCCATTCCGTATCTCACCAACACTCCGTCTCTGATAAACTGATTCAAATCGTTAACGGCCTGCTTGTAGCTACGTCCCGTCAGACGGGCATACTGGGCACGGTTAATGCAAGGATTCCGCTGCAAATATTCGTCCAGCAATTGAAAGCGGCGCTCCATAGACGAAAGGTTATCCGAGGAAAGCGGCACGGCGGGTTGCGGCCTGCGCTCAAGCCTCATCTTACCGCTTAAATCTTCATGAAATTTCTTCCCCAGACGGAAATTCAGTCCGCGCAAGGCAACTGACGCGGCACGTACCTCATCTTTCTCCATCGCACGGCGCCGGCAACTCAATGAGGGCGTAAAATAGCCCAACTCACCCAATTCTACCGTCCAACCGTTGGCCAGGCAATCGCGCAGTTCGTCCATGAACGCTGCCATCGCACCTTCAAGCACGCTGCGGCTGATACCCGTAAACAAGTGGACACGGTCTATAAACTCTTTTCTATCAATCGTTCCCTTAGCCACAAAATGGGCATAAAGGGGTTGTTGCTCACCGGTGCGGCGAATATCGGGTTTCTCCAAAAGGTCATAATAGGCACTCATACTTTTCAAGATGCTAAGTTTTCACCATTGCTACACTCAGCATCCTTTCTCACGGTGACAAAGAGAGAAAGCCGTTTCTTCAATTAAATCGTTCCGCCACGGGGTAAATTTTGTTCCACCACGGAGAAAGTTCTGTTCCACCATGGCGGAATGGAATTTACTCCATGGCGGAACAATCTGGCATTAGGAAGTAAAGATACTGCTATTTTGCCGGATAAGCAATAAAAGCTACAAAAAAAGAGAATAATAATTCCGCCTGCCGTCACAGCGCTTTCCAGAACTTCTGGAAATCCCGGTAGCGCCCGTAACATACCAATCGGTCGCCCGCCTGTATCCGGTCATCATCCGGCAGTTCGTTCACTACATCATGCTCGGTGAAAGAGATGCCCAGGCAATTCTTCAAAGTCTCGGCACGCTTCAGAGCAAGCAGTTTCAACCCGAACTCGCTGTCAAGCTTCAGTTCATTTACATTGTAGCCTATAAATTTTTCGGGCACAGTAAAATTCACAACGTAGTAATTGGAATCCACCCGGAACGTTTCGATGTCGGCACCAAACTCAAGCAGATGAACCAGTCCGCGGGCCGCATCCTCCTCAGGAGTAAGGATACGATCCAGGCCGAAAGCCTCCAGCACCGAACGGTGCACCCCGTCGATAGCCCTTGCATAGATGCGTTTCACCTTTTTCTGTTTCAACAGCGCCACCACCCGGATGGAAGCGCCGAAATTCTCGCCGATAGCGACAATAACGACATCGACACTATTCAAAGGAAGCACGGACAAAGCCTGCCCGTCGGTTGCATCAATCACAAAGGCGGTTGCCACCTTGTCCTTCAAACTATCCACACGGCCGGCACTGATGTCCGCACCTATCACCTCATGTCCCAAAGCCGAAAGCTCCTCGGCAAGCACATGACCGTAATTACCCAAACCGATAATAATATATTTCATAATCAATCAATGTTAGCATTTCACACACCTGTTTCCAAATCTCACTTAGTTAATGATAATCTGTCCGCTCGGATACTGGTACTTCGTATGTTTTTTCTGCTTGATGATGCCGAGCATCAGTGTTATAAGCCCCACACGTCCGACAAACATTAAAAGCGCCACCAGCAACTTGCTGTCGCTGCCCAGCAAGGGAGTGGCATTCAGGCTGGAGCCGACCGTACTGATGGCCGAAACACATTCAAAGGTAATAGCAAGCAGGGATAGTCCCGGCTCCAGGATACTGATGATGAAGACAGACACGAACAGCACTCCGAACGACATCACCACTGTAGCATTGGAACGTCGGATAGAGTCGTGCGACAACTCACGCCCGAACACCTCCACCCGCTCCGTGCCGCGCAATACCGCCACAAGATTCAGCACCACAACCGCAAAAGCGTTCACTTTGATACCGCCTGCGGTGGACTGCGAACCGCCGCCAATCCACATAAGAATAAGGTAGAGCAATAAAGTCTGTACCCCCAGGCCGGCTAAATCCACACTGGAAAAACCCGCCGTACGGGGACAGGCAGCATTGAAAAACGCCTGTGTCCACTTATCGGCAACCGACATCCCCGCAAAAGACGCGTTCCACTCAAAAAAAGCGATACCGGCCGTGCCCACCGCCAAGAGCAGGAAGGTAACAATCAGCACAATACGCGTATTCAGGTTATAAAGATGGTAGAAACGGCGGCCGTCCCACTCCCATGTATGCAAAAATCGCCAGAAACGGCGTATATGATAAAGGATAATGTCCTTGAAGTTCACCAATATGGGGAAACCGATACCGCCCAGAATAATCAGCAGTGAAATGTATATATAGAACGGGTTATGCCCCTTCATCAGCAACGGATTGCCCAAATTGCCCGGCAAGGTGGAAAACCCAGCATTGCAGAATGCCGATATAGAATGAAAAGCCGAAAACGCCAGCTCTTCGTGCACATCCATCCCCATTGTACCATGAATATCGCTCCAGATGGCAAACGTACCTATCCCCTCTATCACCAATGTAAAGCCAAGGATATACACCAGTGTGGACAACAGGGAATTCAAAGAATTGGAACTGACCATATCGCGCACCACCAACTGATTATACAAAGAGGTATTCCCCATGAAGAACATCGCGAAGAAACTTGTCAGCGTCATCACCCCCAGACCGCCAATCTGAATCAGCAGAATGATGATTACAAAACCCGTTGTCGTGAAAGTGGATGCCACGTCTACCGAAGTCAGTCCCGTCACACACACCGCACTGGTGGAAATAAACAGCGAATCCACCCACGAGATGCCCGCCACCGTAGAACGGGGAAGCATCAGCAACCCTGTCCCTATGAGTATGATAATGAAGAAACTGACCGCCAGGATAAGCGAAGGGTTTGTCCGTCGCCCCAGCAACCGTACCAGTCCATACGACAGATTCAGGAAAGACAGCACCAGCAGCAATACAAGATGATAGGCCTTGCCGTTCAGAAAATCCCAGACTGCCTGCACGGCGCCTTCCACTTCCGGGCGATGAAAGATAACCGGAACCAGCGTCAGATAAAGCAGAAAAGTCAATATCCAGGTCAGCATACTGAAAGTCTGCCTCGTATCTTTATACTCCAACAGAATATGTAAGGATATATCAACCAGAAAAACAATCCACACACCATGGTACAGACGCTGCAATTGGTGAGCCTCTGCCGCCGAAATGGTAAATCCGTGTTCGTATACCAGACCGACAATCAGCAGGATAGACGCCAGGTACGTCAAGGCTGTCATTACTCCCAACGCCACGCGTATATAGGGATGAATCCATTTATTCTGGTACAAAAAGAACTTATGATAGAGCTTCATAAATATATCGGTTAATGAGACATGGCAAACTTAGACAAATCTGCCCTTATAAACAAAAAACAATGGAAAAAAGAAATTGGTTTAAAAATAATAGCTACATTTGGACACAGAATCACTTTTAATTTATAATAACCACTATGAGCAACAAAACAAAAAGATTCATCCTTCCGGAAGAAGAAATTCCACATTACTGGTATAATATACAGGCCGATATGGTGAACAAGCCCATGCCGCCACTCAACCCCGCCACCAAGCAACCGCTGAAAGCGGAAGATTTGTATCCCGTTTTTGCAGAAGAGCTCTGCCGCCAGGAACTCAATCAGACCGATGCCTGGATTGAAATACCCGAACAGGTGCGCGAAATGTACAAATACTACCGAAGCACTCCGCTGGTGCGTGCCTACGGACTGGAAAAAGCGCTGGGTACACCGGCACATATCTATTTCAAAAACGAGAGTGTGAGCCCGATGGGGTCTCACAAACTGAACTCCGCCATACCGCAGGCCTACTATTGCAAGCAGGAGGGTGTGACAAACGTCACCACCGAAACCGGAGCCGGACAATGGGGAGCTTCGCTGGCTTATGCCGCCCGCCTCTTCGGGTTGGAAGCCGCCGTATACCAGGTAAAAATCAGCTATGAGCAAAAGCCTTACCGCCGCAGTATCATGCAGACCTTCGGTGCGCAGGTAACTCCTTCTCCCTCCATGTCCACCCGTGCCGGAAAAGATATTCTGACCGCTCACCCCAACCACCAGGGTTCGCTGGGCACGGCCATTTCCGAGGCCATCGAGCTGGCACGAACCACGCCCAACTGTAAGTATACGCTCGGTTCCGTATTGAGCCACGTCACTCTGCACCAGACTGTAATCGGCCTGGAAGCCGAAAAACAAATGCAAATGGCCGGCGAATATCCCGATATGGTCATTGCCTGCTTCGGAGGCGGTTCCAACTTCGGAGGCATCGCATTCCCATTTATGCGCCACACCATCCTCGAAGGCAAAAAAACACGGTTCATTGCCGCCGAACCGGCATCCTGCCCGAAACTGACACGCGGCAAATTCCAATACGACTTCGGCGATGAAGCCGGATATACCCCGCTACTGCCGATGTTTACCTTAGGACATAATTTCGCTCCCGCCAACATCCACGCCGGCGGTCTGCGCTATCACGGTGCCGGCGTCATCGTATCGCAACTGCTGAAAGACGGCTATATGGAAGCGACGGACATCAAACAACTCGAATCGTTCGAAGCCGGCTGCCTTTTCGCACAGGCAGAAGGAATCATCCCTGCACCGGAGTCCTGCCACGCCATTGCAGCCACTGTACGCGAAGCAAATAAATGCAAGGAAACGGGCGAAGAGAAAGTCATCCTGTTCAACCTGTCCGGCCATGGCCTCATCGATATGGCATCGTACGACAAGTACCTTGCCGGCGATTTGCAAAACTATGAACTGACCGACAACGATATCCGGAGAAATCTGGATGAAATAGGCAATCTGGTCTAATAGATATTTGCCATACTGACGAGCGGTTCATAGAGTTTCTCTATGTCCTGCGAATCCATTTCAATCTGCACCTGGTCTCCCGGAATCAGACTTGTTTCCGCAGGGACCAGGTTTTTTCCATCCCTATGCACATTGATGATAACACAGCGTTCGGGCAAGGAAAGCTCGCTTACTGCCTTGCCGTCGAAGTAAGAACCGGTCATGACTTCCACAGACAGCGTATACCGGTTTTCTTCACGGAAATCGGGAGAGTTAATCATATCCTCGTATAAGATTACGTTGAAAGACTTCATCTGGAGCAGCTCCGTAAAATAATACGTCAAACCGCCTACCACCACCGAGGGATAAAAGACTTCGAAGTGTCCGGTTATCTCCGTTATCAGCACAATTGCCGTAAGCGGTGTACGCTCAATGGCCACCAAAAATGCCGACATGGATATCAGCATGACATAAGTGATATTTGGGGGCTCGATAATGCCGTACTTTACAGCGACCAGTCCTACAAGCTGCCCCAACAGTCCGCCCGTCACCAAAGTGGGAATAAAGTTACCACCCGGCAAGCCTGAAGACACGGAGCACACCGAAAACCCGAAATGCAACAGCATGACGGCAAGCACCCACATTATTTCCGTACTGCCGTTCTGCGCCTGTTGCAGCAAAAACTGCTCGCCGCCACCGGTCAGGTTTACCTGCATCAACGAGATAATGTAGGCAACCAGTACCAAATAAAACATCTTGATATATACCGGAGACTTGACCTTAGAATATACCCGCTTGAACGAAATCATAAGCACAGAGTATATCTTGCCGGCAATGGAAATGATAACAGCCAACAAAAGGAAATACTTCATCCGGACAAGAAAAGTCAAAACAGGTTCCGACACCTCAATCAGATGATAAGGGTTCACGGGAAAAACCAAACCGGCAACCGCTCCTGCCACTACACCCGCCAACAACGTAGTAATGGCTGTCTTAGGAGCATCGAAACGTTCAATGGATTCGATAACAATCAATGAAGAGGCCAATGGAGCAGCAAAAGCAGCCGCAAGCCCCGCCCCAGCTCCTGCTGCCAGCAACTGCTTGCGCTCGCCCTGCAGAATATGCGTCCATCGGGACACGAGACTGCCGATATAGGAGCCTATCTGTACAGAAGGCCCCTCACGCCCCAATGACAATCCGGCAGCCACAGAAAGAATTCCACCAGCGAATTTGGAAACCAGCTCCACAAACGGGTGTTTATAGGTTATGCGTCCGTTGATTACCCCGCGCGTCTGCGGAATGCCGCCGCCACTGATAAGAGGCATCCTGCCTACCAGAAAGGACACAAACATCAGAATCCCCCAAAACAGCAAAAACAGGAGTATATGCCAGTACCAGGCAGGGCGGGATGCGAAAAAGTCGCTGCGGATATGTAGCAGGAAATAAAGCAGATAGTGATAACAGACCGCAATAAGCCCTGTCAGCAATCCCACAATCATGCTGACAAAATAAAGCCGCGCATCTACCAACTTCAACTTCCAGATATGCCAGCCGCGAACCGTTTTCCAATTCTTTATTTTCTGAAAAAAACGCATGGAGTATTCTTTGTTATCTGCATTCCCCTACAACAATTTCTCTCCTGTGAAGTTCTGAACCGGCTACCCGATTATATTTATTTTACCCTCTCAGCATTGCTGATAATAAAAAAGAATCTCCCCGTCAAGCCATACACAGAGAGGAGATTCTTCGCTACATTCAAAAGCTAAGAACGGAGCTTTTTATATTATGACACACTTATTATATTAAACCACAGTTTTTCCGGCAGCTTAAGACTTCTGTGCAGAACGTACCGGGTGTTTATGTTTTCCTTGCGCAACAGCCTGCTTTTTTCTGCGGTCAAATTCTTTTTTCAACTTGTTGGCATTGTTCTGTTCCGTCCGGTAAATCTTCATAATCTGTTTGGGAGAAAGTATTTTTCTGAATTCATCATAATACTTCTCACGCACATCCAGTATCTTACGACTTTGGGCAAAACGTCCTTTTATCTGCTGCTCCACCTCGGCATCCGTCAGCACCGGTTTAGGTTGCGACTTCATGCCTTTCTGCTCCGTTCCCTGCCCGGAGGAGAGCTGCCTGCGGTTCATCATTCTGCATTCGCGCAATTCCTTCAAATAGTTCTGATAAACCGGTACAAATCTGGCAGCTGCGGCATCATCCAACATCAGTGTGTTCACCATCTGATTGGTCTGGCGTTCCATGAACTGCTCCGGTGTGTGACGTTGCCTTTTATCTTTATTCACCTGGTTTTGAGCAGAGAGACTGAACTGACCGCCTATCATAAGGCACGTCAGAAATACGTAAATGAATTTTGCTTTCATAATTCTTCTTTTTTTTAAGACAATACTATTAATTTAAAAATATATCGCTTTCGGAGAAGCTGACGAGCTCTTCCAGCTCCTCGTCCGACATTTCACGAATCCATTTATCAGCAGGGGCCGCCGCCGTACAATTCCCGGTATCCAGCATCTGCCCTCCTCTATCACCTTCCCTGAAAAGAGACGGCATAAACAGAAAGCCGACCAATGCCGCAGCTATGGCAATACCCGCAGAAACGGTTATCCACAAACGATGCCCTGCCGGCTTGCTACCATACGTATGTTTCCGCACATTACGCTGCATTTCGTCAAAGAAACCTTCGGGCACACGATAGGGAGTTTTTTTTCCTATATCATCAAAATCAAACTCTTTTTTCATAATCTCAATTATTTAGTATGTACTCTTTAATCTTTTCCTTCGCATAATGATAATTCACCTTAAGCGTATCTGCCTTACCGTCGAGAATGTGGGCGATTTCCTCGTAATCAAGTTCATCATAGTAGCGGAGATTGAATATCAACCGTTGCTTCTCCGGCAATCTCAATATGGCTTCCTGGAACTTGACGGCCAACTCATTTTCATAGTCCACATAGTCGGAAGCCTTCAAACTGGAAATCAGGTTTTCCTGAATATCTTCGGTTGAAACGGTTTCCCGCCTTTTACGGCTATTCAACAAGCGGAGGCTTTCATTCGTTGCAATCCGGTAAATCCATGTGCTCAGTGAACTCTCGCAACGGAATTGCTCCCAATGCCTGTACACCTGAATAAAGACTTCCTGCAATACATCCTCTGCATCTTCGTGCAGCACTACCAAACGCCGTATATAATAATATATCGGTTCCTGAAAACATTCCACCAACAGTTGAAAGCCCTGTTCACGGTTGGATTTATATATTTGTCGAATCTTGTTTTCGTTTATCATCAGTTCATCCGGGTTTTACTGGTTAGAAAGGAGAAATGGGAAGAAGTTAAATGAGATGGAGCGTATTTGTCGTTTATTAACAAAAAAAGTCGGGGCTGCATCTTTACAAGACACAGCCCCGACCCATCTGTTTATAAGTTTACGGCAATTACCAGAATCTGTTTCGCTCAGGATTATACTCAAATCCCACTCTTTTCAGTGTCCGGACAATTACTTCTTTCTCAACGTTCATATCCTCACAAAGTGCATCCAGTGAAGGATAGAAATCACGCAATTTCATATTGATGAAGCTGTACAGCATCATCGGATCTTCAGGCAATTTCATAGTCACAATCTTTGTTTAAATTAAACACTAATACCGGGCGCAAAAATACAATAAAATATCATACGAAAGAGTATTATCCCTTGAAATCTGCAAGTTATCCATGCAAACGATTGAAACGACACGTCAATTAAAATGTTGCGGTCCTCTTTGGCTAACGATTACATAGATAATGACCGGCGCTCCGATAATCGGTGTAACTGCATTCAAAGGTATAATACCTGCCTCACCGGGCAGAACGCAAATCAGGTTGCAAAGCAATGCTACTGCTCCACCGCTCAAGATAGTCACAGGCAACAAGGAGTTGTGATTGGCTGTCCGCAATACCATACGGGCTATATGAGGAACGGCAAGTCCGATAAATGCAACCGGTCCGCAAAAAGCGGTGGTTATGGCGGTCAGCAAACCGGTGATGACCAAAAGCCAGTTGCGCACATATCGTATATTGATTCCCAAATTCTCCGCATAACGCTCTCCCAGCAATAATGCGTTCAAAGGTTTTATCAGTAATAAAGAGCCGAATAATCCGGCAACGGTCACCAATGCGAAAGCAGGCATTTGTTGGAGAGAGACACCGCCAAAATTACCCAATCCCCATACCATATAAGATTGCACTCCCTCTGCCGTAGCAAAGAAATTCAGCAGGGCAATGGCGGACGAAGCAATATAACCTATCATGATACCCGTTATCAGCAACATGACATTGCTTTTTAACAACGTAGAAAAGAATAGGATAAGTCCCATTATCAGCATAGCACCTACAAACGCCCCAGCCAGTACGGAAAAGAAACCGGACAAACTGAATGTTCCGGCGGATATGCTTCCACCAAAAAACAGCATCACGAACGCCACTCCCAGACTCGCCCCGGAATTAATGCCCAGAATAGACGGGCCTGCCAACGGATTCTTAAAAGCGGTCTGCAACATCAGTCCGCAGACTGCCAGTGCACCTCCGCAAAGCAATGCTGTCAAGGCTTGAGGCAGGCGGGACTCCCATACAATAAAACTCCAGCTTGCCTTCTCGCCTTCATGCCCCATGAGTATGCTGAAAACATCGGATACGGGAATCGGAACCGACCCTATCAGCAGATTAGCCATAAACAGTAATACAATTACCATTCCTAATCCGATGCCATATTTCCATCCTTTATTCATTCAATTTGCAAAAATAGCGCAAACCGCCTAAATCTCCTATTTCGGGATGTAAAATCTGTATCAAATCCGACAACAAATAGTCCGGACGGAAAGGAGTTTCTTCATAAAAAGGAACTTTTGCCGTGTTACATCCGTAAATATTCCGTGTTTTAAATGCTTTGAAGCCAGTATAACCTATATAATCGGCTTTCAAATCAGAATAGGTCATATCACGGTCTCGATTGTACTTAATAGTCCATACATCTGCATCACCAGCCTTGTCAAAAACTGTTTCAAAAGCCAAAGGAATGGAACCGCTGTGTTTATCTTCCGCAAAAGCATAACGCCCGCAGGCATCATTAAACAAACGTCCGATTGTACTGCAACCACCCGGTACATACCAGGCAGAACCGCTTTTCAGTTCACTGACAATAGACAAAGACGAAGACGAAAGTGAAGCACGTTTTCTAAGCTGGTTATAACAACTATCCACCTCGGCAAAAAGGCTGTCGGCTTTTGAGACAACACCAAAAAGCAACCCGTAGAAACGCATCCATTCGGCACGCCCCAAAGCGGAAGTCTCCATATAGTCGGCACACTCGATAATAGGAATATTCAGTTTTTCAACGCGTCCGTAACCACCGCTGTTCTCAAACGGAGAAAGCAAAATAGCATCGGGATGCAGGTCGATAATCTTTTCCATATCAGGATTCATACCGTCACCACAGTCGGTAACCGTTCCGTTACGGTATCCGTCCTGTATAACCGGGAGTTTAATGTACTTCAAGTCACACACACCGCCTATACAGCCTGCAGCTCCCAACTTATCCATGAGACTGCAATGAACCGAGGAATAAATGACCGATTTGCGAAGCGGAGTACGGACAATTGTCCCCTCGGGCAGATGCGCCGGTAAAGGTTGGGATGCCGGAACCAAAATATAGGTGTGCAATGTTTTCAGGGTATCCCAAGGGTTACGTAAAGTGGCAATAGTGTAGCCGGGATAACTTACTAACGTGAGGTTATCGGCATAACGCAGAGGGATAGTATCACCGGATATAAAAACAGAGACAGTCTTGTCCTTCCCACTACAAGCGGAAAGGAACAAGACCAGTGTCAGCATAAGAAACAATAATGTAACTTTTCTCATTTTTAATTAAAGAATACAGCAGAATTGGGATTCTGACCACCACAATCGAACTTTTCTATGAAAGTTCCATCTTTCTTGAAACGGTAGATATTTCCATTACCGGCAGCAAAATAGGTTGTACCAATATAAATATCACCATTATCATCATTCACCTGCAACATAGACGTACTTGTTGTTGCCAGTTCTTTAGGAGCATTATCTTTCAAGAAAGAAGACTGGTTCAATGTTTTGGTTTTAATATTATAAGTACTGAAATGATTGGTTGTAACAGCAGGATTTACATTCCAGTTTGTCAATGAATTAATCAGATACACTACATCATCATCTGCAGCCATATAAGTAGCGTGACCAATGTTAGTCACCTCGTTACTATTGGCCGGATCTATTATTTGTAAAACATAACCCTCCTCTACAAAAGAATAGTCCCATGCTATGAGAAATATCTTATCATCTTCTTCCATCAAAACATTAGGATTTGTTGCCACAGCTAACTTTTCTTTTAAAGTAAATGTAGCCAAATCCACAACAAATACATCATTCAGATAAACCCACTTCCCGTCAACCTGCTTATAAGAATTAGCCACATAAAGCATGTTATTACTAATTGCTACACCTTCCAGATTATAGCCATTCTCAATAGCTAACTTCTTTTCCACTTTTAACGTATTAGCATTAATCTTTGCCACGACACCACCATAGAAAGAAGCATAAATATAACCGTCTTCGGCTGCTATTGCACGGATACCAGCCGCCAAATCCGGATCATCCACAAATGACGCACGAGTCTGTTCCACACCGGCTGCATTCAGTTTTACCAGATAGTTGGAGCCATATACTGCCACATACATACATTCATTGTATTCAATCATCGTCTGACCAAGGTCTCCCAACTTAGCCTTATTTTGTTTCTGAAAAATATCACCGATAAAATCAGCACCTCCATTAGGAGCATAAAAAGCAATATTTGCGTTGTTAGCACCTTGCGTACCTGCATTCAGGAAAAAGGCACGCACTTGCGGCAAAGCAACTGTTGAACCTGAATCATCTAACAAATCGTCATCATCACTACAAGACGCAAATGAAACACTTAACGCGAGCATACAAAGCATGCTGACTAATAAACTTCTTACTTTCATAATTCTTACTTATTTAATTGGTTAAAATTCAATTGTTCCCGTCAGTCGCCAAGAGCGTCCCGGCATAGGATAATATTTTATCACATCATACTGTGTATCTGTCAGATTAATGATTTCGGCCTGCAAACGCAATTTACAATGCCGAAAAGAGAAGTTTCTGGAAAGACTGACCGTATGCTCCATGTATCCGTCAATTCTATTCTCAGGTATATTCTGTGACATACTATACCGCTCGCTTACCCCTACAATGGAATACCCCACATTAACCCACGGCATTTCCAAAACTGCAGATACATTCCCGCTATGCTTAGGGGTGTAAGGCAGCTGATCTTTATAACTTTTAGAAGTGGCATCGGTCAAGTCTATAGCTTTCTGCCAAGTATACCCACCCGACACAACAAGCACCATATTTTTACCTAATGAAGCTGCCGCCGCCAATGTAGCATCCATTCCCGTAACATGAACTTTTCCATAATTAGCCATCTTCCAGGCATAGGTGGTAGGGAATGCAACGATCTTATCAGTCACATCATTATAATAACCGTCAACAGTGACTGATAGATAATTTAAAAAAGAAGAAAAGGACCTGCTCCATGTTATGCCCATATTATACTCATTAGCCTTTTCCGGACGCAGACTTCTGTTGCCCAGCCGATAATAATACAGGTCATTGAATGTGGGCATACGGAAAGTACTTTTATACATTAACCGCAAAAAGAGCAATTGTTCTTGCCAGGGCTGTAAACTAACCGTAAAAGAAGGAGCCAGACGTTGAAAGTCAGCAGGTGCATCACCTATTTTCACATGTTCGGTTACATTGGTATAGACCAACGAACCGGTAGCTGTTATCCTACCCTGCCGATAACGAGCGTTAAAAGCTGTCAAAGAAGTATATCTTATAGGAAAAGGACAGTCCGGTAAATTACTGCGCAATTTATTGATAATTCCGTCTTGCGCCAAAGATAAAGACAAAACATTCCATGGACGATATAATGCAGTTACCGACAAATAATATTCATCCTGCCGATGCACAGCCCGGTACAACCCATCTGCATACTCATTGCCCTTATCTTCGTATTTATTCCATCCATGATTATATTTGGCTTGTGCCTGTAAAGACCATTTCTGTGAAAAATCCTTCTTGTAACGAGTTTGTATAAAAACATTCTCATCCCAAAGAGTTTCATCTGAAATAGGATTATAAAGTGTCACCGAACCGGGCAACCCCCGTTTTGAATAAAAGTAATAGGCCTTCAATTCCAAATTACTACTATCTTTGAAAGTATGAAATAAGGTAGGCTCTATCTGATAAGTATAGATTGCCGAATTATTACGCTTTTCTTCCGTCACATATTTTCCGTTCACTAACGTGAATGGATAATTACCATCAGCCCGCATATAATTTCCATTCAACGAAAAGGAAGTACGGCTACCTGCTTTCTGCCACCACCGGATTGAAGGACTGACGTAGCCAAAAGAACCGCCTCTCATCTGCACCCGAAATGCGGAATTGCGTTCATTTTCAAAATGCGGTTTTTCCGTTTCAATACTCAACACCCCTGCCGATGCATACATACGTGCCGATTGCAACAAGTCTTCCGGTTGCCCGATATTCAGGGAAAGCACAGAGACATTATCCAACGAAAAACGACCAATATCTATTTGTCCCGCCTGGCAGTTGCTCACAACAACCCCATCATAACTGACAGCCGTATGTGCCGCTCCCATATTACGGACGGAAACGGTTTTCAACCCACCTATTCCTCCATAGTCCTTTACATTAGCACCGGCAAAACGACGTACGGCATCTGCCATATTCTGTATGCCCAATTGGCTAATATCCTGTTGCGACAAAGTTTGGATGGGAACTGATGAAGTTACTTTATTGGGTAATCTACGGGCTGTCACTGTCACCTTCTCTATTTGGTGCACTTTTCCTGTAATTGTATCCCTGACCACTTCTTGTGCAGAAAGGGAAACTGCACACAAAAAACCGATAGCACAGACTATCCGTACTTTAGTTCTTCTCGCCATACAAAGTAAGCAAAGATTATCTTAAAACCACTTACACACTGTCCGCTTTCCTCGAACGGACAATTTTTTGACTTCGTTTTGCAGGTCTTCTGACTTATTCCTGATGTATCACCTTCCCATTCTTCAAGAACAGTGGCATAAGTATTAATACATCTTTTACGGAACTTACAGCAGCGGGACTGTCCGGGACTTTCACCCGATTCCCTTTTCATCCTCCTCCTGAACAAGAGTGCAGAACAAAACGCCGGCAAAGATAGGAATATATATAATAAGTCTATAAATCTTACAACAGTTTCTTCAAAAAAACATTCATTATTTTATAAGAAGCATAACTTACCCCCTTTCTGCGAGAAGGTAACCGATGAAAGGAAAAACGGGCACATATACAAGAACATAATGCTCCCATAAAGAACAGAAATCCGGCAGAACTTCTGATATCTCCCATCCCGACCAAAGGTGACACGATACCTCCAAATGCAAAACCTATTGCCCCTAAAAGAGCCGAAGCTACTCCGGCATTCCTACGTTCACAGTCCATAGCCAAAGTGTTGGAAGCAGTAAAAGCCATTCCTACCATTGAAAGCAAACAAAAGACCAACACTTCATAAACCCAGAAATTACAATTCAGAAAGAATGCAACGGAAAGTAGTACGGAAATAAACAACATCCCATGATTTCCTATATGTAAGGCATGTTCCATGGTAGAACAACGCACAGACAATGCTGAAGATATTACCATTGCAACCGCATTAACCCCGAAGCAAACACTGAACAGCATGGGTGAAAGACCATAATGTTGTTGCATAATAAAAGGAGCGGAAGCAATATTGGTGAACAGAACACCCATTGTAAAACCGTATTGTAAAATGTAACGCACATATTGGCGGTTACGTAATACGGCACCGAAACGGTGATACATATCTACACATCTTATATTTTGCCTTTGTCCAATTGGCAGAGACTCCTTAAAACGTACACTTCCGATAACCAGAAGAACGCCCAATGCAAACAAAAACCAGAAAATGCCATGCCAACCTCCAAAGTCAGCCAATGCCCCACCGCCTATCGGAGCAACTACCGTAGCTATTCCATTGACAGCGCCAATAGTAGCCAACATGCCAGCAAGCTCATGAGCAGAATATTTATCGGCAGCAATAGAACGGGATATCACAACTCCTCCCGCTCCGGCAACTCCCTGCACAAAACGCCACAACACAAACTGTGATATGTCCCGGGAGAAGATACAGCCTACAGTAGAAATCAGAAATAGACCCATAGCTACCAACAAGGGAGAACGGCGACCGTACTTATCACTTAACGGACCAAAAACCAATTGTCCTATCGCCAGCCCCACCATACTCGTAGTAAGCCCCAACTGTACTTTTGAAGATGTAGTTTGGAAGAAATCCGACATTGCCGGTAAAGTAGGAAGATACATGTCCATAACAAATGGACCAAAAGCGCTCAACATCCCCAAAAACACCAATATGAAACCTTTTGAATTTTGTTTACCTGTCATTATCTTTCCCTCTTTTAAAATCGGCGGCAAAATTATCCCATATTTTCCAAACAGCCTATGGCTTATCTTGTACAAAACATTTCATTTTCGGAACAATATACAGTATTATCATTGAATATATCTATATTTGTTACGTAAAACAGAACTTTATTCACATGTACGAACAAATATCTCCAGACACTTCCCATATCAGATATGAAGAAACCGACTTGTCGTATCTGAAACTACGTCCATACCGTTTTAAATGTGGCATATACTTAATCTGCATACAGGGTAAAAGCATTATTTCGACAGGAGTGCAACAATATGCTTTTGATGAACAAACCGAATTAATTTTCCTTACAGGCAGCCTCATCCAGATAATACAGGCCTCTGCCGATTTTAAAGTACGGATACTTCTATTTCCCAAAGACGTTTTCCTAAAAGCAATACTACCGATTGATACCCCCTACTTCAATTACGTACATGAACACCCGCATTATCATCACACGGCAGATGAAAGGAGTCAGAATACGTGGCGGGAAATTGTATTATGGATGGACGTTGCCCAAATGCTTTTCAAGAACAACAACACACTCCTGTTCAGAAAACAACAAGAACTTAATTTCCTTCAAAGCATATTAATGTGGCTTTTCAATACTATTCCGGAAAAACTGGCTGCCAATAAGCAATATAGCAGAAAACAGATGCTCTGCCACCAGTTCATGCAACTGATACGCGAACACAGTACTTGCGAACATCAAGTTCCGTTTTATACGGAACAGCTCTGCATAACTCCTCGTTACCTATACGAAATCACCACTCAATACATGAATGGAAAAACGCCTAAACAACTGATAGATGAGCAACTGATAGCGGAAGCCAAAGTTCTTTTAAACGAACCGTGCTTATCTGTTACCGAAATTGCCGAACTGCTGAACTTTGCCGACCAATCTTACCTGAGCCGTTTTTTCAAAAAGAACACCGGCATGTCTCCTAAAGAATTCAGGTTACAAAAGCTATTATAACCAGTTTCGTCAAAATAATTTAAAATCGGTTGTTTTAACCGCCATTTTATTAACTTTGTTAGCATAACCAAAACCAAGCTGCCATGAAATACAAATTATTAGTTCTTGACGTAGACGGGACACTTCTCAACGATGCCAAGGAAATCAGTAAACGGACTCTTGCTTCCTTACTTAAAGTGCAGCAAATGGGCATACGTGTCGCATTGGCTTCCGGAAGACCTACATACGGCCTTATGCCATTAGCCAAAACTCTTGAATTAGGCAACTATGGGGGCTTCATCATCTCCTATAACGGTGGCCAGATAATCAATGCGCAAAATGGGGAAATCCTGTTTGAACGGCGAATCAATCCGGAAATGCTACCTTATTTGGAGAAAAAAGCACGCAAAAATAATTTTGCCATATTTACTTACCATGATGATACCATACTGACAGATAGTTCCGATAATGAACATGTCCGTGCCGAAGCCAATCTGAATAATCTGAAAATCATTCAGGAAGAAGAATTTTCCACAGCAATAGATTTTGCACCATGCAAATGCATATTAGTCAGTAATGATGAAGAAGCATTGAAAGATTTGGAAGAGCATTGGAAAAAGCGTTTGGACGGAACGCTGGATGTTTTTTGCTCGGAACCTTACTTTCTGGAAGTCGTGCCCTGCGGAATTGATAAAGCAAACACCTTAGGCGTCCTATTGTCATATTTGAACATCGCCCGTGAGGAAGTAATCGCCATTGGAGACGGCGTATGCGATGTCAATATGCTCCAAGTTGCCGGTCTGGGCATAGCCATGGGGCATGCGCAAGACTCCGTAAAAGTTTGTGCCGACTATGTAACAGCTTCCAATGAAGAAGACGGTGTTGCCCAATCTGTAGAAAAATTGATTCTGGCTGAAGTGCATGCTGCTGAAATACCTCTTGACCTGCTAAACGAGCGGGCACGCCATGCATTAATGGGCAACTTGGGTATCCAATACACCTATGCCTCGGAAGAACGCATAGAAGCAACCATGCCCGTAGACCACCGTACCCGCCAGCCCTTTGGCATTCTACACGGCGGTGCAACTCTTGCGCTTGCCGAAACCGTTGCCGGACTCGGCTCTATGATAACCTGCCAGCCCGATGAAATTGTGGTAGGCATGCAAGTCAGCGGAAACCATATTTCGTCCGCACACGAAGGAGATACCGTACGTGCGGTAGCGACTATCGTGCATAAAGGACGTTCATCTCATGTGTGGAACGTAGATGTATTTACTTCTACCAATAAGCTGGTTTCTTCTGTCAGAGTTGTTAACAGTGTTTTGAAGAAAAGATAAGTTGAGATATGCCAATATGGAGTAGACTCATAAACATCAGATATGCCATAGTAGATGTCGAAGTCGGCTTGAAAAATCATAAAATCCATGATATCGGAGCACTCCGCCATGATGGTGCTACATACCACAAAGCTTCAAAAAAGGAGTTATTTGAATTTCTCAGCGGCACGGATTATATATGCGGACATAACATCATTCACCATGATGCCAAATATCTATTCACAGACAAAACATGCCAATGGATTTTGGTCGACACGCTTTATTTATCTCCTTTGCTGTTTCCGGAACGTCCTTACCATAAACTTGTGAAAGATGACAAACTGATAAGTGATCAGATGAATAATCCGGTAAATGATTGCGAAAAAGCAAAAGCACTGCTATTGGATGAGATAGCACGCTGGCATTCGTTACCAGATGCAAAGCGCCGGTTATTTGCATCTTTATTAAAGGATAGGAAAGAGTTCGAAGGTTTTCTCAGTATGGTAGGTGCTGTATATACCAACAAAGGAATATCCGAACTGATCAGCAACCTCTATGTGAATAAAATATGCCAGCATGCAGAGCTTGACATGCTTATCAAACAATATCCGTGCGAACTGGCATACGCATTAGCCCTGATTGACACAATCGACCATCATTCCATTACTCCGGGATGGGTACTTTACAATTATCCCAAAGTGGAATTTGTTATAAAACTTCTACGACACAACAGATGCAACGAAGGTTGTGTTTACTGCAACACCCAACTGGATGTACTACATAACTTAAAAATATTTTTTGGATACGAACAATTCCGCACCTATGAGGGTGAGGCTCTTCAAGAACAAGCCGTTCAAGCAGCGGTAAAAGGCAAATCGTTACTGGCAATATTCCCTACTGGCGGTGGAAAATCGCTGACTTTTCAGCTACCGGCACTCATGTCCGGTCATTCGGTACATGGTCTTACGGTCGTTATCTCACCATTGCAGTCACTGATGAAAGACCAGGTAGATAATCTTGCCGACCGGGGAATTACTGATGCTGTAACCATTAATGGCCTATTAGACCCTATTACACGGGCACTATCAATACAAAGAGTACAAAATGGGGAAGCTTCCCTCTTATATATAGCCCCCGAAATGCTTCGTTCAAAAACCATTGAGAAAATTCTGATGGCGCGCCATGTAGTAAGATTTGTGATAGATGAAGCACATTGTTTCTCTTCATGGGGACAGGATTTTAGAGTCGACTACCTTTATATTGGGAAATTCATCAGAAAATATCAACAGAAAAAAGGATGCAAAGAACCAATACCTGTGTCTTGTTTCACTGCCACAGCCAAACAGAAAGTTGTGCAAGACATTCGCGATTATTTCAAACAGACATTAAATTTAAATCTGGAATTGTATGCATCAACAGCCTCAAGAACAAACCTTCGCTATTCTGTCATACACGCTGAAACTGATGATGATAAATATTTAAAATTAAGGAGACTTATAGCTGAGTCCGATAGCCCTACCATTGTTTACGTATCGCGCACTAAACGTACTAAAGAACTTGCTGTAAAACTGACTCGTGACGGTTATAAAGCATTACCTTTCAACGGTAAGATGGAGTCAGAAGAAAAGATTGCCAACCAAGATGCATTTATGAACGACCAAGTACGCATCATTGTAGCAACATCAGCCTTCGGTATGGGAGTCGATAAAAAAGATGTCGGACTTGTAGTACATTATGACATATCCGATTCATTGGAAAACTATGTTCAGGAAGCAGGAAGAGCCGGTCGCGACCCTAAACTCAGCGCACGTTGTTATGTACTTTACAGCGACAATGACTTGGACAAGCATTTTATACTGCTGAATCAAACCAAATTAAGTATCAGCGAAATACAACAAGTATGGAAGGCCATAAAGGACCTTACCAGACAACGTATGAGAGTCAATTGTTCTGCATTGGAAATAGCACGGCAGGCAGGTTGGGACGACTCCGTATCCGATATTGAAACCCGTGTTCGGACGGCATTGGCTACTTTGGAACAAAGCGGATACCTGATAAGAGGAAATAACGTACCCCATGTGTATGCTACGGGTATCACAGTAAAAAATATAGATGAAGCAAGAATGCGTATATCGGCATCATTGTTATTTGGCAGTGATGAAATAGAAAAGGCCGTTCGAATCATCAAATCACTGATTTCACAGAAATATATTACCAAAGCTCAAGACTCAGAGGCTGAATCACGAATTGATTATCTGGCAGATATATTAGGAATCAGTAAAAAAGAAATAATATCTGTTGTAGAGCGCATGCGTCAAGAAGGCATATTGGCAGATAGCAAAGATATATCCGCTTATCTACAGGATACCGGAGACTCGGAACGAAAATCGCAGGCTCTCCTCGAACGCTTTGCAAAACTCGAACGATATATTCTTAACCACATTCCTGACGAATCTTTACAAACATCATATAAGCAACTAAATGATAATGCCACAAACAGCGGAATCAATACATCCAAAGAAAAGGATATTCGGACATTGCTCTATTTCCTCTGTGTCAAAGGATACGTCAAAAAAGAAGAAGACGCTTCCCATAATATAACAATCAGTCGCCAGACAGATTTCGATTCAACCATCAAACAGTTTGAAAAACGACTGGAAATAAGCCGTTTCACCATAGAATGGCTATACAAGTTAGTTGCCGATACGGAAAAAGAATGCTCACAAAACAAAACAGTCCAATTTTCCGTAGTAGAACTTCTAAATCAAATAAAGTCAAATCCCCAATCTCTTTTTAGCGAACCCGACAAACTACAGTTGGAAGATGTGGAAGAAGCCCTTCTTTATCTATCAAAAATCGGAGCATTAAAGCTTGAAGGCGGTTTCCTTATTCTTTATAATGCTATGAATATTCAAAGAATAAAGGATAACAAATCAAGATATAAACAAGACGACTACCGGATGCTTAACGAATTCTACAAGCAAAAAATCCAGCAAGTACATATTGTAGGGGAATACGCCAATTTGATGGTAAAGGATTATAATGCAGCATTGCAGTATGTCCAAGACTACTTCCAGATGGACTACAAAAAGTTTGTCGCAAAATATTTTAAAGGAGAAAGAGTAAGTGAAATACAGCGCAACCTGACTCCTCAGAAATACAAGCAATTGTTCGGTCAACTATCCAAACGTCAAATGGAAATTATTTCCGACAAGGAATCGCGCTGCATCGTTGTTGCAGCAGGTCCCGGCAGTGGAAAAACACGCGTACTGGTCCATAAACTTGCATCACTCCTATTACTTGAAGATGTAAAGCATGAACAGCTCTTAATGCTGACATTTTCAAGAGCGGCTGCCACGGAATTCAAACAGAGGCTTATGGAGCTGATAGGAAATGCTACCCATTTTATTGAGATAAAAACATTTCATTCCTATTGTTTTGACCTTTTAGGAAGAATAGGAAACCTTGAGGATGCCAAAGACATCGTCTCGAAAGCTGCCAAAATGATTAATCAAGGGGAAGTGGAACCAACCAAGATCGGTAAGACAGTACTTGTCATAGACGAGGCTCAGGACATGGGAAAAGAAGAATACGACCTTGTGAATGCCTTGATAGCCAATAATGAAGAGATGCGTGTTATAGCAGTGGGCGACGATGACCAAAACATTTATGAATTCCGCGGTTCGAATTCCCAATATATGTATCGACTGACACAAAATCCTGAAAGTAAGTTCATTGAGATGACTGAAAATTATCGCAGCACACATCATTTGGTAAATTTTGCCAATGAATTCGCTAAGAATATAGGCAAAAGAATGAAAAGCACCCCAATCATTTCAATGCGAAAAGAGAACGGATGGGTTGGAGTAACATATCATCAATCAAAGTATATGTATCAGCCACTGGTTGAAGAACTGCTTCATCAACGAGGAAGCGGGACCTCATGTGTGCTTACCCAAACAAACGAAGAAGCAGTCATTTTAACGGCTCTTTTGCGAAAGCATGCCATAAACAGCAAATTGATACAATCCATGGACGGCTTCCTTTTCTGGAATATGGCCGAGATGAGATATTTTTTGAGATATATAGAGAAACGGATAAAAACTCCTTTAATTCCGGAAGAGTTATGGGAAAAAGCGAAGCATGTAACCTACACCACTTATGAAAAAAGTAAAAGCTTGACATATGTAAAGCGTTGCATAGAACTATTTGAACAAACCTATAAAGTAAAATACCATAGTGACTTCAAAGAATTTGTATTTGAATCATCAGTAGAAGATTTCTGTGACATTTCGGGGACAGATGTTGTAGTATCAACCATCCATAAAGCCAAAGGAAGAGAATTCGATAATGTGTATATGCTCATATCCGATAATTACTCAAAAGACGACCATCTTATGCGTCGATATTATGTAGGAATGACCCGTGCTAAAAATCAACTGTTTATACATACGAATGGCAACTGCTTCAATCATATAAGCGCTGACAGACATTGTATCGACCGAAAAGAATATGCGATGCCCGAAGAAATAGTTCTGCAACTTTCCCACAAAGATGTCTTTCTGAAATTTTTTAAAGGACGCAAACAAGAGATATTAGCATTAAGAAGCGGAGATTCTCTGATTTACAAGGACTCTGTTTTATATACAGCCTCAACCAATAAAGCGGTAGCAAAATTATCACAGAATATGCAAGCCACAATGTGTGAGTGGGAAAAAAAGGGTTATAAAGTGAGAGCTGCGTATGTCCGATTTATTGTAGCATGGAAATCTAAAGACTCCCCAAAAGATGAACCGGAAACAGCCGTCTTATTAGCAGACTTACTACTTTCATTATAACCTAAGATACATAATCCTCAATCCAAACAAATAAGGAAAACCATGCGGATAATAAGAAAAGCGTGCAACTCATTGAGCTGCACGCTTTTGCTTATTGTTTGTTATCTGTTTCCTTATCGGAATCATTTGACTTCCTCAAAGTCAGCATCCTGTACATTATCCCCATGCTTGCCATTATCCTGAGCACCGCCTTGCTGTCCTGCATTCATATCAGGACCGGCCTGTGCACCACCTTGAGCACCGCTCTGGGCATACATCTCAGCGCTTGCAGCTTGGAAAGCGGTATTCAGTTCAGCCATCGCAGAGTCAACAGCAGCTAAATCCTGTGCTTTGTGAGCATCTTTCAGTTTCTGCAAGGCAGCTTCAATCGGAGCTTTCTTGTCGGCAGGAAGCTTATCGCCCAGTTCCTTCAACTGATTTTCAGTAGTGAAAATCATTGAGTCAGCCTGGTTCAGCTTGTCAACTTTCTCACGTTCTTTCTTATCGGCTTCGGCATTTGCTTCGGCTTCGGCTTTCATCTTTTCGATTTCTTCCTTGCTCAAACCGCTGGAAGCCTCGATACGGATAGCCTGTTCCTTACCGGTAGCCTTATCTTTGGCAGATACTTTCAAGATACCGTTGGCATCGATATCGAATGTCACCTCAATCTGAGGAATACCACGACGTGCCGGAGCGATACCTGTCAGGTTAAACTGACCGATTGACTTGTTCTGTGCAGCCATCGGACGTTCACCCTGCAATACGTGGATAGTAACTTCCGTCTGGTTATCGGCGGCAGTAGAGAATGTTTCACTCTTCTTGCAAGGAATAGTCGTATTGGCGTCAATCAGCTTGGTCATTACACCACCCATGGTTTCGATACCCATAGACAGCGGAGTAACATCCAGCAATACAACACCCTTGATTTCGTCCGTCAATACGGCACCTTGTACTGCAGCACCTACAGCTACTACCTCATCGGGATTTACACCCTTGGAAGGCACTTTACCGAAGAAATCCTCAACCAGTTTCTGTACAGCCGGTATACGTGAAGAACCACCTACAAGGATAACCTCATCTATATCGGAGTTGCCCAAACCGGCATCGCTCATAGCTTTCTTACACGGTTCAAGACAAGCCTGAATCAAGTTGTGGGCCAAAGCTTCGAATTTGGCACGGGTCAGCGTCTTAACCAAGTGTTTGGGCACACCGCCTACAGGCATAATGTACGGCAAGTTGATTTCCGTGCTCGTAGAAGAAGACAATTCAATCTTAGCTTTTTCGGCAGCTTCCTTCAAACGTTGCATAGCCATCGGATCCTGAGTCAGGTCGGCGCCTTCATCGTTCTTGAACTCTTGAACCAGCCAGTCGATAATTACCTGGTCGAAGTCGTCACCACCCAAGTGAGTATCACCGTTGGTTGACAATACTTCGAACACACCGCCACCGAATTCGAGGATAGAAATATCGAATGTACCGCCACCGAGGTCGAACACGGCAACTTTCATATCCTTATGCGCCTTGTCGATACCATAAGCCAAAGCTGCGGCAGTCGGTTCGTTCACGATACGCTTTACTTCCAGACCGGCAATCTGACCGGCTTCCTTCGTAGCCTGACGCTGAGAGTCGGAGAAATAAGCCGGAACGGTGATTACGGCTTCCGTTACTTCTTGTCCCAGATAATCCTCAGCGGTCTTTTTCATTTTCTGCAGAATCATTGCAGAAATTTCCTGCGGAGTATAGAGACGTCCGTCAATATCCACACGCGGAGTATTGTTGTCACCTTTTACCACTTTATAAGGTACGCGAGCGATTTCTTTCTGAACCTGATCCCAGTTCTCACCCATGAAACGTTTGATAGAGAACACGGTTCTTGTAGGGTTTGTGATAGCCTGACGCTTTGCAGGATCACCGATCTTACGTTCGCCGCCATCTACAAATGCCACTACTGAAGGAGTTGTACGCTTACCTTCACTGTTTGCAATTACTACAGGTTCGTTTCCTTCGAATACAGAAACACAAGAGTTTGTTGTTCCTAAGTCAATACCAATAATTTTTCCCATGATCGTTATTTTTTTATTTGTTATTATTCTGTTTCGCTGTCCGCCTCGTTGGCAGACGCCAATAAAAAGACAAACGCCGTGCCAAATTGTTCAAGGCGGCGGCAGATTTATGAATGTGACAGTTTGTCTGTCAGTTTGGCAGAATTAAATATATTTTTTCTGTCGGAAATTACCATTTGTTAATTTCTATCCCACTCAAAAGTCCTACTTTTGCCCCCGAAAAAGAAAAGATATTGTTTGAGGGATTCAAGAAAGCATGTTGGTTCTCTTTTTTCAGACTTTATCAGATTTTCTCTAAAGAAAGCTGATATAAAACCAAAACACTTTCTAAAAAGGAGCATTGCCAATATTTATCCGTTCCATCATGGTGGAACAGAATGTATCCCGTGATGGAACACAAGTTTCTCCGTGGTGGAACAAAAACTTCCTCATGGCGGAACGAATAAGCATTAGCCGCCGAACCTCTTAAACAAAGAAACAGATTACAATAAAACATAGAAGACTAAAGATTATGGAAAAGATGAGAGACAGTATTGACTTCAAGAACATGGACATTGCGGCATTATTCCGCAAATTACTGCTCCCAACCGTACTGGGAATGATATTTTCCGCATTGTTCGTCATTACCGACGGTATCTTTGTGGGAAAAGGTATAGGCAGCGATGCCCTTGCCGCCGTCAATATCGTGGCACCGCTATGGTTGTTCTCCACCGGCATCGGCCTGATGTTCGGCGTAGGAGCATCCGTGGTGGCTTCCATCCACTTGTCACACAATAAACCCAAAACGGCACGTATCAACATTACGCAATCCATAGTGGTATCCTCCCTGCTGCTGATGTGCACTTCTACCCTATTTTGCCTGTTTGCACCGCAAGTGGTACATCTGTTAGGCAGTTCGGAACGGCTCAAACCTTTGGCTGTAGAATATATGTGCTGGTTTGTACCCTTTTCCGCTTTTACGGCCCTGCTTAATTCGGGCATGTTTTTCCTGCGACTGGACGGTTCGCCCAACTTCGCCATGTTCTGCAATATAGTTGCCTCCGTTCTGAACATCATACTCGATTATCTGTTTATCTTCCCTTTCGGCTGGGGAATGTTCGGTGCGGCCTTCGCAAGCGCCATAGGAACAACGGTAGGAGCGTTAATGATTATCATCTATCTTTCACGGCGCAACTGTGTGCTGCGTTTCTATCCGGTGAAGTTCAGCCGCAACAGCATGAAGCTGATGAAGCGCAATGTAGGGTATATGTGCCGGCTGGGCTCATCTGCCTTTCTGTGTGAAGTGGCTATTGCCTGCATGATGTTTGTAGGCAATCTTGTATTCATCCATTATCTGAAAGAAGACGGTGTGGCGGCCTTCAGCATCGCCTGCTACTTCTTTCCTATCATATTTATGGTATACAATGCCATTGCGCAGTCTGCACAGCCTATTATCAGTTTCAACTATGGGCTTAACGAAACGTTGCGCGTACGCAAGACGTATCTGCTTGCCTTAAAGACAGCCGTTGGCTGCGGGATATGCTTTGCCCTGATTACAATATTTTGCAGCCGGGAGATTGTTGCCATGTTCATAGACCGGAGTTATCCCGCCTATGATATAGCAGTGAAAGGCTTGCCTTTATATGCATCCGGTTTCGTATTCTTTGCAATCAACATAGTTTCCATCGGTTATTTTCAGAGCGTGGAACGCGCCAAGTACGCCACTGTCATCACGCTACTGCGCGGATTTATCTTATTGACACTCTGCTTTTACGGACTTCCGCTACTATTGGGCAAACCGGGAATTTGGCTGGCTACCCCGCTGGCAGAATTATTGACCACTCTTTTCATACTCATTATTTATATGGGCAGGAAAAGAAATGGCAAGGAAAATTCAATATCTTTGCAACATGGAAATCATGCTAAAGAAATTCTGCAAGAAGTATAAATTACCCGAAAAAAGCCTGTTTGAGCTGTTGTCTCATATGGAAGAAATATCCTTTTCCAAAGGAGAGCTTATAATAGAGAAGGGAGAACGGAATTCTAATTTCTACCTTATAAAGAAAGGTATATGGCGGGCATACTACCTGGCGGACAGAACAGAAAACTCCTTATGGTTTGCCACTCCCGGCGATGCCGCATTTTCTTCATGGGGGTATGTGGACGACAAACCTTCTCAGGTCAATATCGAGTCTGTAAACGACAGTACAGCCTATTGCATCAGTAAAGCCAAATTAGAGGCTCTGTTTGCACACTCTATCGAAATGGCAAACTTCGGCAGAAAGATTTTTGAACGTGAAATTTTGTCAGTGGACGCTTCGACACTGGCTTATGGGACACCACCCACCGCCAAAGAGCGTTATCTGACATTAATGGAAGAGAATCCGGAACTATTGCAGGATGTACCACTGAAATACTTGGCCTCATACCTGTATATCACTCCGCAATCATTAAGCCGCATACGTGCCGGACTGAGGGAAAAAGAGGATGTGTCAAAATAAAAAACGCCCGCTGTTTGCTCCTTTATCAAACAAAAATTACACGGATTTCACAGAAAAAGAATAAAATAAATCTGTAAAATCCGTGTAATCTTATACTGAATAATGACCGATGTCCGTTATTTCTTCACCAATACCATTACCAGATTGTTGTCCGCATCATAAAAGCCCATACCGCCGCCTGCCAGCTTACCGAAAGACTGAACGGAATTCAATGCTTTCAACACACGGCTCTCCACTTCCATATCGGAACATGCCATCATGGTACTGATAACCTGCGGGAAAGATATGGCTACCGGATTTGCATCATCCACATTAAATGAACCGTTAATGACATTACATCCGGCAGTACCATGCAGAGTTTTTTCTGCAATATTGAACTCGATGAACGGCTGCTTTTCCATTCCCGACGGGATGGTCTCTCCACCGGCCTCGCTAATCATCCATTTGCCGTTCAAATCGGCCAACTTAGCAGAAGCTTCTTTTTTCTGCAACACAATGACAGGACGATTGGAAGAAGCGCATAATGCCATATTCTCCTTGCCCAGTTGCTTATACTTCTTTACCTGTCCTAAAGCAGCCAGCACGTTTTTCTCCACTGTCATATCCGGACACATCATACGGGTACTTCCCAATGCGCCAAGGTCTATCTGTCCGGGTTTGGCGTTCACATCGAACGAACCCATCAGACGGTTACAGCCACTGTTGCCATATACCTGTCCGGTCTTTGTATCAAAACCGATAAAAGGAAATTCCTGATTCGGAGCAGGTACAACCGCACTGCCGTTTATTTCAATAATATTCCACTCACCACTCAAGGAAGAGAGCGTTGCGGCATTTTTAGTCGAAGCGCAAGATGACAGCCCTGCCACAGTAGCCGCCATACAAAGGGAAACAAATACTTTCTTCATTGTTACTTTTTGTTTAAGTTAATTTTATCACCACAAATATATACAAAATAATCCAAAAGCAAACCTTTTGTTTAGAAATAGCAATACTTGGTCAAAGTATTTAGCAGGATTTTAATGTTTATCTGAGAATTAAGCCTTATATTTGCTCATTGAAAAAAAATAATCATATTTAAAACTTTTGTAAGTAGAAAAATGGGTAAAGTTCTTATTATCGGTGCAGGCGGTGTAGGTACCGTTGTTGCGCACAAAGTAGCTCAAAATCCGGATGTGTTTACAGAAATCATGATTGCCAGCCGCACCAAATCCAAATGCGACGCTGTTGTAAAAGCAATCGGCAACCCTAACATCAAAACCGCTCAGGTAGATGCAGACAATGTAGACGAACTGGTGGCGCTCTTCAACAGTTTCAAACCCGAAATCGTCATAAACGTAGCTCTCCCCTATCAGGACCTTACTATCATGGAAGCCTGTCTGAAAAGCGGAGTAAATTATCTGGATACAGCCAATTACGAACCGAAAGACGTAGCTCATTTCGAATACAGCTGGCAATGGGCATACAAAAAGCGCTTTGAAGATGCCGGACTGACAGCTATCCTCGGCTGTGGTTTCGACCCGGGTGTAAGCGGCATATATACCGCCTATGCAGCCAAGCATCATTTTGACGAAATCCAATACCTGGACATTGTGGACTGCAATGCAGGAAATCATCACAAAGCATTTGCTACCAACTTCAACCCGGAAATCAACATCCGCGAAATTACCCAAAACGGACGTTATTACGAAAACGGCGAATGGGTAACCACCAAACCGTTGGAAATCCACAAAGCACTCACCTACCCCAATATCGGTCCGCGCGACTCTTACCTTCTTTATCACGAAGAACTGGAGTCTCTGGTGAAAAATTTCCCCACAATCAAACGTGCACGTTTCTGGATGACATTCGGACAAGAATACCTGACCCACCTGCGTGTTATCCAGAACATTGGCATGGCCCGCATTGATGAGGTAGAATACAACGGCATGAAAATCGTTCCGCTGCAATTCCTGAAAGCCGTACTCCCCAACCCGCAGGATTTAGGAGAGAACTACGAAGGCGAAACCTCTATCGGTTGCCGTATCCGCGGCTTGAAAGACGGCAAAGAACACACCTATTATATATATAACAATTGCAGCCACCAAGAAGCTTACAAGGAAACAGGCATGCAGGGCGTGAGCTACACAACCGGTGTTCCTGCCATGATTGGCGCCATGATGTTCCTCAAAGGTCTGTGGAAGAGACCGGGTGTATGGAACGTAGAGGAGTTCGATCCCGATCCGTTCATGGAACAGCTTAACAAGCAAGGACTGCCCTGGCATGAAGTAATCGACGGAAACTTGGAAGTTTAAATTAGCGATTAATCATTTATTACCAATCAACCCCTAAACACTGAATTACGTGAATATCGGAGATAAAGCGCCCGAAATACTGGGTATCAATGAAAAAGGCGAAGAAATTCGTCTGAGCGATTATAAAGGAAAAAAAATAGTGCTCTATTTTTATCCCAAAGACTCAACTTCAGGTTGTACGGCACAAGCCTGCAACCTGCGCGACAACTATACCGACCTGCGTAAGGCCGGCTACGAAGTTATCGGAGTCAGTGTAGACAACGAGAAGTCGCACCAGAAATTCATCGAAAAGAACAACCTGCCCTTTACCCTGATTGCAGACACAGACAAAAAGCTGGTGGAGCAATTCGGCGTATGGGGTGAAAAGAGCATGTACGGACGTAAATATATGGGTACTTTCCGCACCACCTTCATCATCAATGAGGAAGGAGTGATTGAGCGTATCATCACCCCTAAGGAAGTAAAGACTAAAGACCACGCCGCACAAATCCTGTAACAGTGATTGATAATTAATCACTAAACACTAATCATTAATCACTAAAATAATGGCAAAGAAAGACGAACTTAATTTTGAAAACGGAAATAACATGGCAGGCAGCGAAAAACTAAAGGCGCTGCAAGCTGCCATGGATAAGATAGAAAAAAGTTTCGGCAAGGGTTCTATCATGAAAATGGGCGACGAAAGCGTCGAACAAGTAGAAGTAATCCCTACCGGTTCCATCGGACTGAACGTAGCATTGGGTGTAGGCGGTTACCCCCGCGGACGTATCATTGAAATCTACGGTCCGGAATCTTCCGGTAAGACCACGCTGGCAATCCATGCCATCGCCGAAGCACAAAAAGCAGGCGGCATCGCAGCATTCATCGATGCGGAACACGCTTTCGACCGCTTCTATGCAGCCAAATTGGGTGTAGATGTGGATAACCTCTTGATTTCACAACCGGACAACGGCGAGCAGGCATTGGAAATTGCAGAGCAACTGATTCGTTCTTCCGCTATTGACATCATCGTTGTAGACTCCGTAGCCGCTCTGACACCGAAAGCCGAAATCGAAGGCGATATGGGCGACAACAAGGTAGGTTTGCAGGCACGTCTTATGTCACAGGCTCTGCGTAAGCTGACATCTGCCGTTAGCAAAACCCGTACAACTTGTATCTTCATCAACCAGCTCCGTGAAAAAATCGGCGTAATGTTCGGTAATCCTGAAACGACCACCGGCGGTAACGCATTGAAGTTCTATGCTTCCGTACGTCTTGACATCCGTGGTGGCCAAGCTATCAAGAATGGCGAGGAGGTTATCGGCAAGCAGACCAAAGTGAAAGTTGTAAAGAACAAGGTAGCTCCTCCTTTCCGTCGTGCAGAATTCGACATCATGTTCGGTGAAGGCATCTCACGTGCTGGAGAAATCATCGATTTGGGTGCGGAACTGGGCATCATCAAGAAAAGTGGTTCCTGGTTCAGTTATAATGATACTAAAATCGCACAAGGACGCGATGCCGCCAAACAGGTTATTCTCGATAACCCGGAACTGGCGGAGGAACTGGAAGGACTCATTTTCGAGGAATTGAAAAAAGAGAAGTAATCCTTAACTGAAAGGTTAAAAGTTTGGATTTTAAGACACAAAGAACTGGTTTGTTTATAATATGCTTTAGGCACTTTCCGGTTGTTCTTTTGTCTTAAAATCCAAATTTGTTTTACATATATGAGAAGAGACACCATATAACTATTCCGAAAGCAGATATTCACAATATCAAGCAATTAATGACAAATGGTTCATATTCGTTCTTCTTGTTATCTATCCTCATTCAAAAAAATAATATCCTCATAAAAGATACCATCATCGGAAAAATCCATAAAATGAAACTATTCATCTTACAAAACATTTTTTGTTATCAAAAGCCCCCACCTTAACACCCCAAACACCACACCTTAACAACTGAAATGCCACAGCATAACATACTAAAGTCCTAAGGTTTAGGGAGCAAACTCCTGCAATTTAAAGAGCTAAGGTGAGGTGTTTATGTTACTAGTTTCACACGCTATCCGTATATTGACAGGCGACTATCACCTCTTTTACAAATACAAAAATACACGAAATGATAATAGAACAAAGAAGAAAATGTTCAGAAATCAGCAGAAATCATACATTTACAAAGATATGTAATATAAAAACCAGAAACGTATAATCCATAACCAATCGTCTGCAATCAATTATCTTATACACTTCGCATTAACAGTTATTTATATATTTATTTTTACAATATTGTTGTTTTATCAATTATTTTATAATATTTTTGCCACGCAACAAACAAAAAATCATAAATAGTGTATGGCATTAATAACGTACATTCTTATTGCGATACCGGTATGTCTACTGGCTATCATTCTATGGCTATATTTCAATTATTGGAAATATAAACGCAAGAATCATTTCATATTCCTGATACTTCTTTTTTATCCGGTATTGTCGTATGCACAATATATGGACAAAACGCAATGCAAAATTTCATTTTCATCGCATGCAAACCAGGCGGGAAAATTGGAATATACCCAAGACGGAATAATTTACCGTTTTACGCCGGAAAGCAATGCGTGGAAAATAACCATCAAAAATAATACGAACAAGAATGCACGGATAAATTGGGAAAAAGGCAGTTTTATCATTAATGGAAAAGCTTCCGGAATCAGTTTGTATCCTTTTACATCCGATGATCCCCCTACGGATGTTATCAAAGAAAAATCTGAAATAACCCGAACCGTTACTGCATCCAACTTAATAAAAGGGAAAAAGGTTAATAAAATATATAGTAAACGCAATCTGAAGAGAAATGGACGGACGTCCGTCAACATTGCTTTGCCAATCGGTATCGGCAATAAACCGCAGTTTTTCCATATATTCAATTTTATTGTAACAGCTAACTAACTATGACTTTCCAATATATTATCAACCATTTGCATGAACCGCATTTGTGGTGTATTGTACTGACCGCCCCACACGCCGAACTCAATATCCAAAAGAAACTGGAACAACAAGGGTTTATCACTTATGTTCCAACAATTTCAGTTCGGCGCAGTTGGGCCGGATGTATAAAAGAAATACACATCCCGACAATAGCAAGATGTGTATTTGTATATGCAACCAAGGAAGAAATGCAAGAGATGCAAAAGGAATATACCGCCTTATCTCTGCAAACCGTTACAGCTTTATATCAAAGCCAATAAATTCTTTCTAAAAACAAATTTATAAATATACCTACGAATCATTTCAACACATCAGAGATTCTCTTTTTCAAGTTCAATTTTGCCAAATCCTCCGGTTTTAATTCCAACTCCACCAACACCTTAGCGGTAGCGACATTATATGAGGATTCTTTTATATCACAATTTGTCTGTCCTTCATGTAAAGAGTATAGCATAGCAAAGTCATAGTTCAATGCTCTTGAAACGTTGTATAACGTATCCGTATCAATACTTTTCCGTGTCAACATATAATCGACACTTTGAGGTCTAACACCCAATCTTCTTGCAAGTTCAGCCTTAGTAATCTGGTTATCAGCCATAACACTCCTGATAACCTCGCCAATATATATATTACTCTTTTCCATTTCAATGAAGATACGAATTAATTAGCCACACTAAAACTACTTGAATAATAATTTGTCTGTATATAAGTTCGTTTTAATCCATAATTTATTTGTTTTATCAATTAATTTATGATATTTTTGCCGCGTATTCATATAAATAAAAAGATAATACATATAATGCCATGACATTGAGTAGTTGCATTCTCATTACAATCCCGGTCTGTATATCAGCCATCCTTATGCAGACTTACTTTGACAGCCGAAAATACAAACGGATACCTCATCTCATTGTTTTATTGTCATTCCTGTTTCCCACCTTATCACATGCACAATACATCGACAACGAAAACTGCCGCATTTCATTCAAATCATATGAAAACCATCAAGGGAAACTGGAATATAACAAAGAGGGAATTATTTATCAATTCATTCCGAACAGCAATGCATGGAAAGTCATCATCAAAAACAACACCGATGAAACCGTATGGCTAAACTGGAAACAAGCCGGTTTCATTGTTAACGGAAGGGCGTCAGGCATCAGCCTCTACCCTTTTACAACAGACGAAGCTCCTTTGGAAACCATCAAACACAACCAGGAAATAAACCGCACAATTACAGCAACCAACTTAATTACGGAAAAAGGTATCAGCAAAATATATCACAAAAAGAAATTCAGAAAAAACGGAAGAACTTCAGTCACCATCGTTTTTCCAATGACAGTCGGTAATAAACCGCAATTTTTCCACACTTTCAATTTTACAGTAACAAAAGACAACTAACTATGACTTTTCAATATATCATCCATCACTTAGATAAGCCACATTCGTGGTTTATCGTATTGACCAACCCACACACCGAACTGAATACCAAAAAGAAACTGGAGCAGCAAGGTTTTATTACCTACGTCCCATTGGTTTCGGTTCGGCGATGCTGGGAAGGGTGTATAAAAGAAATACACATCCCGGCGATAGCGAGATGTGTATTTGTATATGCAACTGACGAAAATGTACTGAGAATGCAGAAAGAATATACCATACTGAATCCTCAAGCCGTTGCAGCCTTATATCAAGACCAATAAATATAAGCCAGTGTACTGACACTGATAACTACCCAAAGCAGAATACCCTGTACAAGCGGTTTGATACCTACTGCTTTCAGGACATCACGGGAAAGGGAAGCTCCTATAAAGAACAATGTTATTGTCAATGCCTTACGGGCAATACTGTTGATTCCCGCACCGATTAAAGCCCCTGTCTCGGAAAGATTCAAGACATAGGTATTGACAATCATTGCCAAAACAAAGAAGAAGATAAACCAGGGTATACTGATTTTCTGCCCTTTACTTTTGAAAATAAATGAAGTAGCAATTGCCAACGGAATAATCCAAAGCGCACGGGTCAGCTTGATAGTAGTAGCTACCCGCAACGCCTCCTCACCATAGGCAGCACCCGCACCAACTACCGAACTGGTGTCATGAATGGCAATGGCAGCCCATGTACCGAACTCATGCTGGCTCATATTCAAGGCATGACCTATTACAGGAAATATGAACAATGCAATCGCATTCAAAATAAAAATCGTACCCAAAGCCACAGACATTTCACTGTCTTTTGCCCTCAACACAGGACCTACCGCCGCGATAGCGCTACCACCGCAAATAGCCGTACCAGAGCTGATCAGATAAGAAGTGTCACGATCTACTTTCAGAAACTTACGACCAATAACCCAGCCGATAAGTAATGTACCTACCACAGAGATAACCGTAAACTCCATACCTTCCTTACCGGAAGCAAGCGAAGCCTGCAAATTCATACCGAAACCCAGACCTACCACAGAATACTGCAACAAATATTTGGATATTTTCTTATTAAACTTAGGATGTGCCTGTCCGCATAACAAAGCAAACGACAGACCAAGAAATAAAGCTACCGGAGGGGTAACCCATGCGGAATAAGCGTGCATTCCCGGAATATAATCAAGAAACAAGAAAAAAGAAAGAATGACAAGAAGTGAAACGTAAATAATTTTGTTGTTGTTTTGCAGAAAAGACATATTGATGCTTTTCGCCAATGTTCGAGTTGAAGCCATACTTTTTTATTTTTATTAATTTGTTTTCGACCGCAAAGGTAGGCTTCTTTTCTCAATCATGCCAATTGTTTCTGCTTATGTGCTATAACTTATGGTTATTGTGCATGGCAAATTGCATGAATACTTGCGCCAAACCGCTTTCTTGCCCCTGAGGCTGTGCAAAACTAAAATCGCGTAACATAGGCATTCCCTTAATCTCAACGACACGCAACTGTCCAGAATACAATTCGCGCGTAATGGAACGAACGGAAACAATGCCCAGACAATCGGTATGTTCCAAAAACAATTTGATACTTTCCGTGCTTCCCAAATACATCAAAACCTGTAAAGAGGATAACTTTATATTATGTTGCTGCAAGGCACGCTCAAAAACATCCAATGTCCCCGAACCTCTTTCGCGAAGCACCAAAGGCAAATGGAACAATTCATCAGGAGTTATCTCCTCTCCCACAGCCAATTTACTGCCTGTACGCACCACTGCCACCAACTCATCTTCCAAAAAAGTAGTATATCTAATATTAGGCAACCTGAATACTCCTTCGACAAAGCCCAAATCAATGCGATGTTCCTGCAAAGCGGCCTCTATCTCTCTGGAATTACCATTCAACAATGACAGGCTGACTTGTGGAAACTTACCGATAAAGCTGGCAAGCAAAGGAGGTAACACATATTGGGCAATGGTAGTGCTGGCCCCCAGCTTCAAACCGCCTGTATATTCATTATGCAACAAGTGCATTTCGTACTCTAACCGTTTATAGTCTTCCAAAATCCGCTCGCAATGTTCCAAGAGCAAATTGCCCGACTCCGTCAACGAAATTCTGCTACCCTGCCGGTCGAACAAACGTGTCTGATAAGCAGCTTCCAACTCTTGTATATGTTTGGTAATAGCAGGCTGGCTGACAAACAATTCTTGCGAAGCCTTCGTAAAACTCAGATTCTTCGCAACAGACCGGAATACCTTTAAACGAAAATCGCTCACAACACAATGAATTAAATTGATTAATTATTCTGCAAATCTTCACTCCTGATACCCAACACTGACATCAGCGGATACCCCAGCATCTCCCAACGGCATACAGCCGGAGCGGCAGGCTCCTCCATACGGAAATAAACAATGTCTTTTGCCTCTTCTTTATGTCCGGCATTTTCCAATGCGCACTCCCTCAAAACGTTCTCAACCTCTTTACCATACTCCTCATTAAAAGGAACAACAATCAGCTTCTTCACTTCGGCGGTATTCAATACTATCTGCAACAAATCAAGATACAAGTCTCCACGAGACACAAAACCCTCTGAAGGCACAGCCATAAAACTGAATTCACCCAAAGAAGCCTTAAACGCTACTCCATCCAATTCGTTCTTCAAATCGGATGGCAGGCAGTGCTCCAGCTTTCCGGACTGCTTATCATATACGAGAAGTACCTGTACATCATTGTCACTCCCTTTCAACCCGGCATCCATAGCCAGATACATGGTAAAAAGTGCCAGATCCACTGTTTGTAAAGAACGTCCCAGCAACGGTTCAAAATACTTCCTCAAATCGTTTATAACAAAATTCAGGTAGGCAACATCAATCACCATTACCGTTTCGGAAAGTTTTATTTGGGTATTTTCCATATTACTCATTTATTTATTGAGGGAGTAAAGATACAAAAAGTTTTGTAGATAAAAGGTATTTGTCGCAAATCAGCCAATTTGACATTCATTTTCTTCTATTAACTGAAATTTTGTCTCATTTTTGCTGCTGGCAAATCTTTTGCGCTTTTTAAAGTGTTATGAAGCTGATAAAAATAGAAAGGAGAACTAAATATGAACTTTAACCAATTTACTATCAAAGCTCAAGAAGCCGTACAAGAAGCCGTGAACTTGACGCAAGCACGGGGGCAGCAAGCCATCGAACCTGTACACTTACTTCAAAGCGTGATGAAAGTGGGCGAAAACGTTACCAATTTCATTTTCCAGAAGTTAGGCATGAACGGGCAGCAAATCGCACTCGTACTTGATAAGCAGATTGACTCCCTGCCCAAAGTATCGGGTGGAGAACCCTACCTGAGTCGTGAGACTAATGAAATTTTTCAGAAGGCAACCCAATATTCCAAAGAAATGGGCGATGAGTTCGTTTCACTGGAACCGATGTTGCTCGCTTTGCTCACTGTAAAAAGTACCGCTTCCACCATCCTGAAAGATGCCGGAATGACGGAGAAAGACTTGCGCAATGCAATCAATGAATTACGGAAAGGCGAAAAGGTTACTTCGCAATCCAGCGAGGACACTTATCAGTCATTGGAAAAGTATGCCATCAATCTGAACGAGGCAGCCCGAAGCGGCAAACTGGACCCCGTTATCGGACGTGATGAAGAAATCCGCCGGGTTCTGCAAATCCTAAGCCGCCGTACCAAGAACAATCCTATATTGATAGGTGAGCCGGGTACAGGTAAAACAGCCATTGTAGAAGGACTTGCCCACCGTATATTGCGGGGTGATGTACCTGAGAATCTGAAAAACAAACAAGTTTATTCACTGGATATGGGTGCATTGGTTGCAGGAGCCAAATATAAGGGCGAATTCGAAGAACGTCTGAAAGCCGTCGTCAATGAAGTGAAGAAATCGGAAGGAGACATCATTCTGTTCATCGACGAAATCCACACATTGGTAGGCGCCGGTAAAGGCGAGGGAGCAATGGATGCCGCCAATATTCTGAAACCTGCTCTGGCACGCGGTGAGCTGAGAAGCATCGGTGCTACCACCTTGGACGAGTATCAAAAATACTTTGAGAAAGACAAGGCTTTGGAACGCCGTTTCCAAATCGTTATGGTAAACGAACCGGACACGTTAAGCACCATTTCCATCCTTCGTGGCTTGAAAGAACGTTATGAAAACCATCACCATGTACGGATTAAAGACGATGCCATCATTGCTGCCGTAGAATTGAGCAACCGTTATATCACCGACCGCTTCCTGCCGGATAAAGCCATTGACCTGATGGATGAAGCTGCCGCCAAACTCCGTATGGAAGTAGATTCTGTACCGGAAGAGTTGGATGAGATTTCCCGTAAAATCAAACAACTGGAAATTGAACGCGAAGCCATCAAGCGCGAAAATGACCGTCTCAAACTGGAGCAAATCGGCAAGGAACTTGCCGAACTAAAAGAACAGGAAAAGTCGTATAAAGCAAAATGGCAAAACGAAAAGACACTGGTCAACAAAATTCAGCAGAATAAAGTTGAAATAGAAAACCTGAAGTTTGAAGCCGATAAAGCGGAACGTGAAGGTGATTATGGAAAGGTAGCCGAAATACGTTATGGCAAACTTCAAGCACTGAATCAGGAAATTGAAGAGACCCAGCAAAAGCTGCACGAAATGCAGGGCGATCAAGCAATGATTAAGGAAGAAGTTGACGCCGAGGATATCGCAGATGTAGTATCCCGATGGACAGGCATACCGGTAAGCAAAATGCTGCAAAGCGAAAAGGAGAAACTATTGCATCTGGAAGATGAACTGCATCAGCGTGTTATCGGACAGAATGAAGCCATCGAAGCTGTAGCCGATGCTGTACGCCGCAGCCGCGCGGGACTGCAAGATCCCAAGCGTCCTATCGGCTCATTCCTCTTTCTCGGTACTACCGGTGTAGGTAAAACGGAACTTGCCAAGGCGCTTGCCGAATTCCTATTTGATGATGAAACGATGATGACGCGTATCGATATGAGCGAATATCAGGAGAAACATAGCGTTTCCCGTCTGGTAGGAGCTCCTCCGGGATATGTGGGATATGATGAAGGCGGTCAGTTGACGGAAGCTGTACGCCGCAAACCTTACTCCGTCGTACTGTTCGATGAAATAGAGAAAGCACATCCGGATGTATTCAACATACTATTGCAAGTATTGGATGACGGACGTTTGACGGATAATAAGGGACGTACCGTAAACTTCAAGAATACCATTATCATCATGACTTCCAATATGGGTAGCGGATACATTCAAAGTCAAATGGAGAAACTGAACGGTTCCAACAAGGAAGAGATTGTAGAGGAAACCAAGAAGGAAGTTATGAATATGCTGAAAAAGACAATCCGCCCGGAATTTCTGAATCGTATCGACGAGACAATCATGTTCTTGCCGCTGACTGAAAAAGAAATCAAACAGATTGTTGTACTTCAAATCAAGAGCGTACAAAAGATGTTATCCGGAAACGGCGTGGAACTGGTATTGACCGATGCCGCCATAGATTTCCTGGCCAATGCAGGATATGATCCGGAGTTTGGTGCCCGCCCAGTGAAACGTGCTATCCAGCATTACTTGCTGAACGATTTGTCCAAGAAATTATTGTCGCAGGAAGTTGACCGTAGCAAACCAATCACGGTAGATATCAATGCAACGAAAGACGAATTGGATTTCAGAAACTGACAAGCTAAAAAAAGAAGAGGGTGTGTCAAAATACACTTGATGATTTCTTTTAGGCACGGATTTCGCGGATTTCACGGAAAAAGAACAAAGAACGTGGAATCTGTGCCTAAAAAGAAACAATTAGCAAGCGGATGTTAATTTTGACATACCCTCTTTTTATTTTAACCTCAGAATGAAGTATAATTATTCAGCTGTTTCTTCTTTAACCTCTTCAGCAGCAGTTTCAGATGTTTCTTCAAAGTCTGTCATATCACTTGCTACCAACAGATTATACCAGGAAATCAGTTTTTTAATATCAGACACATATACGCGGTCGCGGTCAAAATTAGGCAACACCGCCGCCAAATAAGCTTGGAGCTCTTTCACAGAAGCCTTTTTTACATCCAATGCCACGGCTGCACCGTTTTCCTTTTTCTTCATAGAGAGAAGTACATCTTTCAAAGGTACTTCTTCTGTATCTGTATACATGGCAATATCTCCTAAAGAGATAATCTTTTCATTACCATAAGCAGGAAAACGTTTCTTGTCAACAAGTGACTCCACAATCAACATATTCTTTCCCTGAGAGATGAGTTTATACAATCCCGGCTTACCGGAAATAGACAAAATAGTCTTCAACATAATATATTCAGTTTTTGTAATTAGTAGTTCATTTTTTCGGTGGGCAAAGATAGGTATTATTTTGAGACAGAAAAGTGATTAAGCCCAAAACCTGCGGAATTAACGGTGTTTCGCCATCATTCACTATCACAAAATCTGCCAGTTTCCGTTTTTCTTCATCGCCCATCTGACTACGAATGCGCTTTTCTATCAGTTCACGTGAGGAAGCATCCCGCTTCATGGCACGCTGCACCCGTATCTCCTCGGGAGCGTAGACCATAACAACTACATCAACCTCATCTGCAAATCCAGCCTCTATCAGAATAGCAGACTCGATTCCTGCCATCCGGCATGCCGCACGCTGACAAACCCACTGCCTGAAATCCTCTTTTACACGCGGATGAACAATACCATTAATCTGCCCGGCATGCTCGGGACTACCGAAAAGATAAGACGCAAGCAGAGACTTATTCAATACTCCACCGGCATACACCTCCTCACCCAACAAGGCAGTCAACTCACTGCGAATACAAGAGTCTGTCATCATAAGCTGTTTGGTTTCCCCATCAGAAATATAGACCGGGATTCCCATCACCTCCAACAGTCGGGACACAACACTTTTTCCACTGCCGATACCACCGGTTATACCTATCTTGACAGTCATAATGAAGGAGATATTTGTTCTATAAGAAAATCAACCTGCTCCGGATTAAAACGCACTTGTTTCACCCCGTCGGGAATATTCCGCAATTTTACCGTATACTTGTCCGAGCCCAAACGCAGCAATTCCTCATAAGAAACATTGATATGAAAATCATCTGCAGTTATCTCACGGAAACGGCTAAGCCCTACCTGGAAAGTTACTTGAACCTTAGAAGGAAAAGCACGCAATACTTTATCAGCCGGAAAGTTTACGCCGTGCAACGGTACTTCCACCGTCTTTTCCGTATAAATGTCCACAGGAAGTATCATCTCGATAGAGGCAGGAACAAACTTCACACCTCGTCGCGCAAGCAAAGACACCTGTTGCCGCAATGTATCGGAGACATTCTCCTGTTTGACAGGCTGGGTATAGGCAGCGGTTATCGTATCCAATACCCCTTCCGGTGCATAAGCCAAAACCGAGTCCGGTTTAAAAATCGTATCCGACAAATAATATTGACGGCCGGCACCCACTGTCCCCGATAATCTGACAGGTACCAATTTGGACATTCCCGTTGCATAAATGTATTCCAAGGTATCTGGCTTCATAGAAAGCAAGCGGGTGGAAACATTCAACTGACTCAGCACTTTTTTCTCAAACTGAGAAGCATAAATACGTACATGATTATCAACAGCTTTATAATCGGAAAAGTCAAGCGAAACCGGATAGAAGCTCTTTCCCAACATATAATTAAGCAAAACAGTACCTTTATCCTTTACCTTTATATGCAGTTCGGAGACCGGCTCTGAAGTAATCATCGTATTATTAGGCACTCCACGCAAACGGACCGGAATAGAAAATTCCGCTTCATAATCGTTGTTCAGTGTCTGCAACAACCAGAAACCACCGGCTATAAAGAAGAAAAATAAAAAAACAAAGAACTCTCTGCTCTTATCACTGAGCAGAAAGTCCTTTGTTTTTCCGGTTATATTCAAATAAATACGTCTTATGTTCCTACGATCAAACATAGGCTCACATCTGCTTATTTAGAAGCCTGACTACTGTTTGCATCAGCAGCAGCGGCAAAAATGGAATTCTTGTCAATATGGATTTTAACGTTGGAAGCAATTTCAAGAACCACATCATTATCGTTAATTTCCTTGATAATACCATGAATGCCACCGGCAGTAATCACCTTTTGGTTCACTTGAAGAGATTTGCGGAAATTCGCAATTTCTTTTTGCTTCTTATTTTGCGGGCGAATCATAAAGAAATACATAATAGCGAACATAGCTATCAACATAATCCACATCATGCTTCCGTCCGGGCCTGCAGCAGGAGCTTGCAGGAAAAATACTGTCATCAAATTCATAAATATTCCGTTTTAATTTTTATTATTCAACAAAGGTATCAGTTTTTCGACAACTTCCCTTCTTTTTTCAATTCCTTAACTATTCCATCCAAAGTGCCATTGACAAAACTGCCACTCTTGGCTGTACTGTACACTTTGGCTATATCTACATACTCATTCAACGAAACGCTGACGGGAATGTTCGGGAAACTCAATATTTCGGCCAATGCACACTGCATGATAACTACATCCATAAAAGCTACACGGTCCAAATCCCAGTTACGTGTGTTTTCGCTAATAAGATGACGGTAGTAATCGCAGTTCAGAATAGCACGGCGGAACAAACGGCGGGCAAACTCCTGATCTTCATCATCCTTAAACTCAGGCAATAACGGCTGATTCGCGCCATTCTTCTCATCAAAGCGTTTGATTGTTTTCAGAACGAATGTATCCACAATTTCCTTGTCGTCATTCCAATAAAGGCTTTGATCTTCGAGTAATATATCAAGTTCCTCATTATTGAAAATGAATGTCTTATAAAGCTTTCTCCATAATTCACGATCTGCCTCGTAAGAGTTTTCGGAAGAAGCCATATATTCCTTATATATATCAGACGCTACAATCTTTTCAAATAACCCTTTAACAAAATCTTCATCATTCTCCCAAGTACGTTTCTGGTTGGAAATAAAGTCCATCAACTGCCTGTTCACTTCCAGTTGGGAAATGAATTTGTTTTCTACAAACTTCATGTTCGGATACAACTCTTCGGCTGTGGGAGCCAACTTTGCTTTTGCCGCATCAATGCGCTTTTGTGCGTAGTTCGTCAAGGCTATCATCAACATAAGCAGATAATTGTAAAGGTCATATGCCTTGGAGAGACTAAAGAACAACTCTTTCTCCGCAGCATCTAAATTTTTACTGCCATTCTGATAATAAGCATATACAATCTGTATAATCTTAAGACGAATAAGAACTCTGTTTATCATAACTAAAGTAAATACTGGTGTTTTAACGAGGTGCAAAAGTAGATATTTTTAATGAGTTTACATAAATAAATCACATTTTTTAATGCAGATAATCATTATCCGGGCTTTTTCTTTTGACAGTTTAAAAAAAATCGTCAATTTTGAACCCGATTACAACAAGATAGCTATAATATGGAAGACTTTAAAAAGAAAAGCGGACTGGACGTGAGCGACAAAGAAATAGTATTCTCCCAATCCATTAAAGCAGGCAAGCGCATCTATTATTTAGATGTTAAGAAAAACAGAAAGGACGAAATGTTCCTTGCTATCACTGAAAGCAAGAAGATAGTAACGGGTGAAGGAGATGAATCACAGGTTAGTTTTGAAAAACATAAAATCTTTTTGTACAAAGAAGATTTTGAAAAATTCATGAATGGCCTGCAACAGGCTATTGGCTTCATTCAGGAACAGCAAGGATGTTTTATGCGCCGCAACGACAATGAAGAACAACCTGACAATGTGCAGCCGGCAGAAGAACAGAAAGAAAAAGATTCTCCGCTTGACGGAGAAATTAAAATAGATATTGATTTTTAAAGGAAAACCTTTTGATAATTCAAAAAGAAGCGGTATTTTTGCACCGCTTTTTTGCAACATCGTGTGGTGAACCACATCGTGTGATGGTGAATTAAGCAATAATCTACTTAATTTAGAGTAACACAAAAAGAAATTAAAATGAAATCAATTGAAGTAAAAGGAACTGCAAGAACTATTGCAGAGCGTTCTTCGGAACAAGCAAGAGCTTTGAAAGCTATTCGTAAAGACAACGGTGTACCTTGCGTACTCTACGGGGCAGGTGAAAACGTCCATTTCACTGTACCGGCAGAAGGTCTGCGCAATTTGGTTTATACTCCGCACATCTACGTGGTTGACCTGATTATCGATGGCAAGAAAGTAAATGCTATCTTGAAAGATATTCAATTCCACCCGGTAAAAGATACTATCCTGCACGTTGACTTCTATCAGATTGATGAAACTAAACCTATCGTAATGGAAGTTCCCGTACAAATGGAAGGTCTGGCAGAAGGTGTGAAAGCCGGTGGTAAGCTGACTCTGCAGATGCGTAAACTGAAAGTTAAAGCTTTGTACAACGCTATTCCTGAAAAACTGATTGTCAATGTATCTCATTTGGGATTGGGCAAAACGGTAAAAGTAGGTGAATTAAGCTACGAAGGTTTGGAACTGTTGAATGCTAAAGAAGCCGTTGTATGTGCTGTTAAGCTGACTCGTGCCGCAAGAGGTGCTGCTGCAGCTGCTGCAAACAACTAATCGGCGCTTTCTTAGTAAGCAAACGAGATATTCCGGAACGCGGATTAACGCAGACGACGCAGATTTCATATCCGCGGACAACTGCGATAATCCGCGTTCCTCTCTTTTTATCTGAATTATCATTAAAGCCAAGTATATAAAAATGAAATATCTAATTGCCGGTTTAGGCAATATCGGTCCCGAATATCACGAAACCCGCCATAATATAGGCTTCATGGTAGTAGATGCTTTAGCTCAAGCAGCCGGAATAACCTTTAATGACGGACGCTATGGTTTTACAGCTACCATGTCGGTCAAAGGACGCCAACTGATATTGCTGAAACCGTCTACTTTCATGAATCTGAGTGGAAATGCCGTACGCTATTGGATGCAAAAAGAGAACATTCCGTTGGAAAACGTACTGATTGTAGTAGATGATTTGGCACTACCTTTCGGCACCCTGCGGCTGAAAGGGAAAGGAAGCGATGCGGGACATAACGGACTGAAACATATTGCAGCCACATTAGGTACCCAAAACTATGCCCGCCTGCGTTTTGGTATCGGTAATGATTTTCCCCGCGGCGGACAAGTGGATTTCGTTTTGGGACACTTTACGGACGAAGACTGGAAAACAATGGATGAACGCCTGAAAACAGCAGGCGAAATCATTAAAAGTTTCTGTCTCGCCGGTATAGACATTACAATGAATCAGTTCAACAAGAAATGAGTGAAGCAAGAATAGACAAATGGATGTGGGCTGTACGCATATTCAAGACACGTACAATTGCAGCCGAAGCCTGCAAAAAAGGACGTATCAGTATCAATGGTGCACTTGCAAAGGCAGCTCGAATGGTGAAGCCGGGAGATGTAATACAAGTACGCAAACCGCCGGTTACCTATTCTTTCAAAGTACTACAGACTATTGAAAAGCGTGTAGGCGCCAAGCTTGTTCCCGAAATGATGGAGAACATAACCGCCCCAGAGCAATATGAACTGTTGGAAATGAGCAAAATCAGCGGATTTATCAACCGCGCTAAGGGAACGGGACGCCCCACCAAAAAGGATCGCCGTGAACTGGAAGACTTCACTGCGCCTGAATTCGTGGATGACTTTGATTTTGATTTCGACTTTGAAGAATAATATACAAGTATGAGTGAGAAAATAATAAAATGGGGATTTATCGGCTGCGGAGAAGTGACCAAATACAAAAGTGGACCTGCATTTCAGAAAATTGAACACTCCGAAGTGGTAGCTGTGATGAGTCGGGATATCTCCAAAGCCAAAGCTTATGCCAAAGAAAGAGGCATTGCCAAATGGTACAATGATGCACAGGAACTGATTAATGATGAAGACGTAAATGCCGTATATATTGCCACCCCACCCTCTTCCCATGCCACATATGCCATTATGTCCATGAAAGCCGGCAAACCGGTATACATAGAAAAGCCGATGGCAGTGACTTATGAAGAGTGTTGCCGTATCAACCGTATTTCCCAAGAAACCGGCATACCTTGTTTTGTAGCCTATTACCGCCGTTATCTTCCTTATTTCCTGAAAGTAAAGTCATTGGTGGAAGAAGGGGCCATCGGAAATGTCATCAATATACAAATTCGCTTTGCCCAGCCACCCCGCGATCTGGACTATAACAAGGAGAACCTACCCTGGCGTGTACAGCCCGATATCGCCGGTGGCGGTTATTTTTATGATTTGGCTCCACACCAGATAGACATACTGCAAGATATGTTCGGATATATTCTTGAAGCCAACGGATACAAGAGCAACCGTGGCGGACTATATTCTGCAGAGGATACCCTCAGTGCCTGTTTCCAATTTGACAGCGGCCTGGTAGGCAGCGGCTCGTGGTGTTTCGTTGCACATGAGTCTGCACGTGAAGACCGTATCGAAATCATCGGAGACAAAGGTATGATATGCTTTTCTGTATTTACCTATGATCCCATAGCCTTACACACCGAACGAGGAAGGGAAGAAATCCCTGTAGAAAACCCCATTTACGTCCAGCAACCGCTTATTCAAGCTGTTGTAGACCATTTACTTGGCAAATCAATCTGTAACTGCGATGGCGAAAGCGCAACACTGACAAACTGGGTAATGGACAAAATTTTAAATAAAATATAAAATACGAAGTATAAGGTATAAATGGCTATGCTATGATATTACATAACCATTTGTCATTCATAAATCATGCTCATTGCCAATTTATACTTTATACTTCATTCTCTTTCAAAGTTTGCTTCTCACCGCTTCAACCAATTCCTGATATTCGACATCCGTCAGATACACCTTTCCCGGATTCATCTGGAAAGTACCACCATAATCGGGACCATCTACATATTTCGGCGCCAAATGAAAATGAAGATGAGATAATTTGTCTGAATACGCACCATAATTAATCTTTTCCGGATTAAAAGCTTTTTGCATGGCACGAGTCACACGGGCAACATCAGCCATAAAAGCATTGCGTTCCTCATCCGTTAGTTCATTCAAGTCATTGACATGGTCTTTGTAAGCCACAAGGCAGCGCCCGCGATAAGTTTGTTCCTTAAAAAGGAAGACACGTGACACACTAAGCTGCGCAATCTCAATCATCAGATTATGCAACGTTTCATTATTCTGACAGTACAGACAGTCTTTCGGATCACTTTTCATGATATTTCTTTTTTAAAGTTTATGTTCGTAAAGCAAAGATAACCGTTATTCCAATATCACAGGTCGACATTCTCATCATTTTCACCGACCAATTTGTACACATCGACATTCTCACCGACAATCCATACTACATCCTCCTCGACAAAAGGCTCGTGCACGTCAGGAGCATGCAAAGTTTCCCCTCCTCGCTCCACTCCAACAATCAGGCAGTGGTATTTCTCGCGTATGCCTGCATCTTTCAATGTTTTACCCAAGAACGGAGAATTTGCATCGATACGCAACTGACGCAGTATCATCTCACTTTTTTCCACGGCGTCCGCAGCTATCGTTGAAAGCTTATTCATTTCCTCACCAAACACATTCAATTCTTCATCAGTAGCAATAACCTGTATCTTATCTAAAGGAAAGAGACGCACAGAAGCACCGGGAATATTTATCCGCCTGCGTCCACGAAGAATAGAAACGACATGCACCCCATAACGCTTGCCAAAATTCAACTCCGCCAGCGTCTTGCCTGCCCAAGCCGATTCCCCGGGAATCTCATAATCCGTCAAATGCAAATCACGCGAAAGCAGACGGCCTGCATATTCAGGCTTCTTCTCGCCCAAATATTCCGCACGCATATCCCGCGACCGCAAATTCTGAAAAAAAGTACGTTCAATCATTATAGACTGCCGCTTCAACTGTCTGGAAAGTATCATTACTATAACCAGCAGTACCGCAACTCCAAAGACAAGACCAACCGACAGTTTAAACAATCCGGCTATTACAAACATCACAAAAGAAACTGCCAACAGAATTCGCAGCACGATAGTAGCTACCAGTGGAGCGCGATTTCCCCGACTGTCGCGCCACAATGTTACGAATTCTACCGAATGGTTTTTCTTAATCATGATGGCTCGCAGAAAAGGAGAAATAAACAGAACAATGACCAAAGCAGACAATAAAGAGCCCCAAATTCCAGGCAAGTTTCCCTTGAAAAACGGTACAAGGAAGCGGAATGCGATAGCAATCACCGCCACACTTACAATGGAATAAACCACCGTAATACGCAACAAAGCAAATATCAGTTTCTTCCATAAACTCTCATGATTCACAGTCTGCGAACCGGAAGCATAATGCAGCAAAAATTTCTGCCACCGTTCCGGCAAATGCGTATCGACAAAATTGGAAGCCGGTTCTGCAAAACGAATCATATAAGGGGTAAGAAAGGTAGTAATGACAGATACAGCCACCACTATAGGATACAGAAAATGACTTGTTACATGCAAAGACACTCCCAAAGAAGCGATGATAAAAGCAAATTCTCCAATCTGCGTCAAACTGAATCCGCATTGCATAGCCGTCTTAAGCGGCTGCCCTGCAAGCAATACTCCCAATGTGCCGAACAACGATTGCCCGACAATAACCGCCAATGTAATGACAACAATAGGACCCGCATATTCTACTATCATCAAAGGGTCTACCATCATACCTACAGATACAAAGAATATGGCACCGAATAAATCTTTTACCGGCTTAACCAGACGTTCAATACTTTCCGCCTCTACCGTTTCAGCCAGAATAGACCCCATGATAAAAGCGCCGAACGCTGCTGAAAATCCCGTATGGGCAGCAAGCACAACCATACCGAAACAAAGCCCGAGCGATACAATCAGCAAAGTCTCCTCACTCATCAGCTTCCGACATTTTTTCAACAGAACAGGAATCAAATAGATGCCGACCACAAACCACAATATAAGAAAGAATAACAGTTTTGCTATACTGCCCAGCATTTCCGTCCCTTCAAAATTATGACTGACTGCCATGGTAGACAGCATAACCATCAGGACAATGGCAAGAATATCTTCCAAAATCAACACACTGAGCACCAGCCCGGTAAACTTCTTCTTGCGCATGCCCAAATCATCAAATGCCTTATAGATAATAGTAGTGGAAGACATGGCTATCATACCGCCCAAGAAAATGCAATCCATCCGTTTCCATCCGAAAGCCGTGCCAACTGCCACGCCCAACAATATCATACAGAATATAATTGTACAAGCAGCGATTATAGCGGCTCCCCCCACCTTGACTATTTTCTTAAAGCTAAACTCCAGCCCCAAAGCAAACAGCAAGAAAATAACGCCGATGTCCGCCCAAGTCTGTATGTTTGCCGTATCCATCACCGAAGGGGTATAAGCCATGTGAGGACTGGCCAAGAAGCCTGCAACGACATACCCCAAGACTAACGGTTGTTTCAGTTTTTTAAATAATAGCGTCATTATTCCGGCGCAAATCAGTATCAATGCCAAATCGGCGATCAAAGGAGCTAAATGTGACATAATATTTGTCCGATTGAAATTCTACTGACAAAGATATAACAAAAAAAGCTTTTGAATCTCTTTTATAACAAAAAACGAGTACCATCAATAGATAAAACAACGACCGGTTGTCTCAATTATAAAATCATTTTAAGAAGAAATACCTTTATAATTAATTGGCGAAAAATTTCTTTATTCAAGTAGAAATATCTTTCTTTGTACTGCTGATTTTAAAAATTTGGAATTGAATACCAACATTAATAAAAACTGTTATGAAAATTTCGCACATTGAACATTTAGGCATTGCTGTAAAAAGCATTGAAGAAGCACTTCCGTACTACGAAAATGTATTAGGTTTAAAATGCTACAACATTGAAACCGTAGAAGATCAAAAGGTAAGAACCGCTTTCTTGAAAGTAGGTGACGTGAAAATTGAGTTGCTCGAACCCACTTCTCCCGAAAGCACCATTGCCAAATTCATCGAAAAGAACAACGGTAACGGCGGTATGCACCATTTAGCATTTGCTGTGGAAGACGGAGTGGCAAACGCTCTCGCAGAAGTTGAAGGAAAAGGTATCCGCCTGATTGACAAAGCTCCCCGTAAAGGTGCGGAAGGCTTGAACATCGCATTCCTGCATCCGAAATCCACACTCGGCGTATTGACGGAACTTTGCGAAAAAGGAGAATAAAGATTTATGGTTTGAAATCATAAATCCGAAAACATAAATCTGAAATCATAAATCATAAATAAAGAATATGAGTAATCAACTTGAGAAAATTAAAGAGCTTATTGACCGCCGTACGGCTGCGCGTCTTGGTGGTGGTGAAAAAGCGATTGCAAAGCAACATGAGAAAGGGAAATATACAGCTCGCGAGCGTATAGCAATGTTACTCGATGAAGGAAGTTTCGAAGAAATGGACATGTTTGTTGAGCACAGATGTACGAATTTCGGTATGGAAAAGAAACACTACCCCGGCGACGGTGTGGTTACCGGTTGCGGTACCATCGACGGTCGCTTGGTCTACATTTTCGCACAGGATTTCACTGTTTCTGCCGGTTCATTGTCGGAAACCATGTCTTTGAAGATTTGCAAAATCATGGATCAAGCAATGAAGATGGGTGCTCCCTGCATCGGTATCAATGACTCGGGTGGTGCACGTATTCAAGAAGGTATCAATGCTTTAGCCGGATATGCCGAGATTTTCCAACGCAATATTCTTGCTTCCGGCGTTATTCCCCAAATTTCCGGTATCTTCGGTCCTTGTGCCGGTGGTGCGGTTTATTCTCCTGCCCTGACTGACTTTACACTAATGATGGAAGGAACGTCCTACATGTTCCTTACTGGTCCGAAAGTGGTAAAGACCGTAACCGGAGAAGATGTCAGCCAGGAAAATTTGGGTGGTGCAAGCGTACACTCTACCAAATCCGGTGTAACTCACTTCACTGCAAAGACCGAAGAGGAAGGTCTTGCACTTATCCGCAAATTACTGAGCTACATCCCTCAAAATAATTTGGAAGAAGCTCCTTACACAGATTGTACAGATCCCATCGACCGTCTGGAAGATTCTCTGAACGATATTATCCCTGACAATCCGAACAAGCCTTACGATATGTACGAAGTTATCGGTGCTATCGTTGACAACGGAGAGTTCCTTGAAATTCAGAAAGACTATTCCAAGAATATCATTATCGGTTTTGCCCGTTTCAACGGACAATCAGTCGGCATTGTAGCCAACCAGCCCAAATATCTGGCAGGTGTACTTGATAGCAACGCTTCTCGTAAGGGTGCACGTTTCGTCCGTTTCTGCGATGCTTTCAATATTCCTATCGTATCTTTGGTAGATGTACCGGGCTTCCTTCCCGGAACCGGTCAGGAGTACAACGGTGTTATCCTGCACGGTGCCAAATTGCTGTATGCCTACGGTGAAGCTACCGTACCTAAAGTTACTATCACCCTACGCAAATCCTATGGCGGTTCGCACATCGTAATGAGCTGTAAGCAACTTCGTGGTGACATGAACTATGCATGGCCTACTGCTGAAATCGCAGTTATGGGTGGTGCAGGTGCGGTAGAAGTTCTGTATGCACGCGAGGCTAAAGAGCAAGAAAATCCGGCTCAGTTCCTGGCTGAAAAAGAAGCTGAATATACCAAACTGTTTGCCAATCCTTACAATGCAGCCAAGTATGGCTATATCGATGATGTTATCGAACCGCGCAACACGCGTTTCCGCATTATCCGCGCCCTGCAACAACTGCAAACCAAGAAATTGACCAACCCGGCCAAGAAACATGGTAATATTCCTCTTTAAGAATTGAGAATTAACAGTTGAGAATTAAAAAATAAAAACTCAAATTTATGAATAAAACAAAAATCGGAATATTCCTTTCATTGATGCTGGTGCTGGGGTTCTGTTCTTCTTGTGGAGAAAAGGAGTCAAACTCTAAACTGTTGCTGAATGAAGTGCTTATCACCAACGAAAGCAACTTTCAGGATGATTACGGTGTTCACAGCGCATGGATTGAGATATTCAACAAATCATATGGCAGCGCCGACCTTGCAGGTTGCTATCTGAAATTCAGCAGCCAACCGGGTGACACCGCTACCTATTTCATCCCGAAAGGTGATGTCCTGACTTTGGTAAAACCTCGTCAGCACGCGCTGTTTTGGGCAGACGGAGAACCTAATCGCGGTACTTTCCATACCAACTTTAAGTTAGACAGCCAGAACGCCAATTGGATCGGCTTATACGATTCCGGCAAGAAATTACTGGACCAGATTGTGGTACCCGCCGGAACATTACAAGCCAACCAATCTTATGCACGTGTCAGTGATGCCACTCCGGAATGGGAAGTAAAAGGAGATGCGTCCGATAAGTATGTAACTCCAAGCACCAATAACAAAACCATTGACAGCAATGCTAAAATGGAGAAGTTTGAAGAGCATGACAGTATAGGTATCGGTATGGCTATTTCCGCCATGAGTGTAGTATTTTCCGGATTACTCCTTCTTTATATCTCTTTCAAGATTATAGGCAAGATTTCTGTAAACCTCAGCAAACGTAACGCAATGCGCGCTAAGGGCATTACCGATAAAAAAGAGGCTAAAGAAAAACAACTGGGAGAAGCACCGGGTGAAGTATTCGCAGCCATTTCCCTGGCATTGCACGAAATGCAGAGTGATGTACACGATGTGGAAGACACCGTACTCACCATTACCCGCGTAAAACGCAGCTATTCACCTTGGAGTTCAAAGATTTACACGTTGCGTGAAACCCCTCAGAGAAAGTAAAGTCACCTTTAATAAAGATAAAACGATGAAAGAATATAAATACAAAATCAACGGTAACGCATATAAAGTTACTATTGGAGATATTGAAGACAACATCGCTCACGTAGAAGTGAACGGTACTCCCTACAAAGTAGAAATGGAAAAAGCTCCGAAAGTTGCAGTCAAACCGGTAGTACGCCCTGTTAGTGCAGCCCCAGCTGCCCCGACTGCTCCAGTTGTAAAACCGGCTGCTGCTTCAACCGGCAAGTCAGGTGTAAAATCTCCGCTGCCAGGTGTTATCCTTGACATCAAAGTCAATGTGGGTGATACCGTGAAGAAAGGCCAGGTTATCATTATCCTGGAGGCCATGAAAATGGAGAACAATATCAATGCCGACAAAGACGGTAAAATTACCGCTATTAATGTTAGTAAAGGAGAATCCGTACTCGAAGGTACTGACCTTGTAATTATTGAATAATATGGGAGAATTTATCACATTTTTAGGAAATAACCTTGCAGACTTCTGGACTTATACAGGTTTTGCCAATGCAACAGGCGGACATCTGGTAATGATTCTGGTAGGTTTATTCTTCATATACTTGGCTGTTGCCAAGGAATTTGAGCCGATGTTGCTGATTCCTATCGGTTTCGGTATGCTGATCGGTAATATCCCTTTCAATATGGAAGCCGGATTAAAAGTCGGTATCTATGAGGAAGGGTCTGTACTTAACATTCTGTATCAAGGGGTAACTTCCGGTTGGTATCCGCCACTTATTTTCCTGGGTATCGGAGCTATGACGGATTTCTCCGCTCTAATCTCTAACCCGAAGCTGATGCTAGTCGGTGCTGCCGCACAATTCGGTATTTTCGGTGCATATATGACTGCTTTGGCTATCGGATTCGATCCGATGCAAGCTGGTGCTATCGGTATCATCGGTGGTGCCGATGGTCCGACAGCCATTTTCCTTTCGTCCAAACTGGCTCCCAACCTGATGGGTGCAATTGCCGTGTCCGCCTATTCCTATATGGCATTAGTACCGGTAATCCAACCGCCTATCATGCGTCTGCTGACCAGCAAGAACGAGCGCCTTATCCGCATGAAACCGCCACGTGCAGTTTCTCATACGGAAAAAGTAATGTTCCCGATTATCGGTCTGTTACTTACCTGTTTCCTTGTTCCGTCCGGTTTGCCTTTGTTAGGTATGCTATTTTTCGGTAACTTACTAAAAGAGAGTGGTGTAACCCGCCGTCTGGCTAACACAGCCAGCGGTCCGCTGATTGATACCATCACAATTCTGCTTGGTCTGACTGTAGGTGCTTCCACACAAGCATCCGAATTCCTGACTACAGACTCATTGTGGATTTTTGGTCTGGGTGCATTCTCATTCATTATCGCAACCGCTTCCGGTGTAATCTTCGTGAAGATATTCAATATCTTCCTGAAGAAAGGCAACAAGATTAATCCGCTGATTGGTAATGCAGGCGTATCTGCAGTGCCTGACTCCGCACGTATCTCTCAAGTAGTAGGTTTGGAATATGATCCAACCAACTACCTGTTGATGCATGCCATGGGTCCGAACGTAGCGGGCGTTATCGGCTCAGCAGTAGCTGCCGGTATTCTGTTGGGATTCCTGATGTAAGCAGTGAAAACGTTTGCATAACCTGCATAAAGGATAATAGCGGAGAGGTAACAGCCTTCTCCGCTATTTTTTTTAATTTAGCGGAGAAAATAACGAAAAGCTAATATCATGAAAAAAGTATTCTTCATTTTAGGAACACTCCTACTTTCCCTCAGTACGTACGCAGCCATGAACGTAAACAAAATCGATCCACCATTTTGGTACACTGGTATGCAAAACCCCGAACTTCAGCTAATGGTATATGGTGAAGGCATCGGCAATGCAACGGTATCTGTCAACTATCCCGGCGTCTCGCTGAACAGCACAGTCAAATTGGAAAGCAATAATTACCTGCTGGTCTACCTCAGACTGGATAAAAACGTGAAACCCGGTAAAATGCCACTCACCTTCACGCAAGGCAAGAAAAAGTTCGTCAAAGAATATGAGCTAAAAGAACGTGCCAAAAAAGGCTGCGAGCACAAAGGTTTCGATGCATCCGACGCACTCTATCTGTTAATGCCCGACCGTTTTGCCAACGGCAACCCGGACAACGACCAAATAGCAGGCATGGCAGAATATAAGGTAGACCGCAACGACCCAAATGCTCGTCATGGCGGCGACCTCGCAGGTATCGAACAGCACCTTGATTACTTTTCCGATTTGGGCGTAACTGCCTTGTGGTTTACTCCGGTATTGGAAAACAACATGACCGGCGGTTCCTACCACGGCTATGCCACCACCGATTATTATAAAGTAGATCCCCGCTTCGGCACCAATGAAGAGTATAAGCAGCTCATCGAAAAATCTCATACACGCGGCATTAAAATCGTAATGGATATGATTTTCAACCACTGCGGTGTAGAGCATATATGGATAAAAGACATGCCTTGCAAAGATTGGTTCAACAACCCCGACCATGAAAATAACTTTGTGCAGACATCCTTCAAACTGACTCCCCACGTAGACCCTTATGCTTCGAAATACGATTTCAGCCAGATGAATGACGGTTGGTTCGTAACCGCCATGCCCGACCTCAACCAAAAGAATCCGCATGTATACCGTTATCTCGTTCAGAACAGTTTCTGGTGGATTGAATATGCCGACATAGACGGTATCCGTATGGATACTTACCCCTATGCCGACTATGATGCCATGAGCAATTGGATGAAAGAGTTGAATGAAGAATACCCTAACTATAACACCGTAGGCGAAACATGGGTAACCGAACCGGCATATACCGCATGGTGGCAAAAGGACTCCAAACTGTCCGCTCCTAAAAACAGCAATCTGAAGACGGTAATGGATTTCAGTTTCTATGATAAAATCAACATTGCCAAAACGGAGGAAACAGAAACTTGGTTTAAAGGATTAGACCGAGTGTATAACAGTTTCGTATATGATTTTCTTTATCCGAATCCGGAATCGGTACTCGCTTTCATCGAGAATCACGACACCGACCGCTTTTTGGGTGAAGGCGAAAACCTTCCGATGCTGAAACAAGCCTCTACCCTGTTACTCACCACCCGACGCATTCCGCAATTATACTACGGAACGGAGATTATGATGAACGGCATAAAGAGCAAGAGCGACGGTTATGTTCGTAAAGACTTCCCCGGCGGCTGGGCAGACGATAAAGAAACCGCACTGACAGCCGAAGGCCGCAGCAAAATTCAAAACGATTGCTACAATTTCTACAAAACAATACTGAATTGGCGTAAAGGAAACGATGTGATTGCCAAAGGCAGTATGACTCAGTTTATGGTACAAAACGGCGTATATGCCTATGCCCGTCAGTATGAGGGCAAAATTGTTTTCGTAATGCTGAACGGTACAGATTCAGAAACCACCGTTCCTTTAAAATTCTACAAAGAAATTTTGAAAGACAAGAAACAAGGAAAAGATATTCTAAGCGGCAAAACAATTCTCTTTGAAAAAGAGTTGAAGATGGAAGCGCGTGAATCCCTGATCATCGAATTGTAAATAAATTCAGGTTTGACATAAATCAGGTACGGACTAAATAGACACGGATAAATCCATAAAGTCCGTACCTAAAAACAAATAGGGAGTGCATTAAAATGCACTCCCTATTTTTATAATCAAATTAACCTTATCAGTCCAATTGAGCCAATTTGTTTTCAGAACCAAGCACGTTAACGATTTTGTGCTTGTAAAGTTTCTCCATGTTGTCACGAGCCGGACCCAGATATTTACGCGGGTCAAATTCAGCCGGTTTCTCAGCAAACACCTTACGAACAGCAGCAGTCATAGCCAAACGAGAGTCTGAGTCGATATTGATTTTGCAAACTGCAGACTTCGCAGCCTTGCGCAGTTGCTCTTCGGGAATACCGATAGCTGCTTCCAACTTACCGCCGAATTGATTGATAGTATCAACTTCTTCCTGAGGAACTGAAGAAGAACCGTGAAGAACGATAGGGAATCCAGGAAGTTTCTCCATTACAGCATCCAATACGGCAAATTCCAAAGGAGGAGGAACCAGACGACCTGTAGCAGGATCTACGTGGCATTGTTCGGGTTTGAACTTGTATGCACCATGAGAAGTACCGATAGAAATAGCCAAAGAGTCACAACCTGTACGAGTAGCGAAATCGATAACTTCTTCCGGATTGGTATAAGTATGGTGTTCAGCAGATACTTCATCTTCTACACCAGCCAACACGCCAAGTTCACCTTCCACTGTAACATCGAATTGATGAGCATAGTCAACAACCTTCTTTGTTAAAGCAACATTTTCTTCGTATGGAAGATGTGAACCGTCAATCATTACTGAGGAGAAACCTGAATCGATACAGCTTTTACAAGTTTCAAAAGTATCTCCGTGGTCAAGGTGAAGAACAATTTCAGGATGTTTGCAGCCCAGTTCCTTAGCATATTCCACAGCGCCCTGAGCCATGTAACGCAGCAAAGTAGCGTTAGCATATTGGCGAGCACCCTTAGATACCTGAAGGATAACCGGAGACTTAGTCTCTACTGCAGCCTTGATGATAGCCTGCATCTGTTCCATGTTATTGAAGTTGAATGCAGGGATTGCATATCCACCTTTGATAGCGCGAGCAAACATTTCTCTTGTGTTTACAAGGCCTAAATCTTTGTAATTAACCATTTTGTTTAAAGTTTATTGTTAGTGAATTAAAATTCTACGCAAAAGTAAGCATTATCCTTTAAAAAGAAGAACAAGAGAAGAATAAAATACCTCTACTCACCAGTCAAATCCATTCTATTTTAAAGCTATTGGCTTGAATTAACAGAATATTGTAATCTCTATATTACAAAGTTTTTGCATCTGTCTGTTCATTCTCTCCTTTTGCGTTCTTACCTCTATAAACAAAAAAGCCGGAAAGCGAGTTTATTTTCCGGCCTGTTATTTACACATTATTATATATTATCTTTTCAGATCATTAGTGTCCCGTTAAAATGGGACGAGTTAAACAATTAATCAAAAAGCCCCGGAATCAGGGGATCATTTAGATCTTTGACATCATTGAAATTAGTCTTGTCGAACAGGTCACGCAAGTGGGTTTTGTCAGTCAATGATATGCTGAGAATTTGTAAAACTTCATAGGTTGAACGTTTCAACTTCATATCATGTTGGACAATAGCCACAAGACAGTACGTGATAATAGCCACACTGATTTGTATGCGAACAGCGTTCTCTGTTGTGCCCCAGAATTTCTTTATCTTGAGATGCTGCTTGAGCCATTTGAAGAACAGCTCGATTAACCATCTTTTCTTATAAAGATCGGCGACATCCAGTGCAGAAAGTTGTTTTGCATTCGTCAAAAAAGTGAACTCACGGTCATCCTCTTCGTCGTAATATCGGACGAGTCTGAATGACTCAGGATATTTTTTCTCGGAGAGATATCCGGTCAGTTTCACTTCCGCATCTGTCATTATGTTCTTTGGCATTCTTCGCTTCCATCTGACTGTCTTATACTTTAAGTTCGTCTTGGCTCTGACAACAAAGAAAGAGTCTGTAAGATGTATCCTATAGAGTTCTTTAAAGGAGTCATAAGCCCTGTCGAATATATAATAAGCATTTGGTTCATAATGGATTGAAGACATTGCTGTGGAATCATGCTTTGATGCAGTAGTTACAGTATAGAAGGCAGGAACTTGTGCTTCAATGTCGTATAAGACATGAGCTTTCACCCCTCCTTTCTTGCTTCGGAACTTTGCCCATGGGAATGTTGCAAGACACAACGGAATCGTTGTTGAATCAAACGCATATTTCTTTCCGGAAATGTCAAGGATGTTGGTCGTCCGCTTCTCGCAGGCTTCCTTCATCATATAGAATGCAAAGTCTTCGAAGATTCTGTAATCACGGTTCTGGTTCGCTGTCGCAAGAGTTGTCTTGGCTATCGGTTCACGACCTAAACCAAGATGATATTGCTTGGCCCTATGCGCCTCGAAAGCAACGACTAAGTCTCGCAGGCTCTCACGGTTACTCAGTTGTCCAAACATCATCGCGAGCATCTGATTCCAGCAAGTGAAATGTTTCACATATCTGTTGCCATCATACTTGCGAACATAGTTGTTGAACTGAGTCCTGTTCAGAAAAGCGGTTAATTGAGAGAATACGTATTTGTCTTGGAACATAGCAGCCATTTGTATTAGACTGCAAAGTTGCAAAATCAAGTCCGTTTCATTTCAAAAAACCGTGTAATTGACTATATTTCAATAATTTCAAAGAACTATTTATCCACTTTTACGGGACAGTAGTGTTTTCAGATAGATAATCGTAGGTAAATGGTCGCTGTAACCGTTCAGCCATACGCGCCCGCCATGAGTACGCAAAGGTGAACCTTTGTATTTACCATCCTGCTGAATCAGGTAGTCGCGGATAAAAACCTCGCTATGGTCGTAACGCAGTCCTTTTTTCGCTTTCACCAACGGTCTGGACAGTACAATCTGGTCGAACAGATTCCACTTGCCACGATAGAGCAAGGTTCCCACACCCTTATCCTCCAGTATTTCCCACCAGGGATTGAAGAACTGATTGGCTTTCATACCTGATATATATTTACGGGCCCCTAAAGTCTGCATGCTTTCATCCATCGGATCGTCATTCATATCTCCCATAACAAAGAGTTTCAGCTTTTTGTCTTCATGCATCAAGGAGTCCGTCAACGCCTTTACCTGCCTGGCGGCATGCACCCGCACCGGTGATTTCGCTCCGCGGGAAGGCCAGTGATTCACAATGAAACACACACGCTCACCCGCCATTCTACCGTCTACAATAAGGAAACCGCGCGTCAGATGCACCGTATCCCCTTCAAACGGAGCGGAAAGTACCAGTTTAGAGTTCGTCACGGCAAACTGTTGCGGATCATACAAAAGTGCACAGTCAATGCCACGTCTGTCGGGTCCCTCATAATGAACAAACTTATAGTTAGCCATAGCCGGCTGACTGACAAGATCCGTCAGTACCCTATGATTCTCGACTTCTGCCACGCCAATTACTGCCGGTCCCTCAGGAACCAGATTACGCGACAAGGCACTCAACACGTCCGAGAGATTATGCAGTTTAGCTTCGTACTTTTTCGCAGTCCACCGGTAACTGCCATCAGGCAGGAAGTCATAGTCATTCTTACCTGCATCATGGATGGTATCAAAGAGATTCTCAAGATTATAAAACGCTATGCTATACAGTTTGCGTTCCGTGTTCTGGGCTACAACTATTGTAGCGCTGAACCAAAAAGAAAAGAATACAATCAGTTTTCTCATAGGTGATATGATATTAATCTCCTGCAAAAATCTAAAATAAAAAGTTATAAACCTATCAATTGCCAGCTTTTTTTGCAAAAAACCTTTTTTCATTTCATAGAAAAGCATTATCTTTGCGCACTGAAAAAGACCATTACACTATTTATTACCAAAATAGTAACAGAATATAAATTAAAAAACAAATATTGAAATGAAAAAAGGTATTCATCCTGAAAATTACCGTCCGGTAGTATTTAAAGATATGTCAAACGGCGATGTGTTCTTGTCTCGTTCTACAGTAAATACTAAGGAGACTATCGAGTTCGAAGGCGAAACTTATCCGTTGGTAAAGTTGGAAATCTCCAGCACTTCTCACCCGTTCTACACTGGTAAGTCTAAGTTGGTTGACACAGCCGGTCGTGTTGATAAATTCATGAGTCGTTACGGTAACCGTAAGAAATAATCTGTTTTTCAAAGAAACGGAAAAAGGGAATCTGCTACAGATTCCCTTTTTTACTATATGCATACTACCCAACGTCAGTCCCATGCAAGACATAATTTCCACGGAAACCGCATCATCCTGTTTAGGTAAATCAGACTTTCCCGCGAAACGGCGGACGCACCACCACAGCCTTCAACTTACGGCCGCGCATATCAATACAGATTTCCGTACCAACCTTACTATATTCGGGCTTCACATACCCCATACCGATACCGATTTTACGGGTAGGCGACATTGTGCCCGAAGTAACCACTCCAATAGGAGTACCTTCCGGATTCTGTAACTCATAACCGTGACGGGGAATACCGCGATCTACCATTTCAAAACCGACCAATTTACGTACCGTACCCTCCGTCTTCTGTTTCTCCAGCATTGGACGATTGATAAAGTTCTTACCCTCTACAAACTTGGTAATCCATCCCAATCCAGCTTCAATAGGCGACGTGGTATCATCCAGGTCATTTCCATACAGGCAGAATCCCATTTCAAGGCGAAGCGTATCACGAGCACCCAAACCGATAGGTTTGATACCGAACTCCGCACCAGCCTCAAACACGGCATTCCATATTTTTATTGCAGCTTCAGGATAGAAATAGAGTTCAAAACCACCGGCTCCAGTATAACCGGTATTGGAGATTATAACATCCGGCTCACCTGCAAATTCACCATGCGTAAAGGTGTAATACGAAAGTTCGGAAAGATTAACAGGTGTCAGTTTCTGCAATGCTTCGATAGCTTTCGGACCTTGTACCGCAAGCTGCGCCATACGGTCGGAAGCATTCTCCAACTCAGCTCCCATCGTATTATGAGACATACACCAGTTCCAGTCTTTCTCGATATTGGAAGCATTGACTACCAACAGATATTTCTCCTGCTCGTACCGGTAGACCAATAAATCGTCTACAATACCGCCATCCTCATTGGGGAAGCAAGTATATTGTACCTTACCGGGAGTAAGGGCTGCTACGTTATTAGAGGTGACTGTCTGTAAAAAGTCCAAAGCATGCGGACCTTTCACCCAAAACTCTCCCATGTGGGAGACGTCAAACACACCGACACCCTGACAAACAGTAAGATGTTCATCAATGATACCGGAATATTCGATAGGCATATTGTATCCCGCAAATTCGTGCATCTTAGCTCCCAGCGAGATGTGCGTTTCTGTAAATGGAGTGGTTTTCATGGTGTGACTTATAAGTTATAGATTATGATTTATTTGTTAGCGGCAACGAGTTCGGCTATCTTGACGATAACATTCATGGCTTTCTCCATATTCTGAATAGGAATAAATTCGTAACGTCCGTGGAAATTCAGACCACCGGCAAAGATGTTGGGGCACGGCAAGCCTTTGAACGAAAGTTGCGCACCGTCCGTACCGCCACGAATAGCTTTTACGTGAGGCTCTACACCGACGGCTTCCATAGCTTTAAAAGCTGTATCGATGATATGCATCACCGGCTCAATCTTCTCACGCATATTATAATATTGGTCATGTAGTTCGAGTGCGGCTGTACCCTCGCCATATTCGGCATTAATTTTGCAGACAAGGTGTTCAAATTCTTTCTTGCGGCTCTCAAAACGGACACGGTCGTGATCGCGAATAATGTAAGTAACCGTGGTCTGCTCCACTTCACCCGTAATTCCAATAAGATGATAGAAGCCCTCGTACCCCTCGGTATGTTCCGGTGTTTCGTGGCTGGGCAACATGGAAATAAAACGATTGGCTACGCGGATAGAATTTATCATCTTGTTTTTGGCATAGCCCGGATGTACATTGCGTCCCTTGAAAACAATCTTGGCAGAAGCCGCATTGAAGTTCTCGAACTCCAGTTCGCCTACTTCACCGCCATCCATAGTATAAGCCCATTCGCAACCGAATTGCTCAACATTGAATTTATGCGCACCCAAACCGATTTCCTCATCGGGATTGAAACCGATACGGATTTTACCATGTTTGATTTCAGGGTGTTCTTTCAGATAAGCTACTGCCGAAACAATCTCCGCAATACCGGCTTTGTCATCGGCACCCAATAATGTTTTTCCGTTAGTAACAATCAAATCTTCTCCCTTATGGTCGAGCAATTCGGGGAATCGAGCAGGAGAAAGAACTACTTGCTCATCTGCGCAAAGAACAATGTCCTTTCCATCATAATTCTCTACAATGCGCGGGGAAACATCTTTCCCGCTCATATCGGGACTAGTATCCATATGGGCAATGAAGCCGACAACAGGTACAGACTTATCTATATTGGCAGGAAGAGTGGCAAACAGATAACCGTTCTCATCCAATGTAATCTCTTCCAACCCCAAAGCTTCCAATTCTTCTTTCAAGAACCTGGCAAATACCATTTGCCCCGGAGTACTCGGAGTTACCCCACTTTCCTCATTCGATTGCGTATCGAAACTTACATACTTTAAAAAACGTTCTACTAAAGTCATGATGATAGTGATTATAGTTAGTGATTAGCGATTAGTGGTTAGTGATGAACGATTAACGGTCAGTAGGCTACAACCGCGCCCTCCTTTTATCCGAACGGCATTAATCACTTATCACTAAACCCTAATCACTATTTTACTGCCGTAAAATTAAAAAAAGGATTGTGAACTGCCAAGCAATTCACGACCCTTTTTCATTCATTAATAACTATTTTGTCAATCAAAAGTGACTGCTACCATCAAAACAATGGGTACAAAGTTTACATTTAGGCAGACCAATAGCCTCAACCAATGTTTCCAGCGTATTGAACTTTAATGATGACAGTCCAAAACGCTCACGGATAACTTCTACCATTTTCTCGTACTCCGGCGAACCTGTAGTGGCATATTTCTCAAGATTTTTGTTTTCATCACCTTCCAACTCCTTAATGACACGGCGGGTAATCAACTCCAAATCTCCTTTGGATGCTGTGAAGCCAACAAACGGACAGCTATATATCAACGGCGGACAGGCAATACGAATATGTACTTCTTTCGCTCCATACTCATAAAGCACCTTTACATTATCGCGCAACTGAGTTCCACGGACAATGGAATCGTCACAAAACAGAAGGCGTTTACCTTCCAGCATGGCACGGTTGGGAATGAGTTTCATCTTTGCCACCAACGAACGCATTTCCTGCCTGCTGGGAGTGAAACTACGCGGCCAAGTCGGAGTATATTTTGAAATGGCGCGATGATAAGGCACTCCCTTTCCTTCGGCATATCCCAGCGCCATACCGACACCGGAATCGGGTATGCCGCACGTACAATCTACTTCCGAGGTATCGGTCTGTCCCATTTTCAGTCCGGAAACAAAGCGTACATCTTCCACATTCTTTCCCTCATAGCATGAAGTGGGAAAGCCATAATAAACCCATAGGAAAGAACATATCTGCATCTCCTCATTAGGTTTGCGCATCTGTTCCACCCCTTCTGCATGCAGACGGACAATCTCGCCCGGTCCCAGATAGCGGTCTATTTCATATCCCAAGTTCGGGAAACTACTCGATTCGCTTGTGGCTGCATATGCTCCATCTTTCTTACCGATAACAATGGGAGTGCGCCCCCAACGGTCGCGGGCGGCAATAATGCCGTCTTCAGTCAGCAGCAGCATGGAACATGAACCTTTAATATGCTTGTATACATTCTCAATGCCGTCTACAAAAGTCTTACCTTGTATCAGCAGCAAAGCGATAAGTTCCGTTTGATTGGTTTTGCCGGAGCTTAATTCGGCAAAGTGCATATTTTGCTCCAGAAGTTCGGTTTCCAACTCTTTCAGGTTCATAATCTTGGCAACCGTAACTATGGCAAAACGACCGAGATGGGAATTTAAAATAAGAGGTTGAGGGTCTGTGTCACTGATAATTCCGATGCCGGAATTTCCCTTGAACTTATCCAGTTCGTCTTCAAATTTCGTACGGAAATAGGTACTTTCCAAATTATGAATGGAGCGTGTAAATACAGCCTCATCCTGATCATAAGTAGCCAAACCGCCACGTTTTGTCCCTAAATGCGAATTATAATCTGTGCCGTAAAACAAATCCGCCACGCAACTTGCCTTGGCGACTGTCCCGAAAAAACCTCCCATAAGTTCCTTGTGTTATTAGTTATTTTATTAACGGGCACAAAGGTACAAAGAAGTTTCCTTGTGAGCGATATATTCCACCTCTAAAAATAATAAAAAACTCCCCGCCAAAACAAAGAAGTCAGTCCTGCGGGGAGGTTACCAATACCTAATTAAGAATTTCTTTTTACCTTAATCATTTCCATTTTTTCACACTCTTCTTCTCAGCCGGAGTAGCTTCAATCAAGCTCAATGCGAAACCACCGCTACGTGCTTCCCAAACGGAGATTTTGGTTTTGTTGGTTACAATACCTTTCTTTATCTGATAGGAAGTAGGATTCTCTTTGTAATCGGCATCCTTACCATCGGCATACAGAATAGCTACATATTGCTTGCCCGGTGTCAGAAAATCGAGAGTAAAGCCGGCTGTGCGGGCATTTTCATCTGTAATGCCGCCTACAAACCAATTATCAGTACCTTTCGCCTTACGGGCTACGGTAATGTAATCTCCCGGTTCAGCTTCAATATATTCGCTGTCGTCCCAATCTACGGCTACATCTTTGATGAACTGGAATGCATCCATGTGCTTCTCGTAATTCTCCACTAGATCGGCAGCCATTTGCAACGGACTGTAAAGGGTTACATAAAGAGCCAACTGCTTGGCAAGCGTAGTTTGTACCTGTCCGTGAGGCAGGTCGCCCATGAAATCCAGTTTTGTATCAAAAATACCCGGAGTGTAGTCCATCGGTCCGCCGATAAGACGGTTGAACGGAAGTAGTGTGGTATGAAACGGCTTGCTACCGCCAAATGCTTCGTATTCAGTGCCACGGGCAGATTCGTTGCCGATAAGATTCGGATAAGTACGGCACAAACCGGTAGGACGTACGGCTTCATGGCCGTTGACACAGATTTTATAGTCGGCAGCTTTTTTTACGGCATAAAGATAGTGATTGTTCATCCATTGTCCGTAATGATGTTCGCCACGCGGGATGATATCTCCTACGTAACCGCTCTTCACAGCATTATAACCGTTATCGACCATAAACCGGTAAGCTTTGTCCATGTGGCGTTCGTAGTTGCGGACGGAAGAAGAAGTCTCATGGTGCATCATCAGTTTAACACCTTTACTCTTGGCATATGCATTCAACATCTTCACATCGAAATCGGGGTACGGAGTCACAAAGTCGAAAACATAATCTTTGGAGTGTCCGAACCAGTCTTCCCAACCTTCGTTCCAACCTTCTACCAGAACCTGGTCAAAGCCGTGGGCAGCGGCAAAATCTATGTATCTCTTCACGTTCTCATTGTTGGCGCCATGACGTCCGTTAGGTTTTGTTTTGGAATAGTCCGTTTCGCCCAACTTAACAGAAGGCAGGTCATCCGTATACGCCCAAGTGCTTTTACCGGCAATCATTTCCCACCATACTCCTACATATTTCACAGGTTTAATCCAAGAAACATCTTCATAAGCGCAAGGTTCGTTCAAATTTAAAGTCAACTTGGAAGCAAGAATATCGCGTGCATCGTCACTGACAATCACCGTACGCCACGGCGATTTACAGGGAGCTTGCATATAACCTTTATCACCTACTGCATCGGGCGTCAGCCAAGATTCAAAAATCAGATTTTTATCATCCAGATTCAGATGCATGCAGGAGTAGTCTACCAAGGCAGCTTCGTGCAGATTGATATACAAGCCGTCCGCCGTTTTCATCTGAAGGGAAGTCTGTACGCCTGTCGGAGAGAATTGTGTCTGCGACGCATTACCGGTAATGGCAGATTTCATAAGACCGCAGATTTCAGAAAGTTTGGACTCTGTAAAGTCATACTCCTGCGTATCATAATCACCCGGAATCCAAAACGCCTTATGGTCACCCGTCATGGCAAATTGGGTACGTTCTTCCTTAATAACAAAGTAGTTCAAATTCTTTTGTAAAGGAAACTCGTAACGGAAACCGAGGCCATCATCGAAAAGGCGGAAACGGATGATAATATTACGGTCTTGCGCTTTTTGGTCCAGCGTTACAGCCATTTCATTATAATGGTTGCGGATTTGTTTCACCTCACCCCACACCGGTTCCCATGTTTCGTCGAATGTAGACGTTTGGGTATCGGCCAGAGTAAATCCGTTCATCAGTCCTGGATCATTCTTCAATTCCAAACCCAGCTTTGAGGGCTTTATAACAGCTTTTCCTTTGTAGAAAAGTTCATAAACAGGTTCACCTTGAGAATTGACGGAGAAGTTTAATTGAAGTTGTCCATTGGGCGAGGTGATGCTCTCGGCCATTGCTGCACTACTCATAGAAAGTACGAGCAGGAAGCAGGTTAGTTTAATGCAAATTGCTTTCATGTTTCTCATGCTATGATTTATAATTTATTTGATGCAAATATAAGCAGGAAAGTCTCCTGATTTAAGGTTATCAAATGAAAATAGATATGAAATAAAAGCAAACGTTTGCATAAGTGATTATAAACCTGTTTTTTAAAAGAAATACCGCTCACTCGGAAATACAAATGGAATGAAAACACTATCTTTGTCAACTCAATACCAGACTTCAATTATTATGACTAAAATATTGATAGCCATATTTCTTGGCGGCGGCACAGGCAGCGTATTGCGCTATTGCGTGCAAATGGCACTCCATGAATGGATAGTACCCTACTCCTTTCCTTGGGCTACATTTGCCGTAAACATCATCGGAGGCTTCCTGATAGGATTGTTCTACGTCTTATCCGCCCGCTTCAACTTATCCGCAGAAGTAAGAATGTTGCTGACTACCGGCTTGTGTGGTGGCTTCACCACTTTTTCCACATTTTCCAACGACGGATTGATTCTGATTAAACAAGGATTTTACGGATTATTCGCCCTATATACCTTATTAAGTATCTTGTTGGGAATATTTGCAGTATGGGGCGGAAATATCTTAGGGAAGACCTTTTAAAACAGCAATCATGAGAACAGGCAAACCCTTCAGCATGCCGCCCGTACGGGTCATCTCCCCCACTTTTGAAAGTCAAGTCGAGAGTTCCAAATCACTCAAAGAATGGCTTAGGACCGAAGAAACTGTCAGAGGGATATGTTTCAGCAAACAAATGGAAGAATCAATGGATTGTTCTTATAAAAGTATCACCAATTGCACTTTCAGCCATGTACAGTTCAACAACTGTAAACTGAAAGCTACTCACTTTACGGATGTCCGTTTCGAGCATTGCGATTTGTCCAACATATCATTTGCAGAAAGCTCTCTTTTTCGGGTAGAATTCATTTCCTGTAAACTGGTCGGCACAAATCTGCCAGAAACAATCCTGAATCATTGCAGGATGCAGGATTGCAATGCGAGATACCTCAATTTTTCCATGAGTAAAATCAATCAGGCGGAGTTCACCACCTGCGATTTGCGCAACAGCGACTTCAACGACTGCAAGTTGACTTCCATCGCTTTTACCAATTGCGAGTTAGTAGAAGCGGAATTTTCGCATACTCCGCTCAGGGGCATTGACTTGAGCGATTCGCATATCGAGGGTATTCACGTCAATCTGCCGGATATACGGGGAGCTATCGTCAGTACCCACCAAGCCATGGACCTGACAAGCCTGCTGGGACTCGTAATAAAAGACTGAACAATTTTCCATTTTCACTTGTTATACCTATGGAATTTACATTTAAAATAAAATAAGATGAAAATAGAAAAGATTATCGGACGTGAGATTCTTGATTCAAGAGGAAACCCTACCGTAGAAGTTGATGTAATATTAGAGTCCGGCTTTATCGGCCGCGCTTCCGTACCCTCCGGTGCATCCACTGGCGAACATGAAGCCCTAGAACTGCGTGACGGTGATAAAAAACGTTATGGTGGCAAGGGAGTACTGAAAGCCGTTAACAATATTAATAATATCATCGCTCCCAAGTTGATTGGCATGTCGGTTCTTGAACAAATGAGTATCGACCATACCATGCTGGCCTTGGACGGCACAAAGACCAAATCCAATCTGGGTGCAAATGCAATCTTGGGGGTTTCGCTTGCCGTAGCCAAAGCAGCGGCGGCATACCTTGATATCCCCCTTTATCGCTATATCGGTGGAACAAATACATATGTAATGCCTGTTCCGATGATGAATATCATCAATGGCGGTTCGCACAGTGATGCCCCCATCGCTTTCCAGGAATTTATGATACGTCCGGTAGGGGCGAATTCTTTCCGTGAAGGTCTGCGTATGGGCGCAGAAGTGTTCCACGCCTTAAAGAAAGTATTGCATGACCGCGGACTTAGTACTGCTGTAGGCGACGAAGGCGGTTTCGCTCCCGACTTGACAGGCACAGAAGACGCTTTGGACTCGATCATTGCTGCCATTAAGGCTGCCGGCTACGAACCAGGCAGGGATGTGATGATTGCCATGGACTGCGCTTCTTCCGAATTCTATCACGACGGCATTTACGATTACAGCAAATTCGAAGGTGAGAAAGGCAAAAAACGTACAGCCAACGAGCAGGTAGATTATCTGGAAGAGTTGATTGACAAATATCCTATCGACTCTATCGAAGACGGCATGAGCGAAAACGACTGGGATGGCTGGAAGAAACTGACCGACCGCATCGGAAACCGCTGTCAACTGGTAGGTGACGACCTATTTGTCACCAATGTAGATTTCCTTGCCATGGGTATCGAAAAAGGTTGCGCAAACTCCATACTGATTAAGGTAAATCAAATCGGCTCCCTGACAGAAACGCTGAATGCCATCGAAATGGCGCACCGTCATGGCTACACAACCGTTACATCCCATCGTTCCGGCGAAACGGAAGATTCCACGATTGCAGACATTGCCGTAGCCACCAACAGCGGTCAAATCAAGACCGGTTCTTTAAGCCGTTCAGACCGTATGGCTAAATACAATCAGTTGTTGCGCATCGAAGAAGAGATAGGCAATAACGCTGTATACGGATACAAAAGAATAAAATAAGTGCCGTTTTCAAACTGAACCGAAATATCATAAAGACAAAGAGATATATCATCGCTGATATATCTCTTTTTTTGAGCCTCTTGTCGGATTCGAACCAACGACCCCGAGATTACAAATCACGTGCTCTGGCCAACTGAGCTAAAGAGGCGGGTGGGTAAGCTATCTACATCGCGCCGCTACAACCAACTACCTTTGCTGCGATCAAGCCCTGGAGGATTCGAAGGGAGCTGGCCGTATAGGACTTACCCGTTTTGCGAGTGCAAAGGTAGATAAAAATTTTAAATCTGCAATACCTTCCCCTAACTTTTTTCAACTTTAACAAGAATACAGGGTCTATAACCAATATTATTTATAACTTTGCGCCATATTTCTAAGAAAAATGGCAGAAAATAAAGGTTACATGCAATATGCAATGTTGTTCGGCACCTATTTGGGAGGATATTGGATTTTAAAATTCATCCTCTTCCCTTTAGGATTGACAATTCCGTTTTTATCTTTCCTTTTCGTAGGGCTCACGTTATGTGTCCCTTTCATGGGCTATTATTATGTACGAATGTATCGTAATACTGTATGCAGCGGCAGTATCAGTTTCTTGCATGCATGGATATTCACAGTATTCATGTATATGTTTGCCGCATTGCTGACGGCAGTGGCACACTACATTTATTTCCGTTTCATCGATCATGGTTTCGTTATCAATGCCTACGAATCTCAAATTGATATCTTAAACAAAAGCGGTGTACCGGACATAGAAGCCTATACAAACATGTTTCAAGAAACATTGGAGACTGTGAAATCGCTCACTCCCATAGATATCACCATGCAACTGGTGTCATGGAATGTATTTTGCGGTTCATTGCTCGCGCTTCCTACCGCCTTATTTGTAATGAGGCGTAAAAAGGAATGACAAGAACAGACAAATTTCAAATAAATCAGGTATAGTATAATATAGTAAAATCGTAAATAAGCAAATGGATATTTCAGTTGTCGTTCCTTTATATAATGAAGAGGAGTCTCTTCCGGAATTGTTTGCATGGATTGAACGGGTAATGAAAGCCCATGACTTTTCTTATGAAGTTATTTTTGTTAACGACGGAAGTACCGACCGTTCCTGGCAAATAATAGAGCAATTACAAACAAAATCTGATAAAGTGCGCGGAATAAAGTTCCGTCGCAATTATGGCAAATCACCGGCTCTCTATTGCGGTTTTGAACAGGCCCAGGGCGATGTTGTGATTACAATGGACGCCGACCTGCAAGACAGTCCTGACGAAATACCGGAACTATACCGCATGATTACGGAAGATGGCTACGACCTGGTGTCCGGCTGGAAGCAAAAAAGATACGATCCGCTGTCAAAGACCATACCGACAAAACTGTTCAACGCTACGGCACGCAAGGTTTCCGGCATAAAGAACCTGCACGATTTCAATTGCGGCCTGAAAGCCTATCGCAAAGATGTTATAAAAAACATAGAAGTGTACGGCGAAATGCATCGCTATATCCCCTACCTGGCAAAGAATGCCGGTTTCAAGAAGATTGGCGAGAAAGTCGTACGCCATCAGGCACGGAAATTTGGCAAGACAAAATTCGGCGGGTGGAATCGTTTCTTCAACGGATACCTGGACTTGATATCCCTCTGGTTCCTTTCCACCTTCGGCATCAAGCCTATGCACTTCTTTGGCATATTGGGTTCGCTGATGTTCTTCGTCGGATTCGTTGCCGTCATTATTGTCGGCGCCAGCAAGCTGTATTACATGAATCAAGGGATGCCCTACCGCCTTGTGACAGATTCTCCCTATTTCTACCTGTCACTGACATCCATGATTATCGGCACGCAGTTATTTGTGGCAGGTTTTCTCGGAGAGCTGATATCCCGCAATGCACCAGAACGCAATAAGTACCAAATTGAGAAAATGATTTAACCATGAAAACATTAGTCAGATTTATAATGTTCGGGGCTGTTCTTTTCCCTGTTTTCAGTATAGTAATATCCTGTTCGGAAGAAGCGGACTGTTCAATGACAACGCGAACCATGATGCAATGTTACCTATATACATTGGATCCTGACACCAAAGTGGTATCCAATGATACCTTAGACTCTTTAACGGTTACTGCCTTTGGCACGGATTCCGTCATCATCAACAATCAAAAAAAAGTGCACGATCTCTCGTTGCCACTGAGATATACCGCCGACTCCACCGTACTCGTGTTTCATTACAGCAAGACATTGACAGATACGCTTGTTATTCACCAAACCAACACACCTTACTTCTTGTCAATGGATTGCGGTTATCAAATGAAACAAGCCATAACAGATGTCCGATACAGTCGCCACAGTCTTGATTCTATTCGCGTTGCAAATAAAGAAGCCGGAATTTATGGAGCAGAAAATCTTAAACTATTCTATTAGTCTGGCGTTCTGTTTGCTGCTGTCTCTTCCATTACAGGCACAAAACAGTGACATTTCCGCCCCGCCGGCAAACACTCCGCCCAAAAAGGAGAAAAAAGAGGCCAAAGAGGAAGTGCACTATCCGCTGTACAATGGTATTTCTGTCAGTGTAGATTTATGGGGACCCGGAAGCAAACTGTTCGGGAGTGACTTTTTCAGCAGTGAGGTAGCCGTCGATGTCAATCTTAAAAATCGCTTTTTCCCGATTGTAGAATTAGGATATGGCAATACTGATACTTGGAGCGACAAAGGAATACATTATAAAACCGGTGCTCCCTATTTCCGTATCGGTATGGACTATAATGCGCTTTATAACAAAAAGCACGGACATATGATACTCGTTGGCCTGCGCTATGCGGCAACGAGCTTTAAATATGATGTAGAAGCGTTAGGCATCAACGACCCTGAATACGGGGGAAGTTTGGGTAATCCGAATTTGATAGACGGCATTTGGGGAAACAGCCTGCCTTTTAATTATAAAGGAATGAAAGGCTCGATGCAATGGGCCGAATTTTGTGTCGGTATACGGGCGCATGTATGGAAAGACCTGTATATGGGTTGGGCGTTACGTTTCAAATTCCGTATGAGTTCTTCCGTTGCCGAGCATGGTGATCCATGGTACGTACCGGGCTACGGAAAGTACAATGGAAACACAACTGGGGTTACCTATACAATAACTTATAAACTACCATTCTAAGAGATAATGACAGGATTAGAAATCTGGTTGCTTGCCATAGGACTTGCTATGGACTGTTTCGCTGTATCCATAGCCAGCGGCATTATATTAAAACGTGTTCAATTGCGCCCGATGCTGATAATGGCATTGGCTTTCGGCTTTTTTCAGGCACTCATGCCATTGCTTGGCTGGATAGGCGCCAGTTTTTTCAGCCATCTCATTGAAAGTATAGACCATTGGATAGCTTTTGCCATTTTAGCTTTTCTGGGTGGACGTATGATTATGGAATCTTTCAAGGATGAAGATTGCCGGCACGAGTTCGATCCTACCAAGCTGAAAGTAGTAGCGGCATTGGCGGTAGCCACCAGCATCGATGCCTTGGCGGTAGGTGTTTCGTTCGCTTTTCTGGGAGTTTGCAACTTTGCATCCATTCTGTCCCCTATCAGCATCATAGGATTTGTGTCGTTTGCCTTATCACTAGCAGGATTGATGTTCGGCATCCGGTGCGGATGCGGCATCGCCCGCAAGCTGCGTTCCGAACTGTGGGGCGGCATTATCCTCATCGTTATCGGAACGAAGATATTGATAGAGCACTTGTTCTTTTAAATGAAGAGTGAAAAACGAAGAAACGGCAGGCTGTCCGATAAAAGGCAGTCTGATAGAAGGATAAAAAAAGAAGATCGCTTAATTTATTTATACAGCATCATACATTCATTATGGAGAAGAAAGCACAACGTAATTTTTTATGGGTTGCCCTGCTTGCCCTCGGCACTATCGGAATACTTGCACGCCACAACCGCGCTGTTCCTTATCAAACTGTCAGCGGACTGATATTCGGAACGGTCTATAACATAACCTATCAGTACGACAGCAATTTGAAAGCCGAGATAGAAGCTGAGCTTAAACGGTTTGACGGTTCTCTATCTCCGTTTAACGATACGGCAACGATTACGCGCATCAACCGGAACGAAGAAATCATTCCCGATACTTTCTTCACCAACGTATTCCGCCGCAGCATGGAAATCTCCCGGGAGACCCAAGGTGCTTTTGACATTACGGTAGCCCCGCTTGCCAACGCATGGGGATTCGGATTTAAGAAAGGCGCATTTCCCGACTCTGCTATGATAGACAGCTTGCTGGACATCACAGGCTACCCGAAAGTATCGTTATCCGCCGACGGAAAAGTTATCAAACAGGATTCCCGCATCATGCTTTCGTGCAGCGCCGTAGCCAAAGGCTATGCAGTAGATGTCATTGCACAATTGCTGGAAAAGAAAGGCATCGGCAATTTCATGGTAGATATAGGCGGAGAAGTGGTGGTGCGCGGAGAAAACCCGAAAAAAAGTTTATGGCGCATCGGAATCAACAAGCCGATAGACGACTCGCTCGCCGTAAACCAAGAATTGCAGACCATACTGCAAGTTACCGATGTGGGCATAGCCACTTCGGGAAATTACCGAAACTATTACTACAAAGACGGCAAAAAATATGCCCATACTATAGACCCGCGCACAGGCTATCCGGTGCAGCACAGTATCCTGTCGGCCACAGTGATTGCCTGCGACTGCATGAGTGCAGATGCCTATGCCACTGCTTTCATGGTCATGGGCCTGGAAGAAGCCGAACGCTTTGCCGATTCACACCCCGACCTCGACGCATGCTTCATATATGCGGACGAAAAAGGGGAACTCCGGATGTTCTACACGAAAGGAATGGATAAATATATGACGGTAAAATAGCGATTCGTCCCGGTTTTCATCCTCCGCGAAGTTTTATTTTGAAAAACATCTGTCACGCTATCACAAAAATAAGATAATAAGCTATCATACAATAGACTATAGCGTGACAGATAAGTATGACAGATAAAAATCCTTACAAGTAGCAGTCACACGTTGTGTCGTCCTGTATCGTCCAGATTTCGGCTGAGCAGTTCAACAGCTCCGAAATGAGAGAAAGTACACCTACTTGTTTATTCAACAGCCAAACAATAGCCAACGCATTAGTTATCAGCATAAAACTTTTAGTTCAGGCGGCAAAAACAAAAAGTTTCCCCTGATAAAGCTACCGGTTCCAACCGTTAGACATCACATTCATCCTATTTATAAAAGACAAAATATACCGCCAGTACCAGACAAACGAAAGCTGCAAAATGATTCCAATGCAGAGATTCTCCTTTAAACAGTACGGTAGTGAATATTGTAAAGATGATAAGCGTCACTACTTCCTGGATAACCTTAAGCTGCATCAACGAAAAAGGACCGCCATTGCCTATGAACCCGATGCGATTGGCAGGAATCTGAAATGAATACTCCGCCAACGCTATCATCCACGAGAACAAAATAACGGCATAGAGAGGCCAGTTGGAGATAACTTTCATCTCCTGCAACTTCAAATGCCCGTACCAGGCAAACGTCATGAAGACATTGGATACAATTAAAAGTAAAATGGTGTAAAAAGCTTTCATATAATGATTAGTGATTAGAAATTGCTTGTCAACGGCTTGTCCCGCCTTCATTCTTCCGGGGCAGCAACTCTTCCTGCACATTGCTCATGCTCCCCCACAAACTGTACCGGGCTTCGGGATTCATCTCTTCCAGACGATGCAGGATACCTTTCATCACGCTCCGGCTCGACTGCGACTCGTAAGGACAATTCTTCACCTGCTTCCGATAGTTTCTTATCGCCGCCAATTCCGCCAAATCTGATTCGTGCACAAGACACATCGGGCGGATAATCGTCATGTCGAACTTCTTCATTACCAGCCGCGGCGGCATCGAACCGAACGCCCCCTGATACGTAATATTCATCAGCAACGTTTCCAGAATATCATCCATGTGATGCCCCAAGGCTATTTTGTTACACCCCTGTTCCTTTGCCACAGTGAACAAAGCCTTGCGCCGGTTCCACGAACACAGGAAACAAGGAGACTTGCGGGTATCCGTACTCGCATCGAACTCCGTTTCGTACAGCACGAAAGGCACTCCCTGCGACTCCGCATAGCTTCTGAGGTAATCCGTATCGCTCTGATAAGAGATATTTCTCATTACCACATGGGCAGCAACCACCGAAAACCGTGGCTTCAGAATCCGGGAACGACGCGCCAACAGTTCCACCAACGCCAAAGAGTCCTTGCCGCCGGAAAGCCCGATAAGGATTTTATCGCCCTCTTCTATCAGTCCGTACTCCACCACTCCTTTGGCAAAGCGTTTCTCTATACGCCGTAATGTCTTCTCTTCCTCTGTAAATAGTGCCATAAAAATCAGTTGAAAATTGGCTGCAAAAGTAACTGAAAAGAATCATTTAAAGAAGAATTAACATAATAGAATTACGGAAAAGAGCTTTATTCCGGATTAATTCGTATTTTTGAACTCATTAAAAAAGATTTTTTAGTATGAAGAATAAATATATATTGCTTTTCTTGTTTGGTTTCTTTGGAATACATGCTTCAGCACAAACCCTTGCCCAAGCAAAAATACTCTATGAAAAAGGACAATACGAACAGGCAAAGCCCGTTTTTAAGAAATTTGTAAAATCACAACCTAATAACGGGAATTATAATTTGTGGTATGGCGTATGTTGTCTGAATACGGGAGAAGCGGAAGAAGCTATAAAGTATCTGGAAACAGCCGTAAAACGCCGGGTCACCAGCGGACAACTTTATTTGGCACAGGCTTATAATGCCATTTACCGATTTGAAGATGCCGTCGGCACTTACGAAGACTATATTGCAGAACTGACAAAAAGAAGACGTTCGACCGCTGAAGCCGAAAAACTTCTGGAAAAGAGCAAAGCCAACCTCCGTCTGCTGAAAGGCGTAGAAGAAGTGTGCTTCATCGACAGTTTTGTCGTAGCCAAGAAAGATTTTCTCGAAGCGTACAAAATCAGTCCTGAATCCGGGAAATTGTTCATGTACGATACCTACTTTGAAAATTCCAATAGCAAAGGTGGCACTGTATATGAAACGGAGTTAGGGAATAAAATCTATTATAGCGAGTTACAGAAAGACAGTACGCTCAACATCTTATCGCGCAATAAAATGATGGACGAATGGGGCAAAGGCAATATGCTCCCCGGCAGTATCAACGAGTCCATGAATGCCAGTTATCCATACGTATTGGCTGATGGCATCACTATCTATTATGCAGCAGACGGTCCTGCATCAATGGGTGGGTACGATATTTTTGTAACACGCTACAATACAAACACAGACACTTATCTGACCCCGGAAAATGTAGGCATGCCTTTCAATTCGCCTTATAATGATTATATGTACGTTATAGACGAATTCAACAACCTCGGCTGGTTTGCATCAGATCGTTATCAGCCGGAAGGCAAAGTATGTGTATATGTATTCATTCCTGCCTCATCCAAACAAGTATACAACTATGAAAGCATGGATAAAAACAAACTGATAAAGCTTGCCCAACTCCATTCCATCAGAGATACCTGGACGAATGAAAGCCTGGTAGCCGATGCAAGGAAACGCCTGCAGGAAACGATGCAGGAAAAAACGGAAATAAAGAAACGGCACGAATTTGAGTTTGTAATTGATGACAGGAATATCTATCATTATGCTGCCGATTTCCGCTCTCCGCAAGCAAAAGCGCAATTCAGGAACTATCTCCAACTGAAAGAAAGCTATAACCAGCAACAAAATAAACTGGAAAATATACGCATCCAATATTCGCGTGCCAACCAGAACGAAAGAAACAAAATGGCTCCGGCTATACTCGATTTGGAAAAACGAGTGCTACAGTTGGCAAACGAAGTAGACCGTACTGCTATCCAAGTGCGGAAATTAGAAAAGCAAACCATTAAATAGAACAGTTATGGACATATTCATCATCGCAATTTTAATCGTTGCAGCAGTTATACTGTTCCTCGTAGAGCTATTCATCATACCAGGCATCAGCATTGCCGGACTTTTGGCAGGCGGTTGCATCATTTATGCCAACTACTACGCTTTTGCCAATTTAGGAGCAACAGCCGGATTCATCACACTTGCCATATCCATCATCACCTGCGTTGGTTCATTAGTGTGGTTCATGCGTTCCAAAACCCTGGATAAGATAGCTTTGAAGAAAAACATCACTTCAAAAGTAGACCGTAGTGCCGAAGAGAAAGTAAAAATTGGCGATACCGGCATTACCACTACCCGTCTTGCCCTCATTGGGTATGCCGAAATAAATGGTGATATTGTAGAAGTAAAATCCACAGACGGTTTTCTGAATGAGAAAACTCCCATTATAGTAAACCGCATTACAGACGGAGTGATACTTGTGGAGAAAAACAAACCGTAAATTGCAAATCATTAAATAAGTAATCATTAATAACTAAAATCATGGATCCAAGCACAATGTATCTCACTGCCTTCACTATCATAGGCGGTATCATTTTCCTGGTACTATTTTTCCACTATGTACCGTTTTTCCTATGGCTGTCTGCCAAAGTCTCAGGAGTCAACATATCACTGGTTCAACTGTTTCTGATGCGTATTCGTAACGTGCCGCCCTATATTATTGTGCCTGGCCTGATTGAAGCACATAAAGCCGGCTTGAGCAACATCACCCGCGATGAACTGGAGGCACACTATCTGGCGGGCGGACACGTTGAGAAAGTAGTGCATGCTTTGGTATCCGCTTCGAAAGCCAACATTGAATTGCCTTTTCAAATGGCCACTGCCATTGACCTTGCCGGACGTGATGTGTTTGAGGCAGTCCAAATGTCAGTAAACCCAAAGGTGATTGATACCCCGCCCGTCACAGCCGTGGCAAAAGACGGTATCCAGTTGATTGCCAAAGCCCGTGTAACCGTACGTGCCAATATCCGCCAGTTGGTAGGTGGTGCCGGAGAAGATACAATCCTTGCCCGTGTAGGCGAAGGTATCGTATCGTCTATCGGTTCTTCCGAAAACCATAAATCGGTTTTGGAAAATCCCGACTCCATTTCCAAATTAGTGCTTCGCAAAGGATTGGATGCCGGTACGGCTTTTGAGATCCTGTCTATTGATATTGCCGACATCGACATAGGCAAGAACATCGGTGCAGCTTTACAGATAGACCAAGCAAATGCGGACAAAAATATCGCTCAAGCAAAAGCCGAAGAGCGCCGTGCCATGGCCGTTGCCAGCGAGCAGGAAATGAAAGCCAAAGCACAGGAAGCACGCGCTAAAGTTATCGAAGCCGAAGCTGAAGTGCCTAAGGCTATGGCAGAAGCTTTCCGCAGCGGCAATCTGGGCATAATGGATTATTACCGGATGAAAAACATCGAGGCCGACACTTCGATGCGCGAGAACATTGCCAAACCGGTAACCGGTACATCCAACCAGCCATTGAGCAAATAAACCGGTAAAGTTACCTATATAAACGAACTTATAATACCTCGTAACATGAAAAAGTATTTTGCATCTTCCGAACTTATTATCAACGAAGACGGTTCCGTGTTCCATTTACACGTAAAGCCTGAATGGCTGGCAGATAAAGTAATCCTCGTAGGTGACCCCGGCCGGGTAGCATTGGTTGCTTCACATTTCGAGAATAAAGAATGTGAAGTGGAGAGCCGCGAATTCAAGACAATTACAGGTACTTATAAAGGTAAACGAATCACCGTTGTTTCCACTGGTATCGGTTGCGATAACATTGATATTGTTATGAACGAATTGGACGCACTCGCTAACATCGACTTCCAGACGAGAGAGGAAAAGCCCCAACTGCGTCAATTGGAACTGGTCCGTATCGGTACGTGTGGCGGTTTGCAACCTTACACGCCCGTAGGAACTTTTATATGTTCTGCCAAATCCATTGGTTTCGACGGCCTGCTGAACTTCTATGCCGGACGTAATGCAGTTTGCGACCTGCCCTTTGAACGCGCTTTCCTCAACCACATGGGATGGTCGGGAAACATGTGTGCTCCCGCCCCTTACGTAATTGATGCCAATGCCGAATTGATAGACCGTATAGCGGGAGATGATATGGTACGAGGCGTCACCATCGCTGCCGGCGGTTTCTTCGGTCCGCAAGGACGTGAACTGCGTGTTCCCCTGGAAGACCCGCATCAGAACGAAAAAATCGAGCAATTCGAATACAACGGTTATAAGATTACCAATTTCGAAATGGAAAGTTCCGCACTGGCCGGCCTCAGTCGTTTGATGGGGCATAAAGCCATGACTGTCTGCATGGTAATTGCCAACCGATTAATTAAAGAAGCCAACACCGGATATAAAAATACAATTGACCATCTTATTCTTAAAGTACTCGAACGTATTTAAATATCTTATCGGATATAAAATCAGGAGAAAGCACTATCTTTGCGTCATAAAACAAGCTGTAAATAATGAACCAAGATACTATCTGCGCCATAGCTACCGCCCAGGGCGGGGCTATTGGATGTATTCGCGTTTCCGGACCGGAAGCTATCGAAATCACATCTTGTATTTTTACTCCTGCCGCTACTAATAGAGAGTTAGGGGACAGCAAGCCTTACACACTTACTTTTGGACGGATTTATGACGGCTCTGAAGTTATAGATGAAGTACTCGTTAGTCTGTTTCGTGCTCCTCACTCCTATACTGGTGAGAACAGTACGGAAATCACTTGCCACGGTTCTGCCTATATTCTTCAGAAAGTATTACAACTACTCATCAAGAATGGTTGTCGCATGGCTGCCCCAGGCGAATATACCCAGCGTGCATTTCTAAATGGGAAAATGGACCTGAGTCAAGCAGAAGCAGTTGCTGATCTGATTGCCTCATCGTCTGCAGCGACCCACCGTCTTGCCATGAGCCAAATGCGGGGCGGTTTCAGTAAGGAACTTGCTACCTTACGTGACCAATTACTCCATTTCACCTCACTCATCGAATTGGAATTGGATTTCAGCGATCACGAGGAACTGGAATTTGCCGACCGCTCCGAACTTTGCCAACTAGCGAACAACATAGAGAAAGTCATAGCTCGTTTGGTTAATTCATTCAACGTAGGTAACGCCATCAAAAACGGCGTTCCTGTAGCCATTATCGGTGAAACGAATGCAGGAAAGTCTACATTGCTCAATGTCTTACTTAATGAAGACAAAGCTATTGTTAGCGACATTCATGGCACTACACGGGATATAATAGAAGATACTGTCAATATAGGTGGCATTACTTTCAGATTCATCGACACAGCAGGTATTCGTGAAACTAGTGATACAATTGAAAGCCTCGGTATCGAACGCACTTTCCAAAAGTTGGATCAAGCAGAAATTGTCCTTTGGATGATTGATGCTACGAATGCCCAAGCTCAAATAACACAGTTGGCCGGTCAACTCCTTCCCCGTTGTGAAAGAAAGCAGCTTATCCTTGTTTATAACAAAGCCGATTTAGTGGATAATATACAGAATAGTATTCCTGACAATTTTCCTGATAATGTACAGTCAATCACCCTATCCGCAAAAAAAAGAGAACATATCGAAGAACTTCAACGAATGCTGATAACATCTGCCCATCTTCCTACAATTACGCAAAATGATGTTATAGTTACTAATGTACGCCATTATGAGGCATTAAACAATGCATTAGAAGCTATCCATCGAGTGCAAGAGGGTCTGACTAATAATATTTCCGGTGATTTCATATCACAAGATATTCGGGAATGTATTTTCCACTTGAGCGATATTGCGGGAGAAGTGACAAATGATATGGTATTACAGAATATATTTCAGCACTTTTGCATCGGAAAATAACCTATCATAAACAAAGAAATAATATCTATCACAAAACCGTTATAATACGCTCTATTATAGCGGTTTTTCTTTCTCTCTATTTTATCGTTATTTACTTTTATTATCCGTTTATTTATCGTATATTTGTACCACTTATGTACCACAAGGAAAAATCGGGATTATTTGTACCACATTAGTACGAATTTTATCTCCCATTTGGATTATGATAGAATGACATAAAATCTCTGTTTTAGACTAAAATAGACTAATGTGGACTAAAATGGACTTAAAAGGGTGCGAAATGATAGAAGTATGAGAGCAAAAGAACCGATAAAGAAGATATGCGAATATTGCGGATGCGAGTTTGAAGCGTACACGCAAAATGCTCGTTATTGCTCCCATGATTGCAACAGAAAGGCATACCGGGAGATTAAGCGTAAAGAGGTCATATCCTTTACTGCCTCTATGGCATCCCAAACGAAACGAGAACGGGCAAAGGTAGATTTATCGGAACGAGAATACCTCAGCATATCGGAAGCTGCCAATTTATTAGGATGGTGTAAACAGAGCGTTTATAACTATTGCCACAAAGGTATCATCCCAGCGAAGAGATTATCCAAGCGCACGACATTGATACGCAAAAAGGACATTGAAGCCCTCTTTGAAGCCGTAGAGCCTTACGAAGTGCTGACTACTGGAGAGCGTAAACCTATTGATGAGTGGTACACCATAGACGAAGTGACGGAGAAATATGGTTTGCTCCGGCATAGGATAAGGAAGATTATCAATGCGGAGGGCATACCCACAAAGAAAGCAGGAACACGCACTTTGATAGCCAAAGGCAAGATGGATGCGTATTTCAGAAAAAAAGGCTTTGACGCTACCCTATCCAACCTTGCGGAGTGGATAACAATAGCCGAAGTCATGGAAACATACAACATGACAGAATATGGAGTGAGGACGTTTGTTTCACGGTACGCAATACCCAAGAAACGGCTTAACGGCAAGCTCTATTATAGCAAACAGCATATTGACAAACTAAAGAACAAAGAGATATGAGGAAAGCAAAGGCAACAAAGGTTACATTACGTTTTCGGATGCTCACCACCGGAAAGGAAACTCTTTACCTTGATTATTACCCCGGCATCCCTAACCCCAAGACAGGCGAAACAATGCGCAGAGAGTATTTAGGTATGTACGTTGTTCCTTTGAAGAAAAGGACAGGTGAGCTTCAAACTAATAAAGATGGCTCACACAAGTATAACGAGGAAGATGCGGAAACCATACGTTTAGCTGAAATCATCCGAGCCAATAGACAAAATGAACTAAGCAAGGCGGAAATCTACACGGAGGCAGAAGCGGAACTACTCAAAGCTAAAGAACGCAGCAAGGGGGATTTTATAGCTTACTTCCGTGATTGTGCAAAGGATAAGAAAGAATCCAATTACAACAACTGGATGAGTGCGCTAAAACATTTGCAAGATTATACCAAGAAATCAGACAATACCACAATAAAGCGATTTTGTGATATTGATTTGCTTTGGTGTGAAAGATTCCGTGATTATCTCTTGAACGTAAGAACACACAGAAGCGACAAGGTTGTATTATCCAACAATACGGCTGCTGCCTACTTCCTTAAATTCAAGATAGCATTGAAATCAGCTTATAAATATGGGTATCTGCCTAAGAATATTAACGAAGATTTGAAAGGCATTAAAGAGAAGGAATCACGCAGAGAGTTCTTGACACTTGACGAGCTCAAACGGCTGGTAGAAACACCTTGCACTAACCCAGTATTGAAACGTGCAGCTCTGTTTTCAGCTCTTACAGGTCTAAGACATTCGGACATACGCAAAATGAAATGGGGTGAACTGGGTGAGGATAACGGTAAGTTTACGCTGAAATATACCATCCAAAAAACAAGCAAGTACGATGAGTTACCCATATCTGAACAAGCCATGCAACTATGTGGAGAAAGACAGAAACCGGACGCACTTGTTTTTGATGGGCTGGTATATTCCGCTTATGCTAACAAGGCTTTAGCTCAATGGCTGGGTGCGGCAGGTATTACAAGGGACGTAACATTTCATTGCTTTAGTCATATCAAATCTTATTACTCATTGGGAACAAGGGAATTACAAAAGCTTTCAGATTGATAGGTAACGATATAGAAACCAGCAGATTTCTATATTTTTTCTTGTTTTGCATTAACCCAAAGAACGCTCTATTAAATGCAAAAATACGGAGTATTTCGATAATTGCCAAAACAATTATTAGGGAAAAAGGAATAGTAAACAAGCTTTTCAAACGAAGAACAATACTGTGCATATTAGTTTTTATATCATCCCTTGCTTATGGAGAAAAGCTAGATGGACTGCAAAATATGGATAATGTCCAGTGTCTACTTTCTCTATATCTTCATTGCAGAATTTTGGTAAAATCGTTTATTGCTTTGACTTCTTATTTTCGATTATCGCTCCAAATCTATTGCAATACCAACAAATTTAAGTGAGTCTAGTAATTAAGTCATTTATCAATATATTGAAAGAAATGTATCTATCTTGAATTTTTTGTTTACTGTGCATTGTGATTGCACAGAATTGCGCTATCTTTACAAAAGATTATAAACCAATTGATTTTTAGAACATGGTTAATATATGCAATAGTGAACAGCATGTTGTTTTGATGAGGATTTTGGATGCTCGTAACAGACCGTCCATAACCCCAGATATGCCCCTTTGGAAACTTAAATTAACCGAGGAAGAATATACAAACTTAAAGGAGACTCTTGCCCAAAATGCGTATCGATTAGAAGATTTTGGAATTGAGGCGGCCTTGTGTTACGCTGAATGGTGGAGAAGAGACTATAATGGAGGAATTCCTTCCAGAGAAGATGTTGCAGTCGGATTAGGACTGCCTCATTATTGTTGGGAGCAACTATATAAAGCTGCACGTCATGGGCTTAAAAGTCATGGATTTGCATTTATTCACTCTCTCAAGGGGAATGAATATTTTAGAACTTTATTAAATCAAGGAGGTCTTCCTGTAAATTACATAAAGAACGGAACTAATCTTAGCGGGTTTTCACGTTTTCTCATTGGATTGGTTGAAGAATTGTCTTCAATAAATATTGATTGGGATGATAATAATATAGATTTAATCAAGAATTTTAATTGTATAGCTTATCTTGGGAAAGCATTCAAAAATGACAATATTTACGATGTTTCATTACAGATCGCTCATGCAATCATATCCGAAGAAGACCGCTGGCTACCATATGATGATACGGATTCCTCTTTGTCGGAACTGACTAAATCATTAAAAAGAGAATACCGGCGAGTTAAGAGTGAACATAGAACTAAACCACTTTCTCTAAGTTGGAAACTACGTTTGACCTCAAGTGAAACTGCAAATCTTTTTGTCAATTTAAATATAGTAAAAGAGATTTCATCAAAATCTATTGAAGGTCTAAACTATCAATCGTGCTACACCTTCGATGTGTTTGTCTCTGGTATACTTGTTGGAAAGTATGTAAGAAAATCCCTAGTTAAAGATGACGTAGGAGAGGTTATCGGTGCGATATATTCTCGTATAACTGTTGGCGTAGCAAATGATATAAAGTGGAGTGGAGAACCTGTAGTTGAAGTTAAGATCAGGTGTGACAACGATGACAGATTGTTTCCAACTTTATGTGGTAGTTATCCTCCGAATTTTGAATGCCCTCAGGTTTTCCAAATGCTTGATGATAATGTATATTCTTTGAAATCGACAGTGAATGCTGAAAATAATATAGCAGTTTTCTCCACTAATTGGAAGTGTGATGGTAGTCATAAACTATTACTAAATGGAGAACTTTATTCGGCGATTAAGTTTACTGATAAAGTAGATTTACACAATTGCATGTCGAATGAGGATATAACCATAACCAATGAATTCACGCCTTATAGTGCTGAATTCAGAGGTACATATATACAATGGGTAGAGCAATCTAATTTTAAGTTATTGACTCGCATTCCAGTAATAAGCGTTTTTGACCAAACTGGCACCAGAGTCGGGAATATCAAGCCTAAATATCGTATTCATAATAGTAAAGCTGAGTGGCGGAACTTGTCCAATTCATGCCTTTTGCCATTTGGGCTTGTTGATATCAAGGTTGAATTTCCTGACAATAAATACGTGATGGAAACATTTTATTTCATAGACGATATGACATTTGCCTCTCGCAACGAAACGATGTTTTCCACAGAACTACACCTAGATTCTCGCCATGTTATCTCTGCAAAAGTTGATGAGTGCGAAAACTTATCTGTTGAAATGACGGATAAAAATACCTGGAGGATTTCCAGAGATGCCTGTGCTTCTAAATATTCTCCTACGTGTAATTTAAAAATAATTGCCGAGAATAATCCTCCTTTGAAAGTATCTGTTGTAGTACCGTTTGAGGGTATAGTAATATCTGATTTGGAAGGGAAAATTGTGCCATCAGGAAAAATCATATCTTATGATAACCTGAGATATTTTAATATAATCAGTCATGGACAGTCTGGTATGATAGATGTGACTTACAAATCTGATAAAATAGAGGATGACGATACAATCAAGCATCTTAAGAGTCCAGTAATTGAAGGTATAGTTCCATTATCCGATTATCGTGATTTGTTTGCAAGAATGTTTCAATTATATGGTGCAAATACTTTTGACCGTAGTAGTTCCATAGAACTAAAAATATGTGACAAACGCATCTATATAAGAAAATTTGTTCTTGATAGTGAGTTGAGTTCAGATAAAATTCGAATCACAGATTATACCAGTGAAGACACTTCCGATTTCATATATGACGGTGATGTATATGCACTGCCGGTTTCAGAAAATATAAAACCAGCTGAATTAGTACAAATAAAGCTTGAGCCGTATAACCGACAAATGAACTTGTTTACAATTCCTCATGAGCTTTTGAATTCGGAAGCAATCCTTTTCTCTGGTCCCGAAAGTTCGCGCAGGCTTGTTCCTAAGTATTACAATTTTGAACAAGAAGATTACAGTTCGGAAGTACGTGGAGAGATGTCTGCTGCTAACATAATACTTTGGAGTGAAAGGCTTAGCAAGGATGATGTTTTTGTCGGCGAGTATTGGGCAAAAACTGTAAAAGCATTCCGTATTATTTCAGAGTTTAATCTTCCGTTTACTACATATAATGCTTTCAAATCTATAGGTCGTGACCCTAAATTATTGGTAAACCTAATATTAGCCTGTTGGCTTAATGGCGCTTCCGATGTTCTCATTCAAGAAATTGACCGTTTTGAAGATGAATTAAACATTGCAGTACATTGGATTCCGCACACTGTATGGGGAGAATGTATTGAGAGTTTCATACGTTTGCTTCCCCCAACACTTATTAATATAATGAATACAAAATTAGGTGAGATTACAGAATTGATAAATGCACTTTTCAACGCTACACTATCTGCAGAAGTTGCGTCTGAACTTACCCAATATGTTGCGGGAGGGAATATCGGAGATGCCCGGATTTTCTCAAGAGCTGACATTAATCAATTTAAATCAAAAATACATGGATATACAGATAACAATATAGACCTACCTATAACCCGATTTGTACTTCAAAATAAATATTATGTAGACCAAGAGATGCACAAGTCTTATCGTGTAATGATAGAGTCCGCAATGTGTGCTGCGGAAAATTTCGCACAAGTAAAAAATCACACAAATCTTTTTTTATTAGAAAGTCGAGACTATGCTCGTATCACTAATTTTTACCGAAAATACTTTAAAGAAACCTACAGTAAGATATTTATCGGAACTGTAAAACAAATTGTAAACAAATGAATATGAATTATTTTTCATTCTACAATAAGGCCAAGGAATTATTAATAGATTCTCTTGCCTCTCTTTGGTTCAAGGGTCAAGCCCAAGAACAAGAATATATCAAGAGGATTTTGACTAAGGATGAGCCTCTTTTTGCAGAACCTGTATTCCAATCAATATTCCCTTGGGAGGAGAGTGCCGACAGTTTTGAGGAACATTCTTCTAAACTCAGATTGTTAACTCCTTCATTTGTTAATGCACTGAGTAGCGAAGGAATTGACAAGGATTTGAGATTTCCATTAGACAGGCATCCTTATAAGCATCAAACAGAAAGCTGGAGAACTATGCTTTCTTCTCGACCACAAACCATTGTTGTGACTACCGGAACAGGATCAGGTAAAACAGAATGTTTTATGATACCAGTTTTGCAAGATTTGGCTAAAACCAATGAAAAAAATTGTGTTCAGGCCATATTCCTTTATCCTTTGAATGCACTGATGAAAAGCCAACAGAAACGTATTCATGCTTGGTGCAAAGCTCTTCCCGAAAAGGTTACCTATGCGATATATAATGGAGAAACCGACAAAGAAAATCGGTCTGACAGATATACTACATCTCATTATCCACAGCTCGTAACAAGGCCTCAAATAAGGAAAACTCCGCCTCAGATTCTCTTTACTAATCCAACTATGCTCAACTATATGTTGGTACGAGCAGAAGACCGTGAAATCTTGGAAAAATCCAAAGGTAAGCTCAAATGGATTCTTTTAGATGAAGCACATACTTATACTGGCTCTTCAGCCGCTGAATTATCATTGCAAATCCGTCGTGTACTAGATGCTTTTGGCGTAACTATTGATCAAGTAAATTTTGCTGTAACATCAGCGACTATCGGTGATGAAAGTGACCCCAAAACGACGATAAAGCTAAAAACTTTTGTGTCTCAACTCACTGGAAAACCATTTGAAGATATAAAAATAATTAGTGGTAAGCGCATTATTCCAGAACTAAACAAGGGAATTGCAGAAGATCAATTGTCCAAAATAAACAAAAAGTTTAGTATCGAATTGAGTTATTCTGACATTGAGAAGTTGAGAAAAAAGCTTAACTCTTCGCCGGTATTGAAAGCAAAGGAAATCGGTCGTATGCTTGATAAAGGAATCGGGAAAAATGTGGATGCCTCATTGGAAATAATAGATGCTCTCGGAGAAAAAGTGAAAGGTCTAAACAAAGGAGGCGGCCTTGGAGCTTTATTGCCAACACGTGCTCATTTATTTGTTAGATCGATAAGTGGAGTGTATGTTTGCACCAATCCTGATTGTCAACGTCATAAGGGATATAGATTATCGATAGGAAGTCTGACAACATATCAAAATATGAATTGTCCAGTTTGTAAATCAAAGATGCTGGAACTTGCTACATGTTCGTCTTGCGGCTCTCCCATTATAGTGGGTGAAACAAACACAACTAAGGGATTTAGGATGCACACCAATGTAATTGATCTTGACAAGAGTCTTTTCTATGAGCAAAAGGAAGATCTCATTGATTTGGAAGATATGGGAAATATAGAAGATGTTGAGCAAAATGAGGCGGATGGCTTTTCTCGCTTCTTTTTCGCCATTCCGAAGAAAGCATGTTTAAGGAAAAATGCGAATAGAACATATCACATCTTCAATCATCAGAATGGTAAAATAGAACTTGTCCCTGAAGACAATAGAAGCAACAAGTGTTTTACTTCTTTAAAAAGTGAAGAAAGTATTCCTGTAATATATCAATCTCTTCGACACTCAGGAGATAATCATGTTCTTTGTCCTCATTGTGGCAATAATCTCAGCGAGTTTAAAAACCTTGATTATCTCAGAATAAGTGCTACTCAAATTGGACGTACTTTAGCAACATTGCTTCTTGATAATGCCGAACCCATTGACAGTAATGACGCAGACGTTGTATATGAAGGCCGAAAGTATATAACATTTACCGATAGCCGTCAAGGGTCTGCACGTTCTGCAATGGGACTTAATCAGGATGTAGAACGTTCATGGATTCGAGCTTCCATTTTTCATAAACTTGCCGATATGCGTTTGAATGATGTGAAACCTGGTGGTCTGACTCCTGATGAGGAAGCAGAATACAATGCATATCTGAGTATTCGGGAACATCTTCCGACCTTACTTTTTGAAAAATTTAAACAACTTGAAAAAAAAAAGAATGGCATACCAGTAATCCCCAATCCAGAGGAGGTATCATGGGGGCAAATAAGCCAGTCTCTTGAAAATGACTCAAATTTCAAGAAGTTGTATGAACATGTTGATAAAGCACGTGGCAGAAAAAATTTCAAGAATGCAACGGACTATCTGAAAGCACTTCTTGTCGACCAATTCGGATGGATTCCTAAACGGGCGAACTCATTGGAAACGATGGGATTCGTACGTCTTGTCTATCCAGCACTTAAAAATGCGAAATGCCCAGCACTCCTTCAGAAAAGATGTACAGACACCGACTGGCAGAATTTTCTCAAGATCTGTATGGATTATGTCATTCGTGGAGGTCGTCATTATATGCTTTCTGGAGCTTATAAAGATTACCTTACACAAAATAAGTACTGTTCTCCTATATATCCTTCAAATTCAGAACTGAGGAAGAATGGGAGCCCTGTATCGAAATGGTTTAAAGTCAATGTAAGTTCAAAAGGTATTAATGAGAATCAGAATAGACTCGTTCTTCTTCTGTGTGCAGTTCTAGATTATGATGATATTTCTCAAATCAATCAAATAAAGATTGCTGACATCAACTCAATACTTGATGCCGCATGGGATTTCCTGAAACAAAATGTTCTTGAAGCAACAGATGTAGAAAATCAAGGATATATGCTCGATCTCATGGGGGATAAAGTTAAGCTGCAACTTATCGAAAAAGGTTATCTCTGTCCTGTTGACAATGTTATTATAGATGCGCCGTTCTGTGGCTATAGCCCAAGAATGAACGGTTACATCGGTCGTGAAAATTTCGATAGATTCAAAATCAAGACGGAGTTTGTAAATCCGCTTTTCCCATTCAAGTCTGCGGATCAGACAGAAAAGAATGTCATGGAATGGATTGAGAAGAACTTCTCTGAACAAAAGGCTGCTGGTGTGTTCGGGGTTATGAACTCCAGAGTATTTGCTTCAAAACCGATTTTTATATCGGCTGAACATTCAGCTCAGCAATCGTCAGAAGATCTTGACCGATACGAAAGAGAGTTTAATGAGGGGAAAATCAATATTCTTTCTTGCTCAACAACAATGGAGATGGGGGTCGATATTGGTGGTATTACAGAAGTCGTCATGAATAATGTGCCGCCAAAATCGTCAAATTACCTTCAGCGTACGGGACGTGCAGGACGAAGAAGTGAAACTAAAGCCTTGGCTTTAACTGTTTGTGCTCCCAATCCTATTGGAACTCATACATGGAACAATCCAGATTATCCGATTACACATGTAACAGAAACTCCATTGTTAAAATTGGAAAGCCGTCAGTTGATTCAACGTCATGTTAATGCGATGGTATTCGCATCCTTTGTAGCAGATCAAGGGGGAATCAGGGTTACGGCAACTCTTAGGGATTTTTTTGTCACGGCAGAAGGGATGTCTTTCTTTGATAAGTTTCTAAATTATATTGATAGTGTAATCAGCGGAAAGGTTGAACGTCTTCAAGAACCATATTTAAAATTAATCAAGGGAACAAGTCTCGCTCAGATAACATTGGCGGATGTCGCACAAGTAGTCAAAAAAGACATAGTTGCTGTTTACAATGTCTTTGATGCTCATAAAGGAGCTCTTGCAAAGGCGATTGAATCTCTGAAGAATGAATCAGGAACGACCAATGCTATTAAAGCTATAGAGAAACAAGAGGAAAATTTTTTTAAGACCTCGATGTTGTCATATCTTGCTGAAAATTCTTTTCTGCCAAGTGCAGGTTTACCCTTAGGACTAGTTGAGTGTCTGCTAGGCGGTAAGGAAAAGGTTGACGGTAACTCACCGACATTGCATATAAGTCAGGCCATCTCCTCTTATGCTCCCGGTAATCCAGTAGTGAAAAACGAATGGGTCTATGAGACCAATGGTATTCGTCTGAAGACAAAATACGATGACAGCACTTCAAGGTATATCATACAGAATTGCACTCATTGTGGTTATACAACTATTATCTATGGAAGTGCTAAGACGGATTGTCCCAAGTGCGGTCGGCATGGAACTATGCATGGCATAAAGGACATCTCACTATCGACAGATCAGCGTTTTACAGAGGTCGTTGAACCTGCTGCGTTCTCCGTAGCATGGGATTCGACCCCGACTCGAAAAATGGACTCTCTCGGCAGTATGAATTTCATTCAGCCTATTTTGCTTGAAATGGATGCCTGGCTTCTGAAGACAAATTCTGCAAAAATGTCTATCCGCTGTTCAACGCCAAGGTCTGAGATTCTCTTTTATAATAAAGGAACGAATGGGTATGGATATGCTTTCTGTCCTTATTGCGGTAGAATGAAATCAGAAAAATCACCAGACACCACAGAGCGGATGCTGTCGCACCATAAACATCTTCTAGCTTCGACCTCTTGTCCCGGTGGCGAAAATGACGGTGCTGCAGTAAGACGTCATGTGTTGTTGGTCGGAAGATACCAGACTGACTTTGTTGAGATCAAGTTTTATGACAAAGACAACAATCTGGTAGAAGACACTGAGACACTCTATTCTCTCGGCGTGATTCTTAGCCGTAAACTCACGGAGCTGCTCGGTGTCAACGATGGAGAAATTGAATTCGGCTATGATGGCATAAATCATTCTATTTTCATATATGATACTGCTCTCGGTGGTGCAGGTTATTCATTGCTCTTCCGAGAATATAAAGATGAAGTCCTAAAAATGGCTTTGGAGACTCTTGAAAGATGCGACTGTGAACGGTCTTGCACGAAGTGCCTTATAGATCGCAGATCGCAATGGTATACGAACTATCTTAACCGGCCTAAGGCTCTAGAATGGTTAAGACAGGAAGTCAAGGCCCGTGTTGCCCCAAAGGAAATTATTTATTTAATGCCTGATTCTCATGTTGTGACATCAGACATCACGACCGAGTTTTATCAGCTCACACGGAACAAGGACATCTCTGGTATCAGAATATTTGTCAACGACAACATTTCTCAATGGGATGCGGAAACATTCCCATTTAAAAAAATTCTCACAGAACTATCTCTAGAAGGAGTTGACGTTGCCTTTATACTGCCAAGCGTACCAGATGTAAAATCGCTCTCGTCAGCAGACAGTGCAACTTTAATTGCGGAGGTATTTAAAACCAACTTTAAATGTCTTGAAAACACACTGCCGACAGGATTATTTCCGTTGATGGTCGTGATTATGAATGACGGAATCGTCAAAACATACTTTGGAAAAAATATTGATACATCCTATTCTAAGAATTGGGGAAGTGGAGATGTATTCATAACCACACAGCCAAATTCATTGTCCTATGCCGACATAAATAGAATGCAACTGTTGAGCGCCTTTTCATCGGACGATTCTTCCTTTATGTTCGAATATAGAATAAGAGAACACAGCTCGTTGGGTCGTTTTTTTGATTCTCTGAAAGCTCCGGAAACTGGTAATTGGAATAGAATAATATCTAACCTACGAGGCAAGGCTGTTTCTATTGAATATTCTGATAGATACCTAAAAACGCCCTTAGGCTGTATGCTTTTGGCAAAAATGATTTCCAGTCTGAAGAATGAAGCAGATTTAGTTCTGGTATCAATTAAAGTTATTGTCACAAATATCGTCTCAATTAATGACCCAGATATGGCAGTAAATGCTATAAAAGATTTTACCAACGGTAAGAAGAGAAATCATTTCCTGAAGGATGCTATATTTGAACTGACCGGGATAGAACCGGAAATTCAAGATACAGGTTATGTTGAGCATGAACGGTGTCTGACGGTTAAAGCGGATAATGCAGAAATCTGTATACGTCCAGACGCAGGTATAGCAAAAGGATGGGCACCATTTGGAAGAGATAACGCTGAATGTACCGACCGCGATTTCAGAGAAGATTGGAATATAGATCTCGAACTGTTCAACAAACAGCAGATAGGAAACGGAATACTTTACACCATCTCATATAAGCAACTCTAACAATGTCAGAAAATAGAAACGCTCAGTATCGTTATCAAGTGCTGGACAGATGCTTCAGTGATTGGAATAAGAAATATACTATCGAAGATCTCCTTGAAATAGTCAACAATCATCTTTATGAATTGGAAGGTTCAGACTCCACCATCAAATTGCGTCAGTTACGAGGTGACTTAAATGCCATAAGAAAGATGCTACCCGATAACATCTATCTTGATGCCAAACCATTTGGAGGAAAGAAATGCTACTACAGATATTCTGAGCCAAACTATTCAATCTTCCAGAATGGTCTATCGGTTACCGAGGTTAACTCTTTACGCTCGATAATTGAAATGCTTAGTAAATATCGTGGAGTTACTGGTAATGCTTGGCTTGAAGATGTTATCTCCAATCTAGAACTTCGTTTTGGAGTAAAATCGGATAGAGAAAATCTTATTTCATTTCAGTGTAACTCATGTTTAAAAGGGCTTGAATACCTTTCAACTCTCATAGACGCAACAATCAATCACCAGCCCCTCGAAGTAAGCTACACAACACACGCAGGCATTAGTTCAACGAATGTGCTTCATCCATATTATATGAAACAATATAATAACAGATGGTTCATATTCGGACGTATTAATGGGAAAGATTATATTGTCAACCGAGCCCTTGACCGAATTGAAGGGATAACTAGAAGTGATGTTCCATTCTGTAAAAATGATCTTGTGGATTTCAACTCTTACTTTGATGATATTGTAGGGGTATCGGTGCCTTATGAAGTACAGGAAGCCGAAACAATTATTTTGCAATTTAGTTCAGAACGATTTAAATACATTGTTTCAAAGCCACTGCACACCTCACAGAAAATTATTGATGAATACAAGTGCATAGTTACTATTAAAGTAATACCAACACGAGAACTCGACCAATTAATTCTAGCTTTTGGACCTGATGTTGAAGTCCTAGCTCCAGATAGATACAGAATGAGCATTAAGACTAAAATTGAGAAATGTCTCAATAAATATCGCTCTGTGCATTGCGATTGCATATAAAATTATACTTTTAATGATCACATATATAACAGAGCAGATATTAACCAACATTATATGGAACATGATAGTGTGCAAAATATTAAAATTGAACATTCTAAAAGAAAAGGCGTATCAAGCTTTGTATTGAGTAATGATACGCCTCTTTAAAAGTCCTTTAAATCTACTCTTCAAAAAGCGAAAGTATATAAAATCTGATATATTTTTATCTGATTACGAATTTTGTATGGTAAAAACGGAGCAGACTGTTACAGCAAAAACGGCCATGCTGTTACAGTTCTGACGAGGCAAAGTTATTGTTTTTTTCTTAAACTATCTCCTTTCAATGCAAATCTCGATGCGGTATTTACAACTCTATCCAAGATAGCATCCGCTGCGGAGACATTACTATCGAGCGTTTCATACCAGTTTGCTACGGGCAACTGGCTTGCAAAGATGGTAGATTTGTTTCCGTGTCTGTCTTCTATGATTTCCATCAGGTCGAGTACCTGTTCTGCGGTTAGCTTCTTTATGGCAAAGTCATCGAGTATCAGCAGGTCATACTGAGAAAGCCGTTCGAAGAGTTTAGGAAGCCTGCTTTCTATGCGGGCCATTGTAAGCTCCTCGAAAAGTTTCATCACATTGTAGTAGCGAACCTTGTATCCACATAGGCAGGCATGGTGGCCAAGAGCTGAAGCCAGCCAGCTCTTGCCTGTACCTGTAGGACCTGTAATGATGATGGGATAGCCATGTCTGATGTAATCGCATGTGGCAACCTCATTAAGCAGTGACTGATCTATGCCGCGTGCCGAATCGGCGGCTATTTCACCCAGCGCTACTGTATAACGGAAGTGGGCATTCTTGATGAGCCGGTGCGTACGGTTGGACATACGCATGTCGTTTTCCCCCTGGATGAGCATGCGTATTCCGTCAGCCATTGAGATTGAGTTGATTTTGTGAGCCTCCATGAGGTTTTGCCATGTCTGGGCCATTCCTGGCAACCGCATAGCCTTGAGGTCTGATAAGATTTTTTCCATTGTTGTGCCGTTTTATGGTGATATAATAATATATTACTTGTAAGCTTGCGCTCCCCTGATATTCTCATGCAATGGCAAGGTGGATGTTTGATACTCTGCATCCTTTTCCTGCCGCATCAGGTATCCCTGGCATTTGGACTTCACCAGATTGCTGATGAATGGATAGTTGCATTTTCCGTACTGGACGGATATCTTGCACGCAAGAAGAAAAAGCTCAGGCTCTGTCTCACGGGCGAGAGCCAGGATGCCCTGCGCGGAGCGGTAATACACTTCTGCGGGTCTGTCAGTGGCAGAGAAGAGCTCACGCAGGACATGCTTAGCCATAGGCCCATACTTGGATCCTTTGTCTATGAAGTACTGCGGGGAGTACCCGTAATAAGCCTGTGTCTGTGAAGGCAGATGCTCCTTTACCCAGGTGTAACCACCGTGTTTGAATGAACGCATGTGGGTCGCAATGCAGTTGCCGTCATGATAGATCCTGACCTGTGTATCCGTAAAGATGACTTCCACCTTGTTGCCTATAAGACGGCTGGGGACAGAGTAGTGGTGCCGTTCCCTTCCTAGCTGCACAAAACAGTTCGGAGCGACTGTAAGCAAGGCATGCCGTTTCATCTGGTAACGTTCTCCGGGTAACGGGAGCAACTCGGGTTTCTCAACAGCCAGGAAGCGTTCTACCCGCGAGTAGTCGCATCCCTGCATGCGTCGGCTGTTGTATTTCTCAAGCAGTTCTCCCACTGCTGTATTAAGTTCCTGCAAGGAATGGAAGAGACGGTTCCGCAACGGAGCGTATATGCGCTTGTAACTCTTGTGCACGGCATCTTCGACCAAGGCCTTGTCCTTGGGGCGCCTTACTCTGGCAGGCTGCGCGCAGCATCCGTAATGCGTGGCAAGGTCATTCAGTCCGTCCGTCAGACCGGGAGACCACCTGTCGAAGGATTTTACGGCCGAACGCAGGTTGTCTGGTACCAGGATGCGCGGTGCGCCTCCGAAGAATCGTATGGCGGCATCCACAGCTCCAAGAAAATGTTCTATGCCTTGCGACGGAATACAGGTAATAAAGGTGTAACCGGAGCATGGCAGAACCGCAGCAAACGTCTCTACAGGAACAACCTCGCCGGTTTCCATATCGACGTAGCTCATCCTGTCGCCGGCAAAGTCAATATACATCTTCCCGGCAGGCTGGTGCAACATCTTGAGCACTGTGGAAGGTTTCACTGCTACCACATTCTGTCTCAGATGGAAACGGAATTAGGTCAACCCGTAACCTTCAGGAAGGTCTTTGCGGTATTCTTCCCAAAGAAGATGTGTTGTCATGTGCGGCTTTTTAAGCTCCTGCTCAAAATGAGGAAGTCGTTTCTTGAAGTCCTCAAAGCGCTCATCGCAATAGGCTGGATTTCCGCCATTGAACCGATGGTTCAACTCGGGGTCCTCCAACTTCAAGAGACCATCGACACCTAATGAGTCTTCATTGGCCATCTTGAGATAGCGCTGCACAGTTGTAGGACTCATTGAGTACATTTCGGCCATTCTCCTGACCGACAATCCGTTTTTGTGACCCGTAAGGACCTGCTTGATGATATTCATTTTTTTAGGTTGAGTAGCCATAGTCTTGAAGGATTTTCCTTCAAGATAATAAATTCATCAAAACTGTAACAGCATACTCCGATTCAGCTAGCATTATTGGGCTGTTTTGAGCGGAGTGTAACAGCATGCTCCGATCTTAAAAGAAAAACGGCCTAATCGCTGCTCGTAATTGCCTGATAACCAATACCTGTAAAATGTGATATTTACATGATATTTGGCGTTTCTTTCAACTTCGGTACTGTAACAGCATACTCCGATTTTTCCATTTTGTATAGAAGATTGATTACATATACACTTTTTATCTACGGCAGTATTATGGCTCTTTTATTTAAATATAAGCCCCATCTTTCAGGGAAGTATTAGTATAAATGAAAGAGCTATATGGCTGTATAAAGTCTAATTTTTATCTTAACACTGGCCGTAAGCTTACTTTTTAATTGACTTGTCCTTGATGGACTTCGCCTTGCTGTCCAGTTCTCTTGCAGCCTGTTCTTTCAGCCGTACCTGTTCGATCAGGGTGGCCTGTCTCCGTACCGCTTCCTCGTAGGCCTCCACGTCCTCACGCATCTGCTTGATCAGTCCGTTATCCCGATTCGGTCCAAAGAGATTCTCTAGTTTCACAAGTTGCTCGGGGGTAGCATCTCCTTTCATCTTGACATAACGGTACTTCAGATCATTATCGGCCTGTACATTGTCAGTTCTCACCGAAAAATAGAGAGCCACGGACAAGACCACGATTGTTGCAAACATCACGAAAAAACTCCAAAGAGTGTAAGGGGATTCTATACTCAGGCTGAAATGATGGTTGATGTTGCTTGTCTTGACGGCATTCTTTCTGATTGTGTCATTGGTCTCACAAAACAAGGCTTCCACTTTCTCCTGGTGCTGACGCTGTTCATTACGCATTTCAGACAAGACCTGTCCAAGTCTTTCCTGTGACGAGTTTTTCCTGTCCATGGAAACCATATCGTTCTTAATGGCAGCAAGTCCCTCGTACAAGCGAGCCAACAAGTTGCGAAATGTCTCATGACTTTTCAGGACTTCATTCAGCACGGAGTCATCCTTTTCATTGTTAACTGTCGGGCTGTTACCTTCCGGTAAGGGAACGGACAGCCCGTTGATTTTGTTTTCGATTCTTTCCAGGCATCCAAAGATGCTCTCGATATATTCTTCCAATTTCATATTCCTACAATTTTAATGTTCATAAATAATTTGAATGAAGAAAGGACAGGCTACAGCCCGAATCCTTTCCTCCTTTTCTTTTTCCTGCGTCTGCGCAAGAGTTCTTCCTGAGGTAACGGCTCTTCGGGAGCGGTGTCGCTTTTTGGACTGAACAGTCCAGGTCCCGTACTTTCCAGAAGATGGCCTCCGTCCGGTATTCTTTGCTGCACTTTGCGTTCGGATGCCTGTTGGGATTCCGAAGTCTTCCAACTCAATTGGGCATTCAGCCTGGCAAAGCTGAACTCCCGGCTGATTTGCGAAGCCTTGAAGGTTTGTCCGTCCTTGGTGAACCGGATTCCTTGTATGTCCTCCAGCTTTTTTATCTCCCTGGTACGTTTTACAAATTCCAGCCTGATACCCCGGCGAAGCAGGTAATCGTTGAACTCTTTCCATGTTTTGGAATGCTTCAAAGCTGCCTTGACGGCATTGAAGATTTCGTATTTCACACGCTCCGAAGCATGGAGTTTCTCCACATTAGTCTTGCCCTTGCCCTCCGCATATGTCAGCCCGTACTTGTCCTTAAGCAATTTTGTGGCGATTTCATTACGCTTGTAATCGCTTTGGGAAGAGATTACCTTGCCATCATATCCGATGCGGTTATAGACCAGGTGGCAGTGCGGATTGTCTGTGTTATGATGCCTTACCAGGATGAACTGAGTGTTCTTTATTTCCATCAGTTCCATATATTCCTGGGCTATTTTAGCCATAAATTCATCTGTCAGCAATGCCTTGTCTTCCGGCTTGAAACTCAATGCGATGTGCCCGACAGGCTGTTTTATCTTCGGATTAAGCTCCCGCTGGTAGTCGAAACTGTCCGTTATTTCCCGGATATTTCCCAGCAATACACCATCTGAGTCAATGATTTCCGCGTTGTCCTTGCCCATCACGTAGCGGATACAGCCGCCGAAGGATTTCCCTTTCTTGATCTTTCCAATCATGACGGCCTCCTTTCTCCGTGCCTATACCGGATAATAATCTCCTTGAGTTTCTGCAGAAGTTCTGTTACCGTCCTTTGGGTACGGTGGAATCCGGTCTGATGGGACAGCCGGGTCAGCTGGTTCAGGTTGTTCGCCATACCCGTAAGACTGCGTATGACGGCCGTCTCCTCGGCAGAGTGTCTGGCCGTTATCGTCGTCTCAAAGGCTGATACGCGGAGAAATTCCGCCAGCGTGAGGTTAGCCTGTCTGCTGCGTCGGCATAGCCGCTCGTAGTCTATCTTGGAGAATTTCACTGTAACGGCTTTGCTGAGTTTGCACACTCCGCTTATTTTGGGGCGTCCCCTCGGTCTGTTTTTCTTTCTGTCATTCATATTTTCTTCGTTTGATTTCTGATTATTCTTTTTCTCACAATCTGCGACCACCGGGAGCGGATTGCCTCCACTCTTCGGGAGTGGAGCGAGGTTTTTCGGGATGCCCGAAAGATAACCTCGCTAACTCCCAAAACTGAAGTTTTGTCCGTTACCCCCCCCAGGTCGGCTGCTGACAGTCTGAATACTGTAATGACTGAAGTCAGTAAGCAAGTCTGTCATTCAGGAAAATGTTACAGCTTTCGCCACTGCTCGAAGTCCTCCGAATAGATTTCAAGATGTTGCCGGGCGATGTTCTCAAGCAGTCCTGAAACGCTCATTTTACGTCCTCCCAACCTGCGGACAAACTCGTCCAGCCTGTCACGTACCTCGCCGCTAACAAATACGGGCTTGCGGTCTTCGATTCTCGGAACCTGAAGAAAGGTTTTCCTGTATTCGTCCAGAGAAAGTTTCCTCTGCCTAGTGCTTATACGACGTTGAGACGTTGGAACGGCTTCCTCTTTTCCTGTTGACGGTTGCAGGTTCTCGGATATGAAGTCGGTCTGTTCTACCGTTCCTTCTGACTTCTCTTTCCCGGTATCATTCAAGGATGATTCCAGGACAGTTTCAATGTTGCCATCTGACGGGAGTATGAGTGACATGTCCGTACCTGTCATGGCCTCCCATTCTTCTTTGGTCAATTTCTTTTTTGTTGCCATACATTTTTGATTTTAATCGGTTTACTCACTGGTCTCGGTGCGCACCTTGACTCATTGTTGTGAGCAAAGGAAGTGTGTATAGTGAACAGAATCAAGCAAATGGAGATACCGTGACAATTATGTAATCTCGTGCACTATACCGATTGGGCGGTCGGTGCTGACTGCCGTGATTTGCCGGAGTGATTTCTACATACCGGATTGTTCAAGAAGATTCTGTTTATAAAGAAGGCTCATTGTATACAGTTGATATGTAACATGATGTCATTTCGGGCAACGCATCGTCACTGGTCTGAAAATCCATTGCAGTGTGATTTCTACTGCTTTTATTTGCAGTGGAAACAAGATAAAACGGTCACATTTCCTGCCGAGAATAGGACTATGAGACATGATGGCATATCGGCTGTAAAAGACCTGTTCTGTTCCGGAGATATGAATATATGTTTAACTGAAAATAATGAAGACAATGGAAATCATCAGCTTTGAAAAAAGGACTTTCGAGGAGATTGCCGCCAAACTGGATCGCTTCGTGCAGCGAGTGGAAAGTCTGTGCCGTGAACACGGCGGAAAGGAAACAAGTGAATGGATGGACAACCACGAGGTCTGCCGCAGGTTGCGTATCAGTCCGAGAACCTTGCAGACCCTGAGGGATAACGGGACACTTGCCTTTGCAAAAATCGGGAACCGGACTTACTACCGTCCTGACGATGTAGAGCGAGTGGTCGGGAATGTAGAGGAAAAGCGTAAGGAAGCCCGCTGGAAAGGCAAGACCATTTGAACGAGTTTCAAGAATAATGTATAACCCTATATCAAACGCGTATGAGTAATGAAATCAGAGAAAAGGACCATGAGTGGGTAAAAACGTTCCACTCGAATTTCGACAGGCTGCTGGCCCTGCTCGAAAAGTTATTAGAAAAACGGCAACCGTCCGCCTATGGCGATGAACTGCTGACGGACAAGGAAGTGGCATACCTGCTGAAAGTGAGCCGGAGAACCTTGCAGGACTACCGCAACAACGGCATTCTGCCTTACACGCAGGTAGGCGGCAAGATTCTCTACCGGGCTTCCGACATAGAAAAGGCACTGATGAAAGGGTACAAGGAAGCGTACAGATACAAAAGAAGCTGACACGCAAAACGCTCCACAAAGGACACGTAGGGATTTTGATTTTTCTGGAGGGAGTGCAGTTGACCGCCTGCCCATTTTATGTGTGTTTCTAAAAAACAGCCTTTCCAAATGATAAAATAACAGCATATAGAATTAGGCCCTATTTGAACCAATCTATATGCTGTTTTATCTTTTTTTGACTTTTCCGTCAGTCGCTTGTTTCCGCTGCCGTCGGCGTCCATTGTACAGACGTGAAAGGGAAAAGGTTTTCGGGCTGAATACGCTCTGAAAGAGGAAGATTCAGCCCGAAACGGCAAAGCCGCCAGACCTTTTCGCTTTCAATAGAGTCTGTACTAACTTCTATGGACGGCGAGGAAATGGGCGACTGATTTCAGTTTTCCTGAATGCAATGTTAACAATTGCTAATTAAATATCCCAATTAATATAACGGCACGCTATTTGTTTGTTTGCATAGTGAAAAAGCTATCAATAATGATAGCCATAACAAAATAAAAATTAATTTTTTATGGAAGAATTAGAAATTAGAGCTCTGCTTGAGGGCGCTTATGCGCTGACCCCGACATTACCGGGAAACTATTTAAGGTATGATGAGTTCAGAACTTGTTTTAACAAACTTGTTGAGAAACGCAACAATGTTCCTCTGGACGTAGAAAAATTATTGGAGAGTTATTATCCAAAAGCAAAGTATGAGCCTTGTTATCAACCCCAGGGTACGGGTGAGGTATTTAAGGCTTTTCGTATCGCCCCTAACTATTTGAAAATTACAAACGCACTGAAAGAGAAGATAGAAGCAGCTTTCGCAAGTGTTGTTTCTGATGATGATGGATGGATTCCTTTTGCTGCGATTGGCTCCAAAGTAGCAAAAGATGAATATTTAAAAATGGGATTCATTGGTATCCGACAAGCTGTGGAATGTTTGTTTCGTAAGCGTATCGAATTCCGTATTGGAGATCCATCAAAACATGAAGCTCCGGTAAAAGCACGTGATTTAAAGAAATTAGGGATTAAATCACCAACTTCTACGGTAGCCATAAGGGTGTCATCCCAGACTCTCAGTCTAAAACAAGGATCTTACATAGGAGAATCTATTAGTAATTTCGCCTATTTCCCCAAACCCAAAGATAAACCCGATATCTTAGGGTGGGATGCTGCTATTAATGACTTGGCTGTCAATTTGGCATTAGACGAACGTTGGTATTATGATGAAAAAGACAAGTTGGCAAAACCCATTCTAAAGAATTATCTTTCTTACACTTTTGAACGACTCCAATACGAAGATGAAGAGGAGATAGAAAGATCTAAAAAAGAAGTCAGAAAGCCAATTTTAAAAATTCTTACTAATGAAGACAATGCTGTTTGGAATACAGGATTGGTAGATAACATTTATGACCCGATTTATGCCTTTTTTCAGAAAAATAATGGTAAGAATCCGGCAGTCATTCAACCATGGGTGTTCTTAGGATTTGGGACCGCAAATAGTTACTATCAAAAAATTATAACAGATTTCCCATATAAACCTAAACGAGCTCAATATTTTGATGATCCCCGTGAATTATTCTATGATATTACTGCCCAAAGACCAACTTTAGACTGGAATCATTTTATAAAAGAAAATATAGAACGACTTCCTGTTGGATTTATAAAGAAAGGAGCAACAGATGGTTTCCAATTTATTGAAGACCCAGCAGCATTGCCCAAACCCCAACGAGAAGCCTATTATAAAAAACTAGCTGATGCGATTTTTGAAGATGATGATTGGAAACAATTTCTTACAACACGCTTCAGTAATGCTCTAGATATAGCTCTAAGTCGTGTAGCATGGAACTACAAAACAGCTATTCCAGTATATTATGTCAAGGATCATAAAATGCAACTTTTGCTTCCATTAGCACTTGAGCATAAGGGAACAATAGACGTAGCTCTTGTATGTAACCATAAATACGATAAAGAAAAAGAAGTAAACAATTACGAAGGAAGGACCATATTCACAATGGAAATGGCATATAATAATGCACGATTGATTACTAGACCAGACAGTGATTGGTTGATGGCAGACATGTGTGCAAGGAAGTAATTAGAAAGCACTAGAAGCTGTCTTAAAAGGAATAAGTCGTTATTAGCAAAACGATTCGTTAATCTTTTAAGGCAGCTTCTAATCTTTATATAGTTCCAATATTATTTTATCCGTATACTCCATCAATAAAAATTAAGTAAACGTTTTTATTTCATTTATTAAATTTCTTTTCTCCATTAATTTATCCATATCCACTGAAATCTTGTCATCTGTAACTTTTGCGTATCCTTGTGTAGTTCTGATATTTGTATGTCCCATCATCTTTGAGATGCTTTCCATGGGAACTCCGGCAGAAACCATCAAGGTACCGAAAGTATGACGGCTTTGATGGTATGACAAGTTATGCTTGAACTGAAGCGAAAATCCCAATTCTTGTATCTCAAACCAAATCATACTCCGTATGGGTAACGGGAAAATGGGCTGACTATCATCTGTCATATTATACAAGGAAATTATCTGCTCCGCTACCGGGTGCAATGGTATAAATGACTCAACGCTTGTTTTCTTGCGGTATGTTCTGATATATTTCCGTCCTTCTGCAGTTGTACCTATATGATGCGGATAGAGATTGCGTACATCAACATAAGCCAAACCGCAAAAACATGAAAATATAAAGGTTCTTCTTGCAAGTTCCTGTAATGGATTCTGTTTTGGGTTACTCATTATCTCCTGAAGCTGGCTCTTGCTTATATACATAAGTTTTGTAGGTGCCTTCTTTTCATATTTTATATCATCCAAAGGATTATATCTCAAGATTCCGTTATCCACGGCAAGATAGACCAGACGTTTCAGCCAGCAAAGACAATGGTTACGGTATGATGGCTTATGAGGATAATTTGTTTTCAGATACAAAATGAAATTGGTGCCAAACTCTTCGGTAATATCTGTAAAAAGCATGTCCTCCTTGCCTAGAGAACGGATGTATTCCCCCAGATAGTAATGATACATTTTTGATTGTCTGTAACTGGAGGTTGAATCTATCTGAATGGAACGGATTTTCAGATTTTCCCGTTCCACCTCCCCTGCCTGTAATATGTACTTCGGGATGTCAACTGCTCCTGTCATGGCTGTTTTCAGCAACTCTGCACTGATGACACCGTTTACTTTCAACAGTTCAGCATAAGTTTCATCTACACGTTTCTTATATTCACCAAGCATTCCGTTCAGTCTGTTGTTCTTGATTTCCCCTTTCTTGCTGTTCCACTCTTCCGGCTGGCAATACAACCCGGTTGATAATACAACAGCCTTTCCGTCTATTGTAATACGGCACATGATTGATGTAGTCCCGTCAGATTTGACTTTACTGCGGTTTATATAATACAATTGCTTATATGTACTTCTCATGATTCTTTCTTGATTTATAATACCAGTTTCATATCACTCGTTGCTTCGATGAATTTATCCATATCCTCGAAAAGTTTTTTAGGAGTTACCCTTGCATAAAGCTGAGTAGTTGTCAGATTGGTATGACCCAGCATTTTGCTGATTGTTTCAATAGGAACACCAGCCTCAAGGGTTATCAGACTTCCGAAGGTATGTCTTCCCATGTGATAGACCAGGTCACAGCTTATGCCAGCCAGATCCCGCAAACCTTTCATGTGTCGCCTCATATTGGGGTGGTGTATCATCGGGAAAAGTTCTTCCCTGTCATTCGAACGATATTTTTCTATAAGAGCGATAGCCTCCGGCAGCAATTTGACGCGGGCCAGATATTCATTCTTCTTTCTCAGATACTTTAACCATAAGTCGCCTTTATCGTCCTTGTATATATTATCTCCAGTGATTGAAACTGCATCCGCATACGGAACTCCTGTATAACAGGCAAAGAGAAACAAATCCCTGGCTATATTATGAGTGATTCTTTCCGGTGGTATTACAACATCACGAATCTTTTCAAAATCCTCACGACTCAAAGCCCGTGGTGGTTTCCTGTTCTCTTGGGGTAGTTTGAAATTCACAAAATAACGCTTCTCCGCATGTCCTTCCTTGAATGCAATCCGGCAGATTTTCTTCAGGATTGCCAGATAATGTCTTACCGTATCTACCGCAAGTCCTTTGTCCTTCAGTATATAATCCTGAAACTCCCATGGGATGTGTTCATTCAACTGTCCAAAAGCAACATCATTTGTCTTGAATCGTTTTTGAATAAATTCGCCAAGATACCTCCGGGTGTAAATGTATGTTGACATGGAGCTTTTCGCCACATCAATACCGATTCTTGAGCGCATATCCTCTATATGCATATCAAGCCGTTTCAACAGAGTCATCTGGGTTTCTACACTTCCCTGCAAAAGCTCTTTGACAGCAGTTGCGTCAAAATCAATCTTACGTTCAACAAGTGAATCAAATGCAGAATTGACCGAAAGCAAGAGCCAGTCAATTTTCGCATTAATATCAACGGCTTCTTTACTTTTTCCATTCAGTCGGCTTTCTCTTGGATTCCATAACTCCGGAGTACATGATAGCTTACAACTGAATTGCGCCATCGTATTGTTTACCGTTATTCTCCCCATTATCGGAGCCTTTCCGAATTTGTCAAGACCGCTCTTTTTCAGGTAGAGCAACACCTTGAATTTTTCTACTTTCATACGCTTATTTTTTTAATGGCAAAATTACCTATTTCATAAGCGTCCTTTGATATGCAAAATGCTGACATACAGTGAATAATAGCCTCTGTGACAGTTTATTCATTGTTCGGCCAGTTACCTATTCCGTTCAGGTAACTGGACAACTAACACTCTGGTAACTGAACACCTGCAATATCCTGTCCATTTTTGCTTTACTTTATCTCAGCAAAAAACGGAACTACTACTCATATTCAACTGATTACGTTTTCCTTTCTCATCCCTTCATCTGCTTGCTTCCTGTATTCTGTTCCACTGCTTCCGGCACACCTTTGCAACCTTGCAACTTGCAAGCGGGACACAAATAACCACCATACAGAAGATGTTAGGACACAAGAACATCGGTACAACTTTGGTGTATGCAAAGACACTGGAGGAAGCGAAAAGAGAAGCGGCAGAGAAAATAAAAATCCTTTAAATAAGAATCTATGAATATAAATTTTGATGAATCAGATAAAATAATTGCATTATACAAAGAAACAGCACACACTATTAACACGTTTCCGACAAAAATGAAAGAAGCTGTTATAAATGAAAAAAGCAAAACACAACATAAAAAAAAGATTGAAGGCGTAGCAACAGTATCTGTAAATCGTTCATTTGTAAAAACAGAACTTATGCATAGCATAGAACTTGCTTGTTATCGTTTTATTGAATCAGAACCAGTATTTAGGACTATATCAAAAAACGAGTTGCGATTTTTAGAAGGCTATGAAGGGGCTACATCAGTTGGAGAGCTGTTTGAAGAAGAGTTTCTGGAAAATCTACCAGATTTGTCTTATAAAAACATTGATGATTTGATAAAAATATATGAGAAATATTGGAAAGAAATATTTGATATCCAATTAAAAGATAATATTATAGCTGGAAGTGAAGTTACAAATAATATAGAAGATAATTCTTTATATTCCATAATGCGTGAAGCCGTAAAGACGAATTTTTTTACAAAGGAAGAAGCGGATGAATTTTATGAAAAATACTACGAAATCACAGAAGAACTTAAAAACGTTAAAGATTGTATATCAAATGTTTTAAATAAATGGAGATTGATAGCACGGGAAGAAACAATGAATCATAGCCAATACAAGATTTCAGAAAGTAAAAAAACTGATTTTATCAAAATAATTAGCGCCATGTATGACTGTGATATTTTTGAGACTTTAGAAGGGAAAAAAGCATCTAATAAAAGAGAACTTATCAAAACGTTAGGGCATTTTTTTAATACAAACATTGAAGATTGCAGCAAATTTTTATCTGCGGCTAAAAATACAAATAATTACATGGATATATTCAACAAGTTAAAAGACAAAGGAGAAGAATATTATAAAAAATAATCTTTTTTTGATTAGGGTCTAATTAGGGTAAAAGGATTATATTTCGTTTTACTTATTCTTTTGCACCGTTATCTCATTCGAGGTAGCGGTTTTCTTTTTCTATCATGGCGGGAATTGAAAGCCAAACGGAGCCAGCAGGATAACATAATGAACGAAGTAATCACCTTTGAAACTATGCCTAAAGCAATGGCATACCTCATCAACAAAGTAGAGGCTTTAGAGAAAGCTCTATTAGAGAAGAACGAGACACCAACCACCCCTGTAGATAGATGGCTCAACATTGACGAACTCAAAGCCTATCTACCCGACCATCCGGCAAAAGCTACTATCTACGGATGGGTAAGCAAGCGAGAAATTCCATTTCACAAGGGAGGTAAGAAATTACGTTTCCTGCAATCCGACATTGACAAATGGTTATCCTATGGTAAACGAAAAAGCGAAAGCGAATTAAGGGATGAAGCTAACAAATATTGTAAAACCAAACGAATAGGAGACTAATTTATGGATAAAAGAAAAAAGGTAGCCTCATCGACTACCAATCTCCCTAACTACGAAGGCAAAGATACTAATTCTTCCCGAAATATCAGGGCTGTCAGAAAACTATTTTTATCAGGCGATAAGTTTACAGCCAGGCGGATTAATGAACTGGTAGGCTTTAATGATGCCCGTAAGGCTATTTCTGAATTACGCCATAAGGAAGGCATGAACATCCAGGATATTCGGTTGTCAAACGGTTGCAAATTATACTGGTTGGCAGAGAAAGGAGGACACAATGAATGAAGAAAGTAAAATCTCCCAAATAAAACTGTTATCAGAGTGTTTTGCGGAATCCCCTAAAACCATGTATCAGGCCGAGCGGGAAACAGGTGTAAGGATTGCCAATATTTGTCGTTTTATAGACAAGATGAAAAAAAGCGGTAATATCCGTAAGGTATCATCCGGCAAATGTCCCATATCACACAGGAAAGCCGGATTCTATACGAGCAACCGGGAATACTTCAAAGACGATAAACAGCCTTCACTTTTTTGTGATTTCTGGAACGGTATAAAATTAAAGCCATGAACATAAGTGTAAATAATAAAACTTTGTCCGATGTGCTTGTATTACCTATTGACGGGCTTTCAGCAAATGCACAAGAGATAATTAGAGAAGTGTCGGAAGTGTATCAGTGTAGCCGTGATATAGTACTGGCTGCAATGTTTAGTGCGGTCGGTGTAGCAGTCGGCAAAAAAATAAGGATTTCCGATAACAAGTATTTTAACTATCCGTGTCTTTGGGCGTGTGCAGTCGCCCCGTCCGGTTCTAACAAGTCCACCCCTGTACGCTTCATTCTGCAACCTTTAAAGGATAGGGACGCAAACGAATACAAGGCATACAGGGAAGAGCTGAAGGGTTTCAAGGATTCAAAGGATGAGCATAAGGAAAGACCGATATTCAGGCAGTTGCTTTTAAGCGATTCCACACCCGAAGCGAGGAACCAGGTATTATCTACCAGCCATAACGGAATATTGCTTTACAGGGACGAAATAAAGGGCTTTCTTGACGATATAGGACGATATAACAAGAGTGGCGAGGTAAGCCAGTTATTATCGGTCTTTGATTCTGATAACATTGTAATAAACCGAAAGTCAGATGATACACTGTTAGTCGAAGAGCCATTTATGGGTGTTTTAGGAACAATTCAGCCTGACGTACTTGCGGACACATTCGGTAACGACCTGCTTATGAACAACGGCTTTAATCAAAGGTGGCTATTCGTTTACCCGGATGAAAATCCGTCTGCAATGTATTCGGAGAAGTCTATCAGCAAAGAGGTACGGGAAGCATGGAGCAGTTACATTAATGCTTTATTGGATGCAGATTTCAAGGCTGGTGGATGCGATACGGTCTATATCATTGATGAGGCAAAACGTCTCTATATCGAATACTATAACGAATTACAGGTAAAGAAGCAAAGTACGGATGATAGCTACATGTGTGCCGTATATTCAAAACTGCAAATCATAGTGGAACGCTGGGCTTTGATAACACACCTGTTAGGAGATAATACGGGTATGAGCCGTATTTTGCCGAAAGAAATGGAGTATTCAATCAGATGTATGGGTTACTTCGAGAGATGTGCGGAAAAGGTGTATATGAAGCTGACGGAAAACAGAAAACAGCCGGAAGCGAAAACAATGGGTAAAGAGGAAATGATAGCTAATGTTTACCATTTGACTAACCCGGTCAGTCAAAGCGCTGTTGCTGATGCGATTGGGGTTTCAAAGCAATACATATCAAAATGCCTAAAGAAATACCCTAAGTTGACAGGTTGTCGGTTGACAGATACTGAAAGCATTGATATACAACAAGATATAAACAAAACTGCGTCAACCTTGTAACTTGTGGTTTTTCAAAAGCTTAAGCATAGAGATAGACTGATAAAATTGCATAAACACCTATAAATTAAAAGTTTAATAGTAACAATCCGACAACCGGTCAACCGTCTACTAATTTTTATAAGATTATGAAGAAAGATATTTTTGATGTAGAGATTTCCGTTTATAACGGTGTGAAAGATGTGTACGGCACAACGTGCAAACTCCGTGATTTCCTTTTCAGCAAGAAGCACGTTTCGGAGATTGAACGCCTGCGGTCTTTGCCGACAAAGGAAGAAAAGAACGAGGTAAAGAAGCGTTTGCCTATGGCTTGCATAAGTGGGTTATTCCAGCCGACACGGAAAGCGGAAAAACTTGTAAGACATTCCGGGCTTATCTGCGTGGATATTGACCGAAAGGATAATTTACATATAGATAACTGGGACGAAATAAAGCAGGAGCTTTGCAAGTTGAAAGAAATAGCCTATATCAGTCTTTCGGTAAGCGGCAACGGCTATTTTGTCATTATTCCGTTGAAATACCCCCACGCACATAAAGGGCAATTCGAGAAGCTGAAACAGGACTTTGCACGGATAGGTATCATTATAGACCCTGCTTGCGGTGATGTAACCCGAATGCGCTGTTTGTCCTATGATGCGGAACCTTATATCAATGTTGAGGCAATCCCCTACGATGGATATTACAAAGAGCCACGTCCGACAAACAGTTATCAATATTCAGGCGGTGATAACGTATTGGATAAGGTGGCAAAGTGCTGTGAGAAGATAGGAGCCAACGGAATAGACATCACAGGCGATTACAAGGACTGGTTTACGGTCGGTTGTGCGTTGGCTTCATTGGGTGAAAGCGGCCGTTCCTTCTTCCATATATGCAGCAGACAGAACACAAAGTACAAATACGCTGAAACCGACAAGAAGTTTTCCAACCTATTGCGTACTGGGAAGCGTATCGGAATCGGCTCTTTCTTCGAGATATGCAAGGATTACGGGATAACCTACAAAGATGCTTAGCCTTATAGAAGTAGAAGTAATACACGGTCAGATTATCGCAAAAGCCAACGGATACAAATCAGTTAATGATATGGCAGCAAGGGCTATAGGTCAAGCAAAGTTCAATGAAATGTTTGGAGGTATCCCGGAATGGATAAGGGCAAGCCCCGACAGTGAATTTACATTTGTAGGTATAAATCCGATATTATTCAATTAAACGTTTTATTTATAAACAGTCTAAATAACCCAAAGGAAACCCAAAGGGATAAATATAGAAAAAGCGTGTAAATCAGCACCCCTATCCCCTATGTGTGCGTGTGGGTTGCTCCTATCTCATCCACCAGCTTTTGCAGGAACTTCAAGCGTTCCCCGTAATCTTTGTAATCATGTTTGTTATCCTTGCTTTTGCGGTAACGTCTTGCCGGTGGTATGTCAATAGAAATTGGCTCTAACCTCCTATAATCACCATCGACAATCATTTGTACCGTTCCGTCAGAGAGTTTACCAACTTGTATTGAAAGATTAACTACCCTTTGCCCGGAAAGGCAACGGAGCAAATAAACGAACATAGCGGATTTGAGAAAGAAAAGTACATGATACTCATTCACTCCGTCATGCAAGCACACACACCAGTAAGGAAAGCCATGCCATTTGGTTTTTGATACGGACATAAGCCGCCCCTCTACTTGTGAAAATTCGAGTTCCTGGTCTGCATAAGGTGGCACGCAGCGCAACCGACCACGTGATACCCGTACATCAATAGGAACACCAAAGCAGGGCATATCATCGTTTATACTATTCATTTCATTGCTTTCTTTTTAGTATCAAAAAAGGGGTGAACATTTGCCCACCCCTTATTGCGGATTACAAGCACTGGAGTAACCTTTTTCTCCCTCTCACCGCTTTAGGTTCTTTCATCGTGCCCGGACATCCTTCGTTATTTATAGCGGTGAAGGTTCGTAGCCGCTTGCTATCATTGGAGGATAGAACTATTCTTTCTCACCCGGTAGGGTATTCAGTATATTGGGATTGGGCTTGTAATGTTCCGTCTTGTCGTCATTGATTGTTATGAAACCTTGCCAACGTCCCCAACATTCCACCGCATCCGCAAAGGCATTGTTTCCCTCAATGGCTGATTGCAACTCATTCAGAGCCTTTGCAGCCTTGACACTTAGTTTCCATACCTTTTCGGCTTGCTCGCCACCGTACACGCTGCATTCCGCTTTCAGAGCTTCCAGCCCGTCCTTGTCAAGCAGGCAAACACCGTCCTTTATCGTGGTCTTGTCAATGATTTGATGAGTTTTCTTTGCCATCAATGCTTTGTGGATGGCTTTCACAGCGTCAGAAATACCACCGTCAGAAAAGGCTGTGGAAAGCCGTACTGACTTCGGTACATTGTTCATGTAGGCATTATACTCTTTCCTTGCAGCCTCAACAAGTTCATCACAGAGAGAAGAAGGTGAAGAAAGAAATTTCCGTATTTGCTCGTCTGTAAGTTCTTCACACACTTTTTTCAGTTCCTCGATAGCAAGGTTTACATCTTTCGCCCAGTCCTCGTTATAACCAATTTGTAGCTTTAAGCGATTTTCATTGGTGTAGATAAGTTTTTTCATCTTCTGCCTCCTTTCCCTTGTTTTTCCCGGCAACGTGCATCATTTCGGATTGCACCGACAACACTTTCCATAAAAGAGCCGTACTTCGGGGCTTGTGCCTCACGTTCTCTTTTTACGATTGCTACCACATCGGCAGTAAGTTCTTTCATTTCTTTTTCGTTCATGTTATCCTCCTTTTTAGTTTAATACAAATATAAACATAATTATGATAATATACAAATATTTACATATTTTCATTAAAGTAATACTTTAAATAAAAGAGGCGATTTAAGACATTATCCCAAATCAAGGTAATTAACTTGTATTGCCAAAGTGGGGAAAATGCCGTGAAAAGGCTGGAATGAAGCGAGAGAGGATATAAAGACACTTTGCAGGATGGTATCAAAAAGAAAAAGGCAGGCTACTATTGTTCACCTGCCCCAACTATATCTATTGCCCCACAAAGATACGACTTTCTTTTGATAGGGAAAAATTTCAAAAAAAAATTGAGAGGGGACGGACAAAAGTCGAAAATCAGCCATACCGGGAGGGGGGGGAGTTAACACGGTACTCCGTTCTCAAATAGGTATTCCGGAGCTATGTCCGCACCGTTGGCCCAATATTGCACTCATGCCTTTTCTATTGTTGTTCTGATAGCTATCGGTTGACCGCAATAAGGGCACGTTTCCCCTTTGGCTTCTTTGGCTACTTCTGCCGGTGATGCAAAGAGTTGCCACATAGGAACATCTAAAGCGGTGGCTATCTTTTCATAAGATGCTATATTAGCCGTTCCGTTTATCTGGGTGGATAATGTTACTCTATTTAACCCCATTTTTTCAGCAAGTTCATTGATAGTTACGCCTTTCTCCTTGAGAATGTCTTTAATTCTATTCATAACTTTTTCTTTTGGTTTTTACAAAAATAGATATAATAATTAAATGTAGTCACTTTACACTACAAAATAATGTTAAATGCAGTATATTTGCACTTCGTTTATTTGTTTATGTAGTATAAAGTGGCTACATTTGCAATACAATAATAAACCAATAAGAAATAAGCCTTATGACAAAAGAAGAATTAAACCAGATGTGCAGAGAATACCAACAAGTATTGGTAATGAGTGAAGCGGAAGTATTCGCCATGTACGAAGAAAGCAAAGATGAGTGTGTAGCTTCTTTTGAGGCTGAAATAGACTTTTGGGAAAAGATAATGTATAACTACTAAAGCATACGATTATGAGAACGAAAGATTTTCATTCACCGGAAACACTGATTTCCACAGCGGTAAAGATAGGGCACAACAAGCAGGAGGCAAGCGAAATTATCGCAAAGAACTACGACTACATTAAGAGAGTTTACCCGAATGTATCAGCAAAGAAAGCGGTACATATCGCCTATGTAATTTATTAACCCAATAATGCTAACGATATGAGTACACAGTTTAAAAGTCTGATGCGTGAGGTTATGTGCCTCGCCTGGCAAATGGTCAAGAAAAACGGTTTTTCAATGAGTGAAGCACTTAAAACCGCTTGGATGAATATCAAGTTGAAAGCAGCCATGAAAGAAAGGATAGTAAGGTTCTACTTCCAAAAGGTGGACGGTTCACTACGTGAGGCATACGGAACACTCAAAGAAAGCTTGCTACCCGAAAACAAGGGCACGGACAACCGCAAAAAGAGTGACACGGTACAAGTTTACTTTGATACGGAGAAAAGCGAATATAGGTGCTACAAAGTGGCGAACCTTGTAAGGATAGGATAAAGTATTACTCCGGTGGGTATGTCCGATTTTGGACAGACCCCACCACAAAGAAGAAAGGAGCGTTATGTTTTTCATTTTATGTGTTGTGTGGTTGCTTTGCGGTTGTGCAAAAGAGTTGACCGGAAGAAACGGATTTTAAAAGCAAAAGGAATGGATATAGTTATCTTATTGCTTTCGTTGGCGCTTGGTAGAATGCTATACGAGAAGAACGATAGATTCAGAGAATTTATAGATAAGGAAGATTATTAATCATGGAAGAAAACAGACAACTTGTAGGCAATATTTGCGCTTCTATTGAAGAACTTGGTAATGTGATAGTAGATAACGTAGCTGCATCACACAAAGATTATGAGATGATGATTGCTTCTTTGGATAGGTCAATAGCTGAAATGAAGAAAAGATTAAGAAATATATTGCCACATAACCAAGCATAGATGCACGTTGAGGTTTCGACCAACGTTCACGTTATGATACCCCGTCAGCAATACGGCTGGCGGGCAGATGGCAGGAATAATGACTAAAACAAATATTCATCTATTATGGAAATCAGTACAGCAATGATGCAACACATCCTCCGATTGACGGAAGGATATACGGATTTATTGAACGAGCTTAAGGAAGTCAAGGCGGAACTTGCAGAACTCAAAGGAGAAAAGCCCAAGAAGCCGACAATTCATGAAACCAAATACCCACACATGAGTATAATAATGAAGAAATGATTGTATAAGGTAGGGCAACACCTTGCAAGATACGAAGGAATTAGACACACAAGAATAACACTTTACCTATTTCCCTATAGACGGACTGAACGGCAACGGGTAGCGAGAACCCGGTAGGGAGCAAGGCACGCTTACCCGATACCTTTGCATAATCGGAGGCGAGATACAGAACATAAGCAGATGCACACAAAAATGTGTTGGAAGCGGTTCTTTCGTTTGTATGGTGGCAAAAGAGAGGTTATAGGCAATACCATAAATTTGGTAGTTGACGTTGTTTTTGATGCAAATATCTATAATACAAAATATTACAATACAGTCAACCGTCAACCTGTCAACCTCTACTATAATTTTATGTATTGCGCTTTGTTTTGGTGTAATACATTTTGTATCTGTTTTAAGTGGGACCGCAGCCGCAACACCGCAACATAGTGTGCAATCATTGACAGTATAACAACTAATGAGATACGAAACAATATCTCTCAAGATGTTCACCAACATTTCTACAACCTTGATACCTTTTACAGGAGAAATAAACACGCATATCAAAGGAAAAGATTATCTTTGCCATTATTAGCGGTTTATTTATGGTTGCTTATTGTTAAAAAGCACACACTTAGACCATATTTGTACCACTATATTCTAAAACACTGATAATCAATAACAGTTACACTTTGCATCGAATTACCAACGATTAGCATATATCATCAATGATTATTAAGGCGTTCATTTTGAACGCCTTTCTTTTTAGCCTTATAAGCGATGGTTATCGTTTATAGGGCTTTTTCAGCTCATTTTTGTACCGTATTTGTTGCTCGCTTGTTACTCTCCGATTTTAGGTCGGAAAGGTCGTGGAGAAAGTTGACTGTGGTTGACTATGATTGACGATAGTTGAACAAAATGGAGAAATAAACCTCTAAAAAGTAACGAATATGGCAACAAGTAAAATGAAAATCAAAAAGGTATGCGAGTGGTGTGGCACAACATTTTATGCCCAAAAGCTAACAACACGCTTCTGTTCTCATCGGTGCAATAATCTTGCATACAAAGAAGCGGTACGGCAGAAGAGAATACAAGAAGTAGAAACCAAAGTCCAAACGATCATCAGTGAACAACCCATATCCGATTTCAAGGATAAAGAATATCTAGCGTTCAAAGAAGCTGCGACTTTATTAGGGCTGAGTAAACAAGCCGTATATAAAATGGTATATGCCGGAAAGCTGCAAGCATTCCGCATCAGTAGCAGGTTGTCTTTTATCCGTAAAAAAGATATTGACCGGATGATAGAAGCTCGTCCTTATGAACAACGACATCCGAAGGACACTATTCCTATCACCGACTTCTACACCACAGCAGAAGTGAAAGAGAAATACCATGTAAACGAGTCATGGATATTTGTGGTAGCCAAGAAGAACAATATCCCTCGAACTTTCAATCGTGGCAAGACCTACTGGAGCAAGAAGCACATGGACGCTTACTTTGCCAAGAAAGCCCCAAATCCTGACATTACCGAATGGTATAGCACACAGGAAATGCAGGAAAAATTCAGTATGACCTTATCCACCATCTACTGTTTCGCTTCTAAGAATGCCATTCCGAAGAAGAAAGAGGGAATCATAGTGTACTATTCCAAGAAGCATGTAGATATAGCTAAGGGCATTGCAGCACCCGAAGAACCACAATATTATACGGTGGCCGAAGCAATGGAAAAGTTCAATCTTACTCGTGACCAGCTCTATCATTATGCGAAGTACCATAATATCCACAAGGTCAAGAAAGGCAAATACACGCTTATCTCCAAACTTGAATTGGATAAACTACTTGCCGCCCCAAAGATTGAATAAGTTATTTATCGGTGAATGTACCCACCATTGAATCACTCTATTCCTTTGCACCAAACAAATGTAAAACTCTAAATATTAAACAGTATGTCACACACGTGTACAAAAGTAACAGTTCGACAAAGAGCGATTAGGAATAATCGTATTTCCTTGTATCTGGATTATTATCCGGCAGTCCGTAACCCCGAAACGATGCAGATGAGCCGCAGGGAATACCTCGGTATCTACATCTATGCCCACCCCAAAAACGAAATGGAACGGGAGTTCAACAACGATATGTTGAACAAAGCAGAAGCAATCCGTTGCATCCGGGTACAATCACTCATCAATGAAGAATTTGGTTTCTTGGATAAGACCAAGCAAAAAGCCGATTTCCTCGCCTATTTCAAGAAGATGTGTCGGAACAAAGACCAGAAATGGCAATTCGTCTATCAGCATTTCTACAACTTCGTCAAGGGACAATGTACCTTTGGCGATGTAAATGTAGACTTATGCAAAAAATTCCGTGAATACTTGCTGAATGCCAAGCAACTCAAACATAGCAACCGACCCATATCCCTCAATTCGGCATCCGGCTACTACTCTACTTTCAGAGGATTATTGAAGATTGCCTATCGGGACAAATGGTTTTGTGAGAACATCAATGACTATCTTGATAAGATTGAGCCACAAGATGTGAAGAAAGAGTATCTGACTCTGAACGAAGTGAAGCAACTCGCAGCCACTCCTTGCGACATCCCCGTATTGAAAGCAGCCTCTTTGTTTGCTTGTCTGACAGGTTTACGCATCAGTGATATTCTAAACCTGCAATGGGAAGACTTCACTATCGCCCCCGACCAAGGCTATTGTTTACGTATCAGAACACAGAAAACCCAGACGGAAGCGACACTCCCCATCAGTTACGAAGCCTACGAACTATGCGGCACACCCGGAACAGGCAAGGTTTTCAAGGATTTGAAGCGAAGTATGATTAATTACCCACTGAAAAGCTGGCTCAAAAAGGCAGGAATAACGAAACCGATAACCTTCCACGGATTTCGTCACTCGTATGCCGTCATACAAATATCCTTAGGTACAGATATTTACACAGTATCAAAGATGCTAACGCATAAGAACGTGTCCACAACTCAAATATATGCCGATTTGGTCAATTCCAAGAAGCGAGAAACAGCCAATAAAATATCACTCAAGTAAATTGTAACTATGAAACGAGGAATCATAACCAACAAAGGGCTAGGCATCCATATTTCTGATGGCGAAGTATGGATGACCACTTGGGAACTTGCAGACTTGTTTTATACAACGGCTGGAGCTATCCATGCAGCAATCAAGAGAATCTTGAAAACCAATATTTTGAAGAGCCACGAAGTTTGTAAGTACATCAAATTGGAGAATGGGAACAATGCCGATGTGTATAATCTCGATATGGTTGTAGCCTTATCTTATCAAATAGACACCGGACATTCCATAGTATTCAGAGAATGGCTAATAAACAAAGTCGCTCATAATCAAGATTACAACATCCTTTTATATCTCAACAAGGGTACAAACCATACATTGTATTGCTAATAAGCTATATCTCTATACCCTATTGATTATCTGGATTGTTTCACCCCAAATGATGCAGATAATTTCTGTTTTTAAGATACACAAGTCTATTTACCCAACTATTTTCATTCAAAAACAAGAAATTTGCAATACGCTTATTATTAGGAGTGTAACGTGGTGAAAAGTGATGAAATATATCGTCAAAAGCCCATTAACAAGCAAAACTATGGATTTTCTCAAAAATTAATCCTATATATTTGCACACAAACGATTAATACATCTCACTATGGAACAGAGAAAGATAGAACATATAACATTGCATCTGATTGTTTTTGGTACAATCGCAATCATTGGTGTTTTAGCCCGTCAGACCGTACTTCACTATGGTTGGGACGAGTTCAGCAGCTACCTTATTCTTGTAGTATGCTCTATTGTCATTGGAGCAATCTATCTCAATCTGCAAATAGCATTCAGACAACTCCTTTCCCCAACAATAGAAAGATGCTTTATGAGATTTGAGAGCTATCGCAACAAAACGGTGGTAGCTGAAATTCCAATAGAACATCATGAAGTTATTGAAAGTGCAGCAGATATAGAATCTATCGTTTCAGAATCTGAAATCGAAAATGAAACTCCATCTGACACCACAGAAGAAGTTTCTACTCTCTCGCTTTCAGAATCCAATGAAGACAGTACAGAGCTTCCAAAGAATGAAGCCACATCTTCTATTATCAATAATACTCCCATAGAAGAATCCTGCCAGCCAACAGAATATGAGATATACCACGCTACCGCTATGGCTGAAAAAGAACGAGCATCGCAAAAAAAATTAGATAAAGTTCTCACATATATAAAACAAACTTTGGTTCTCTATCTTAACGAAACTGACCTTAATCGCTTATGTGGATATGTTACAGAATACTACCTATCAGATTCTTTGCCTAAAGTCGAACCTATAAAGGTAGATTCTCAATTAAAGACCATCGACATTATGCACTTTGGATGGAATATCGGTAAGGCATTCGGCAAACCACGTTTACAGACTGCCACATTTATAAAGAGGGTATTTGCCCATACCCTCAGTGATTCGGAAATATCTACCATTGAACGTAAAATGTCGCACACGGAATCCGTATGCAAGATTAAATTGGATAGGAGAATAGCATAAAATCACCACATATAATGACAACATAAATAGTCAAAGCGAACTTGATTTTTCAATTATTGACAAATACGCTTTTATTCCTTGTAGCTTATTCTTTATAGATTCGTGCGTTGAGAGTTGCTTGGATAGTATTGCTATCTTTTTTTTATAACCCAAAGGAGCAAGAAGTCGGTTGTTTTGGCATATTACACCTGTTATAATAGGATTTTTAGTTTGATAATGTGTCTTTTTGTGACTGATTCTGAATCCAGACTTTTTAATGATTGCAAGGAACTGAGGTACTAGATTTTTAAAATCAACTTTAGATGATAAAGTTATATCGTCAACAAACATTGAAAATTTAATATGATGCTCCTTTGCTAACTGGTCAATTTCCATGCCTATGGGTTTAAATACCAAATTAGCAATTAAAGTTGAGGTTGGAATACCTTGCGGAACTTGATATTTATGAGTAGTTAGTTTAGTTAATATTCTTGCTATAGCAGGCGTACAGCCCTCTCGAAGAAACATTTGAAAAACTTGCTTATGAGAAATTGATGAAAAAAATGACTTCAAGTCTGTCGTAAATATATATTTATTTCCTTGATGAAGACGAGCATTACGCACATTATTTTTCCTCAGAACACCACCATAAACATATTGAGGAATTTCAACTTGCTTTGACATAAAATCATAAAGACGCGTTTGAACCTCTTTTAGTTTTCCTTTAGACGAGTTTATTTGTCTAGTGGCAATTTCTCCACTACTATTCTTCTTTGGTTTGTCAGTAAACTTATTAAATTTTACTCTTTCAAAAGAATAATAATAATCTTCTATATGTGTCAACAAGTAATCCAACTGTTCCTTATTAACACCCAGTATATATAGTAAATATTTTTCGCTTGTTATCATCAAAAAAAAGAAATTAGAGAGTTGATTATAACAATTCAAAAAAAGATTTGCACCATTCTATCAAAGGCTTCATTGCATTTGATAATTGAATCAATGCCTTTATAAATTCAGCAATGGCTTTAATCCATTTTGCCAAATTTTTTATCTTCTTCTCCTGTGTTACAATCATTGGAGAACAATGGAGGGAATTTTTGTTAGCCTTCTTCCCTCTCTTTGAAGGCTTCTTCTTTTTTTTAGTCATAAGCATTTAATTTTAGTTCGGGCAATATTGCCACGTGCCTAAAATCAATATGACCTAACTAAAATATGCTTAGACATTGTCTTCCATTGTACTCTCTATTTTCACGTGCCTAAAAAATGGACACAAAATAATGAAGTAGATACGAATCTTACATATATCGACAATCGGAAATAATGAACGAACTATATGAGATGTTCTTATCTCCATTCTGCCATACTTCAAAACTATATCCGCCCCATTTTACCAATGACTTGGTGCGATTGCTCGCTTTAGGTTTTAGCATAATTTAGTCTCCAAAGCCTTCTCAGTCTATCAAAGAACTAATACTATGCAAAGATAGCGAAATCTTCGCAATTGTTCTACCAACTACATCAAAAAGTTATTCATCAGTTATATTTTGGTGAATGATTCCACCATTGAAACACCTGTTTCCTTTGCCGTCGAACAATTAAAAACGAGCGACGTATGCAAAAAGAAACAGTAACATTTGATAAGCTGCCCGAAGCGGTAGGTTATCTGACCGAACAGGTCATCGAGTTGAAAAGAATGGTGTCGGAACTTCAACTACCGGCATCAGACAAACATGTGTTGGTTGAAATTGAGGATGCTTGCCGCATCATCAGAAAAGCCAAACCAACCATTTATACATTGGTACGCAAAGGGCTGCTTCCTGCCTATAAGAAAGGTAAGAAACTCTATTTCTACGAGGACGAACTTCTAGCTTGGATTGAGAACGGGCGAAGAAAGAGTGCAGAACAGACCTATGAAGAAATGCTTGCCAATATGCAAGGCAGTGTTCGCCATAAGCCCAAATCGTCTGTGAAATTTTAATGGATATAGCTATGGATACATCTTCTATTAATCCGGCATCCATCATTGATGAAGCGGTTGATTTAAGTATGCGACTGGCTGGCACTGATTTCCCAATCAGCATATTCCCGACAAGAATCCAGCGCATCATCAGTGAGGTTCACGAATGCCATAACTACCCTACCGACTACATTGCCGCAGCTATCCTTACGGCAATAGCAGTCGGCATTGGCAACACGCATCTTGCCCAAATCAAGCAAGGCTGGGTAGAAAGTCCTATCCTGTATATGGCATTGATAGGAAGACCGGGAGCAAACAAAAGCCATCCGCTCAGCTTTGCTATGAAACCGTTTCTTGATTATGATTATCAGCAGAATCAAGTCTTTGAAAAGGCTCTTGCCAAATATGATGAGTTGATGAGTATGAGCCGTAAAGAACGTGCGGACAATGGTGAAGAGCAATTTCCACAGGAACCAGTCCGCAAACGTTTCTTGATTTCAGATGTAACGCCTGAGGGATTGAGCCTTATTCATGCGCAAAACAAACGAGGTTTATGTTTGTGGGCTGATGAATTGTCTGCTTGGTTCAAGAATTTCAACCGCTATAACAACGGTTCGGAAGAACAATTCTGGCTGTCGGTATTCAGTGCCAAGACCACCATATCTGACCGTAAGAACGCCAAGAGTTCCATTTTCATCAAGCGACCGTATATCTCGGTTATCGGCACTATTCAAAAGAAGATTATAAGTGAGCTGGCTAAAGGTGAACGATCCAGCAATGGATTCATCGACCGCATTCTGTTTGTGATGCCCAATCTGCAACAGAAAGCACGTTGGAATGACAAGGAACTGCCGGAGAATATCGAGCAATAATGGAATACCATTATTGACAAGCTGATACAACAAGAGTATGCCCTCAATGAGTTGGGAGAAATAGAACCGCATATTATTCTCTTTACAGAGGATGCCAAGAGACGGCTTTACGAATGGCAGCACCATTTCTCAGAGTTATGCGACCGAGAGACAAACGACACAATCGTGAGTATCTATTGTAAGCTGGAGATATACATCATCCGCTTCTGCCTGATTATCCAATTAGCCCGATGGACTTGCGGAGAATGTGATAAAACCCACATCGACCTGTTGACGGTGGAACGAGCCATCAAACTAACAGAGTATTTCAAAGAATCCGCATTGAGCGTTCAAAACATACTCAATGAAAATGCGCTCAACAACCAGCAACTGGCGATAGTCAATCTGCTTCCTCCAGCCTTTACAACCGCCCAAGCTATACAAATAGCCGAGCAGAACGGAATGAAGGAGCGCACATTTCAACGCTTTCTCAATGACAACATCGGGACTTTGTTCAGCAAAGAGAAGCATGGAGAATATTCAAAGATTAACCCGTGACATTTTTGTCGGTATTGACACTATCCAAACGAAAACGACAATAACGACAAAAATGACACACCCAAAAAGAGACATACAATGAGTACACATAGATTCATATTAGAACCCTACAAAGGTGTCAGCACTCGGCATACTTGCCCGAACTGTCACCGCCAAAGATGTTTTTCCAAGTACATTGATACGGAGATGCAAATCCAGTTCCCTGAGTACGTGGGGCGTTGTGACCATGAGCAGAAATGCGGTTATCACTTCACGCCTCGTGATTACTTTGAGCAGAACCCGTATGAGAAAGACAAGTTTGCGGAGAAGGAGAATAGTTTCAGAAGCTATGCCCCTATTAAGGAAGCGCAACCAGTAGCCACCTCCTACATGGATTTGGATATAGTCAACCAATCATTACGAGGCTATTCTGCGAACAAGTTATTTCAGTTTCTATCGACCCAATTCGGAGAGACGGAAACATTGAATCTTATGAAGAGATACAAGGTTGGTACATCCAAGTATTGGGATGGTGCAACCGTATTCTGGCAAACGGACAATCAGAGTAAAGTCAGAACTGGTAAGATAATGCTTTATAATTCCGAAACGGGTAAGCGGATAAAAGAACCATACAATCATGTTACGTGGGTGCACTCCGTATTACACAAAGATGGTTACAATTTGAAGCAGTGCTTCTTCGGTGAGCATCTGCTTTCCGAAGACAAAAGCCGTCCAGTTGCGCTGGTCGAAAGCGAGAAAACGGCAATTATTGCATCTTACTATCTGCCGCAATTCCTATGGATAGCATCAGGTGGAAAGAACGGTTGCTTCAATGTCAACAGCCTATCCGTTCTGGCAGGAAGAAGCGTTGTATTATTCCCTGATTTAGGTGCAACTGACTATTGGAAGAGCAAAATCAGCCTGATGAAAAGCTGCGGTATTGAAGTACAAATGTTCGATTATTTGGAAGCCAACGCTACCGAAGACGAACGCAAAGAGGGGTACGACATAGCTGATTATCTACTCAAAGTGAAGCCTGACGAAGCCATTCTTCAACAAATGATGAGGAAGAATCCTGTCTTGAAAACACTGATAGATACATTCGATTTAAAGCTCATCAGCGTACAACAAGGCACTCCACAACCGAAGGTTTTACCACCCAAGAAGCGAAGATTCAGACTTTGAACACAGGGAGAAGAATCGAGAGACTTTTTTACTGTAGCAAGTTAATGTCGGTGTATTACATTCCCCGACCACTTGCTCCTCAAAAAGTCTGAGGAGGCGGCTCCCGATGGTCACACATTATTCACTAAAAACAGATTCAAATGGAAAAGAAATATACAGTAACACTCCGTCTGTCATATCAGCAATACGCATGGCTTGGTGCGCTTTGCAGACGGAGCAAGCAGACTCAAAGCGAAGTGATCCGTTCGCTCATCGAAAACGGTTCGGTACGTGAACGAATCACGCAAGAGCATATTCACATCATCCGTCAACTGATTGGCGAAAGTACCAATCTTAACCAGTTGGCAAGACAGGCAAACACCTACGGTTTCTTCGCCGTAGCTGACAGATGCAAGGAAATGGCTCAGCACATTAACCTACTTATAAAACGTTTGAAAGATGATAGGTAAACAGACTAAAGGGACATCGTTCGGTGGCTGTGTTAGCTATGTTCTCAAAGAGGAGAAATCCAAATTGCTGGAAGCAGTTGGAGTAGAAGGTACACCCGAACAGATTGCGGAGCAATTTGAGTTACAATCGCTACTCAATGATAAGGTAAAGAATATTGTCGGACATACTTCGCTCAACTTCTCACCGGAAGATAGCGAACGCTTGAAACATGATGATGAACTGATGTTGCAAATTGCCCACGACTACATGAAACTGATGGGGATCGAAAATACGCAGTACATTATTGCCCGGCACATCGACCGTGAACATCCGCATTGCCACATCGTCTTTAATCGAGTGGACAATGACGGCAAAACGATTAGCGACAAGAATGACTTTCGCAGGAATGAGAAAGTTTGCAAAATGTTGACCGCCAAATATCGCTTGCATTTTGCCAATGGTAAAGACCATATCAAGGAAGAACGATTGTGCCCTTATGACCGAGCAAAGCATGAGATATACAAAGCGTTGAAAGAGGAACTGTCCCAAGTTCAAAATTGGGCTGACTTAAAGGATGCACTTGACGACCGAGACATTGATATGAAATTCAAGGTCAGCCGAACTACACGGAAAATACAGGGTGTAAAATTTGAGTACAACGGTTTTTCTTTCTCCGGCTCTAAGATTAGCCGAGAGTTCAGCTACTTGAATATCGACAACCGACTGGAAGAAAATGCTTGTGCATCCTTGTTTGAATCACCCAAACAGGAATCCAGACATAAGGAAGATAATGTACAACAAAGCGTTTCCCATTCCGATGATGGTTCAAGCATCAGTCTCGGCTTGCTAAACGGCAACTCGTCGTACGATGCCACTGCCGCAGAAGAAGCCGAGTTCAATCGCCTGATGAAAAAGAAAAAGGCTAAGCGTAAGCGAGACTTTCATTTATAATCCACTTATTATTAGCACTTTAAATTCAATTATTTATGGAAGATTTGATTCTTGATTTCAATCTCTACTTGTGTGAGAAGTTTGGCTACAGAAACAGTTGTAGCGTGATGCAAAATGCCAATGGCTTTTGTGTGAACATCAGTGAACGTGATCTGGACTGCTACATCCGCTTCTGGGAGTATAGTTGTGGAAGAGGCAATTTCCCCGACTGGTCTATCATCATTGTGCGCAGTAACTTCAAGAAGAACCAAGAAGAAAGCCTGAAAGATTTGGCTCGCTTCTTCAAGGAGTACATGCCACGCTACGGTTACAAATACCTCTGTACCGAAGGTGATAACTACAAGTATTATCAGACACTCGGTTTAAAGCTCATCTATCGAGGATTCTTTGACCAAAACAATTATGGATTGCCGATGAAGGACTTAAATGTCTGACACATCGTTTAAAATTGAGGAGGGGACTTTTCCTCTCCTTATTTACCGATAAATCAGAATTTACCGATACCTGACCATTCATTAGAAGTGGTAAAAGTTCATTGCGTTGCTTAATAAGCTGTTCCGTTTTAACCAAACGCTTAAATTGTTCATTAAACATAGGAGCTACAATTGACACAAACCTATTTATTATAGTTAATTCTTTTGCAAATTTAAAGTCAGCTAAGTCACCTAATACAATATAAGGAATGGACGACCCATGTTTACCCCCACTGAAAACTGGCTGAAACATATATCGAAGCGTATAATAATAAAATGGCATCCATGTGTCAGATTCAGATTTGAGGACACAAGCATACGTTCTTTGGTATAAATCAAATTTGCCATTAAAGTAGCCAACCCTACCTGTGTAAGATCCATTTCCTGAAACTAAGACAACCTCCCCATCATACATATATTCATTAGAAGAAATTGGCTCTGGTGCACATGAAAAGAACTTATATGGACCAGGTATTGCTTTAGACACATCTTTTTTACCCGTAAAGATATTAAGAGCAGACTTAATATCAGAACAAGACCACCCTTTCGGAATATCTCTTCTCAATTTCTCATTCCACACCATTTCACCACCGCTACTTTTATATGGCTTCCCCTCTTCATTCGGAAAATCAAACTGCACAAACCAATAATCGTAGAGCTGCTTTGCCATCGCTTCTAAATTCTGATTTATCAGCCTCTTATATTATATATAAGAACAAAATTATCAGAATTATGAAAGAGAACATCATTCAGGCGATAGTTGCGGAAATGCAGCGTGACTTAGATTGCCGACAAATGGCACGGCTTAAAGCTGTGCTTACATCAGAACTGCATAATGTAGAAATCATTGAAAAGAGCGATTGCGCCACACAGCAAACGCAGGAGAATGAACATCTTCTTAACTCTTTTATATCAGCCAAAAAGATAGAGGGATGTTCAGATAAGACATTAGCTTACTACCGTAATACCATTGAACGGTTGTTAGTCACGCTTTCATTGGCAATTTGTCACATTACGACAACAGATATTCGTACTTATCTATCAGATTACCAAGAAGAACACCAATCGAGCAAAGTGACCATTGACAATATGCGACGCATCTTTTCCAGCTTCTTTGCATGGTTGGAAGATGAAGATTATATAGCCAAAAGCCCGGTAAGACGCATTCATAAAGTTAAGACAGATTCACTTGTAAAAGAGGTGCTTTCTGACGAGCAGTTGGAGCAACTTCGAGATAGTTGCACAACCAAACGAGATCTTGCTATTATAGACTTTCTTTCATCCACGGGCATTCGTGTTGGTGAATTGGTAAAACTAAACCGTGAAGATATAGACTTCCACGAACGGCAGTGTGTGGTATTTGGAAAAGGGAATAAAGAACGTATTGTTTACTTCAATGCTCGAACCAAGCTGCACTTGCAACAATACCTCAATGGGCGTACTGACGACAATCCAGCTTTATTCGTCTCACTCCATTCTCCTCACACACGACTGACTATCAGCGGTGTGGAAATTAGAATCAGAAAATTAGGTCAATCACTTTCTATGCCCAAAGTTCATCCGCACAAGTTTCGTCGTACCCTTGCAACAATGGCTATCGACAAAGGTATGCCCATCGAACAGGTGCAGCGACTACTTGGTCATGTACGCATTGACACAACACTGCACTATGCCATTGTGAATCAAAACAATGTAAAGTTGGCTCATAAGAAATATTTGGGATAACTGAACCACAAGAATCTGCCTAAAAATGTGTAACTTTGCATCTAAATTTGGATGCAAATGAGAAAATATAAATTGGGAGACATTGCCACTGTTGAAATCAGTGGAGTAGATAAGAAAATCAAAGACGGAGAAAAAGAGATTCGTCTTTGCAACTTTGTTGATGTATATTACAACTGGGCTATTACCACAGCTCAGCATGATAGTTTTATGCTTGCTACCGCCCGTCCTAATGAGATTTCTAAGTTCAAATTGAAGAAAGGGCAAGTTGCATTAACCAAGGATAGTGAAACTCGTGATGACATAGGAATTCCTACTTATATTGCAGATGATTTTGATGATGCCATATTGGGCTATCATTGCGCTCTGGTTACTCCAAATAAGGATATTTTAGATGGACGTTATCTGAACGCTCTTCTGCATACGGACTATGCAAAGAAATATTTCGCTTGCAATGCCTCTGGAAGCGGACAACGTTATGCGTTATCCGTAGAAGCACTCAATTCTTTTCCTGTTCCAATAATCCCATTGCATGAACAGAAACAAATTGGCGAAATATTCTCTGCATTAGATAAAAAAATTGAGCTTAATAAGCGGATAAATCAGAATTTACCGATACTTGACCGTTCATATGATTACAGGTCGTAGTCTAAAAGCATTTTCATCTACTTCCATTTGGTACAACCTAATTTGCGGATTTAGTTCCTTGCGAATATGTTGAATTATTTTTTCTTTCTCAGTTTGTTCTATATTGACACCAAAATAGATAGACTCAAAGCATTCGCCTTTTAGTGGCATATAATGGTGTATTTCACGCCAATCCCATATTTCCTTGTTCTGTTCAGCTTGTTGTGGTGTAAAAGCAGCATACGCAGCATAGGGACTAGGCACGACTAATCTAACCTCCTGCTCATATTCCCATTCCTTTGCTTTTGTCCGCCATTGATAACTGGATAAATCTTTTGTGGTATGATATGCGTTAGGACGCTCTATTATATCCTGATATTGAACATCAAGAATAAGCGGTTCAAGATATATTGTACCAAACATTGGAGGAACAGATTCCATCACTTTGTCTATGTCAAGTCCTATGCAAACACCTTTGTGATTATAGCAATAATGACTCCACATTAGTAATGAATTATTAACTTTCGACAAGCTGCATAACCATGTATCATTGCGCAAATTGAGGGCATCATTTTCTTCTTTCTCTATCCACAATTCCTTAGGTATCCATCCCTGAAGTTTAGTATCAGGTACATTTGAGTAGTCGATTAGTTTTGGATGACAATCGAAAGGATCGTTCAGTTGAGACGCATTGGTGAATTGAAGATTCCGGTTTCCAATCATGCATTTTGCGCCGACTATATCTAAATATTTGTAGAGTATGCGAGACATTTATTATTCTATTGTTATTTGTCCATTAACTAAAAGTGGTAAAAGTTCATCACGTTGCCTAGTCAATTCTTCAATATTTGATTCATTTTGAAGATACATTTTTATAATATTAGAGACTTGTTCCGAAAAACAAATAATCAATTCACGAGTTGGTTTACATAACTTTATGCTGTTTAGGTTTTCTCGTGTTAGTTGTGGCTGTCCTGATCCAGAGATAGCTCCATCAATATTTGCATACTGTAAAGCCTGTTTGATATATTCATTGTGTATTAAATCGTCAATCATTTTAATAACCATTGCATTTCCTGTAATCCAAGAAAATGGAGCAGTTCTATTTACTGTACCACAACTATTTCCTCGACAAGCCATAGCTATTTCGCTATTTTCGTGGTTATAAGTGTGATATTTTCCTATAACACCATTAGCACCATAAACTTTGTATTTAGCGGATTCGTCGAGTTCTGACAACCCTAATGTTTTAGGTTGGTACATTTGGCATTCGTTACCAAGCGTTGTTGATTCCCATCCCTTTGGTATAAATCTCTTTAGCTTTTCATTCCAAACCATTTCACCACCACTCGACTTGTATGGTTTGCCCTCCTCATTCGGAAAATCAAACTGCACAAACCAGTAGTCGTAGAGCTGCTTTACCATCGCTTCTAAATTCTGATTTATCGCTCGATTAAGTTCAATCTTACGATCGAGACTACGAAGCAGCTTGCCAATACGTTTCTGCTCAGTTAATTCAGGAATCCACACGGTACAATCCCTGATTTTATCAGGCGAAGTATGACGAATTTTGGTTTGTTGGGCAGCAGCACTTAATTGTTGTTTGACTAAAGTAGAAGATATGAGATAGAAAGCGAAATCCTTGTCTAACAGTTCTTCTTTACAAATAATCTTTGCCACATCTTGACTTTGAATATATTTACCGCTTTCGGGGATAATGGCGGTAGAGCCAAGCAGACCAATAGCCTGTTCGGTCAGAGGGGTAATAACATCCCCTTCTTCCATTAAAAACTCCGGTTTGAAATCACCGATGTAGTATAGGTTGTCTTTTGACTTGTTTTCCTTGAAGCAATTATTCTGATAGTCGAAGTTGCCGCAAGTCAAACGAATGTATTTTCCCTCAGTGGCGTAAAACTCGCCACTGAGACTTGCCCCTCTTGTAACATCAAGTATTTCTCCCAATTTATATTTTTTCAATTCCATCACTTCATCTTATTACTTTTCACCCAACATTCCCCTAACTTCTTTATCGAAGTCAGAATCAATCCGTTGGGTTTTATTGAAAATATCGTATTCGCTTTCTGCCTTTGATTTGGCTTGTGCCGCAGAAATGCGTCCTTTATCCGGCAATATCTGATATTTGCGGAAGGTCAAAAACTCGTTGACACTGGTTGCAAACTGCTCCATATTAAACGTGTTCTCTCGTTCAATGAGGTCTTCGATATAATCAAAATATCCCGTTACGGCACGTTCCAACCGACGGACTTCATTTTCCTGCAAATAGTTCTTGGCTATTGACACATCCGATTTCAAGATACGTCCATCGGGAGCATTCTTCCATGTGGTCAGTCCCATGTGTTCTTGGGTATGGTCAGCCTTAGTGTAGATGATTTCTGCTGCCGTTTGCCCTGTAATGGCATAATGAAAGCGATTCTGTATCATGGCATAGAAATCGTGTGTGGTAGGCGAGTTCTTGTCATAGTCAATACTGCACTCTGCATATATGTCGGTAATCTGTTGCCAAATACGCCGTTCACTGGCACGGATGGAACGTACCCTTTCCAACAATTCACGGAAATAGTCTTTTCCGAATACTGCCGTTCCCTGTTTTAAGCGTTCATCATCAAGCACAAAGCCTTTCTTGATATACTCATTCAGAATCTTGGTAGCCCACTGACGGAACTTGGTAGCTTTTGGGGAAGATACACGATAGCCAACAGCAATAATCATATCAAGATTATAGAAATCAACTAGCTCTTCAACCTCGCCTCTTATGCCTCGATTTACGACGGTTGCAATTTTTGCAACTGTCGTGTCTTGCTGTAGTTCTTCCTCTTTAAATATATTGGCTATGTGGCGGCTAATACCCGATTTGTCAATACCGAAAAGTTCTGCCATAGCCTTTTGCGTACACCAAATGGTTTCGTCTTTTATAACCACCTGTACTCTTCCCTCTTTATCGGGAAGATTGTATAACAAAAACTGTATTTCGTTACTCATTGTTTCCTACATTTTCGTTGAACTGCAAAGCATCCAACTGCTTCATAATTTCCTCTTCCAACCGATGGCTTTCTTTAAATTGCTCGGAGAGTGTTTGTTTATAATTTGCCATACGGTTGTTAAACTCCTCTTCGGTTATATCTACGTAGTCTATTTTAATGTCGAAATATTGTCCGGCAGAAAGAGAATATCCTTTTTCCTTTATCTCATCGTAAGAAACAGCCACAGAAAAATCCTCCACTGCCTCCTTGCGCTGGAATGTGCCAACAATCTTTTCTATCTCGTCATCGTTCAGACGCACCTTTTTCAATCCGTTAGCATCTTTATATTCCTCGCCCAATTTGCTGGCATCAATCAAGATTACTTTGTCAGTGGTTGCAGACTTATCAAAGAACAGCACACTGACATTCGTACCTGTATTGGCAAAAACGTTGCTTGGCATGGAAACACAGCCGAACACCACTTTGTCATCTACAATTTTATGAAGAATTTTGTTCTCAATACCACTTTTAGCCGTGATAAAACCTGTAGGAATGACAATTGCACCTTTGCCTGTCTTTTTCAGTGAATTGATAACGTGCTGAATGAAACAGGTGTATATTGCCATTGATTCTTTCTTTTTGGCGGGTACATTGGGGACTCCAGCCCAAAAACGGGCTGGCATCGCAGCTATCTTTTCGCGAGTGTCCGAGAAGTCCATCTTGAAAGGAGGATTGCTCACCACAAAATCAAACTGACGCAACTGCTGTCCGTCATCGCTCTTGTGGTATGGGCTTACAAGCGTGTCACCTTGAATAGCATTATCAAGCGAAGACACAAGTCCGTTAAGCAGCAGATTAAGTTTCAACATTTTGTTGCTTCGCTGGGAAATATCTTGCGAAAAGATGGTACAGCGTTCTTCTCCTATTTGATGACTAAGTGCCATCAGAAGCGTACCAGTTCCTGCCGAGGGGTCATAACATTCCATGCTATGCAAATCAGCATTATCCCCCACTAACAGACGAGCCATAATCGTTGCTATGGCATGAGGCGTATAATACTCCGCATATTTTCCACCTCCAGCGGTATTATAGTCCTTAATCAAATACTCAAAGATGCTGGAGAAGAAATCGTAATTCTGTGCAAACGCTTCTTCAAAGGAGAAATTCACGAGTTTATCCACCAAAGCACGGGCGAAGGGCGCACGTTGTGCCGAATCGGTCACAAACGGTGTCAATGCCTCGAACAATGGAATCTTCGTATTGGCTGTGGTCTGCGTAGAGAATATATCCGCATTCAACTCTGCAATGTCCGTCATGGTAGAATCGAAGATGGTATCAAAATCACCTTTCCCCTGCTGGTTCCACAGGTGGGCTATCAGATGGTAAGGTTCAAGCATCGGAACATCTGGAGAGATGGCACTCTGAATAAGCATACGTTCATCATCAGAAAGATTCTCGTATGCTGTTTCCCATTTTACATCCCCGGTCAGTTTCTTTGCTATTTCACTTTTCGCATTTTTCAGTTCATAACCGAATTTGTCATTCAGAAATTTATAGAGAAATACCTGAGTGATAATCTTATATTCGTTACCATCGTTTCCCATACCATATGACTGGCAGGTGGCTTTAAGTCCGTCGATGAGCCTTAATGTTTTTTCTTTAATATCTGACATAATCTTTATGAAATGCCGTAAGTGGCGTTATATTGGTTGATATACTGTTGTGAAATGCGTGTCTGAATAAATTTGTAATCCTCCATTTCGGGCTTTATTTGCGGAAAATGATACAGGCATCCGTTGATAAGCGCCATCACCGTGCGTCCGAAATAAGCATCCTTTTTCAGAATGTCGTTACGATCATACACTTTGGCATCCACATCCTCTTTTATAATATTGAGAATGGCAGCAATCTCTTCGTCAAGGAAAGAGAACATAGGCTTCTGTCCCTTATCTTCCCTCTGCTTATTCACTTCACGAATACGCTTGTGTACACGAGCAAATTTTTCATCGCCCTTGTACTTTTTCAACAAGACATTATTGCGTTTTTGTAAGTCTTGCAGACGACCGATGATTTCATCCAAAGCCTGTGTTTCTTCGTTGAACTTGGCTATCGTGTCAATCACAAAACCGTGTTCTTTGAAGCGTTCCATAAAAGCTTCACGCAACGAGATAAACTCCGGATCGTCTTGGTCGAAGTTTTGGGTAAATGAAGAAATGGTACGTTGCCATTTCTCTTTCAATTCCACACCACCGGATATAAGGCGCATCTCCTCTTGTCCTATTTTGGAGAAAGTGAACTCTATATCCATCATTGCCTCATTGATTAGAGTTTTCGTTTCCTCATTTGTATTGAAAGCCTCTTTCTGATTGATGATACTTATCCTTCTCTGTACCTCAGAGAGCAGTTGCGGCAGCTTGGTGATTTCAAGTTTGGCAAATTGCTCTTTCATTTCATCATCACCGAATGTACGCACGATGTTCGCCATGTTCTTGGCTGATTCCAACGCCTGTTTCAGGTCGAGCAGCACAGCCTTATCCTCTTCGGTGGAGATTTCAGAAGAAAACTCTTCCGCATTGTCGTATGTATAATTGAAGAGCGTTTGCCGAACTTTCTTCATTTGGTTCAATATCTCTTCCTTGTCCTCAATGACTTGGGTAAAGGTATCGGTAGCAGCGGATTCGCCAGTCTCATCCACGTCATTAAAGCGGTTTAATTCTTGTAAATATGCTTCGTTGGTTTCCTTAAAGTTGCGCTTGATGTCGGCAAAGTCAATGACAAAACCGTAACGCATACCGGGATAAGGACGGTTTACACGTGTTATGGCTTGAAGCAGATTGTGGTCTTTCAATTTGCGCCCGAAATACAGGCGTTTCAAACGCGGCGCATCAAAACCAGTCAAAAGCATATTGAAGACAATGAGAATATCCACTGTCATATTTTTCTTGAAGTCCTTGACTATTTGCTTGCGAGTTTCCTTGTCATCCGTATCGTGAAGAATGATTCCGGCTTTCAGCGGTCTGTATTTTGATTTGTAATCCACTTCCGGTTCACCCACTACATACGAACCATCGGAAAGTTTTATCTTGATGGGCTTCGGCTGATACTTCTGCCATTCTTCTTGGAATACATCATAAAGCCGCCTTGCCTGTTCGCTGGTTTCACAAATGACCATACCGCCTAAAGTATCATCTCCTTGTATCTTGCGAAACTCCTTTAAGTCCGTCATAATGTAACGGGCTAACTCGCTTACATAACTTGGATGCTCTATGATTTCCGACTTACGAATGTCTTTCTTTTGCACAAGGGTTTCCAGTTTGTCGTACACATCAGACAAACGCTCTTTGTAGGAAGTTTCTATATCCTCACGTATGATTTTCAGCGTGTAGCCATCGGCAATAGATTTATCGTAGTAATAGGTGTGCAGATAGTTTCCGAACACCTTGCAACTGGCACGTTCCTCCTTTAACAACGGTGTACCTGTAAGTGCGATTTTAATCGCATCGGTATCGGCATCAAAAAGATTGGCAAGAAAGCAGCCGCCGGGTTTATATCCTCGGTGTGCCTCGTCAAGAATGAAGATGCGTTGAAGATTGGTTGCATAATCACTGATGCGTACTTTTTCTTTATCCTCGGCAAAGCGTTGAATGTTCACAACCGTGATTTCTGCCTGTCCGCTTACACCTTGTTGTGCCTGATTACTGCGGAATTGTTCCATCAGTTCGGCTCTTGTATTGGCGGTAGATACAACCAATCCACGAGCTTCAAACTCTTGTGTGGCTTGTTCCAAAAGGTCAAGGCGGTCTACTATGAAATAGAATTTAGCGACCTTATTCTGTTTGGAATAGAAATCGTTAAGAATATAGGTCAGATAGTATGACAAGGCGGTTTTACCACTTCCTTGTGTATGCCAGACTACGCCAGATTTCACTCCCTCTGCCAGTTTTTGGCGAATAGCTAACGATGCAAACAATTGTTGGTAACGCATGATATGCTTTTGGTCGGTAGATTCTATCTTTCCATCCACCTCACGCTCCATACGGACATAGGCAATACCATATCTAATGATATACAACAACCGTTCAGGCGAACACATGGATGTTAGGATTCTGTTTGTAGGGGTGTTGAAACCGAGATTTGTCTGGTACTCAGGACTTGTATGAATGACTTGGCAATTGTAATCAGACAATATCTGTTTTTCCACCGTCTTGTCAATCTCCTTGTACAGATAGTCACGATGGAACGGTGCTATTTTCTGACCGCTTAAATTTTCTTCACGGAAGCAATTGAATGGTGCGTATGAACGTGCCCCAGTACAATAGAAAGCCCCTTGTATGGGTACGATACCGCCCAACGCATCATATTCCATATTATTGCTGAATATCATCAACTGTGTAATGTTGATGAAGCGGCGAAACTTTTTATTTGGGAAGCGCTCTTTATTCATTCGTGCGCTCTCTGCCAACATACCACCATGATTGTTGGGTTTCTTCACTTCTACAAAGCAAAGTGGCAATCCGTTTACGAATAAAGTAATGTCAGGACGAAATTCGTCTTGTCCGTTCTTACAGGTAAATTCGGCTGTGAAATGGAACGTATTATTCCCAATGTTATCAAAGTCTATCAGCTTTACAGGCGAAACAGCTTTGAGACGGTTGTAAAAGCCTCGACCGAGGTCATCATCGTTCAGCTCCTTACGAATGTCTTTCAAAACTTGAAGATATTCTCCCTCATGTCCGGGATTCAGATTCTTAAACTGCCGTTCAAATACCTGCAAAAGAATATTCGTGTCACTGTCATAGACCGTGCCATTCTTATCTTCGCTCAACTTGCCGAAGTAGGTATATCCTATTCGGGTGAGGTGAACCATTGCAGGCATCTGCACCCGTGTAGCTTCCGAAAACTGTTTCATATCACCTATCCTTTTTGTCGGTTATCAAATCCTTCAAATCGACCTGCAATATCTCTGCTATCTGTTGCAAGGTCTCTAAATTTGGTTGAATCCTATTACAGGCATAAGCATTTACCATACTGAAACTCTTGTCGAGTTTTTTTGCCAACCATGTTTGAGAGATACCTTTTTCAGATAATACAGCCTTTATTCTATTCAGTTTCATTCTTTGATGCGATTTTATAATGCAAATATAGTGAATTATATTCGATAAACTGGGATTATTTTTGTACTTTTGTGTACGAAATAAAATTAATATGGATACAGTTAGAAAAAGAGGCGAAATAATTAGCATTGAACAACGTTCGTTAGTATCTCAGAGATATAGACGCATAACAAGAGCGGTTAATTCGGAATTTTGGGGTAGCACCAGCGAAACTGCTCATAGTTTATATGTGGGCTCTTATGGTAGAGGTACTGCTATTGATACAAGTGACATTGATATACTTGTCGAATTGCCACGAGACGAATATAATAAATATGACGCACTAAGAGGAAATGGTCAGTCCAGATTACTACAAGCATTGAAGAATGCAATTTTACAAACCTATCCGAACAGTGATATTCATGGAGATGGGCAAGTCGTTGTGATAAACTTTTCCGATGGGATTAAATTTGAAGTTCTACCAGCTTTTCGTCAATTAGATTGGTGGGGTAATTGGAATGGGAAATACGACTATCCAGATTCGAATATGGGTGGCAACTGGTTGACAACTAATCCCAAAAGCGAGCAACAGGCAATGAAGGAAAAAAATGTTGCAAGCAATGGTTTGTTATTCGACACATGTAAGCACATGCGTGAAATTCGTGATAACTATTTTAGGAGTTACCATCTTCCGGGAATCGTGATTGATAGTTTTGTTTATCATAATATTGCTGATTGGCACTGGCTAAGAGAAGGAGAACAAAGTTCTAATCAACCAATAGGAACTTACGAAAAAAGGCTTTATGATTCATGCCCTGTTTGGAGCTTTAATCTGACAGCACCAGGAAGCAACATGCCAGTAGATACATATAAATACATTGATGTATTAATCAAAGTTTTAAAATACATGACAGAAGAATAAATCATATGGACGAACAAATAAAAATTCTTTATAGGGAGATTCTTGAGCGTTTTAACAAAATAATTTGGACGCACAAAATTCATTTATGTCAAGCGAATATATACCTATCAAAGAAGAAAAAACAAAATCAGATTCTTTTAGTATTTTCTGTTTTGGTATCAGCTTCTGCAATTACAAATATATTCAAGTGGCTACCTGAAATTGTCATTGTCCCATTAATGGCTTTCTTAGCGTTGACATTAACATATTTCACCACCAAATACAAAGCTGAAAATCTAGAAAAGAAGGCAGCTGACAGCGAAAGATTTGCTGCTGTTATGCACGATTTGCGCAATAAGTATGCGGGATTCTTATCAGATATAAAGGCAGAGCTGTACACAAAAGAACAAATTTCTAAAAAGCGAACAGAATTAGAACATATAGAAAATATAGTTTATTCGGGGCTTGTTCCACAAACATCAAAAGAAGCAGTAGATGCAGCATCTTTTGCATTAAAAAACAAACAAGAATCAACTACCACAAACGAAGAAATTCTCCAAATGATTTCTGACAACTTGCAAGTATAAGATTAATTACATGCGCTATTATTAGGAATATAAGATGAATCATAGCAACGCATTCTCACTATCTTTTCCCGAAGCCAAGACAATCATTGTTTCGGGGGATATTCATGGAAACTTTAATCAGTTAGTGTTCAAACTCTGCATTCAATATAAGTTGACGGACACCCTATTGATTGTTGCTGGGGATTGTGGTTTTGGCTTTGAAAAGAAAGAATACTATGAGCAAATGATTAGACGAAATGCCAAGAGAATGAATCAAGCCAACAATTGGATTGTATTTGTGCGTGGCAATCATGATAATCCTGCTTATTTCGATGGAACAACATTCAACTACAAACGCTTCATCGCTGTTCCTGATTATACTATTCTTCAAGCCTGCAATCATACCATCCTTTGTGTAGGTGGAGCTATCTCTATTGACCGTATTTATCGCATAAATGAATGGTACAAACGGAAATATCGTGTTCACTCCAATGAGTCGCAAGAAAATGATATTCCTCGCAATTTATATTGGCGGAATGAAGTTCCTGTTTACGACGCTGATAAGATAAACACCATCAGTGCAGATTTCTTAATTGATACAGTTGTCACACATACCGCGCCATCACATTGTGAGTTATTCTCAAAAAGCAACCTTAACCAATGGGCTAAAAACGAGTCATCACTTCTTAAAGATGTACAATCTGAAAGAAAAACAATGGATATGATCCTGCATCATCTCAAAACTGACAATCATCCGGTGAACCATTGGTATTATGGTCATTTTCACCAAAGTTGGCATTCCGCTATTGACGGAATATTATATCAGATGCTCGACATTATGGAGTTCAGCCAAGTCTATTGATTTATACCATTTCAGGTATAATATTGATGTCCGATGCAGAATTACACCCGATATGATATAATGGTTTCCTCCGAATAAAAGTGTACCATTTATGGCATACAAACACTTTTTCAAGCGAATAATTCAGTTTTGCTACACTTTTTCCAACGAATCGAGTACCGAACGCAAAAATTCCACCGCAAGCCACAGAAATCCCAAGAAAATCACTACCTTTGCATTCAACAAGCGTTCTGTAACATCCATACGGAAAAGCCATATCATTCAACACGTTGAAACTGATAACGGACATTCTACAAAAGGACTGAAAAGAGGCGGTACAACACGTATATGCAAAGCTATGAAATACAATGATTTGCATTTGTCTCCATATTCTGTGTACTTGTAAAAACAGAGGTTGTACCGATTAAAATGAATAGTCGCTGATAATCAGCGATGTAAATATGCGCATCGGCAAATGACAAATATTTAAACAGCTGATTACCAGTAATTTAATAATATTTATAGAATCCCTTTAAATACTATGCTAAAAATGGATATAACACACTGATAATCTGTATTATAAAGCAGTACAATTCCCAACAGAAAATTTTATAAAAAACAATTTTGTCCCCCAGACACTCGAGGGACATTTTTTTGTCCCTTTTGTTCCTCGAAATTCCCAAGGGACAAAAGAGGCATTTTCAGGATGTAAAATACAGAACTTCTCATTCTAAAAACCATAGATATATTTAGCACATCGAAGAATGTATTTGTATTTCATATATCTTTTCTTGTAAAACTCTTATTCCTAGACAATATTTTTTAAATATATTCTCCAATATCCTTCTGATAACAAGGCGTGACTTTTCCACAAGAATACTTAGACATATCCTATTTTCTCTCCCATATATCTAAAACAAGTATTATAAACACATCACTTTATTCTAGAAATAATAACTGAAGGGCATATATATCATTCATATATACAAGATAATAAAATGGGGTATAAAATAAGACGACAATCATAATGAAATCAAAAATAAAATTCCTCAAATGATATTTTTGATTCGCATCATGTGATAAAATATTAAATAAACAAGTAACTTTACATTAAATCTAAGAGGAAACTCTATGCAAAACATTAATATAGAAAATCATGGATTTACAACGAATAATCTATTTGGTTAAAGAAACCAAAGAAATCATCACAAACCGGGAAATGGCAGCCCATGTAAAAGAAAAAGGAGTTGCCGATTATGTCACGCAAGTGGATGTAGCCGTACAGAACTTCCTAAAAGAAGAATTATATAAACTATACCCAGAAATCCAATTTCTCGGAGAAGAAACCGGCTTGCAACAGATGAACACAGATAGTTATTGGATTCTAGACCCCGTGGATGGAACAACCAATCTCATACACGACTATCACCACAGCGTAGTATCATTGGCGCTTTGCCAACAAAATGAAATTGTATTAGGCATTGTCTATGACCCATACCATGATGAGGTTTTCTCTGCAGTCAAAGGAGAAGGTAGTTTCTTGAATGGCAAGCCTATCCATGTTTCCTCTGCCAAAAAACTGTCGGAAACTATCATCGGTATCGGAACTGCTAAAAGAGAACTGGCTAAAGAAAACTTTACTAGGTTTCTCAAGGTCTACGAAAACTCACAAGACATCCGAAGATTGGGGTCTGCGGCACTGGAACTAGCATATACAGCATGTGGCCGGCAAGGTGGATATTTTGAAGTGTATCTGAACCCTTGGGACTATGCTGCAGGCATACTTTTGGTAGAAGAGGCAGGAGGAAAGGTAACTGACTGGATTGGGAATAAGCTTAATCCCAGACAAGGAAACCAAGTAATCGGAACAAACGGAAATATCCATCAAGAACTTCTCAGAATATTATAATAAGAGATCCTTATTTTCAGTTTAATACAAGCTGCAAAAGAAAATCTATATTATGGCAAGCAATATTGAATTTGTAGAGTTTATATGCTATCAACTACAAGAGCTGGGGCATATCCGTTTTCGAAAGATGTTTGGGGACTATATGGTATATGTAAACGAAAAGCTGTTATTAATGTTGCAAAGATCAAAAAAGAAATAATTGTGGAGGATGTCCTCTTTTTCCTTGTTCGCACTTCGTGAATGACTCTTCTATATCTAAAGAAGAAAACGAGAAGAATCTAAAAAAAGATGATTGACAATCTTTCGGAATTCAATCAATAGATTAAAGAATTTAAGCTAATACAAAGTAAGTACTCAGCACCCCCGTATTTTTACTCTCTGAAAGTTATTCTTAGTTTGCGCGAATTTAAAACGTGAAACAATGAAGAATTTTAGAGGAGAAAATACGGGGGGCAGTATTAGGTATAGTTTTGTAAAAACGCTTTCTTTTACTACTATTTACTGAATGTCCCTATTTAGTATGCACATTTTTCAATGTATCCTTCCTGTTCATACACCCTACCATAGTGATGAATCATTCCAACCAACCCATTCAAACGTGAATCTATAATCTTCAGATTTTTATATCTAAGATATTGAGTGTCATACAGTCCCGTATTCCCAGATTTCAATCTTTCTTCAATATCTTCGGGAATAAGAAAACTCGCTCTGTCGCCCAAATATTTATAAAACTCTGATTGATATATACATATACTTGCCAGATCAAAATCTCCAAAATGTATATATCTATTAGGAATTTTGATAAGCCATTCCCTTAAATCTGCCGACTGGGGATATCTGGAAACAAACAAAACTTTATTATCTCCAAACAGATATTTCTGACTCCGTATACGACAGAAGTTCTCACCATTTTCCACTCCAACCACTCTCACGTCTGACGGTATATAAAATTCATCTGAATTTTTTTGATAAATCTTAGCCTCTTCTCCCCATACAGGTTAAGTCCTCTTGATCCATCAACCGGTGCCGCTAATGGAGAAATATTAAGACCTTTCTTCAAGAAGACCGGATTATACATAAAATAGGATAACCTGCGTCTGGCATCCCATGCCAATCTACCAATTTCCTCACCCCAAAGGATTACTTTTAACGACTGTACCATAATTTATCCTATTTAGAATTTCTGACACGCTGTACTTTTTTATCATCCCTACGCATCAGGTAAGGAGATTCGGGCAACTCCGGAAGAAGATTGTCTATAGTGCTAATCTGCCCGACCACTTTCAACAACACAATAAATGTTGACAACGAAATATTACCTGCTATACCATTCTCGAATTTGTGGATGGTTGTAAGTCCAATACCGGATTGCTCAGAAACATCTTTCTAAGTAAGATTGCAACGAATTCTATATTTTTTAAATCTGTTACCTAATAGCCTTACAAGCTCAGGCGTGGAGTATTCATAGAAATCTACCATATAAACCGCATTTATGTATTATTATAATGATAGTTACATATATTTCCAAGCATTAATCTTCAATATTATAAAGATTATAAATACGAAACTATGCAATTTCTGAGAATAAAACTAATTTTTATATGAAAACTTATCGTCAGATTCATAGTAACTGATTATAAATCCTATATTTTGTATTTGTTATATGTCCAATTTCGCTATTTTCCTCATAAAGTTTTTCGGGAAAAGCATTTTCCATCGCGGAACATCCTTTCCGGTGTTATGCCTGCTGGTATGTACATGTCCGAAAAGCTACCATGTACCACAGTAAGCTCCTCCATAACAAAGGAAGGGACAATGGTTCAGATAAATTTTCTGTTTATCTACTTCAATATGCATCTGCATCGTTATCTGTTCAAAGTACTTCGTATAATTCTGCCTGAGATTCTTAATATCATGATTACCAGCTATAAGATATATTTTCCCATTCAATCTGCATCGGTAAGATTATCACTTATACCTTCTACCATCATTACCAAATTCCTCCACCCCAATGCATAATACCTAGTTTTGCTGTTATAGGATGACAAGTGGAGCATACTCTTTTCCAAACGTTTACATAGAGTACCACACCTCCGTTTTCAGCATGAAGAAGTTTCATGTCTTTTTTGATTGCAAAGCAACTGAGGATTCCCTAACTGTACAATGTGTACTTTATCGGATACTTACATACAATTTGAACATATTGCAGTATTTTATTCCCAACCATATATTTTTTCCTGTGCAACATAAATTCCCTGCAAAATCATCCGTCATACAATAAATCTCTGTAACTTTAGCCGCTGATAACATAGCAGTAAACGTTTAAATGTTACAATCCGGCACTATAAACTTAACATTTTATTGCTATCTTATTTATTCTCAATGAAAAGCTTATACTCTAACACCATATTATGTTAGAGTATAAAACACAAGAGAAACGATATTCTTCGGGTCTAACCCCGTTTTTATATCGAACTCGGTTATGAGAGTAACCATAGATTGCGCATATTCTTGCACAGCTATGAGTCAAACTTAACAATTGAAGTCTGTTAAACTAAAAGCAAAAAATGAAAGGTTCGGTAAATATCAGTGACTATTTCTACGGCGCAAAGACACAGTTTATTATACCCCTCTACCAGCGTAAGTATGCATGGCAGAAAAAGCATTGTGTACGTTTATTTGAAGATCTGATAAAAATTCATAAAGAAGAATTGCAAAGCCATTTTTTCGGAAGTATTGTTGCAACAAAAGCCAGCGAGGTTGAAGACGATTTGCTGATTATCGATGGTCAGCAGCGTATCACAACTTTATCGCTCCTGATTCTGGCCGCTTTCAATGCAGTTGCCAATGGCGATATGCAACCTGGCAATGAAGATATTGAGGAAGTAAGGAAAAACTATCTCTATGCCATAAGAAAAAGAATTGACAGACAGATAAAACTGCGCCCGATTGAAGGAGATATCGAAGCATATGATGCACTGTTTACCAACAATTCAGATGATTTCATCAAGAATACAGGCATTACTGCAAACTACGAACTTTTTTACCAATTAATTCAGATAAGCAACCTCACTTTTGAGGAGCTTATTAAAGCCATCGAGAAACTGGAAGTGATTGATATTCGTTTGGAAGCGAAAGATAATCCACAGTTGATTTTTGAATCTCTAAACTCGTGCGGCAAAGACCTTGAAGAGGCAGATAAGGTACGCAACTACCTGCTCATGTCACTTTCTTCCAAGAAGCAGGAAGACTACTACCATGCCTACTGGAGCAAAATAGAAAAACTGACAGATGGAGAGCCGACAATGTTTATCCGTGATTATCTGACACTAAAGAAAGGCACGATCAGCAATATTGAGGACTTATATTTTGACTTCAAATCATACGATATGAAGTCTCACATCGACCGTCAAGTCCTCCTTGAAGACATGTTGAAGTTTGCCAAATATTATCGGCAGATACTCAAAGGCGAAACCAGCCATGCCCGTCTCAACCGCAAGCTGAAACAGATTGCAACCATAGAATCTCTTGTACACCTGCCCTACCTGTTGTCATTCTTTGACTATGCGTCAACGAATAACCTGAACGAAACCGAACAGTATGAAGTATTGGACACAATCGAAAACTACTGGGCCCGCCGGATTATCTGCAACTACCCTGCAAATGCGCTTCAAAAGATGTTTGCTACTCTCCATAATGATATTTTGAAGATATACAAACGCCATAAGGAAAGAGATGCCGAGTTACTTCTACCGTACTCTCAGATCCTCAAATTCATTTTGCTCAGGAAACAAGGAACCGTATCATTTCCAAACGACAACGATGTTAAATCAGCCTTTCCAACCAGACAGATTTATCGTATTCCAAGCAACTATAAGTTCTTCCTGTTCGAACGTATGGAAAATGAAAACAGTCCGGAGGCAAATGATACAATCGTAAAAAAAATGAAGGACGGCATATTCACCATAGCACACATCATGCCTCAGACACTAACACCTCAGTGGAAAGAAGAACTGGGAGAAAACTGGCAGCAGATATATGACACCTATCTCCACACTTTTGCCAACCTAACCCTTACCGGATTCAATACGTCATACAGCAACCACTCGTTTCAGGAGAAAAAGGACGGATACACAGACCGCAAAGGAAACAAGATTAACGGTTTTAAAAACTCGGCTTTCTGTTTGTCAAACTATCTAAAACAATGTTCTAAATGGACTATTGACGAGATTAAAGAAAGACAACAGATTCTTCTTGAAAACTTCCTCCGGCTATGGCCGATGATAAAGACGGAATATGTTCCACTGGAAAAGGAATATGAGTTGGTTTCATTTGACGACGACGAATATGAACTGAGTTGGCGGCAAATCATCGGTTATCGCTACAGAAACGAACGGCATGCAGTCTCAAACTGGGTGGAAATGCTGGTACAAGTCTGCAAACTCATATACAATGAAAGTCCTTCTACAATGACCTATGTAGCCGGTAAGAATTACTGGATACATGCTTCCGAGGCCAAAGGAAGAAGCAAAGTGGCAGAACATTGTTACGTTCATACTTCTTGCAGTACAAACACCAAACGCAATATCTTGAACTACTTATTTAAAGAATGCGAGATACCGGCAAGCATTCTTGAATTTGAGCTGGTTCCACTGGCAGATAAAGTTATGGACTCCAATGAAGAGTAATTCTTTTTCATTGTTTGATTTTAATCCCGATTCACGAAAACGCATCAAAAACAATAACAAAAAAGAAACAGCTACATGCCCATCATCGAAATATCATCCCTATCCCACCCCGGAGTGGAAATTTTCAGCACGCTTACCGAAGCTCAGCTACGTAATCGCATCGAACCTACCAAAGGCATCTTCATTGCGGAAAGTCCCAAAGTCATTTCCGTTGCCATTGATGCAGGATATAAACCTCTGGCACTCCTATGCGAACAGAAACACATTACGGGTGATGCCGCAACCATCATTGGGCGCAGCGGAGACATTCCGGTCTATACAGGAACAAGGGAGTTGCTTGCCACGCTTACCGGATATACCCTGACCCGCGGCGTCCTTTGCGCCATGCGTCGTCCCACGCCACTCAGCCTTGAGGAAGTATGCCGGGAAGCCCGGCGTATCGTAGTGATAGACGGCGTGGTCGATACAACCAACATAGGAGCAATCTTCCGTTCGGCTGCCGCTCTCGGCATAGATGCCGTGCTGCTCACCCCCACCTCTTGCGACCCGCTCAACCGGCGTGCGGTCAGGGTATCCATGGGGTCGGTATTCCTCGTACCATGGACTTGGCTGGACGCTCCCATCGGCAGACTGAGCGACTTAGGTTTCCGCACGGCAGCTATGGCGCTTACCGACAACTCCATACCTATCGACAATCCTGCCTTGACCGCCGAACCTAAGCTGGCTATCATAATGGGTACCGAAGGAGACGGACTTTCACGCGAAACCATTGCCGGGAGCGACTACGTAGTCCGCATCCCCATGTCGCACGGCGTCGACTCGCTTAATGTGGCTGCCGCTGCTGCCGTAGCTTTCTGGCAACTTCGCACACCAGCTGCCGGAAAATAAAACAGGAAAATAAAGCCTGAAGCTTGTTTTTATTTTCCCGCTATCGCCACTTTAATCACCCCGTCCAGCCTGTTTTCGAATACGCGGTATGCTTCTTCGATTTTTGTCAGGGGAAAACGGTGTGTGATAAGCGGCGTGGTATCAATCTTTCCCGCCTCTATCAAACGGAGAATCTCGGCACAATCGCATCCATCCACTCCACCGGTCTTGAAAGTCAGATTCTTACCATACATATCGGGCAAAGGAAGTATTTGAGGATTATCATAAAGCGCCACAACCGTAACCACCGCATTGGGACGGGCACATTCCCACGCCAGGCGGAAAGTGTCTCCGGCTCCTGCCACTTCCAACACGACATCAGCGCCTCCGTGATCGCTGTTACGAAGTACAAACTCCTTACACTCTTCCGGCTCCGTCACCAATACATCAGGATAATGTTCACGGATAAACCGAATTCTTTCAGAGGACTTTTCACAAACAATGATACGCTTCGGTTTCTTCAGCATCACGCAAAGCAAAGTACATATCCCCGTAGGGCCGGCTCCTATGACAAGAACCGTATCCTCCCCGGAAATCTCCGAAATGCGTGCCGCCCAAAATCCCGTAGCCAGCACATCGCCTACAAAAAGCGCCTGTTCATCGCTCACCGAATCGGGAATGCGGTTCAATCCCCGGTCGGCATAAGGAACCCTGACATACTCCGCCTGACCGCCGTCAATACGGCATCCTAATGCCCAACCACCATTCACATCCGTACAGTTATTCACATATCCGTGTTGGCAGAAAAAACACTCACCGCAAAAAGTCTCAACATTGACAGTAACCCTGTCGCCTGGTTTGACCGAAGTAACACGACTCCCAACCTGTTCAACAACGCCCACCATTTCATGCCCTACCGTTATTCCCGGAACAGCACGCGGCACACTGCCATGTTTGATATGCAAATCACTGGTACAGATGCTACCAAGTGTCACGCGGACAATAGCGTCGCGAGAGTCCTTCAATTCGGGCTTTGGCTTGTCCAACAGACCGAATCTTCCATGTTCGATGTATGTATATGCAAGCATAATATCCTTCCTTAATAATCAGTTTCTGTTTTTTTGCGAATATAAACATAACATTTTGATAAAAGAGCAATAATAGATTTTTTTATAAACATCTCACGCCTAATAAGAATAAGAATGGCTACATTTGCAGATAGTTATCAGAGTCCTCACATAAACCGCAATTCACAATGAAAGAAAAAGAACTTGCCTTTTCAGATGTTCCCAATAATTTCCTATGGTGTATCAACCGGCAATGCAGTAAAGCAGAAACTTGCCTCAGGCAATTGGCAGAAAGGCTCTCGCCGGAAGAGCTTATATCTTGCAGTGCCATCAATCCCAAGCATTTAGCCAAGTTCAAGAATGAGTGCCCTTACTTTTGCTCCAATAAGCAGGTGAGGTATGCCAAAGGCTTTCTCGGGATTCTGGAAAACCTCACCGCCAAACAAACACACTTCTTCATCAACCGGGTCATCAGTAATTCCAGCCGCCGTACCTACTATCGTGTCCGCAATGGCGAACGGGCATTATCTCCTGCCGAGCAACAAAATATCATAAACATACTCAAAGAGTGCGGAGTAACTTTCTCCATTGAATTCGATTCTTACTTTGAAGATTATTATTGGAGCAATACATTATGACATGCCAACCTTTGCCTTTTAATAGGCAAGGTTGTGCCTATTAAAAGGCACATTTGTGCCAGCTAAGTGGCACGACATTTAGAATATAGCCTTATGATACCTGAGGGTTTTATGTATTAAGAAGAAACAAAAGAGTAAAAGAGAACGGGCTATTTACCATATATTTCACTATCTTTGTACAACTAACCAAAGCTTAACGATATGAAGAGACAGATTGGAGTGTTAACCGCTTCGTTGCTCATCCTGTCGGGTTGCGGCACAAGCCAAACGGCATCGGGCGATCCCGGTGCAATATTTGCAGGTGCAGCCATCGGCGGAAATGTCGGCGGTGCCATCGGCGGTCTGATAGGCGACAATAATGGCGGCTGGCGGGGCGGTTACCGGGGTTCGGCCATCGGTACAATTATCGGAACCATCGCCGGAGCAGCCATTGGAAATGCTGTGTCTGCTCCCAAACAAGAGGCATACGGTTACCGGATAGAAAGAACGGAGCCCTACAAGCCGCAGAACGAAACGTATCCCGCTCCAAGCGTCTTCGATAACCTAAGGATACGCAACATCCGTTTCATAGACGACAGCCGTGACCACGTAATCAGTTCGGGTGAGAAAAGCAAAGTAATTTTCGAAATCATGAACGAAGGTGAACAGACTATATATAATGTGGTACCGATGGTTACCGAAACCACAGGCATGAAGCGCATTTACATTTCACCACCTGTAATGGTGGAGCAAATCGCCCCTCACAACGGCGTGAAATACACCGCCACCATCAGCGCAGGCGAGCGGATAAAGACGGGAAATGTCACCATACGGGTGGCCGTAGCCGACGGAAACGGGCAACAATACGACTGGCAGGAGTTCTCACTTCCCACCGAGCGATAAACAAATTTTCGGAGTCTATACAGACTGAACACAGAGACGTAGAAAATTTAACAGCATGAAGAAAATAATACAGAGCATACCCTGATTCTCTGTATTTGAAAAGCAAAAGTTGAATACTTTATAAACGACAGATTATGGCCGACAACTATCTGGAAAACCAATACGAACAGTATCAGGCGCGCAAAGCTGCCTGGGAGAGGGAACGCAAATACGGAAAGAAGAAAAAGAAATCAGCGTATCCGCATCCCTTGCCGCAACAGAAGGATGCGGAAGATGTCCTGTCCGTTCCGGAAGAGGAGAATGACAACATTCCCTACATTATCAATACGGACAATGATAATTTGATTGACGATTAACCCCTCTCGCCATGTTGCACCATTTCCATACCCCCGTAGCAGACATACCATTGCCGGAAAGATTTACTTTCCCTTTTTGCTATACACCTCATCCGCTTTGCGTGGCAGCAGCGAAAGAGGTGCAAGCCTATCTCGGTTTGCAGGAAGCGTGGAAAGAAGAGTTGGCTCAGGGCAAGATGTTCGGTGTTCTGGTTGTAAGGACTCAAGAGGGTGAAACAGGATACCTGGCAGCATTCTCCGGCATACTGGCGGGCAGTAATGTGCATCCGTTTTTCGTACCGCCGGTCTACGACCTGTTGCAGCCGCAAGGGTTCTTCAAGATAGAGGAAGAACAGATTTCGCAAATCAACACGCGCATCGGACTGTTGGAAGAGGACGAAGAATACAAACGACAGGTACAACAACTGGCTGCCCTGCGGCAAACTGCCCAAGAAACGCTGGAAGAAGCCAAACGGCAGATGAAACGCGCCAAAGAGAAACGGGAAGAGCGAAGACGCGAAGCGGCTTTACCCAACGGTGCTCCAATGACGCCTGAGGAAGAGAGCGCCCTGATACGCGAAAGTCAGTTCCAAAAAGCCGAATACAAACGCATGGAACGTGCCTGGAAAGAGCGGATTGCTCCCTTACAGCAAACGGTTTCCGATTATGAGGCCGGCATACAGGCATTGAAAAGCGAACGTAAGCAACGTTCTGCCGCCTTGCAGCAAAAACTGTTCGAACAATTCAAAATGCTGAATTATCGGGGAGAAGTCAAAACGCTTTGCGACATCTTTGAGCAGACCGTACACAAAACCCCACCCGCAGGAGCCGGTGAGTGCGCCGCCCCCAAACTGTTGCAACAAGCCTATCTGCACGGGTGGAAGCCTGTTGCAATGGCAGAATTCTGGTGGGGAGAATCCCCCAAAACGGAAATACGGCATCACGGACATTACTATCCCGCCTGCAAAGGCAAGTGTGAGCCTATATTGGGACATATGCTGCAAGGTCTTGAAGTAGACGAGAACCCGATTCTGAAAGAGTTGCAGTCCGGCAAGAAAACATTGGACATTATCTACGAAGACGAATGGCTGGCGGTGGTTAATAAACCGGCAGGGATGTTGTCCGTACCCGGCAAGGAAGATGTGGTTTCCGTTTACAGCATGATGCGCGAGCGGTATCCCGATGCGGACGGTCCGTTGATTGTACACCGCCTGGATATGGCTACATCGGGACTGCTGGTGGTTGCAAAAACCAAGCAGGTCCACCAAAACCTGCAAGCGCAGTTTAAAAACCGCAGTATAGGCAAACGCTATATTGCGTTGCTTCAAGGCAGCGTTTCTCAAGATGCGGGAACGGTTGAACTGCCATTATGCCCGAACCCGCTCGACCGCCCCCGGCAAATGGTGCATACCGGATATGGCAAGCCTGCTGTAACAGACTTTGAAGTACTGGAACGCAAGGACAACCGTACCCGTATCGCCTTTTATCCCCGCACCGGACGCACCCACCAGCTTCGGGTGCATGCCGCCCACCCGCTCGGACTGCACTGCCCCATCATAGGCGACGAGCTCTATGGACGGAAAGCCGAACGCCTGTATCTGCACGCCGAAATGCTGGAGTTTACACATCCGGTGACCGGAAAGAGAATAAGCATCACTCAAAAAGCAGACTTCTAACCTATGAAGTAACCGATTATAACCGGCAACCGACGTTTATACCAACAGTAATCACTATTAATAACCCCAAAACAAGTATCCGATGAAAATCCTTCGACCCACCCCGCAAGATTATGACGAACTGCTCACCGTATGGGAAGCCTCCGTTCGCAGTACCCACCATTTCCTGACAGAAGAGAACATACAATTCTACAAGCCATTGGTACGAAACCAATATTTCCAGGCCGTAGAGCTTTACATCATCCGCAACCGGGAAGGAAAAATCGCTGCCTTTATGGGGCTAAGCGACGAACTCATTGAAATGCTCTTTGTACATCCCGATGAACAGGGAAAAGGATATGGCAAGCAGTTGATGCAATACGCACTCCACGAAAAACATATCTATAAGGTGGACGTCAATGAGCAAAACGAAAAAGCTCACCGGTTCTATCTGCACATGGGCTTTCAACTCATCGGAAGAGATGAAACCGACCCTTCGGGGAATCCTTTTCCCATTTTACACCTGCAATGGAAGCCGTAGATGAACACGCATTGCATAAAACAAAAACAGATTGACTTATGAAAATACATCACATCGCCATCTGGACTTTCCGTCTGGAAGAAATGAAAGAATTCTATATCCGTTACTTCAAAGGTACAAGCAATGAGAAATACGTCAACCCTCAAAAAGGATTTGAATCCTACTTTATCCGCTTCGACTGCGGAGCCGACCTGGAGCTGATGAGCCGTACCGATGTACAGAATACTCCCATCGGGGAAAACAGGCTCGGTTTGACCCACTTCGCCTTTGCACTCGACAGCAAAGAAGAGGTTCTCGAACTGACGGAAAAGCTGCGAAGTGCCGGATATACCATCAGCGGAGAACCCCGTACATCGGGAGACGGATATTTTGAAAGCGTAGTGCTCGACCCCGACGGCAACCGTGTGGAATGCGTGTTCAAAGCAGGCTGAAAAGTCATTTTACACAGAATTTAAATCAACGTCTTTCGTCCGGCATTGCACTAAGTTTCCTATGTTTGCAACATAATTCATAAGTAGATTTTAAATTTATCGGAAACCATGAAAATCATTGCATTCCTATTTACGGCATTTATCAGCCTGCAAATGTCCGGGCAAGAGAAATTCCCCGACGGCACGCCTATTCCCGACTGGTTCAGACAGAACGAAATCGTAAACATCGACACACTGGGCAAGAAGTATACCATTACCGATTACGGTGTGGCAAACGACAGTACAATCCTGCAAACGGAGAAAATACAGGCCGTCATCGACCGGGCAGCCGAGAATGGCGGCGGCGTTATCATCATCCCCAAAGGAACATTCCTCAGCGGCTCCATCTTCTTCAAGCCAAAAACGCATCTATACATGGAAGAAGGTGCAGTGCTGAAAGGAAGTGACGACATCAGCAACTTCGCCATTGTCAACACCCGCATAGAAGGACAAAGCCTGAAATACTTCGCCGCACTGGTGAATGCCGACAAAGTAAACGGATTTACCATTTCCGGCAAAGGCACAATCAACGGCAACGGGCACAGGTACTGGAAATCTTTCTGGCTGCGCCGGCAGGTTATCCCGAAATGTACCAATATGGACGAGTTGCGTCCCCGCCTGGTTTACATCTCCAACAGTAACGATGTGCAAATCTCCGGAGTACGCCTCATGAACTCTCCGTTCTGGACTACGCATATCTACCGCTGCAGTAACATAAAGCTGCTGAATCTCCATATTTTCGCTCCTGCCGCCCCGGTGAAAGCACCGAGCAGCGATGCGATCGATATTGACGTCTGCAGCAATGTACTGGTGAAAAACTGCTATATGTCCGTCAACGACGATGCCGTGGCACTGAAAGGCGGCAAAGGCCCGTGGGCGGATAAGGACCCTAATAACGGCAGCAACACCAACATTATCATAGAAGACTGCACGTACGGCTTCTGCCACAGCGGTCTGACATGCGGCAGCGAGTCGATACACAACCGCAACATCATTCTCCGCCGCTGCAAAATCAGCAATGCCACGCGCCTGTTGTGGCTGAAGATGCGTCCCGATACGCCGCAACACTACGAATATATCCTGGTGGAAGACATCACAGGCGATGCCAAGAGCATGCTGCTCATCAAACCGTGGACACAGTTCTTCGACCTCAAAGGCCGCAAGGACATCCCCCTCTCACGTGCCAACAACGTGACGCTGCGCAATATCAGCCTGAGCTGCGACATATTCTTCAACGTCAGAAAGTCCGACCAATACGAATTGAAGGATTTCACTTTCGAGAATTTGAATATCAAGGCAAAGAATGCCCAATGCGACAAAGAGATTATCTCTAATTTTGAGTGGAAGGACGTTAAGGTCAACCAATAATGCAGGTAGCAGACAGCAAACGCATCACGAGAAACGAATAAACTTCATTATCGTATAATTCGGGCACAAATAACGCGGACTTTCGTGGATACAATTAATAACATCCACGAAAGCCCGCGTCATTTATTTCCGGACAATTATTCAAAACTACGCAGCATGCTGATTTCTTCCGCCCAAAGCGTTTCATCCGGAGTTTCGAGTATCACCGGCATATCGTTAAAACGCTCGTCTTTCATAAAACGCTTGAAGAAATCCAAGCCGATAAGCCCCTTGCCGATACTGTCGTGACGGTCTACACGGCTACCCAACGCTTTTTTCGAATCGTTCAAGTGTATGGCGCGCAGAAAACCGAAGCCAACGGTCTTATCGAATTCGTCGAAAACCTTATCGTATTCATTTACGATATCATAACCCGCCGTATACGTATGGCACGTATCAAGGCAGACACCTACGCGCGACTTGTCTTCCACACGGTCGATGATATGTTTCAGTTGCCAAAACTCATTGCCTACATTGCTGCCCTGTCCTGCCGTATTTTCAATGACCGCCGTTACGCCTTGCGTCTTGCCTAAGGTAATATTAATTGATTCGGCAACCCTGTCCAGGCAAGCCTCAACCGAAATCTTATTTAAATGGCTGCCCGGATGGAAATTCAGCAGTTCCAGCCCCAGCTCCTCACAACGTCGCATCTCATCCAGAAAAGCCGCACGGCTCTTCTCCAACCCTTCTTCTTCGGGATGTCCCAGATTTATCAGATAACTGTCGTGTGGAAGAATATAACGTGCCTCCAAAGCATATTTCCTGCAATTCTCCTTAAACAAGGCAATACTTTCCTGCGTCAGGGGCTTCGCCACCCACTGACGCTGATTCTTGGTAAACAGGGCAAAAGCATTCGCTCCTATTCCATGGGCATTGACGGGAGCCAGCTCCACACCGCCGCCGGCAGATACATGTGCACCTATAAATTTCATATTTCGATTATTATTCGTTAGTTTATTGTTCTTTCATAAATTCCCATTGAGACTTTTTCATATCTACAAAGCCGTTTGTCTTAAACCGGACACCTTCATTCTCCAACAATACTCTTTGCTCCGTCCAACCCGGCACTAATCTGCCCTGGCTGTTTACAACCCTATGACAAGGCAAATGCAATTCCTCCGGTACGTTGTACATAGCCTGCCCCACCATACGCGAGCACTGAGGTCTGCCTACCAAACTGGCAATCTGCCCGTAGGTTACAACGCATCCTTCAGGAATAGCGGCAACAACACTGTAAACATCTTGCAGAAAAGTAGTCCGATTCATAAGATAAAGTCTTTCTTTGCGGCAAAGATAGCGTAAACAGAGAGTATAAAAAATACACAGCCTTGTTTTTTATACCAAGCGACGGAAATGAGATGCCTACCCGACAGCCGGGCATCTCACGTCTGATTACAGGAAAGTACTTGCCCCAAGCGTATTGTAAGCGTAAGTGATATTCTGCTGGCGGAGAACTTCACCGTTCGGAGTAAACAATATCTGATATTTTATCTGCACGTTCGGCCTGCCCACCTGTATGGCTACAATAGGTTGCCATTTGGGAAATTGCACCCAAACAACATTCTGTACCACCCCGTCCGAAAACTGACTGGCTGCAAAAGCGTTGAATACGGCGGCAGGCACCTCATCCAGGGTTTCCCAGTCCGTTTGCTTCATTACCCACTCTGCATCCGTATTGAACCAGACCTTGGTATCAAATCCGTTCATCATAAAATCCGCAACGTAATACTCCTCGTCCTGCGACCAGGCTATCCCTTTGGCGGAAGGATACATTTTCGTCAGGGCAGTTTGCACATTATCAGGAGCATAGCCTGCAAAAAGTGGCAAAAATGTCCAAAGCGTCAAAAAAAAGAACAAAGACTTCATTTTATCCATAACCATTAATCTATTCCATGTTGGAAATCAACAATATTTCCTGGTGTTTTGTTTGGTTCTATACCCATAAGGATTATCTTTGCCATACAAACCCGTTCAAACAGCAATGAAATGATAAGTATACAGCCTGTGCTCCATAATAAGAAACAATACCTCGACCTGCTGCTTTTGGCCGATGAACAAGAAACCATGATAGACCGTTATCTGGAACGCGGTGAAATGTTCGTGTTGTCCGAGGACGGCAGTATCAGAGCATCCTGTGTCGTCACCCGCGAAGCAGAAGATGTTTTTGAGATAAAGAACATTGCCGTTTATCCGCAATTCCAACGTCGGGGATACGGGAAGAAACTGATACAGTATCTTTTCGGGCATTATGCAGGCAGATGCCGGACAATGCTCGTAGGAACCGGAGACAGCCCATTGGCGATTCCATTTTACGAGAACTGCGGATTTACCTATTCCCACCGCATCCCGGACTTCTTTACGGATAACTACGACCATCCCATTTATGAAGCGGGCAAACAACTGAAAGATATGGTTTACCTGAAACGCAATATGGATGAATAAGACCTGCCAATCACACATTGCCCAAGAACAACGCACCGTAGAACAGATGATCCGCCTCTATTGCCGCAGGAAAGAGGGCAACAAGGAACTCTGCCCGCAATGTCTCGAATTGCTGGAGTACGCACGAACGCGCCTGTCGCGCTGCCCGTTCGGAGAGAATAAAACAACTTGCAGACTATGCCCGGTACATTGCTACAAGCCGGAGATGAAGAAGCGGATGCAGGAAGTCATGCGATATGCCGGACCGCGCATGCTGCTCTATCATCCGGCCGCAGCGTGCAGGCATTTATGGAAAGAGCGTATATATCAATATTTCACCAGACGTTTCGGAGTCCCGTGCCAGGAACAGCATAAGCAGTAAACCTCTTCCAGGTCATACCCTTCTAAAGAAGCTGCCGGATCTTTCGGTACGACCTCGCCTTTGTCCGACACATATACGGGCAAACGCTCTCCCTGCCCGTTCAAGACATAAAATGCCCCCACCTTGCATTGGGGGCACACCATTTTGCGCATAATCAGTTGAAATAATATAAAAATACAGCAATACCTTCAAGCGCTTTCTTCTTCTCGCCCTGAATCTCAATGGCAAACTTTATTTCCGCCTTTGCCACACCGCGCAGGTTTGCCAACGAATGCAGAGAAGCCACCAGACGGATGCTCTGTCCGGAAAGTACAGCCTGACCGAACTTCATCTTATCCATTCCGTAGTTAATCATCATCTTCAGGTTATTTACCTCAATAATCTGATTCCACAGATGAGGCAACATGGAGAGGGTGAGATAACCGTGTGCAATGGTACTCTTAAAAGGACTTTCGGTCTTGGCGCGTTCTGTGTCAATGTGAATCCACTGATGGTCCAGCGTTGCGTCGGCAAAGAGATTGATGCGTTCCTGCGTAAGTTCCACATACTCCGAAACACCGATTTGCTGACCTACCAGCTTTTCAAAATCCTCGTACGAATTGATAATAACTTTTTCCATATATTTTTTGTTTTGTTGGGTAAATGCGTTGTAAACGGTAACAAATTTAGATATAAATCACGATTTATATGCCAGTGGGATATGAAAAAATCAAGACCACCCCTATCTTTATGGCGTGGAGGTCTCAGTGTGTGAGCCTCAAAATAAATGTTTCACGAGCTCTTAGTCTCAAAATGTAATAGCCTATGCGGATAGTATGTGGTCTTGACGTACACAAAGATAGTGTATTTGTTTGTATTCTCAACGAAAAAGGTGAGAAATTTGAAGCCAAGTACGGTGTTTTGACACCTGAACTGGAAGAGCTGCATCAACTTCTCCTTACTCATGAAGTTAAGGAAGTTACTATGGAAAGCACCAGTATTTACTGGTATCCCATCTGGCGCATTCTCAGTGACATAGAATGTCTGAAGTTGGTCAACCCCTACTTCATCAAGCAGCTTCCCGGCAGAAAAAGTGATGTCCGTGACGCTGCCTGGATAGCCGAATGTACCATGAAGGATCTCATCCGTGGCAGTTTCGTGCCGGATGAGATAGTGCAGCGCATGCGTCAGTATAACCGACGCATTTTTGACTTGAACAAGGAGAAGGTCTATAAACTGACCAAACTGGATGCCTTGCTTCAACGTTGCAATATCCGTATCAGCAACTACGTATCTTCTACAGACAGTAAGAGCTACAAAGATGTGGTGAAATTGCTTTCCGAAGGAATTGTCAATGCGGAAAAGCTGACGGAGGCCATCCATGGACGGACGGTGAACCGTGTCGGAAAAGAAGTAATTACAGCCGCTCTGACAGGAGTTGTCAATGAAGTGGACATAGACCTGATACGCCAGTACCGGGAGGAAATCCTTATGGATGACAAGCATCTGAAAGAGTGCCAGGAAAAACTGACGGAAATCTGCAGGAAAGAGTTCCCCAGGGAGTTCGATAATCTTCAGACGATACCCGGTGTAAAGGAACGCTCGGCAACCTCCATACTCTCTGAATTAGGGGCCGACATGAAGATGTTTATTACAGCGGCTGCATTGGTGTCGTGGTGCGGGCTCAAACCACGGAATGAAGAAAGCGCAGGAAAAATCAAATCACGAAGAATCACACATGGTAACAAGTACATCAGAAAGACTATGATTGAATGCGCATGGGGAGCCAGCCGGACACAAAACTGTTTTTACTCGAATTTCAGTTACACACAAACTGTCGTCAGAAGGAAGAATGCCATGAAAGTGAAAGTGGCCATAGCGCGGAAAATGCTTGTTGTCATTTGGCACGTGTTGAGTGATGGTGTTCCATACAATGATTATAAGAAGCCTGAAGCTATTGCAGAAGGCAACTCATAATATACCGCTTATTGTAAGGCCAGTATCTTTGTGGTAGCATAGACTCCGTTTTGCAAATTGACTGATGCTTTAAGCGGCTTAGAATGCCAGTGTTAGGAAATAAAGCCTGAAGAGGAAAATGATACTTTTTATATTGTATATCTGACTGCTCTTGATAGAACGGTCAATACATTCATGCTCATTAACACCATAAACTAAGTAAAGGAGCCATAAAGACAGGGGTAATCTTTATCTTTTCATAGAGGAAAGATACCGCTTATCTCCGAATAAATTACAAGCGAATCATTAAAAAGCCATATTTTTCCGGTTGTTGTTACGGTAATTACTCCCATTATTACCCGTATCATTCTTCAAAATAGCATGCAAATTCACGCTCTCTTATCAATAACTGGCATCACGGTTTCACAGGCCAAGACAAAGATAAGTTCAACAAAATCATTATTGTACCGCTTTTAATAAAACATCCGCTCCCTATTTCTTTCCATTTCTGCGAATTATATCTATTTTTGTATGCGCATATAATATAAACAACCCTAAACATCCATGTATGGACGCTGAAAAGGATTACAACCTGCTGTCAGAAATAATGCACAATGCCAATATAGGCTGGTGGAAAGCCGATATACAAGATGCCGATTATATATACTACGGTCCCATCGCCAGCCTGTTAGGATTGGAAGAAGGCGGTTGTATCAGTTTTGAAAATTTCAACAAGCGCATACTGAGAGAGGAACAGCCGCATACTACCGTCCGTTCCTTCGACAACATACAACAGACGAATGAAACCGTCTATCTGCTTGATACCGTCAAAGGACCGACATGGGTCCGCAGCAAAATCTGTATGCAAAAAACCGATGAAAACGGAAAGACCAAGATTTACGGCATAGCCGAAATACAGGACGGTCCTTATATGTCGTCCGCCACACAGATGCTGCGACAACGCGAACAACTCTTGCACAACATCTATAAGCATCTTCCGGTAGGCATTGAAGTCTACAATACAGACGGAGTATTGACAGACCTCAACGATAAGGAATTGGAAATGTTTCATCTGCAACGAAAAGAAGACTTGCTGGGTATCAATATATTTGATAACCCTATCTTCCCGAAAGAGATGAAAGAGAAACTGAAAAAATATGAAGACGCCGATTTCACATTCCGCTACGACTTCTCGAAAGTAGGTTCTTACTACAATCCGCAAACCAGGACCGGTACAATAGACCTCGTAACTAAAGTAACCACGCTGTACGACGAGAACCACACCCCCGCCAACTACCTGTTGATTAATGCCGATAAGACCGAAACCACCGTAGCCTACAACAAGATACAGGAATTCGAAAGTTTCTTCGAACTGATAGGTAACTATGCCAAAGTAGGATACGCACACTACGACTTACTCACCCGGCAAGGAGATGCCCAACACAGCTGGTACATCAATATCGGCGAACAAGAAGGAACTCCTCTGTCCCGAATCATCGGAGTGTACAGACATATCCATCCCGAAGACCGGCGCGCCATGCTCGGTTTCCTGAACAATGCAGCAAAAGGTATGGAAGACAAGTTCAATAAAGAAGTACGTGTTCTCAGAGAAGACGGCAGCTACACTTGGACACATGTCAACCTGATAGTGAAAACCTACGCTCCCGAACGGAACAGTATCGAACTAATCTGTATCAACTACGACATTACCCGGCTCAAAGCCACGGAAGCCATGCTGATAGATGCCAAAGAAAAAGCCGAAGAGTCAGACCGCCTGAAATCGGCCTTTCTTGCCAACATGAGTCACGAAATACGTACACCGCTGAATGCTATTATCGGCTTTTCCAGCCTCCTGCCCCATATAGAAGATGCTGAGGAACGCAACCATTACATCTCCCTGATAAACCACAACAACGAATTGCTGCTGAACATCATCAACGATGTACTGGATTTATCGAAGATAGAAGCCGGACACATAGAGTTGTCCCCGGTCTGGTGCAACCTCTCCGACCTGATAGATGAAAGTTGCACCGAATGCCAGCCCAACGTACCTGAAGGCGTAACGCTCAAGAAACGCTACCCGGCAACTCCCAACCTGATAAAGCAAGATCCGATGCGCATCAAGCAGGTTTTGAGCAACCTCATATCGAATGCACTGAAAAATACCGTACAGGGCTATGTCGAAATTTCGTACGAGACGACACCGTCCGAAACAAGAATAAGCGTTTCCGACACAGGGCGCGGAATCCCTGAGGAAAAGCTCGGCATAATATTTGAACGGTTCGAAAAAACTGATGCTTTCATTCAGGGAGCCGGATTGGGCTTGCCTATCTGCAGGTCTATCATGGAACATATGAACGGAACAATCGAAGTAACCTCCACCGTAAATAAAGGTAGCACGTTCACAGTAGTGTTTCCTTGCCAAGTACGGCCAATGGAATAAAGAATAGAAAATATGATTATACAAAAAGAATTTACCCTTACCCCCCATCGACGCGGGTTCCATCTGATTACGGAAGAAATAGTACGTAACTTACCACAGTTGCCTCCGACCGGACTATTGCACTTGTTTATCAAACACACAAGTGCCGCACTAACCATCAACGAGAACGCCGATCCGGATGTACAGACAGATATGGAAGCTATCTTCAACAACCTTGTCAAGGAGCGTGAGCCTTACTACGAACATACCTGCGAGGGTGACGACGATATGCCGGCGCATGCCAAATCTACCATTGTAGGAGCAGAACTGACCATCCCCATCACCAATGGACGGATGAATATGGGCATCTGGCAGGGTATTTATCTTTGTGAATTCCGCAACCGTGGCGGAGGAAGAAAAATCGTAGCAACCATTATCGGATAATCTCTTCCCATGAAAAAAGCTATCATCATAGGAGCCACCTCAGGCATCGGACAGGAAGTAGCCGGAATACTCGTGCAACAAGGCTGGCGCATAGGCATTGCCGGCAGACGTGAAGAAGTCCTGCGAAGCATGCAGCAAGCCAATCCCCAACAGATAGAGATACAGCATCTTGATGTGACAAAGGAAAATGCCGTATTACACCTTACAGAACTGATAGACCGATTAGGCGGCATGGATTTATTTTTCCTCAGCTCCGGCGTAGGTTATCAGAACAGGAACCTAGAACCTGAAATAGAACTGAATACCGCACGTACCAATGTCGAAGGCTTTATCCGAATGGTAACCGCAGCTTTCGATTATTTCAAAAAGACAAAAAACGGACATATCGCTGTAATCAGTTCCATAGCAGGTACCAAGGGATTGGGAGTCGCACCTGCCTACTCCGCCACCAAACGGTTTCAGAATACATACATCGATGCTTTGGCACAACTCGCACGGATGCAGCATCTTAATATCCGCTTCACCGACATCCGTCCGGGGTTCGTAGCAACGGATTTACTGCGAAACGGCAAGTATCCGATGCTGATGCATGCCGATAAAGTGGCGGAATATATCGTCCGGGCGTTGAAACACAAAAAACGAGTGACAGTAATTGACGGACGCTATCGTCTATTGGTATTCTTCTGGCGAATGATTCCACGTTGGCTGTGGGAACGGTTGCCGATAAAGAATTGATTTCGTATCTTCACGCCCAAAAAGCAAAAACAACCAAGATGAAAAGAAAGTCCGGATATATGATACTCACAGTCACTGCCTCCTTGTGCATAGGCACTTCGCTGCCTTTTCTCCTTGGCAGCAGTGTACTGAATCCTGAAAGACAGTCGGTTAAATCGGAAATACCTTACTGCGTCACCTCTCCTACCGTACCCGCCAAGATTGCCTTTGCCGGACAGGAAGTAGACTTGTTACGCTACGACCACCGCGAGCGCATGGACCGTGAACTGATGTCGTTTACTTATATGCATTCTACCACAATGCTCACCATAAAGCGTGCCAACCGTTATTTTCCTATTATAGAACCTATACTAAAGGCAAATGGCATACCGGATGATTTCAAATACCTTGCCGTTATAGAAAGCGCACTTAACCCACTTGCCAAATCGCCCGCCGGCGCTGCCGGAATGTGGCAGTTCATGCCCGGTACAGGGCGCGAGTTCGGTCTGGAAGTAAACAATAACATCGACGAACGCTATCATGTGGAAAAAGAGACGAAAGCAGCTTGTAAATATCTGAACGAAGCCTATGCCAAATACAATAACTGGCTTTGCGTGGCTGCTGCCTACAATGCCGGTCAGGGACGTATCTCCACACAGTTACAAAAGCAAATGGTGAGTCAGGCGGCAGACCTTTGGCTGGTAGAAGAAACCTCACGTTATATGTTCCGCTTGCTGGCAGCAAAAGCTGTTATCAGCAACCCGCAACAATACGGTTTTTTGATGAAACGTGAACACCTATATCCGGCTATCCCTTACACCGAAGTGAAAGTCACCACGGGAATAGCCAATCTGGCACAATTCGCCAAAGATAAAGGAATCACTTATGCCCAGCTGAAAGATGCCAATCCCTGGCTGCGCGACACTTCACTAATGAACAAAAGCGGACGTACATACATTCTGAAGATACCGACACAAGCCGGAATGCACTATAACCCGCATAAAACTGTTCCGCACAACAAGAACTGGGTAATAAACTAAATACTAAGTCTGCTTCTCGGTCAAATACTTCCAATATCGCACAGGCATGTCTTGCCTGTGCTTGCGGGGATTCAGCCTTTCCTTGATACAGATTGCCTTGAAATAAGTTTTCCAAAGTTGCTGAAAGAGCTTTTCATCCTTATCCATAAGGCTCTCATCCAGTATTCCTGTCACAAGATGTCCTTCCCGGCTATCTTCCCCAAAAACAACGTTCCGCACCTCTTTTAAATCGTAATAATAACCATAAGCACGCTTGATGTCGTATATCAACCAACATTGGTCGGCAAAACGGTCTTTAAAATGCCCGGTTATCAAGGGAAGTACATTCTTCTCCGGTTCTACCGCCGCAAAATAAGTACCATCTGCTGCTTTCTGAAAACGGACAAACTGTAACATCCGTATCCGTTCCCAATCCACCCGCTTCCACATACGCGAAAATTCCAAAACATCAGGGTCTGCAAAGTTCGTTTCAATGGAACGGGAAGCATCTATTGCCTTGCGGATATAACGGAACAAAAGCGATGCAGTTTCCGGCTCTTCCGCCAACCAGCACTGCGTAAGACAAGACAAGGCGGATGCAGAAAGTTTTTTCTGCAAGCCACGCCAAACCCTCCCCGCTTTCTCTTCATCCGATACTACAGTAAAAGCCTCGTCATAGAACAGAGGAAACGGCTCCCCTTCCGCCAGCAAAGCACCCGGAAAAGTACGACGGGAATAGGCTTCAAAAACAGAAGTCAGCAATCCCTCAAATGTATTATCGAATATAAACAGAGTCATTTTCTTCGTCTCCAAAATCAAGAATCAGCTGCCTGTCGTCATATTTCTTTCTGGGTTTCTGCACCAGCAAGTTACGTACTCTCTGCGGAGTCATTTCATTGACCGTGCGTACTGGCAGTTCACTGCACGTAATAAAGTACTGCGCCTTCTTCATCACCACACCGATCTTCTTCAGTTGATAGAATCCCAATTTGGAGAAACGGCGGGAAGCGACTATCAGACGAGCCGATTTCACACCGATACCCGGTACACGGAGTATCATCTCATAATCCGCCTTATTGACGTCAACGGGAAACTGTTCGGGATGCCGCAACGCCCACGACAGCTTCGGGTCTATCTCCAGATCCAAATCCGGATAAGCGTCATCCACAATCTCATCTACTTTGAACTGGTAGAAACGTAGCAGCCAGTCTGCCTGATAGAGCCGGTTCTCACGCACCAAAGGCGGCTGTTTCAAAGCCGGCAGACGCTTGTCGTACGTGTTCACCGAGATATATCCGGAATAATAGACGCGCCGCATCGTAGGACGCTGATAAAGAGCCGATGAAAGAAAAAGAATATCCTTGTCCGTCTCGGCAGTAGCACCTACAATCATCTGCGTGCTCTGTCCTGCCGGGGCAAAACGGGGTGCATAGCGGTATTTCCTGCGCTCTTCCGCACTCTCCAAAACACCTTGCTGAATATAACGCATCGGAGCAAATACGCTTTCATGGTCTTTTTCCGGAGCAAGCAGCCTGAGGTTTTCTTCTTTGGGAATTTCCACATTGACACTCAGACGGTCGGCATACAACCCCGCCTCATTCACCAACTCACGACTGGCTCCGGGAATGCTCTTCAAATGGATATAACCGTTGAAACGATGGATAGTACGAAGGTCTTTGGCTACACGCACCAACCGTTCCATCGTATAATCGGGATTGCGCACCACTCCGCTACTCAGAAAAAGGCCTTCAATATAATTGCGGCGGTAGAACTCCATTGTCAGGTCCACAAGTTCGCTGACGGAAAGAGTGGCACGAGGCAAATCATTACTGCGACGGTTAATGCAATAAGCGCAATCGTATATGCAATAGTTTGTCAGCATCACCTTCAGCAACGAAATGCACCGCCCGTCTTCTGCAAAGCTGTGGCAGATGCCCCATCCGCCCACAGTATTGCCCAGCATACCTGCCTTGTTGGAACGTACAGTGCCACTGGACGAGCAAGAGACATCGTACTTTGCCGACTCTGCCAATATCTTCAACTTATTTAGTACATTTTCGTTCATACCCTGTGCCAAAAGTAATAATAAAACTTCTATTTAAAAGCAAAAGGCCAAGCAATTAATATATTAAAATCGTTGAGGAATATCATAAAAATACGACTTATTTATACAAAACAGCCATTATGCATAAAATAAAAAAGACCGCCGAACGGCAGTCTTTCACAGCATTAAATCTGCGTTTTCTCTTACTTTTTAGAATCTTCCAAAGATGCTTTGCGGAATTCTTTCATTGTCTTTTCGATTTCCAAAGAAGCCTTACGTGCACGAGTACCGGCTGCCTTGTTACCGTTTTCCAACTGAGCTTTTGCATCTTTTTCGAATGCTGCATACAATTCTGCAACTTTTTCAACTAATTCTTTCATAATCCTTTTTTAATTACTTCGTTAATAATGTCCGACAAAAATACATTCTTTCTTGAAATAAATGCAGAAAAACGATATTTTTTTTGAAATAATACGCAAAATCGGCATTTAAAAAGGCTTATACGTGTTTTTTATCTATTTTTGCAGACATGAAAACGCTTACTGATACCCAATATATACATGCTCTCATAGCCGAAGGAGAGCACCAACAACAAGATTTTAAGTTCGAAATATCTGATGCGCGAAAAATTGCCAAGACGCTTTCTGCCTTTTCAAATACGGACGGCGGACGGCTTCTCATCGGCGTAAAGGATAATGGTAAGATTGCCGGAGTGCGTTCCGATGAAGAACAATATATGATAGAGGCAGCAGCCCGGTTATACTGCCGGCCGGAAGTGAGTTACAGCACACAGACCTATCAGGTAGAAGGCCGCAGCGTATTACTTGTGCAAATCGATGAAAGCGACCGCAAACCGGTATATGCCAAGGACGAAGCCGGCAAATATCTTGCCTATTTGCGCATCAAGGACGAGAACATACTTGCCACCCCGGTACATCTGCGTATCTGGCAACAAAGCGAAAGTCCCCAAGGAGAATTGATGGAATATACCGAACGGGAGCAGCTACTGCTTGATTTACTGGAACAAAACGACCGGTTGTCACTGAACCGTTATTGCCGTCTGGCACGTCTGTCACGCCGTGCTGCAGAGCATCTGCTTGCCAAACTCATCCGTTATGACATTGTGGAACCCGTATTCGAAGGGCATAAGTTTCACTTCAAGCTGAAATAAAGAGTTGGAGTGCTGGTAAAAAGCAAGTTATTTACTACCTTTGCGCCCATAAATCAGAAAAATTATCATCATGGGTATATTTGCCAAACTATTCAACAAGAATTCGGAAGAGGTTTCTTCCAGAAATGTGGAGGACTTCGTTTCATTGACACGCGTCTATTTCCAGTCCGTGATAGCCGCCAACCTGGGCATCACCAACATCCGTTTTGTGCCGGATGTAGCCAACTTCAAACGTTTATTCAAAATCCCCACACAAGGCGGACGTCTGGGACAAGCGGAAAAAGCGGCTTCCCGCAAGATGCTGATGCAGGATTACGGCATCAGCGAAAGCTTCTTTAAAGAGATTGACGCATCCGTAAAAAAGCACTGCCGTACACAGAACGATGTACAAGCCTATCTTTTCATGTATCAGGGATTCTCCAACGACCTGATGATGTTAATGGGCAACTTGATGCAATGGAAATTCCGTATGCCTTCCATCTTCAAAGGCGCATTACGCAGCATGACCGAAAAAACAGTACATGAGGTTTGCACCAAGACCGTGTGGAAAAAGGACGATGTGCACAAGACCGCTATGACAGTCCGCCAATACAAAGAGCGGTTAGGATACTCGGAACAATGGATGACAGAGTATGTATACAACATAGTCATGCTGGCAAAGAAAGAACCGAAAAAGAAAGGTGACGAACAAGAAAAAGCATAAGCTAAAGTTTTGACAAATAGGCAGAAAAGCGTTTGTTAGCAAAACAAAAAGAAATCTAAAATATTTCATAAGACGAAAGGCGAGGTTTTTATACCCCGCCTTTTTTTGTTATATTTATCAGACCGTTTTTCCCCTCACGGAATATTGAAAGCGCATCCTGCGCCAATCACCGATTATTAATCTCTAAAAAAGAATTGCGTATGAAACAAAAGAAAATGCTTGCACTCACTCTCTCACAACTGAAACAACTTTACCGGCACGAACTCCCCGAACTGACCGGCATCGCCGCCCGAAGCGGAGATGCACAGACTTTCAAAACATATCTGTCGGAGTATATGGCGGGACATCCCCAAGCGGAAAGTGAGGCCGGCAAGCTGATTCGACTTCTGATTGATTATGACGGACAAAAAGTACATGAACTCTCAACGGACAAGCAACTGCCTGTTTCAACCCTCTCCTTACTCTATGATTTCCTCACCGGCAAACTGGAAGAATACCTCGAAACTGACCTTTTCATTGATTTATTCCGACAATTCAAACGTCTGCAACACCCCGAACATCCCCTACCCGGCTTCCAACGCGTAAAAGCCTGGAGTGAACGGTGGCCTTCCGGACTGGATGAGGATGTGCAACAACTCCGGGCATACAACAAAGAACGTATCCTGCATGCCCTCATACAGAAAATAGAAAACCGCAAGAATTCTGCTTCACGCTTTCATTTTGCAGAAGGCATCAGCTATGAAGAAAAATTCCGGCTCGTCAGCGAATGGTGGAACGATTTCCGCTTCCACCTTGCAATGGCAGTGAAAAGCCCTACGGAACTGAACCGTTTCCTGGGCAATTCACTTTCCGTGGAAACCATGTATTTATTGTCGCGTGCACGTAAAAAAGGCATGCCGTTCTTCGCCACCCCCTACTACCTTTCCTTATTGAACTGTACCGGAAGCGGCTATAACGACGACTCTTTACGCAGCTATATCCTCTACTCGCCCCAATTGGTGGAGACCTACGGACAAATCCGCGCCTGGGAACGCGAAGACATTGTAGAAGCCGGCAAGCCGAACGCTGCAGGCTGGTTATTGCCCGACGGTCACAATATCCACAGACGCTATCCTGAGGTGGCCATTCTTATCCCCGATACCATGGGAAGAGCCTGCGGCGGACTTTGCGCTTCCTGCCAGCGTATGTACGATTTCCAAAGCAAACGCCTCAACTTTGAATTTGAAGAACTGCATCCCAAAGAAAGCTGGGACAAGAAATTGCGCCGCCTCATGACCTATTTCGAAGAAGACACGCAATTGCGTGACATCCTCATTACCGGCGGCGATGCTCTTATGAGCCAGAACAAAACCTTGCGCAACATATTGGACGCCGTTTACCGTATGGCGGTGCGCAAGCGAAAAGCCAACCAGGAACGCCCGGAAGGTGAGAAATACGCCGAATTGCAACGCATCCGCCTCGGTTCGCGCCTGCCCGCCTATCTACCGATGCGCATCAATGACGAATTAGTGGACATATTGCGTGAATTCAAGGAAAAGGCATCCACAGTCGGCATACGTCAGTTTATCATCCAGACACATTTCCAAACCCCGCTGGAAGTTACTCCCGAAGCAGAGGAAGGCATTCGCAAACTGCTCTCGGCAGGATGGCTCATCACCAACCAGCTGGTGTATAATGTAGCCGCATCCCGCCGGGGGCACACTGCACGCCTGCGACAGGTATTAAATAAACTGGGCATAATCTGTTACTACACATTCTCGGTGAAAGGATTTGAAGAAAATAATGCCGTTTTCACTCCAAACAGCCGCTCCATACAAGAAGAGCAGGAAGAAAAAGCATTCGGAAAACTTACCAAAGAAGATGCCCATAACCTCTCCGTACTGTTGGAACGGACACACGACCCTGCCGCCTGTATCCGCCGTTTTACGAAAGCACATCGCCTGCCATTCCTCGCCACAGACCGGAATGTGCTGAACCTGCCTGCCATCGGAAAAAGCATGACTTTCAAAACGGTAGGAATCACTCCGGAAGGAAAGCGTATCCTTCGTTTCGAACACGACGGTACACGTTGCCATAGTCCTATTATAGACAGTATCGGAGCAGTATACATTGTCGAAAGCAAATCCATAGCCGCCTATCTGCGACAACTGCAAGCCATGGGAGAGGACACGGAAGACTATGCTTCCATCTGGAACTATACGGAAGGAAAAACCGAACCCCGGTTCAGCTTATACGAATATCCGGATTTCCCTTTCCGGATTACAGAAAAAATGAGTAATCTGGGACTTGAAAGCTGCTGAAAAACTATTTTTGATTAACTTTGCCTTATCATCCGCTAATGTATAAGCAAAATCAATCTTATGGAAATAGAACAGCATCCTTTAGAACCTTTCCTTCCCGGCAATGCACGTTTGCTGATGCTGGGGAGTTTCCCGCCGCAAAGAAAACGCTGGTCCATGGAGTTTTACTACCCGAACTGGAATAATGACATGTGGCGTATTGCAGGTCTTTTATTCTTCAATGACAAAGACCATTTTGCCGATAAATCCCAAAAAGCTTTCCGCAAGGAGCGTATCATCGATTTCCTGAACGAAAAAGGGATAGCCCTGTTCGATACGGCCACTGCCGTAAGGCGGTTGCAAGACAATGCATCCGATAAGTACCTCGAAGTGGTCCGACCCACCGACATATCCGCATTATTGCAACAACTGCCACAGTGCAAAGCGATTGTCACTACGGGACAAAAAGCTACCGACACGCTCTGTGCGCTGTTCTCATTGCAAGAACCTAAAGTCGGCGATTTTACAGAATTCATTTTCGCAGACCGCCCTATGCGGCTCTACCGCATGCCCTCTTCATCAAGAGCTTATCCGCTGGCTTTAGAAAAAAAAGCGGCAGCCTATCGCATTATGTATCAGGACCTACAAATGTTATAAGCCATTTTTTAAGAAAATAAAGCAACAAAGAACTTGCAGATTTGAAAGTTTCCATTACCTTTGCAGCCGCAAACACGGGAGTAGCTCAGTTGGTAGAGCACCGGTCTCCAAAACCGGGTGTCGGGAGTTCGAGCCTCTCCTCCCGTGCAATGATAAGACCTTGTAAATTTAAAAAATTACAAGGTCTTATTTTATTTCTATCAGTTTGTGCGTCTGCAAGCTCAGCCGCCATTTCGGATGCTGCATCACGCAAGCCACAGTTTCCGCAGTATTGCTGCAAGAACAGGGTTGCAGGAAAAAGTGTCCGGCAGGAAGCGATTCATATACGGCAATATCCTGTCCTTCGTACACTACCTTCACCTCATCCATACGGGAAATGCACAATTTTGCACCTTGCTTGGGCGAGCAAGTCACCCAGTCTATATTATCCGGCAAGGAATGCGTACCGTTCGTTTCGATACAGACATACTTCCCCATCCGGTGCAGGCAGTCCACAAATTCACGGTCAATCCAGAGCGAAGGCTCTCCGCCCGTCAGTATCACCGTCATCGCAGGATATTTCCCCACTTCCGCCAAGATTTCCTCATCGGACATCCACACACCCTCTTCGTGCTGTGTATCGCAAAAAGAACATTTCAGGTTGCAACCGGAGAAACGCACAAAAACAGCCGGAGTACCCGTATGAAAGCCCTCTCCTTGCAAGCTGTAAAATATTTCGTTAATCTTCCTCATAAGCGCTCCTGTCAATCCTCCTCATAGATGGCTATATTCGACTCGGATTCCTGCACTTCCACTTTAAAGCAGGCAGGTATCTGGCTGCATATCCAGCGTGCCATATTCTCGGCTGTCGGATTAAAGGGAAGGACTTCATTGATGTTCCGGTGATCCAGTTTTTCTTTCACCGTCTGTTTGATGTGGCTGAAATCAACCACCATTCCGTCGGCATTCAGTTCTTTGGCACGGCAATAGACTGTGATTATCCAATTGTGACCATGCAGATTCTCACATTTACTCTGATAAGAAAGATTCAGACTGTGTGCAGCCGAAACCTCCATTCGTTTAATGACTGTGTACATACTGTTAATACGCTGGTTAAAATATCATTTTATAAAACCGTGCATCTAATGTCACCTCGATGCGGCAGCAAAAGTACAAAAAACTTAGAATTTACACACGAGATTGACGCTTATTCATACATACAGTGAACACTACGACACTGCGCGGCTGCCTGATGTCCACAAAGACTCCGGTTGCAGGCAGAAAACATATTTCCCTGTACATATGAACAATAAACAATCCCAAACAATTTTATTATTCATCTTTTTATGTATTTTTGCGACATGAAAGTCCTTTATATTCTGTTCGGTACACTTTCTCTGGCACTCGGCATCATCGGCATTTTCCTGCCGTTACTGCCTACTACTCCGTTTCTGCTGCTCACAGCCGCCCTTTATGTACGCAGTTCTCCCCGCCTTTACAACCGGCTGCTGCACCATAAATACCTGGGAAGCTACATCCGTAACTTCCGTGAAAATAAAGCCATCCCGCTAAGAGCCAAAATCATCTCGGTCTCGCTGATATGGATAACCATCCTCAACTGTATCTTTTTCATAGTCCCCTACTGGTGGCTAAAGGCAGTGTTGTTGCTGATTGCAGCAGGAACAAGCTACCACATCCTCTCTTTCAAAACACTGAAATAGATTCGAAAAACGCTCCCAGTCCTTTACGGGCATCCGCCAGTTTATCTTCCCAGTGCTTCACCGAATTCTGCCCGATAATGTCCGTCACATACTTCACGGCGATGAACGGCGTGTTCTTGGTACGGCACACCCATGCCTGGGCATAAGCCTCCATATCCACCACATCGCCTTTTACATCCGACAGTTCCGTCAGGAAAGTATCACCCGTATTGCACACTCCTTCTCGCTGCCAATGCAGGCAATATCCTTTTTGCGCCAACAGTTCCGCCGAGTCTATCTCGCATTCCATATCAAACCCTTTCAGCCGCTGCATATCACGGTCTACAAAATGACGGCATACAAAAATATCCCCCACCTGATGGCGGACAGTTCCTGCCGTGCCCACATTGACAACCAAATCGGGCTGCGCACGATTAATTGCTTCCGTAAGGTAAAAAGCAGATTTCACCTTTCCTATTCCGGTGCGAAGATAACCCACCTGCACTTCTTCCTCCCCTATCAAACCGGGGAATTTCAATTCCGTAAATTCGCCTTGAACGGCATAAGTCACCAAAATTTTCATATTTTCTTATTTTTATTCCGGAGTCTGTTTAAATCCTGTCCGAAACATTTCTTGAAGAGAATTTAAACAGACTCTTAACTAACGGGTTCACATCCCTACTTCATTATATACGATTTCAACGCCTCCACATATTCCTCAAAAGCCTCTATTCCCTGCGGGGTAATCTTGCAAAGCGTGCAGGGCATCTTCCCCTTAAAAGTCTTGGTCACAACTATATACCCCGCTTTGGCAAGTTTATCCAGTTGCACACTGAGGTTGCCGGCCGTTGCACCGGTCTGCTGGCGGATGTATACAAAATCCGCTTCTTCAACACTGATGAGCAACGACATTACGGCAAGCCTCAGTTCACTGTGAAGCAAAGGGTTTAATTCCTTAAACATATCACTTACTCTTATTTTTGTTTTCCTTCTTCGCTTTATAGTTCAAAATATGTCCCGGTATTATCATTGCGAGTATGACCACCAGAACAAACTCCGGCAATATCTGCAAAAAAGAGGACTTATCCCAAACCTCAAACAACATTCTCAAGCCCAACAGAACGCCCATGCTCGACAAGCCCGAAAACCGGGTATAACGAATGAGGACTCCCGTAAAGATACTGCCCAACGAAAGCAATATGGCACACAAAGGCAATATTACTTCGAAAGCATGGAAGTATGCGGCCATCAACGCAACCGCCAGACAGACGATTCCCATAAACTGCCACAGCTCATTCAATACTTTATCTATATACAAGCTCACCGGCTTGTCCTTTCTCCGCACAAAAATATAACTCAGCAGGTAGCCCACAACGGGAATTCCCCAAAAGCCCCACATCCATGCAGAATTTTGTGTCAGACCGACCCCGGCCCAAACAACCAGAGTCAGCAACACACAAACATACCCCCACAATAAAAACATATTTCCACTACCGGCATCCAGATTCCGACGTGTGTTCCGAATCATTTGAGTGATAAGCTCCAAGCTTTCTTTCTCATTCAATTTTCTATCTTCCATAGTCTTATCCAGTTTTTTATTATACATTATTACAACTCCGGGTTCGAACTCCGATACAAAGATAATAAGTTTATTTTATAAACCAAATTATATAATAAATTATTTTATATACATTTCAACAACCATATACACAAACTTATCCCAAATGATAGAAGAAGCAATTACCCATACAACTACGGACTAATGCCAACCCTGCCAAAATCTAATCGTCCGACAGTTGTTTACTTCTCGTCCGACAGCCGTTTCTCTTTCGTCCAACAACTGTCGGACGAAAGAGAAACGGCTGTCGGACGAGAAAATTTCAGCATGAAATAAATTAATAACAGTCCTGTTTTCCCCTTATTTTAACGCATACAGAACATTTTTCCTTGAAAAGCTTTTGTAATCTCCAAGTTAATTGTATTTTTGTGTACAATTTTGGTGTAGTAATGACAGACGAAGAAAAGAAGCTATTAAGTACTTTTGAAGCCAGACTGCGGCATTTAATCTATCTGCATGATGAATTAAAACGCGAAAATGCTGAACTTAAGCAACTTCTACAAGCTAAAGAAGAAGAATGCGGGAAAGTACGTGCCGATTACAAAGAGCTGGAAAACAACTACACGAACCTAAAAACAGCTACGACAATCAGCCTTAACGGCAGTGACGTAAAAGAGACGAAACTGCGATTGTCCAAATTAGTGCGTGAAGTCGATAAATGCATCGCTTTGTTGAATGAATAAAAGAAAGAGGATGTATGAACGATAAGATAAAGATAAACCTGCAAATGGCAGGAGCAGCCTATCCCCTCACCATCAACCGTGAGGACGAGGAAATAGTAAGGGAAGCTGCCAAGCAGGTAAATATCCGGATTAATGCGTATCGGGAGCATTATCAGAACATCTCTTCAGAGAGGATTATAGCTATGGTGGCTTATCAATTTGCTTTGGAGACCCTTCAGTTGAAAGACCGTAATGATACTGAGCCCTATACAGCCAAGATAAAAGAACTGACGGAAGTATTGGAAGCTTATTTCAGGGAAGAGTAAGAAAACGATTTTCTGTCCGTTTTTTATGAAAGAAATAACGTCGCGCACTGTACAAAAGTTTTGTCCTGCAACGGATAGGCTTTTATGCAGTGTTTTTTATTTATATACTTTAAAAAACAAATTAATAAAATGACAGTAGTTACAATAGTAGTATCCATTGCCTGTTTCATCGTTGGCGGATTTGCTTCGTACATGTTCTTCAAGCATGGATTGAAGTCCAAATACGACAGCATCCTCAAAGAAGCCGAGACCGAAGCAGAAGTGATTAAAAAGAACAAGTTGCTTGAAGTAAAGGAAAAATTCCTGAACAAGAAAGCCGATTTGGAGAAAGAAGTATCGCTCCGTAACCAAAAGATACAGCAAGCGGAAAACAAGTTGAAACAACGCGAACTGGTGCTGAACCAACGCCAGGAGGAAATCCAACGCAAAAAACTGGAAGCAGAAGCGGTAAAAGAGAACCTGGAAGCCCAATTGGCCATCGTTGACAAGAAGAAAGAGGAACTGGAGCACATGCAACGCCAGGAAATCGAGAAACTGGAAGCCATCTCAGGACTTTCTGCCGAAGAGGCCAAAGAGCGTATGGTAGAATCCTTGAAGGAAGAAGCCAAGACACAGGCGCAATCCTATATCAATGATATTATGGATGATGCCAAACTGACAGCAAGTAAAGAAGCCAAACGTATCGTCATACAGTCTATCCAGCGTGTGGCAACAGAAACCGCCATTGAAAATTCCGTTACTGTATTCCACATCGAATCGGACGAAATCAAAGGACGTATCATCGGTCGTGAAGGACGCAATATCCGTGCGCTGGAAGCAGCTACCGGTGTGGAAATCGTTGTGGATGACACTCCGGAAGCTATCGTATTATCAGCTTTCGACCCTGTTCGCCGCGAAATTGCCCGTCTGGCGCTGCACCAGCTGGTAACAGACGGACGTATCCACCCGGCACGTATCGAGGAAGTAGTAGCCAAAGTACGCAAGCAAGTGGAAGAAGAAATCATCGAAACCGGTAAACGCACCACCATAGACCTGGGTATCCATGGCCTGCATCCCGAACTTATCCGTATCATCGGTAAGATGAAATACCGCTCTTCCTACGGTCAGAACCTGTTGCAACATGCCCGCGAAACAGCCAATCTCTGTGCTGTGATGGCATCCGAACTTGGTTTGAATCCCAAGAAGGCAAAACGTGCCGGATTGCTGCACGACATCGGTAAAGTGCCCGATGAAGAACCGGAATTGCCGCACGCACTCTACGGTATGAAACTGGCGGAGAAATTCAAGGAAAAACCGGATATCTGCAATGCCATCGGCGCTCACCATGACGAAGTGGAGATGACCAGCCTGCTGGCTCCCATCGTACAAGTATGCGATGCCATCTCCGGAGCACGTCCGGGAGCACGCCGCGAAATCGTAGAGGCTTACATCAAACGCTTGAACGACCTCGAACAACTGGCTATGTCCTATCCGGGCGTAACGAAGACATATGCTATCCAGGCAGGACGCGAGTTGCGCGTAATCGTCGGTGCAGACAAGATTGACGATAAGGCAACGGAAAACCTTTCCGGCGAAATAGCCAAGAAGATACAGGATGAAATGACCTATCCCGGACAGGTAAAGATTACTGTTATCCGCGAAACGCGTGCAGTAAGCTACGCTAAGTAAACAAGAGAATCAAAACCATAAGAGGAGCGTTGGTATCGGACCTTCGCTCCTTTTTTTATTTTATATTGTTCCGGAGTTTGCGGAGTTTTCTTATTTTTGCCGGTATAACGCAAAAACCAAAGCCATGAAGGAGTATTTATTTGAAGTCTGCGCAAACTCCGTAGAGAGTTGCATCGCCGCCCAAGCCGGCGGAGCCAATCGGGTAGAATTGTGCGCCGGAATACCCGAAGGGGGAACAACCCCTTCCTACGGTGATATTGTCATAGCGAGAGAAGTCTTGCAAAACACCAGGTTGCACGTCATTATCCGCCCCCGCAGCGGTGATTTCCTGTATTCCCCTATCGAGCAACGTATCATGCTAAAGGACATAGACAATGCCCGCCGTTTAGGGGCAGACGGTATTGTTTTAGGCTGTCTGACGGCAGATGGTGAAGTGGATATTCCTCTAATGAAGCAGTTTATGGAAGCTGCCCAAGACATATCGGTAACTTTCCACCGGGCTTTCGATGTTTGCCGCAATCCGCAAAAGGCATTGGAAGATATTATCAGCCTCGGCTGTGACCGTATCCTGACTTCCGGTCAGCAACCCACCGCCGAAGCGGGCATTCCTCTATTGAAAGAACTCCAGTTGCAAGCAGCAGGACGCATTACCTTACTCGCCGGTTGCGGAGTAAATGAGAGCAACATCGCACGGATTGCCCGTGAAACGGGTATCCACGAATTTCATTTCTCTGCAAGGGAAACCGTAGCAAGCCGTATGCAATACCGCAAAGAACGGGTACCGATGGGGGCAACCGTACAAATCAATGAATTTGAACGGAATGTGACAACCCAAGAAAGAGTAAAAGCCACAATCGCCCAAATAACCGAATGAGATAGTACCAGAATCCGGATAGAATATGTGTCAAAACTAAAATCCGCTTACTATTTGTTTCTTTATTTAGGCACGGATTACGCGGAAAACACGGATTTCACAGAAAAAGAATAAAGAAAATCTGTGAAATCCGTGTTTTCCGCGTAATCCGTGCCTAAAAAAATCGTCAAGTGTATTTTGACATCTCCTATCCGGATTTGATATAACCCACGTTACAGTCCTTCCACCGTTTTCATCAACTGTTCTCCCAAGCCTATCGTATAGCCTTGCGAAACAAACACCACCCGGTTGAATGTATCAGCAATGATAAATACCGGCAGAGTTTCCTTATGTCTTAATTTCATGGCTTCTGCAATCTGCGCTGCAATACCGCTTGTATCTATACCGTAGATAATGGTAGACGGCAAGCCCGGAAATTCATCCGGACGGAATTTCTTATATTGAGTCTTATTCGGGAAAAGCAATACCATCTTGCGTCCCCACTTCTCCAAACCGGCCTTGAAAGCAGCAATGTCACGCAGCGCATGATTGGTAGGTTCCTGATTGACTCCCAAGATTCCAACGACAAAATATCCCCGGCCGCAGGCCTCCAACAGGCTTTGCTCAGAATTCTCCGCCTGAAGCGGGGTAAAGAGAGATTCCGAATTGAAGCTGCCTATCACCTGCACCTCATCCTTACTCTCGCGCATCACCAACTCAAGCCGGGTGGTCTGTCCGGGATTGATACTGAATTCCGTGAGGCGGGAAAGCACACCTCCGCTTGCCAAGCGAGTTCCGGTCACCAGGAGGTAATCGCCGACATCCAGCACCGTACCTTTCTTCAACAGGCTGCTCCAGGTAGTGCCGCTGCCCATATCGAGATCGCCCTCATCGTAAGACAGCAGTTGCAACCTACCTTGCGGAGTCACTTTCGAAAGGGTGAAATGAGAGTAATATTTAGGATCGTCCAAAGACTTGACAGGCGAATATTCAGCAACCAGCCGGCCTTTCTGCGGAACAAGTTCCTCCATAAATACAGTATCCTTACAGTCCAAATCCACATCCAGCGCACCCTCTTCTTTCATCAGTTGCACCTTGCCCGTCACCTCGTCTATACGTGCAGGTATGCCCATGCTGCGCGCCATGGATACAAAGAAAATATCGCGGCTGTGTGCATCTGCCAACCGTGTCCTCCACACACCTTCGGGAGATATGGGGTCACCTCCCAAATTGCAATGCTTATCCACGCGGATGTTCCCTGCTACCCACTCCACCAGCTTCATCGGTTGCGCTACATAAGCTTCCGCATCTTCCTTTGAAACCACCTTCCTGAAGAAAGCCTTGTACGGAGTCAGCATTTCATTACTTACGCGCGGATTGCGTACATACTTGCGGAAATACTCCGCACCGGTGCGTACATTGGACAACATATGGTCTATCAGTACTTCCAGCCTGACATCCCGAAGGTCTTTTGCCGAAATCCGTTGCAACAGGTCGATACCGCCCTTCTTCGACTTTTCGGAACGAAGGCGGGTCATGAAATCGCAGATAACCTTGTGGTTGCCGCGGGAAGCTACCAATATTCCGGCAACCGCATCCTCATCCAACTTGTACCGGCGGGCAAAAGCACGCGCCGCATCCTCCGTCATAAACGTTGCCGTATAGGCATTGCGGATAGAATCTTCCTGCGCCAGCCTTCTGTCGTTCTCCGCACGCTGTTCCGGGGTTACCTCAGGCAGATTGGCTATTTCCGACGGCGGTACGATATCCATATCTATGGCAAATGCGTCACCTTCCTTTTTATCAAGTTTCACCGTCAGTTCCGACTGTTTGCCGAAAGAAAGTCTGGCAAAGCCGAAATGTCCGTCTTTCGATGCCCACACCAACATATCCCCTTTACCGGCCGTCAGCCCGCAAATGCCGCTGGCAGAGGTGTATTTGGTAGCTACCGTATAAAATTCCGCATAATTGTATAGCTTGAATTCCACACAAGCACTATCCACAGGAACACCGCCGGCATCCACTACGGTTACGGAAGCCTTTGCAGTAGGTGCGTAGTTGCCAATCACATTGATTTCAGTATAGGTAGGGGTAACGGACATTACCTCTTCCGCTCCCTCATAGCGTCCGAATACTTTTGTATGCATCAGCATTCCCCGGCTTGCGGGCGCGTTGAACCAACCGAGATTAAGTACCGGTTCGGGTTCGCAAGCTCCCAGAAAATACCATTTTCCGTCTGCCCATGCCTCTACCCACGCATGGTTGTCATCGGTATGCGCCCAACGGGGAGTATATACTTGTCGCGCCGGAATGCCCACCGAACGGAGAGCGGCAACCAGAAATGTGGATTCCTCGCCACAACGGCCGTAAGCGGTACGCACCGTTGCCAGCGGTGAACTTGTACGGGCATCGGAAGGTGTGTAAATGGCTTTTTCATGACACCAGTGGTTCACCTCCAGAATGGCATCCTGCAGGGAAAGCGTTTTTACCCGGTCCTTCAACTCCTTGTAGAATACGACACGCGCGCTGTCCAAATGCTCATTGTTCACCCGCACCGGAAGAACAAAATGCCGGAATATATCTTCGGGAATACGCTTTCCCCACGGCATTTCATCGGCAGCCTGCCGGGAAGCGCGCACATTCATCAGATGAAACTCCCCTGAATAATCTGCAATATCCGCCAAAGGCATGTAGGCATAAAGAAATTCCAGCGCCTCACGCTCATAATCGCTGAGAGAGGTTTCGAATATGGCAAATAAGTCTCCTTGCGGCATCAAAGCTTTTTTCTGTTGGAAGTCTCGCTCCACACGCGAACGGTAAGAAGCATCCGTCATGAAATGAGAGTCACCGCAAGCAGCCAGCAGACATAACAGACAGATTATTCCGGAAAGTAAAGTAGTGTATCTCATGATATACGTAGTTATTAAGGTTGTATGACACAAAGATATGCAATATCGCTGGAATAATCGAAGAAAATCAGCAGATTAACGAAATAAGAACTGAAATTTAAGTAGTTAGAAGAAAATCTCGGAAGTTGGGCAGAGGGCTGAAAAGCGTTTCAAAGCGGATTGGAGAAAGAGAACGGTTTCCTATTCGTTAACTCTTTATCAGGGAAAACGGTATATCCGCAGGTCTTTTGAATAGGTAGTCTGCTTGTACTCCTTGAGTTGCCGCATTTCCCCACGCGGCAAACCCGAAATCAACCCCTGCTTTTTGCGCACACTGACTGTCATAAATGGTATCTCCTATGTAAATAGCATTCTCGGCATTTATGTGGGATGCGTTCAGATAAGAAAGCAAAGGTTCCGGAAAAGGTTTGGGGCGAAGAGTATCTTCCACACATATCACAGTACAAAAATAATCAGACAATGCAAAAGGAACTGCAAAATCGGTAGTGTATTCGTTTCGGGTCTTGGACGTGACTATGCCCAACTGATAGTCATTCATTTTCAAGTTACCCAACAGTTGCGGAATGCCGTCAAAAAGCCTGATACGAGATTTGTATTTCAGCAGATGTTCATTCCATCTGCTGTTGGCATGTTCTGTGTCCGTTATACCTAATGTACGCAAAGTCATGCTTCCCGGTATTCCAAGAGCAAATCTCAGTTCGGACTTTTCGATGTCTTTATGCAGTATTTCATGCACGGTATCTTGTAGGCTTTGTAGTATGGCTTCTTCCGTATCAATCAGCGTACCATCAATATCAAATATGATATGCTTATACTTTCTCATCACTTTCAATCTGTTTGATTACACGGCAAGGATTGCCCACCGCCACACAATTGGCAGGGATGGAACGGGTGACAACGCTGCCTGCCCCGATAACACTGTTCCTGCCGATAATGACTCCCGGCAATAGGATGGCGCCTCCGCCAATCCATACGCCGTCCTCTATCTTGACGGGCAGAGCGTATGTACGGCATATTTCCTCGCCTTCCGACCAATTCTGCACCATGCGTTCACTGACTTTGGTGGAATGAGTGGCTGTATATATCTGTACATTGGAAGCAATCAATACATTACTGCCGATATCAATGCGGTTGTTGTCCACGAAAGTGCAGTTCATGTTGATAATCACTTTGTCGCCAATAAAAATATGTTTCCCGTATTCGCAATGGAAATCAATATCCACATGCACACCTTTACCCAGGCTGCCGAACATTTCACGCAACAAGGCTTGCTTGCGCTCCGTATCAGCATAATCGGTGGCATTAAACTGCGCCAGCAGTCGCCTTGTACGCAAAATTGTCTCTACTATCTTCGGGTCTTTGCCTCCAATGAAAGATTCACCCGCTAAACATTTCTCGTATTCTGTTTTCATAATCTCTGCATTTTTAATCGAACTCCACCTGCCAGTTCTTTTCCGAGCGGGCAATAAAACACATTTCTATTTGCTGATAACTGTTCTTGTCTACAGACAACGGAGGCAGTTCGTCCAAGCTGAAATAACCGCTTCCGACGGTTTCTATATTCGGATGGAAACATCCGCCTTTTACCTTGCAAAGCACAAACACCTTGCATACATTGTAGGCGTATGGAGGCTGATTGTGCAAATTGCGGTCATGTAAGGCGATAACCCGTACGGCGTCTACATCAAGCCCAGCTTCCTCTTTCACCTCTTTGACGGTATTCGATTTGACGGTCTCCATCACATCTACCCATCCGCCAGGCATGGACCAAGTGCCGTCATTTTCTTCTACCAACAAAATCTTATTATCCTTAAAAATGGCCGCGCGGGTATCGAGTTTGGGTGTCTGAAAACCCGTCTCATTGCAAAACAAATCTTTTATTTCCGACAAAGGGAGCTTGCTTTGCAGGCTCATTATTTCGGCTGATATTTCCCGAATGCGCTCAAAACGCTCCTTGTCAAAAAGGTCTTTTGTATAAGTCAGTCCCGCTTGCGCAATGAACTGAAGCTCTTTAGCCCATTCCAACCATTGGTATTCCTGCCCTTGCTTATCCATAATCTTTGCATATTGTTTAATTTGACAAAATTAGGAAGAAGAAATAACTTTCCCTTTACCTTATGTTAAAAAATGCCCATTAGCTCTTATTCGACTCAGCGATTGTTGCGTGATACCCAAGAAAGAAGCTATATATCCCAAGTTCACCCTTTGGAAAAGTTCGGGACATTCTTTTATCAAATGTTCATAACGTTCTTTTGCAGACCAGTTTAATCGGCGGATATGTATGTCTTGCAAGCGAAGGAAGTTTTCTTGCTGTAACACCCGCATCCAATTTGCAAGGTCAATGTAAGACCGATACAATTCATTCAACTGCACTATTGAGACAGAATAAGCCGTAGTTTCTTCCAACGTTTCTACATATTCAAAACCAGCTTTGTTGCGATATAAGTCCCATGAGCCACAAGCGGCATCTCCTTCTTTGGAAAACCATGTCGTTATTTGTTTTCCATTGTGTAAAACAAAAGAACGTGTGATGCCTTTTTCAATGAAATAGACTTTCCTGTCCTGCTTCCCAGCATGAATGATGGTTGTTTTTTCCGGAAATACAAATCTCTTAAAAAGACACACCAATGCTTCCAACGCTTCATCTGAAACTGGATAATACATTCTTATTTTTCTGATAATGTTTTCCATAAACTCATTCTTTTTGCAAAGGTACAAAATGAGAACGGCAATAAAGGCAAAATAACTCTCTGTGTTTATTCAACTTAATAAAATCATGTATAAGTGTGGCGTTTTCTCAATTTAGTTTTGTATTTTTGCATCCGTAAGAGTTATCCGAACAAGCAAAGCGATGCAGACCACGGCAATTGGAACGGTTGCCAACTCGTTACCCAAAAACAAGGTAATTCTTCTAACTCTCTTGAGTTCAAAGAGATATATTCTTATTGCAGAATTATGCAATATATTTGTAATACGCAGATGGCAAAACAAGGTATTTTTCAAGAAAATGAAGAAAAAAACGCAGATTTCTATGTTATAAAACATATTTCTCATAAACATTTTGTATCTTTGCAACGTTAATAAGAGAGAAAACAATAAAAGATGTTCAACCGCTTTCCGAAACGCGGAAAGCAAAAAAAGAAGACGATTATGAAAAAGAATGCAAATGAAATTTTTATGTTACAGTACCGTATCAAACGCTATCAGGCAATGGGTAACGGAACTATGTGCCAAACTTTAAACGGCAAACTGCAAAAACTGCTTGCAAAGCAAGCTGCCATGACCATGTAAATTACACCTTTAAATAAAATGAATGGGGGCGGGAAATTTTCATTTCCTGCCCTCTTCTTTTACAAGCCTCCTGCCTATACAGGATAATAGGATGTTATGATTCCACAATATCTTTTCCGAAAGGTGCCAACGCCAAAGCGGCAAGTTTGAAATGCTGCATCCCGAAAGGAATACCGATGACGGTGATACACAGCAATACGCCGAAGCCCAAATGCGAAAGGCAAATCCATATTCCTCCCAGAAAAATCCACAATACATTCATCAGTATGTAAAGACAGCCTCCCGAACGCTCTCCGCTGCGCACCTCTTTGCCGAAAGGCCACAGGGCAAGCCCCGCCATCTTCATTGTTTGCATACCGAAAGGAATGCCGACGATTGTAATCATCATCAGCAAACTGGCAATCATATACTCCACGGCAGTTAGTATGCCGCCAAACACCAGCCATAAAACATTCATCAGACAACCCATTTCATTACATTTTTACGTTCTACATTGCAAAGATACCATTCTTTTGGTCTTAAGCGGATAATAAGAATTTATTTATATCAGGAACGTGCCTTTTATTCATCAAATTCCCAGTCACTAAATTCAAAACTCAGCTGCTCCCAAACACCTTTTTCATCACTTTCTTCACGAGGGTTGGATACGGAAAGGCCTATCAGACGGATAGGATGGTGTTCGTAATCAACCTCCCTCAACAGTTGTTTCGCCAACGGCAGGATCACATCAAGTGCCGTCAATTCCCTGGACTGCGTAACGCTGCGGGTTATCTGGCTGAAATCGTGAAACTTGATTTTCAGCGTCAGCGTATTCCCCCGGAAGTTCTTATGTTCCAGACGGGTAACCAGTTCCACCGCAGTATGATACAACTCGATAATGACTGACGACCGCCGGTTGATATCCTTCTCCAAAGTATGTTCACACCCCACAGACTTACGAATGCGCACCGCTTCTACAGGACGAAGATCTATCCCGCGCGCAAAATCATAATAGATGTTCCCCACCTTACCAAACTCGCGCAACAGCATCGCTTGCGAACAGGCACGCAGTTGCCCGCCGGTATGTATCCCCAAAACATGCATCTTCCTTGCCGTCACCGGACCCACTCCCCAAAAACTCTCTATCGGCAGATGTGCTATAAAATCCAAAGCCTGGTCGGGATGAATGGTACACAAACCGTCGGGTTTACGGTAATCGGATGCTATTTTGGCAAGAAACTTATTGTAGGAAACTCCGGCAGAGGCCACCAGACTCAGCCGCTCGCGCACTTTCCGTTTTATTTCTCTGGCTATATCCACAGCCAGAAGAATACCCGGCTTATTTTCCGTCACATCCAGAAACGCCTCATCCAAAGAGATAGGTTCTATAACATCCGTATATTCATGGAATATCTCATGAATTTGACGGGACACCGATTTATAGACGTCCATACGCCCCGGAATAAAAATAAGCTGCGGACACAGCCGCTTTGCCTTCTGTGACGACATTGCCGAACGCACCCCGAACCGACGGGCTTCATAGCTGGCAGCAGCCACCACACCACGCTCTTCCGCATGCCCCACCGCTACGGGTTTGCCACGCAGTTCCGGATTGTCGCGCTGTTCTACGGAAGCATAGAAAGCGTCCATATCAATATGTATAATCTTACGTTCGGTCATTACCTTGCCAACTACCGATACAAAGATACACTAATTTTTGTTCATTCGCAGTATGCGCCGGTAGACATAAGCAAAAGTGGGAATGAGGAATAAATCTGCAAAAATCCAGGCAGTCGGGTCACCGAAGCAAACAGCGATATAGCCGAACGCCGGAACTGCCAGCAAACTGATCAGGATACGGGCTATCATTTCGGAAACACCCGAAAGCATAGCCAGATTGGTATAACCTACTCCCTGAATTGTATAACGCAAAATACAAAGCAAACCAAGTATCGGGAAGAAAGAGACAGATATATGCAGGAAAAGCGCCGCATCTTTCAGAATTTCCACTTCCGAAGCCTCTACAAACAATAGAGTAAACGTTTTGGCTCCAACCATCAGCACTGCAAAAGTGAACGCCCAGTAGACTATCATCATCAGCGCGCTTGCCTTGACACCCTGCCATATACGTCCGGGCTTGCCTGCACCGTAGTTTTGTCCGCTATAAGTGGCCATCGCCATACCCAAGCTCTCGAAGGGACACATAAAGAACATCTTGATACGCATGGCAGCCGTAAAAGCCGCTACACATGCCGTACCCAACGCATTGTTGGCACTCTGCAGCATAATACTGCCGATAGCGGTAATGGAAAACTGCAATCCCATAGGCACTCCGATATACATCAGCGTCCGTGCCAACGCACTGTCGAATTTACGTTCGACAGGAGTAGTTCTCAGAATTTCAAAACGTTTCATCATATAGATGTAGCAAAGCACTGCCGAAACTCCTTGAGAAAAGACAGTAGCGATTGCCGCTCCCGCCACACCCCAGTCCAAAACAAGGATGCAAAACAAGTCAAGCAGAATATTCAGGACGGTGGAAAAGAGCAGAAACCAGAACGGCGTCTTGCTATCACCCAAAGCACGTATAATGCTGGACAACAAATTATAGAAGAAGGTACAGGGGACGCCTATAAAAGTTACAAGCAAATAATAATAAGCTCCGGTGAAGATATTGTCCGGCGTACGCATCATGCGCAAAATATCTGCACAACAGATGCTTGTTACCACGGCAAGCACCACCGACATCACCGCAGCCAGTTGCAAGCTGACCGCCACATAACGGCGCATTGTAATATAATCCCTCGCTCCGAACTTCTGTGCCACCGGAATGCCGAATCCTCCGCAACATCCGTTGCAGAAACCGAGTATCAGGAATATGACCGATGTACTCGCTCCGACAGAAGCCAGTGCATTTATCCCCAAAAATTTACCGACAATTGCAGCATCCACCAACGAATAGGTCTGTTGCAGCAAATTACCCAACAATAAAGGCAAAGTGAAATTAAATATGAGCGGAAGAGCCCGTCCTTCCGTCATTTCTCTTGATGTTGCCATACAATCTAATCCCCGAAACTCGACGCAAAATTAGTAAAAGAAATGCTGAGGGAAATTGATACATATCAAAAGATACGAAAAATACGGAGCGTGAACAAAGAGTCGCTTACAACCCGGTCGTTTTCTTCAGTACGGAGCTGTGAGCCAGATAGTCGGGAGCCTCGGCATAGATATACATCACGCTTCCCCCTTTAATGGCGTCGATAATAGGGCGGCTGAGTTTTTGCGGAACAGCCGGACAGCCGAAACTCCGTCCCAAACGCCCTCCCCTGCTTGCAACCGAAGGATCGGCATAAGCAGCTCCATGTACCACAATGGCACGCTCGCGGGCACGGTCGTTAATACCTTTTTCCAATCCGTTCAGGATGAGGGAATATCCGTTCCTGCCTTGATAGGTTGTTTCTGTCAGATAGAATCCCAGGGAACTTTTATAAGATCCGTATTCATTGGAAAATGAAGTGGCATACTTGTCGCCGCTGTTTTTTCCGTGCGAGACGACCGATGAGAAAAGCAGCCTGCGCTGCTTCATATCGAACACGAAAAGACGCTTCTCGGTAGAAGGACGTGAAAAATCAATCAGAGTCAGTACATCCCGTTTACGGCCTGCTATTTTATGATAGCCCGTTACTGCCTGGCGGAAAGCTTTCCAACTCACTACCCTTTCCAATTGCATGGAACGATACAAATCGGCACATGCTGCCGATTCTGCCGCCAACGAAACATCCGGCTTATCCGTCATGCAGGTAGCAGGTCTGTTTCCCAAAAACAGGAAACAGGGAAAAAACATAAATAAAAAAGAGAGGCAAAATCTCAACATAACTATCCGACCTGAAAAATACCGGCGGCAAAGTTAGCACTTTCCACCCATACGACTATCATACAGATAGTTAAAAAAGAAAGTAATCATTCGATAACAACTACTAAAGAACGCTCCGTCGGCGCCCAGTCAAATACAAACTTAGCATGTGAAGTAGCATTTCGCACACACATGTGCGAACGCGGCGTAGTACCCAGCGACCAGCTATACTCAATCATGGCTGTGCGCGGAACATTCACCGGTACTCCATGAATATAGGCTCCGTTGGTAAAACGGCTGGCATAAGGCGCATATCCGCCCGTTGCCGCAGAGCCGTCTTTCAGAAAGATCATGCGCGATTTCTTCTGTTGCAGTAAATACATGCCCAGCGGCGTTTCCTGTGCATAAGGCGGTGCATGCCGTCCTGTCGTTGCGGGATTCATGCTGCGGATTTTCCATTCACCTTTATCCATACGCTCCAACGTAGCGATATTCTGGTCAAGACGGTCTACGAAAATAACATGATTAAAGACAGTGCTGTCCGCCAGCAGCTTCAAATAACGGCGGGGAACCAGCCACTCATCTTCCAGCGTAATAGGAAGAATACGGCTGAAACCGCCTTCCTCACCCAGCAGGTAAGCCAACGTCCCATCCCTGCCATAACGTTCGGGCACCAACGTATCTCCCGGCAAATACAAGGGAACGGACTGATAACGCTCCACCCCAAGCGTATCCGCCACACGGCGATAGGCATTACGCACGAACTTACGCACCAAAGGGGCTTCCCGATTCAGATTCTTATAATTCTGCAATACCACCCACTTCACACTGTCCCGCTGCATATTCTCTATATAAGCCAGACAATTGCGGATTACATCCCATTTGAAAGAACGCACGGTATCCTTGTACGGATAGGTATCTTCCAGCGTATATGTATCGTAAAGCAAATCTTTGGTAAGCGTCACATCGGCTGCCGTCAGCAATTTCTCTCTGAAAGGCACTTCCACTACGGGCACAACAGTATCGGCAGGTTCCGATACCTGCGCAACAGAAGACGGGGTATGACCTTGCTGCCCGTTACATCCCGCAAGCACCATGCACACAGCCGCGGCAGCAAAAAGGAAGAATCGTTTCATAAAGATACATTTAAGTTCGTAATCGGGTTCAACATCTTCATGAATACCTGACACCACGAACAAAGATATAATTTTTTCTTACGTCTACAACGATTCTCCCCCGATAATTGTTGTACCCCACAACGTTTTCCGGGCAGGGGAATGCCTAAGTGCACGGCTGAAGTACCTTGAAGGTACAACCGGGATACCCTGAGGATACAACTGAGGTACTCTGAGAATATGACTTAGAGTACCTCAATATATGTCCGAGAAACCATAGTTTTCCCGAAACGTTCATCAATACTTACATTCTTTGATTACCTCTATCAACTTGCTGAAATCCTCCGGATACACATCTCCGATATTGCCAATACGGAATATGTCCGCCTGCGAAATCTTGCCGGGATAAATCACGAATCCCCTTTCCTTGAGCTGTGCATAGAACGATTTAAAATCAAAATCCGCATTCGGATAAAGGAAAGAAGTTATGACGGGAGACTGTATAGCGTCAGGCAACAGAGTCTTGAAGCCGAGTGAGCGCATACCATCTACCAATACCTCATGATTTTTACAGTATCTTTGATGACGTGCCTCTACCCCTCCTTCTTCAGCCAATTCATCCATAGCCTGTTTAAAGGCTCTCACCACATGGGTAGGCGATGTGAAACGCCACTTTCCATGTCCTTTTTCCATCGTTTCCCACTGATCGTAAATATCGAGCGAAAGAGATTTGGAAACACCCTTGCAGCGCATCAGTTCCGACTTGCGGGCGATGATAAAACCGAATCCCGGTACACCCTGAATACATTTATTGGCGCTGCTGATAAGAAAATCAATACCCAGTTCCTCTACATCCAAAGGCACTCCGCCAAAGCTGCTCATAGCATCTACAATCAGCTTCTTTCCGTGCATCTTTACGATGTGGGCTATCTCCTTCAACGGGTTCAGCACGCCGGTAGTGGTTTCGCAATGTACCACCGATACATGCGTAATCTCCGCATTATGTGCCAGATAATCGTCTACATAGCTGACGGACACCTGCTCCGTTTCGTCAAAGGCCAGCATATCATAGTTGATACCGTGATACTCAGCGATATTTCCCATACGGTCACCATAAGCTCCATTGCTCAAAATCAGCAGTTTATCACCCGGCTTAACGGTACTTCCTATAACGGCTTCCACACAATAGGTTCCACTGCCTTGCAGAAGAACGGAAGTATATTCATCGGTTTGCTTTGTAGCGAGTGCAACGAGGGATTTGCGTATTTCCTCTACGATATGCACATTATAATCCGCATCCCATGTACACCAATCTGTGAGCATGGCTTCTTTTACGGTTTCGGAAGTAGTAAGAGGTCCGGGAGTCAATAAAATGTAAGGTCTCATATTCTTGATAGTTTAAAGTTATTAATATTATCTATTACGGCAGGAAGTTCTTCAATGGAGTCTACTGTATAATGAGCTCCGGCAGCCAGCATACGGTTGCGGACATCCTGTTTGCGGAGCTCCAGTTCGGTAGCAGACAAAGCATTCACTTCATCCAGGGTAAGACCCAGTTCGTTACTGCCAAGCACTACGCCCACCGTCCACACTTTGGCATTCACTCCTTCTTTGATGTCGGCAATCGTGTCGCCTACCTTCACAACACAGTCCACCGAAGGAACGGCAAGTTCCGTCATATTCTTATAAATCATATAAGGAGCAGGCCGTCCTGCGGGAAGTCCGTCGGGCGTGACACAATTATCAACCACATATCCGCGGGCTGCGGCAGCCGGCAACACTACATCCATCATCGCACGGGTATAGCCGGTAGTGGAGCCTATCTTAATTCCTTGTGCACGCAATCCCGATATCGTTTCAACCACACCGGGAATAGGTGTTGTATAATCTTCCAGAGAGGCAAACAACACACGCTGAAAGTCTGCATAGCGCGCCAATATATCTTCCTCGGCATACGGGCGTCCGTATTTCTCCTGAAACTCGTTTCTTACGCGGTCTATATTGAACAAAGCGCGTATTTCCTCTACTTTGGTCAGTCCCATGTGGGCACGCGTTTCAGCTGCCGTTACCGGAGTGCCTATCACATTAAAACTCTCAATGAAAGCGGCAACCGGAGCGAAACAGCCGTAATCGACTGCCGTACCTGCCCAATCCATAATAATACATTCAATTTTCTTCATAATTTATATCTTTGAGTTATTTCCCTATCCGTTTATTTTGCCATATCCGGAAGAAGTTCCAATGCAACACGCTTACCGGATAAACCACCCGCCGGGTGGGGAGTATCGAGTTCTTCACCGGAAACTTCCGCATATTTCTCACGACGATAACGCTGTATCAGATAAACTGCCGAACCTATAAAAGCTACACTGCATGCTATACCCACATAACCGGACATCAGATTGTAAAAGTCCAGCCAGTTGACAGCAGGATTAAAGAACTCCTTGAATATCAGCACCACCACTGTACCCGTATAACCGATGAAATCCAGTGTAATAATGAAAAAGCCCACATTCCCTTTTATCTTGAAACAAGCGATGAAACGCTCGAAAAAGAGTGTCTGGAAACTAAGGTAGACCGTGTAGAGCGACAAGCTTTGAAGGAACAGCCATGTCATGGGCTGCAATTGCAAGGCAGAATAATTGAAAGCCAGAAAACTCAACGTAGCCGTACCGCAAGTGACCAGCCCCAACAGCATACACAACACCTTTATGTTGCTCCGTACTGCGGACATCAGCCCGAACATACACAGAATTATCAATGTAACCGTTGCATCCACCTTGGCAAACGCCCATGACGAGAGTCCCGCCGCATCGACATCGAGTATCTTCACCAGAAAATCTTCCTTGATATCCTGCAATACCGTAACGAACAGATTGGCAAAGAACAACATTACCAGCACAGGCATAAAGTTCTTGAACAGACTTAAACGTGCCTTACTGTCCAGGGCAACCCTTTCCGTGCGCAGTTCTTTATCTGCTTGCGTGGGTTGCGGCATCCGTGTCATCAGCCATCCCAGAAACGACAACAGCGGAAAAGCAAACGCACCGATGAAAGCGGGCATCCAGAATTCACTGATATGCAAATTATCCATCACAAAAAGTCCAATCGACTTTGCGGTCCCCGAACTGATAGCGATGCTCAACCCCATAAGACTTGCCAGTAAATCCGTGACACGACGCCCTTCCAGAAAACTGAAAATCACTCCCCACATACACCCTAAGGAAAGCCCGTTGAAAAACAGGGCAAATACATTGAACGGTTGCGGAAGCGCTCCGAAAAGTACAAGGGAAAGTTCGGCAACCGCCACTGACAGGATAATGAACTTCAAGCGGTTTTCCTTCTTCAACTCGGAAATGACCTTGATACCTATCAGCTTGGAAATAAAATAGCCGGATATCTGTACAATGCTGGTTGCAGTCTTATAGTCCATACCGAAAAAATCGAGTCCGTCAAACGTAGCCGCTGTAAATGGTTTACGCAATGCATACACCAAAGAATAAGAGAGCAAAGCAGCTCCACCCGCCCAAAGAATGAATAAGGCATCAGATAAATTCTTATTGGAAACTGTGAGTTCTTTTTTACCGATTATCGCATTCATGACATCTATCTTGTTTTTGATTCCGGCAGCAAAAGTAAGGCGGTATTTTAACAGCAAAAATGAATTCCCATTATTAATAATATTCATGAAATCAACATTTTATAATGTAACATTAATGCAATATTAATGTAATGAAAGCATAACATCCCACGGCTTTCTTTGCAGACATTTTGAATAAAGAGCCATTATATCACAACGACATGAACGAACTGCCTGAAATATACAGACGCATTGAATACCTGCGCAACAAAGGTGTAAAGATGAAAGAGATAGCCGACCATACCAATATGGCGGCAAGTGTACTGTCCTCGCTCTACTCAAGCGTATTGCCTACCTATATCGGGTGCATTAAAAAAGGGAATAATGAAGAAGAAGCATTGGACTACGCCCTGTCGCAAGTGAACAATGTATCGAAAAAACACCTTCTCGGCAATCTGAAAGAGTTAAAAGAACAGTTGTATGCATTGGAGCCTGCGGTTGCCACCGGACAGAAAGAAAATCCGTTTCTGGACATGCTGTCGGAAGAGATGCTCCGTTCCGTACAAGACGCATATAACTACAGCGGCATATACATCAGTTACAGCCTTTCCTCTTCGACCAATGCCCTGAAAGTAGAGCCTTATCTTATCACAACATCCGAAAACAACGGCTATGTGAAAGTCGTACACATGAGCGCCTACAATACCACCCATTTCGGAACAGGTATTTTCAGCAACCACCAGAACTCCTACATCATATTCAATGAACGGGAGTCACCGCAAATGGCACTGTTCACAATCTACCTGCAACTGCCTATGTACGATTTTCCGCATATGCTCAAAGGGCTTTACCTCTGTCTCGACTACAACCGCAACCCGATAGCCCGAAGAATACTGTTCATCAAACACTCGGACAGCACCGGCATGGACGACTTCCTGGAACTGAAAGGCACTATCATCCCCAAAGAAGAGCTGACGGAAGAACAGATACCTTATTATAACTATACCTGCCAGCCGGGCGATTATATCAAAACCTGCTCCGTTCCTTCTCCTTTGTTCAACGAAAAAGATTTGGAAAGAGAAAAAAAGATGCTGGAAATCTGAGCATTGCCCGCAACAGAGCGACTTTGCAACCTGGTTGCATTCCCTATTATCTACCTTTGCATCAAAAACAAGAGATAATATGGAAAATAATAATTGTACATGTTGTTGTGCGCACGGTAACGCACAGCCAGACAAGCAACCGGAACACACCGGTTTCTTAAAGGAATACGGAAGAATCCTGCTTTCGGCCGCCCTGCTTTTCAGCGGAATCATCCTGAAAGCTACAGGTATGGGATTCTTTGCAGATGACACTGTTATGTTTGCCTGGTACCTGGCGGCATACCTGCCTGTAGGCCTGCCCGTACTGAAAGAGGCGTGGGAAAGCATCCTGCAAAAGGACATTTTCAGTGAATTCACACTGATGTCCATCGCTACATTAGGAGCTTTCTATATCAAGGAGTATCCGGAAGGCGTAGCCGTAATGCTGTTCTACTCACTGGGAGAGCTATTTCAGGAAAGGGCGGTGAGCAAGGCAAAGCGAAATATCAGCGCACTGATTGACGTACGTCCGGAAACGGCAACGGTCATCAAAGGCAATGAGACCGTTGTCACATCTCCCCGCCACGTACAGACGGGCGACATCATCGAAGTAAAAACCGGAGAACGTGTTCCGCTGGATGGAAAAATGCTGGATGAAGCTGCCGCCTTCAACACTTCCGCACTCACAGGCGAAAGCATACCGCGCACCATCCGTAAAGGCGGGGAAGTCCTTGCCGGAATGATTTCCACGGATAAGGTTATCAGGGTGGAAGTAACACGGCCTTTTGAGAAGAGCGCGCTCTCACGTATACTGGAACTGGTACAGAATGCGTCCGAACGTAAAGCACCGGCCGAACTGTTCATACGCAAGTTTGCCCGCGTCTATACGCCGATTGTAACCGGACTGGCGGCATTGATCGTGCTGCTCCCTTTCCTCTATTCACTGGTAAACGCGCAGTTTTCATTTATCTTTAACGACTGGATGTATCGGGCACTTGTATTTCTGGTTATCTCATGCCCCTGCGCCCTGGTAGTAAGCATTCCCTTGGGATATTTCGGTGGCATCGGTGCCGCATCCCGTCTGGGAATACTGTTTAAAGGCGGCAATTACTTAGATGCCATTGCCAGAATCAATACGGTGGTCTTCGACAAGACGGGCACGCTGACCAAAGGAACGTTTGAAGTACAGTCTTGTCATACCCCGCAAGGCATATCCGAAGAGAAGCTGCTTCAAATCATAGCTTCTGCGGAACAAAACAGTACACACCCCATAGCCAAAGCTATCACCGGGTATGCAAAGCAAAGACATATACTCTTGTCTCCGGCAACAGAAGTTACAGAAATTGCAGGTCGCGGACTCGAAGCAAGGATAGACGGACAGCGTGTCTTGGCAGGAAACACCCGCTTATTGTCCGAATATAAGGTGGAATACCCGCAGGAATTATCCGAAATCACCGATACGGTGGTAGTCTGCGCCATAGGTTCAGCCTACGCAGGTTATCTGCTGTTATCCGATACACTGAAAGACGATGCCTGTACAGCCATAGAAGAGCTGAAAGCTTTAAATATCAATAATATTCAGATATTATCGGGAGACAAGCAGGCAATTGTCACTAACTTTGCAGAGAAGTTAGGGGTGGCGCAAGCGTATGGCGACCTGCTGCCCGACGGTAAAGTAGAGCACATAGAGGAACTGAAACGAAACACTGCCAACCGGATAGCCTTTGTAGGCGACGGCATCAACGATGCTCCCGTCCTTGCCCTCAGCCATGTAGGTATCGCAATGGGCGGACTGGGCAGCGACGCAGCCATCGAGACTGCCGATGTCGTAATACAAACCGACCAGCCCTCAAAAGTAGCTACAGCCATTTGTGCCGGCAAGCAGACACGCCGGATTGTATGGCAGAACATTTCGCTGGCTTTCGGAGTTAAACTATTGGTACTGGCTTTAGGTGCCGGCGGACTGGCTACCCTGTGGGAAGCTGTCTTTGCAGATGTCGGCGTGGCTCTTATCGCCATAGTAAATGCCATCCGCGTACAGAAACTGATAAAATAGAAAGGGAAAAGCATATGAAAGAAAAGGATTATTTAGCCTTGTTGGCAAAGAGAGAGATACAGCCCACCGCCATACGCATATTAGTATTGCAGGCCATGCTCAAGGCAGGACGCTCCGTCTCTTTACTCGATTTGGAAAATATGCTGGATACGGTTGACAAATCCTCTATCTTCCGCACCATCACCCTTTTCCTTTCTCACCACCTGATACACAGCATCGATGACGGGACAGGTTCTTTTAAATATGCGGTATGCAGTGCAAGCTGCTCTTGCGAAGTCAACGACCTGCACACTCATTTTCATTGCGAGAGTTGCAACAAGACATTCTGCTTCCAGAATATCCCTACACCGGTAGTACAAGTACCGGAAGGATTTACGCTGAACAGCATCAATTATGTACTGAAAGGGCTTTGTCCGGAATGTGCGGCAAAAGATAAGCAGAAACAAAATTTCAAGACGCAGTGAAGAAAACAGTATACCTGTCGCTTATGAAGATTATATTATCTCCCTGCATTCTTTTGTAATCTAAAGTATTTTGCCTATCTTTGTAAGAATCAATATATTATATAATGAAAAATAGCAACGAAAATCAGATAATCCGTTTTGACTGGGCGATGAAACGTCTGCTCAGGAACAAGGCTAATTTCAGTGTCCTGGAAGGTCTGCTCACTACGTTATTGGGTGAAAAGATCATTATCCGGCGGCTTCTTGAGAGCGAAAGCAATCAGGAGGACGAGTATGACAAGTATAACCGCGTCGACATGCTTGCCGAGAATTCCAAAGGTGAGCTGGTATTGATAGAGGTACAGAACAATAATGAATACGCCTACTTCCAGCGTATGCTGTTCGGCACTTCCAAATTGGTGACCGAGTATATCAATAGAGGGGAAAGCTATGACAAGGTCCGCAAGGTCTATAGCGTTAATATCGTCTATTTCTCTCTGGGACATGAAACCGATTTCGTTTATCATGGAAAGACGGAGTTCAGAGGTATCCACACCAATGACCTTCTTGAACTCACCCCTTTCCAAAAGCAGACATTCAAGGTGGATGCGGTGAGCCAGTTATATCCCGAATATTATATCCTGAAAGTAAACGATTTCAATCAGGTAGCCAGGAGTCCTTTGGAAGAATGGATTTATTATTTGAATACCGGGGAGATACCTTCTACAGCTACAGCTCCCGGTCTGGAAGAGGCCCGTGAGAGGTTGAAACTGGACAGCATGACCAAGGATGAGCTTGCTGCGTATTACCGCCACTTGGATAATATTGTAATCCTTCGTGACAATATCAATACCGAACGTGAAGAAGGAAGAGCTGAAGGCAAAGCCGAAGGTAGGGCCGAGGGCAGAGCTGAGGGTAGAGCTGAAGGTAGGGCCGAAGGTATTGAAGAGGGGTTGAATAAAGGATTGGCAAAAGGTCATAAAGAAGGAGTAAAAGAAAGTGCCCGTAATTTGAAAAAATTAGGTGTGGCTATTGAGGTCATTTCACAAGCTACCGGATTATCTAAAGAAGAGATTGAAATATTATAAAACGTTTTTTGAAAAGAGAACGTATTTAAATACACAAAAAGTAAAGCCACTGAAAAACAGCGGCTTTACTTTTCAATTTGTGGAGCTGGAGGGAGTCTCTCGAACCTTTTTATAAAATATCATAATCTATCAAACATCAGATTATTAAATAGTTATATTTAGCTATCATCTATCTAAATATCTCTTAATATCATTGCATATCTCAATTATTGGGTGTACTTTTGGGTGTAACTTTTCAAATACACCCAGTTTATGAACATCAAGAGAAATATCATCTTCGCACTGGAAAACCGTAAAAAAGATGGCATTCCTATCACTCAAAATGTACCCATCCGTATGCGTGTCGTTTTTGCAAGCCAACGGATTGAGTTTACAACAGGCTATCGGATTGATATGGAGAAATGGGATGCAGACAAGCAACGGGTAAGAAACGGCTGTACCAATAAGCTGAAACAAAGCGCATCAGAAATCAACACCGAACTACTGCGTCAATACACCGAGATACAGAATGTGTTCAAGGAGTTCGAAGTACAAGACATAATGCCCACCCCTGCACAAATCAAAGAGGCTTTCAATCTAAAAATGAAAGGAGAAAAGGAAGAGAGCCATCATGAGAAAGAGGAAGTGAAATTAGACTTCATGAAACTCTTTGATGAGTTTGTTGCCGAATGCAGCAAACAAAATGACTGGTCATCCTCTACTCTAAAGAAGTTTGCAACAGTAAAAAAGCACATCGCAACTTTTGATCCGAACACGACATTTGAGAGCTGGACGGAAAGACACTTCAATGAGTATATAGATTACTTACGCAGTGATAAAGATATGCGCAACACTTCCATAGCCAAGCAAATCAAGTTCTTGAAATGGTTTTTACGTTGGACTAACCGAAAAGGGTATCATCAAAACACCGCTTATGACAAATTCATGCCCAAAATGAAAAGTGCACCGAAAAAAGTAATATTCCTTACCCGGAATGAATTGGACAAAATCAGAGCCTGCCAGATACCTGCTGCCAAACAATACCTTGAAAGAGTAAGGGATGTTTTATTATTTTGTTGCTTCACAGGTCTTCGGCATTCTGATGTGTATAACTTGAAACGCAGCGACGTGAAAGAGGAACACATAGAAATTACCACCATCAAAACGGCTGACAGCCTTATTATTGAGCTGAATGACCACAGCAAAGCTATTCTTGAAAAATATAAAGATATTCCTTTCCAAAACAATAAAGCATTGCCAGTGGTAAGTAATCAGAAGATGAACGAGTATTTGAAAGAGTTAGGAGAACTGGCAGAAATAGACGAACCTGTACGGGAAACCTACTACAAGGGAAATGAACGAATAGACGAAGTCACACCTAAATATGCCTTGTTGAGCACCCATACTGGCAGACGCACATTTATTTGTAATGCTTTGGCTCTGGGCATTCCGGTGCAAGTGGTCATGAAATGGACAGGGCATAGCGACTACAAAGCCATGAAACCTTACATTGACATAGCAGACGACATCAAAATTCAGGCAATGAACAAATTTAATCTCCTATAAACATGAATACGATAACAACCCTCATACCCCAATACGGAGAGCTGAACAGAATCAGCAAAGACTGGATTGTAAGCCATACTTTCTCTTTTGAAAAGCAGAAATTCATCGTTGATTTCTACTCGGAATGGAGCGATATAAAGGCTTTTGAACAAGCTATCCTTGAACTGGTGCTGCATACACCGCCAGAACCATGTACCCTGCTGCTGAAAAGTCTGAAAAAGGAAGTCAGAGAATACACACGGCTTTATGAAGCTTACAGCCTTCCCCATGATGAAGTGATTATGCGTGTATGCAACCAATACGCAGACAGCTACAAGGAAGCCATCAAGGAAGAGATGGAAGTGGTAAACAGGCTACGCAAACCGATGAACGAAGCCAACAACCGCTATGATACCATTGGCTACCGAGAGCATACACCCGAAGAAGAAAAGCTGGCGGAAAGAGAATATGAGCGTTGCAAGGCTGAATATGAAAGGGAGAAAGCCCAGCTGGACCATCTTTATGAGCAGCAAACCCTTCTCTGGAAAGAAGCCCGGCAATACATGAAAAACCGTTGCGACGACATCTACCTGCTTAGCTTACACTTCATGGGCATCCTGACCAAATATGTACCGGACGAAGAAAACCAACCGAACGAAGCAGACAGGCAGAGCCGTACAGACAGCCAGCCAGAAACAGAAACGGCAACCGCATCGGCTACAGCTACGACTGCCGGATTGCCTGAATATTTCAGCATGAAACTGATTTCCCTCATTCATGAAATTTGTGTAGGGGAACAGTTTGAAGACATTACCGCACCGGATTTCTATGCCTGCATGAATCTGCATCCCTGCCAGTGCGTACTGAAAATAAAGCCAAGGGAAAAGATACGGGTATGCTATCTGATTTCCCTGATGAAGGAGCAGTTGCCAGAGCAGGATAAGGACAAATGGAAGGAAGCCATCCTGAAACACCTGGATATTGATGAAGACTATTACAAGTCCAAGTACAGGGAACCCGTCTCCGATTTACCCAGTATTCCCAACCAAAAGTTCGCCAAGGAAATGGACGGAATATTCCGATAACCCGTGATATTCCAATATATTTTACGACATGACCACTTATACCACTCAAAATAATTTTTGAGTGGTATTTTTATTTCTTGATATTCAGCGATATAACAAAACAATCCGTTTATATCATCCACATACTTACCACTCAAAACCCTACCTAATTTTGCATCGTTCGAGAACAGAAAAAAACAGCCTGTGCGCAGGGCTATTGTCAAACAAGTAATCATACGGACGATGAACAATCTCAAAGAACTGTTAGTGAAACCCGTCTGGCAGATGACAGGCGAAGAGTTCCTTTTTTTAAGCAGACACGCTTCGGTACAGGCAGAGGCGCAACCGCAGCCAACCACCGACACGGAAAGAAAGTACGTGTACGGCATACTCGGCATAGCCAAGCTTTTCGGATGCAGCCTGCCCACAGCCAACCGCATCAAGAAAAGCGGAAAGATAGACAAAGCCATTACCCAGATTGGACGCAAGATTATTGTGGATGCGGAACTGGCACTGGAACTGGCTGGAAAGAAAACCGGAGGACGCAGATAAAGGAGGTGATTATGGACTATATAAAAGAAATATCACCCGAACAAGCCGTTATCCTCTGGCAGGAATCCCGGCTAAGTCTGTCAAGATGCTACGAAAAAGCCCCCGAAATTCTGAAAGTACACGGCTCTGTCATCGGGACGCTGGGCAATTTCAGCGCATCCATCGGCAAAGCCAAGAGCAAGAAAACCTTCAATGTATCGGCTATCGTAGCCGCTGCATTGAAGAACAGTACCGTGTTACGATATGCGGCTGAACTGCCCGAGGAAAAGCGGAAAGTGCTTTATATAGATACGGAGCAAAGCCCCTACCACTGCCTGAAAGTGATGAAGCGGATTCTGCGGATGGCAGGATTGCCCGACGACAGGGACAGCGGTTATCTGGAGTTTCTCGCTTTGAGAAAATACACCCCGGAACAGCGCATCAGCATTGTAGAACAGGCTATCTACCACTCACCGGATATTGGGCTGGTCATCATAGACGGCATCCGGGATATGGTGTACGACATCAACAGCCCCGGTGAATCCACCCGCATCATATCCAAGCTGATGCAGTGGACGGACGACAGGCAGATTCATATCCATACGATACTGCATCAGAACAAGGGGGATGAGAACGCAAGAGGGCACATCGGTACGGAACTGAACAACAAGGCAGAAACAGTCCTGCTGGTGGAAAAGGACAAGGGGAACAGCGACATCAGCCATGTTTCCGCCATGCACATCCGGGCGATGGATTTCGAGCCTTTTGCATTCCGCATCAACGACCGAGCCCTGCCCGAACTTGCGGAAGGTTACAAGCCGGAAGTAAGGAAGCCGGGAAGACCCTCGGTGGAAAAGTTTGACCCTTACAAGGATATTTCAGAACCGCAGCACCGTGCCGCACTGGAAGCCGCTTTTGCACTGAAAGAGGAATACGGCTACAAGGAGCTGGAAGACACCTTAATCAAGACTTATCTGGCAGAGGGGGTTAGGCTGAATCACCAGAATGCAGTGGCACTTATCACCATGCTGCGCAACAAACGGATGATAGTACAGGAAAACGGCAGGAAGTATTCCTTCAAGCCCGATTACCACTATTAACCGGCTACATCGAAAATCACTTCACTTTATTCCCGTATCCTATATATACGACAATTTAGTGAAGTGATTTCAGAAACAGACTAATCGCTTCACTTTATTCCGGGGGGCTATATATTAGGAGTTTAGTGAAGTGATTGTACAGACCGCATAGTTTTAAGAGTTGCGGGCAAAAAAAGAAATAATCAAAGTACTCACTAAAAACGATTTCCTTATGAACATCGAGACTGCAAAACAAATCAATCTGGCTGACTACCTGCACAGCCTGGGTTATTCACCCGTCAAACAGCAGGGTATCAACCTCTGGTACAAATCTCCCTTGAGGGAAGAAACAGAGGCTTCCTTCAAAGTGAACACCGAACGCAACCAGTGGTACGACTTCGATGCGCCCATATAGGCTACACAATAAATATCTCTATGGCAAGAGATTAGGTTAGAGTTCAACAGACCTATCCTCAACGACTTAGCTGGAGGAGAAATCCAAAGGTGACAAAAGCATGTCGGTAAAGTCATTAGTCAGCTAAATACCAAGCTGCGACTGCATGGCGAGAGGAAAAGACAGACACAAGGATGAAGCCTGATTGGTTGAACGATAGTTCTGCTGCACACGTACCAGCCCCGACGAAAGGTATTTGATTCACGTCGGGCTGAAGCACCCCATGTAAACCGAAATTACAATGGAGCAGGAGCTGGCTTCAGAGCAACCACAATAAGTGGAATAGGAACGTAAGTCGCATCCGACAGTCTGCCGAGCCAAACAGTTATTGTGAAAGCAAATGGGGATTCCCTAAATCAGAATGCCGTAAGGCTATGGGCATAGGACCCTGAATATCTGACATGGGAACGGAGCTTCCGTAGTAGTCCGAGCAAGGGAAAGCCTTGTACATGGCGAAGGGAAGCAGTTAGATAACTTAATACAAATAATGGAAAATGTGTGAGACATTATGAGAAGTCCTGAGCAAGTATTAAAAGCTTTAAACAAGCATGGTAAAGTTTCGGATTACAAATTCGAAAGGCTGTACCGTATCTTATTCAATGAGGAGATGTTTCATGTTGCTTACCAGCGTATTTACGCCAAACCAGGCAATATGACACCCGGTACGGATGGGAAAACCATCAATCGGATGAGTCTTCAAAGAATAAACAAAGTCATTGCATCTTTGAGAGATGAGTCTTACAAGCCTAATCCGGCAAAAAGGATATACATACCCAAGAAAAACGGTAAGAAAAGACCGCTTGGAATTCCTTCCTTTGAGGACAAACTTGTACAGGAGGTGGTGCGCATGATTCTTGAAGCCGTCTATGAAGAGGTGTTTGCAAACACCTCACATGGATTCAGACCAAACAGAAGCTGCCATACCGCATTGACCCATATCCAAAAGACATTTACAGGTACAAAATGGTTTGTGGAAGGAGACATTAAAGGATTCTTCGACAACATAGACCACAATGTATTGATTGCAACTTTGCGGAAACGGATTGCCGATGATAGATTTCTAAGGCTTATCCGCAAGTTGTTGAATGCGGGATATATTGAAGACTGGAAGTTTCATAATACAAACAAGGGAACTCCACAAGGCGGTAATATCAGTCCTATACTGGCAAACATTTATCTTGATAATTTTGACAAGTATATGGAAGAATACGCCCTACGCTTCAATAAGGGAAAAGAAAGACACATCACCAAAGAATACAAGCAACTTAGCGATAAGATGCAACGCATCCTTAAAAGCATCAAGAACATACAGGATGCAGATGTCAGATTACAGCTTAGGGATGAGTATGAGAAACTGAGACGTGAAAGGCAAAAGATTGAGAGCAGAGACAGTATGGATGAAACATACAGAAGGCTTCGATACGTAAGATACGCAGATGATTTCCTCATTGGTGTTATCGGAAGCAAGGCAGAGTGCGTTAAAATCAAGTCGGACATTACCAAGTATATGGAAGAAAACCTCAAGCTGGAACTGTCACAGGAAAAGACATTGATAACAAACGCACAAAAGCCCGCGAAATTTCTTGGCTTCGATGTTTCAGTCCGTAAGTCTGATGCTATCAAGCGGGACAAGAACAATGTGCCAGCCCGTTATTACAACGGTAAGATAGTCCTAAAGGTCGCCATAGAAACGGTGCGGAACAAACTGGAAGAATACAGCGCCATCAGATACAAGGTAGAAAATGGCCGACAAGTTTGGTTTGCAAAGTTCAGAGGCAATCTTATGAAGAAGAAAATCGAGGACATAGTGGCGGCATATAACTCTGAAATCAGAGGGTTCTACAACTACTACTGCATTGCCAACAACGTGGCATACGCGCTCTCAAAGTTTGGATACATCATGGAGTACAGTATGTACCATACCATTGCAGGAAAAACCAATAGCACTGTAAGCAAAGTCATTGACAAATATAAGGTTGGGAATGACATTATAGTGCCATATCAGGATGCAAAAGGTAAATTACGGTACAGGAAATTCTATAATGAGGGATTCAAACGTAAACCACCAATGTACTATACGGAGGTAAACGACTTATCCTACACAATCGCAATTCCACAGCCGACACTTACTGAGCGATTGGATGCGAGAACATGTGAATTATGTGGAAAAGTCGGACCTGTAGTCATGCGTCATGTCAGAAAGCTAAATCAGCTTAAAGGAAAAACTGAATGCGACAGGCTGATGCTTGAAAAGCATAGGAAGACATTGGTTGTCTGTGAAAAGTGTTATGCCAAAATACACAGCCATGCTAAATAAAGTCATGTTATCAACGGAGAGCCGTATGCGTGGAGACATGCAAGTACGGTTTGGGGGCAGGTACGGGAAAACCTACTGCCGAAAGGCAGTAAGGCGTTCTGTACCGAGCCTACGTTTAGGGAAAGGGGGCGGTATCATTGAACTGGCTGCACACCTGTATGCTACCGACCATGTACCTTACCTGCTGGAGCGGATTGCGGAACAAACACCGCATGTACACCCGGTATCTTTCTCTTTTGGCAAGCAAGACTCTTTCGGTCCGAGCTTCCAGCAGCTGGAGATAGTACCGCTATCGTCTCCTGCCCTGCTTTCCTATTTACAAGGTAGAGGAATAAATCTGGAACTGGCAAAAAGAGAATGTAGTGAAGCCCGTTACACCCACAACGGCAAGCGTTACTTTGCCATCGCATTCCCTAACGGTTCGGGTGGGTTTGAGGTTCGTAACCCCTATTTCAAGGGCTGCATCGCCCCCAAGGAAATCTCCCACATCAGACAGGCGGGAAAAGCAAGGACTGCCTGCTATGTGTTCGAGGGTTTCATGGACTACCTTTCCTTTCTGACATTGAGACAGGAAAGCTGCCCGAATTATCCGGAATTGGACGGGCAGGACTACATTGTATTGAACTCCGTATCGAATATAAACAAGGCTCTCTATCCGTTGGGCAATTACGAACGCATCCACTGCTTTTTCGACAACGACCATGCAGGAATGGAAGCACTCCGGCAAATCCGCATGGAATACGGCAGAGACCGGTACATCCGGGACGCTTCGCAGATTTACAGCGGATGCAAGGACTTGAACGAATACTTACAGAAACAGATTGAAAGAAAAAGGCAGCTCCAGTCCGCCAAAGGGGTGCGCAGCCAATCACCGGAGAAGAAGAACGGCTTCCGGTTATAGCCCACTATAACTACACGCTCCGCTTTCGTAGTTGTGGGCTCTCCCGAGGGGATTAGGGCTTTGCCCTAATGACCCACTCAGGGCGTTTCACCCCTGAGAACCCCGAGCAAAGAGTGACCCTCTCTTTGCAATCTCCGCTTATGGGTTACCCCTAAGAACCCCTCTACGAAAGCGAGCAGAATAATCAATTGCAAACAAAAAAAAGAAGCTATGGCAACAAAATCAAGCATACATATCAAGCCTTGCAACATCGCATCGAGCGAGGCGCACAACCGAAGGACTGCCGAGTATATGCGTAATATCGGGGAGTCCAGAATCTATGTCGTTCCCGAACTTTCCACCGATAACGAACAGTGGATAAATCCCGACTTCGGCACTCCCGAACTGCGGACGCACTATGACAATATCAAGCGGATGGTCAAGGAAAAGACCGGACGTGCCATGCAGGAAAAGGAAAGGGAACGCAAGGGAAAGAATGGAAAGATTATCAAGGTGGCGGGATGTTCACCCATCCGTGAAGGAGTATTGCTTATCAGACCGGACACCACACTGGCTGATGTACGCAAATTCGGTGAAGAGTGTCAAAGACGCTGGGGCATCACTCCGCTACAGATTTTCCTGCACAAAGACGAAGGGCATTGGCTGAACGGTCAGCCGGAAGCGGAAGACAAAGAGTGCTTCCAAGTCGGTAACAGATGGTTCAAGCCGAACTATCATGCCCATATCGTTTTCGACTGGATGAACCACGAAACCGGGAAGAGCCGAAAGCTCAATGACGAGGATATGGCAACTATGCAGACCCTTGCTTCCGATATTCTCCTGATGGAACGTGGGCAGGCAAAAGCTGTTACAGGTAAAGAGCATTTGGAACGGAACGATTTTATCATTGAGAAACAGAAAGCCGAACTGCAACGTATAGAGGAAACCAAGCGACACAAGGAGCAACAGGTAAGCCTCGCCGAGCAGGAACTCAAACAGGTAAAAGCAGAGATACGTACGGACAAACTCAAAAGTGCAGCTACCGATGTAGCCACAGCCATAACCAGCAGTGTAGGTTCTCTTTTCGGAAGCGGTAAATTAAAAGATTTGGAACAATCTAACGAGAATTTACGTCATGAAATTGCCAAACGTGACAAGAGCATTGATGAATTAAAAGCCAAGATGCAGCAAATGCAGGAACAGCACGGCAAACAGATTCGTAATATACAGGGAATACATAATCAAGAGCTTGAAGCTAAAGACAAGGAAATATCACGATTGAATACCATTCTCGAAAAAGCATTATGCTGGTTCCCATTGCTCAAAGAAATGCTGAGAATGGAAAAATTATGCTATGTCACTGGTTTTACCAAGGGGATGGTTGATTCTCTTTTATACAAAAGGGAAGCTCTCAGATGTAGTGGAAAAATCTATTCCGAAGAATATAGACAGAGATTTGAAACAAAAAATGTAATTTTCAAAATTGAACGAAGCCCGATCAATAAGAATAAATTGATGCTGACTATAAACCAACAGCCAATCAGCGAATGGTTCAAGGAACAATGGGAGAAGTTACAGCAGCATCTGCGTAACTCAGTGCAGAAAGAACAAAAATCCAAAGGATTCAGAATGTAATCTGATAGTATTTGATTGGATTTCAATAAAATTGACTATCTTTGCAAGCGGATGGAGGTAACTCTGTCCAGACATATTAGAATTTTGAAGAAGCGTTATGCTTATCTTGTAAGTTAGAAACCTGAGAAACTTCGAACGTAGTACAAGGATAGCATAGTGGTTCTCACGCTATAGCGTGGGCTGCTATCACCATATCTGTACTACAAGGTTTTCTCAGGACCTCTAACTTAGGACGTGGGCATTTGCAGTTCCACGCTTCGTGGTTTAAACTAAAGGGTACTCAAGGAAGCTGCAAGACCCAATTCTCTTTTATTATGGAAATTATTTTTATTGGAATTGCCGTTATCTTAGGAATTTGGCTTCTATTTCATGCGGCTATATATTTATGGGTTTTATTCGAGGAATATGTTCTTCCTATACTCATATTTTGTGGAGTTGGCTCATTTTTCTTTTGGTTGATATTTTGGATATTTGGCATAAAAGAAATCTTTGGCATTTCTACCATGATTATAGGTGCTGTTATCGGTTTTATTCTATGGATATGGATAACTTTTTTTGGCGACAATGGGGGACATAGCGATTATGAACATGAAGATATGGATCATGACATGCCGATTCATGTAAAAATAGACAATTAATAACCCAATAAAAAAGAGTAAATATGAAAAAGTTTTGCTATTCGATTATCGGCTTATTTGTAATAGTTTTAGTAAGCAGTTGTAGTAATGGAAGTAAAGTGTTACAATCGCCTGAAGATGCCGTACGCGAAAGGTATGGGCTGCCGTGGCAAACAGAAGAAGAATATGAAGCCGCTTGCAAGTCTAACAGAAAGTTCCAAGGGCTTACACCCTTTACAGAGCTTCAAGAATGGTCGAAATATTATTATGAAGAAGATGCCGTATTCGAAGAAAAAGTCAAACAGTACGACATGATAAACAATACGCTTCAAAAACTGGCATTCGGGGTGATGTATAACAAGGGCAATGATGAAAACGCAATGAAAAAACTACTCATAGAATCAGGCTATGGCGATAATGAAGAACAATGCAAAGCCCTTATCGAAGGATTGAAAAAAGACGGATTCCTAATGAAAGAGCTGAATGAAATGCGCTTAGCGCACAGAAAGCGTATCATGGCAGAGATAACCCCTCTGTGCGAGTCTCTAAATGATGAAGGGATTGCGTTTCAGGCAGAAAACAGAGAAGGGATAGAAAACAATGTCATCAAAGAAGCGTATGTTACTGCGAAACCAAAGGACTATGAAATACAACCGGGACAATGTCCCTTTAATTTCTATATCAAGGCATCAATGCTGAAAGACGTCTATGTGAGTAGTTGTTCGATATATAATAAGACATTTCTAATGCATGAAGACGGAGAAGATTTTATATCGGGCATAATAGGCTTTGAAGACTTGAGATTGTTTCCATTTATCACAGGAAAGTTAGTTACATTTAGGTATTTCTAATATTAAAACCAAGAAACAATGAATATTAAGACATTTACTATTATCGCTATAGCATCATTTGCCGTTTTGTCAGTTACCGCATGCGGTGGGAAACAAAAAGCATCAATCGAAACCGAACAAACAGAAGAAACTTCAAAGACAGAAGTTATAGTGAGTGACAATAAACTTTTTATTAACTCTGATTTGTATAACATGTCGGAAGAAAAAGTGATATTCAATGCGCACGGCAGACTAGATCCTGACAACCCATCCTTTGGTACAGACCACATAGACCATTATCGCACTTTATTCGTTAAAGAAAATGGCGGATTGACCGTTGGCTATGTAGTTAAGACAACGAGAGGAATCACCCTGCAAACCGGGAAGACTTTCTATTTTTACAATGACTTATGTTTGAAGGAAAGAACAAGGGATCTTTACAATATTGTTGGGATGGTGAAAAACAATGGAGTCTTGATACCAATGAAAATCACAATTGACGGAGAGGACAACCGCATCATGCTGGAATGTAAAGGAGATGAGACGCTTACATTCGTTCCGCTTCGTGGTGATGATTCCGAAATTGAATATACGGTTCAAGCACTAAAAGATTATTGCTACAAGAACAAACTTACTATCCATGCTGTACCTTATCTGGAATTTACAAATTAAACAACCCTAATATAGCGAAATTCACTCTTTTAGTGAAATTGGGTAGTATAATTCCACAATGGTAAAAACAAAAGAGTCGTATCATTACTCATAAACGAGCTTGATACGACTCTTCTATTTAATTAGGTAACTACAATTCAAGAAGGTTGTTCTATTGGTTTATCAAAAATAACTAATTCGTCAAATAGAAGACATAATCATAAATAGCCCAATCTTTATATTTATAAATACCTTCTATCGGGAACTGTAATTTGCATTTCTTTTGGGCAGTTGAAAGTATAAGAGAAACATCGTCATCCGTAACTGTTAAGCCTTCAGGAAAAGCTAATGTAATATCAGTTATACAGCCATTTAAATCCGAATACAAAAAAATATTCATCCAACCTTTTACACCTTGAGACTTATATTTATTACAAATTTCATCTAAAAAAACTGATCCTTGCAAAATTACCGGAGGTGCATATAAACTTTCTTCTGCAAATGAGAAATTTCGGATAGACTCAGCTTTTTTCTCACTTGTATTTGTAGATACATACACATTGTTACCGATACTTTTTCTTTCAAATATTGACTGCGCAACAGTATATTGAAATGCAAGAAAAGCAAATAAAAAAAACAATATCTTTTTCATAACAGTAAATTTAATAAAGTTTGAGTAATGAATTAATGCATGATGTACCATAGTCGTAATTGCCAAACTTATATCCTTTTCCACTATATCCTCTACTATATTCTCCAAAAATATTGCTCCACTTTACGAATTCATTAATATCTATAGATGTAGGCTTCCCATTTGCACATATAGAAGCAACATACGTTTGAAATTCTCTTTCATATTGAGGTATTAAAGAAGGGTCAGTCAAGCCCGAAGTCCATAACGATTGATATGAAGGGTCACCATCTTCACCTTTAAAAGTCCAAGAATACCCAGCATGAATATATCTAATAATACCTTGATAAAAGGCTAATTCAAATTCCATCATACCTGTATCTCTTTTTTCCTTATCAGTATCTACTTTTTTACCCTGAACATCTCTTTGATACATGTGAATAAACTCATGTTCCATGCTGCTGGCTAAGATACCATAAGGAGGAAAAGCTAAACTTCCTTTTCTAAAATATGCCGACGCATATGTGTCATCCAAAAAGATAGTTCCAGCATAAGAAGTCTTATTGCGTACTGCTTCATCTATATTTCTATAGCAATTTATACTGGTCATTTTTGCATAAGCATCATTAACTTCTTTAATTTCAGCAGAAGTTAATGTCGGAGCTCCTCCTGTAAATAACGATGCCAAATTAGCGTTTAAGGCAGTTGAAACTGAACGGGTGCTTGGTTCAACATTACCTATAAATTCATCAACCTCATTAGTACAAGAAGACCAACATAGCCCAACGCATGTAAGTAAATACAAAATTTTCTTTTCCATAAGAGATCTGATTTTTAAGGTTATTACAAAACAGGAAGACTGTCACTATTTATAAGCAACTAATCATCCATGTTAATATATTTTTAAATAACAATTTTAGAAAAACAACTTAAATCGCTTACAGAAAGGATTAGATTATTTAATACTTTAAAATTTCAAAGGGGATGGAATGGAGTAACAAAATCGGGGTATTCACAAAAACTCAAGGTACAAAACAACAAGCAATACAGAAAACACCATTAGTTTTCATGATATACTTACCGCTCATCAAAAGTGGACCTGGGGAGAATCGAACTCCCGTCCAAACGAGGAAACCATATGCTTTCTACATGCTTATCTTTGCCTTCGGTTTTCGAGCATAAGCAAGACCAAAGCCACCAACCTATGCCTTATCTCCTAATATTTCGTAAGAGCTATGGAGAAGAACTCAAACTATCCCCGATTTTGCTGTGCCGCTTTATCAAACGCTTCGGAGCAAGAGCTTTTGAGCGACATCTCGTTTCCACCACTTTGGCAGAAATAAAGCTAATCTACTATACTTCGATTAAGCAGCGAGAGCATAATTTTCGTTGCCAGATAAAATTTTGATAACTGAGATTTAAGTGGAAATTACCGACCCACTGCATGCTTACATACCATTCCAACTCGCTGTCAATTCCAGTCAAGCCCAAAATGATATTTCAAAGTTACGTATTTATTTGATAAGAACAAACAAAACAGCAAAAAATATAATAGAATACCACAAGGCATCATAATAGTTAAATTATTTAAGACTTGTAGGTAGTGCTTGATATAAAGAATGATAATCAGACTATCACTTTTTATTTTAGGGTGTATTTCGGGGTGTAAATCCTGTAACAATCTGATTATCAATCTTATTTGTGGAGCTGGAGGGAATCGAACCCTCGTCCAAACGAGGAAATCATAAGCTTTCTACATGCTTATCTTTGCCTGATTTTTCGTGCAACGGCAGAACCAAAGCCATCAACCGTTGCCTTATCCTCTAAAGTTTCATCCGAGCCACGAGGCTGACACGAACTATCCCCGATTTGACTGCACCACTTGACCGGAATGCTTCGGAGCAACAGCTTCCGAGTGATGTCCCGTCCCAACACCTTGTGTCGGGATTAAGCTAATCTACTATACTTCGATTAAGCAGCAAGAGCAAATTGTCTTTCGCCAGATAAAATTTTGAAGACTGAGATTTAAGTGCAAATCAACGACGCACTGCATGCTTACTTACCATTTCTGCCCGCTGTCAAATCCAGTCAACCCCATGACTTCATAACAAACAGAAAATCAAAAGAAAACGTATCATTTCTGATTTTTGAGGGATAAAAAAGAGATAAACAATATATCTTTTTTCTTTCCTTTTCGCTTTCTCTTCTGCAAAGATACGAATAAATTTCCTTATTACGGTTCTTAATCCCGGCAATTTTACATCTTATTTTATATTATCAGAGGAGAAACTGAAAGCAGCCGCACATGCATACCCTTCCTCGTACAGGTCGGTAAGCTTGCTTATGTCCCTTTCGATGCGGTCCACCACTATCGGTTTTTGCGGACGTATCACGGTAATCTCTCCCGCATCTTCCAGCCGTTCCACCAGTTCCAACTGTTCGTTGTAAACACTGCTGCGCCGGTTGATAGCCTCGCGCAGGCGAGGATATTTCTTATAAATAAAAGATGGGACTTTAGTCCCTTGAATATCTTTCCGATACCCCCGGTTACGCGTAAGCACCACTACATTGCGGTCGTAACCGTCGCGGCGGGCACGCATCAGGGGAATGCTGTCCGCAATGCCGCCGTCCAGCATCGGAATATTATCCACATACGTAACGGGGCAAACAAAAGGCAGACTGCTCGAAGCGCGCACAATATCGATGACACGCTCCTTGTTCTTCTTTTCCTCAAAATAGTCGGCCTCTCCGGTCAAACAGTTGGTGGTTACCATGACAAAACGCTCCGGGCAACTGAAATAAGCATCATAATCATACGGCAGGATATGCTCGGGAAACTCACGGAACAACAGGTCGAAATCCATGATGTTACGTTTCTTCAGCAGATATTTCAGTCCGATATAATTATACTTCTCCAGCAGGTCGATATTGCTGTACCTGGCACGTCCCCGCTGCCCCGACATGTACGACAATCCGTTGCATGCACCCGCGCTGACACCAATCGTATAAGGAAAGCGGATGCCCCGGTCCATGAAATTGTCCAACACGCCGCAGGTGAATACGCCTCGCATGCCTCCACCCTCCAGAATCAGGCCGCTCCGATTGTCTATATGTATTATTTTCTCCATAAGTGTCAGAATTAACGCACCAAAGATAGCTTTTGTTTACGATATTCTGTTTATATTTGCACACATAACTATAAATTAATAACAATTTAATCATGATGAAAAAGTCTGTATTAATTGCCGCCTTAGGACTGTTCAGTCTGAATACAATGGCACAAGACGCCCCCAAAGAAGAGGGATTCGTCTTTACTACCGTAAAAGAAAACCCGATTACGTCCATCAAGAACCAGAACCGTTCCAGTACGTGCTGGAGCTTCTCCAGCCTCGGTTTCCTGGAAAGCGAGCTGTTGCGCATGGGCAAAGGAGAATACGACCTTTCCGAGATGTTCGTCGTACACCACACCATGGTAGACCGCGGACAGAACTACGTACGCTATCACGGCGACAGTTCTTTCTCACCGGGCGGAAGTTTTTATGACATCATGTTCTGCCTGAAGAACTACGGACTCGTGCCGCAGGAAGCCATGCCGGGCATTATGTACGGTGATTCGCTGCCTGTACACAACGAACTGGATGCCGTGGCAGGCGCATACGTAGATGCCATCGCCAAAGGCAGACTCACCAAGCTGACTCCCGTATGGAAAAACGGTCTGAGCGCCATTTACGACACTTACCTCGGCAAATGCCCTGAAAAGTTCACTTACAAAGGAAAAGAATACACACCGAAGACTTTCGGCGAATCACTCGGCATCAATCCGGACGATTATGTATCGCTGACTTCGTATACACACCACCCGTTCTACACCCAGTTTGCCATTGAAATTCAGGACAACTGGCGCAACGGTCTTTCCTGGAACCTGCCTATCGACGAGCTGATGGCTGTTATGGACAATGCCATTAAGAACGGTTACACCTTTGCATGGGGCAGTGACGTGAGCGAACAAGGTTTCACCCGCGACGGTATTGCCGTTATGCCGGATGCAGCCCGCGGCGCAGAACTCACCGGTTCGGACATGGCTCGTTGGACAGGCCTTACCGCTGCCGACAAGCGCAAAGAGCTGACCGGCAAACCGCTGCCGGAAGTCAACGTTACCCAGGAAATGCGTCAAACTGCTTTCGACAACTGGGAAACAACCGACGACCACGGCATGGTTATCTACGGCATTGCCAAAGACCAGAACGGAAAAGAATATTTCATGGTAAAGAATTCCTGGGGACTGAGCGGCAAGTATAAAGGCATCTGGTATGCTTCCAAAGCTTTCGTTGCTTACAAAACCATGAATATCCTTGTTCATAAGGATGCACTGCCCAAAGACATCGCCAAGAAACTGGGTATTAAATAACATCTTTCCGAAACCGGAACAGAAAAAGAAAAACGCATTAGTTGTCATCACTCATCACCAAATCCCTGCATACCCCTATTCATCGGGTATACAGAGAGTGACGACAAAATTATAAGAGTGACGACCGAATATCGGTCGTCACTCTTTTTTTGCAGCCTTCCGCACCAACTATCTGTATTACAAATACTTGTCATTTACGGACAGAAAATTGATTATGCCTTGTTTTCTTTGTTTTTTGCCACATTTCACTCCGGTTATCTCCGATACAAAATACAACAATGCCTTATATATAATGCCGCAAAGCTTCATACATAATGTCGTTATACCTGTTTCTTTTCTTCGTTTTGCAATTGGCAACCGAAGAGCCCGCAGTTGGCAACCGCACGGCCCGCAACCGGAAACCGGACAGCCCGCAATTGAGAAACGAAGTTTTACACCGTTCCGAACGGTATTTTACACCATATACAAGCGGGAAAAAGACGGTATGAAACAAGAAAAACAACAGGTGTTTCCCACGTTTCTCACCTTACTTTTTTTATATCTTCCACGATCTGCGGCACTGTCAGCCGGTTGTCCCGCAGCAACTCGCCTGCATCATAACGGTCTGCAAACTCTTTACGGATGCCATAGTTCAGCACTTTCATGCCCGATGTGCCGTAATAGCGGGCAATCTTCTCGCCAAAACCACCGTCGAGCACACCGTCTTCGAGAGTTACCACCAACGTGTGGTCGCGTTTCAAATCTTCGAGCAAAGCCTCATCCACTCCGGTAATGAAACGGGGATTGACGAGTGTTGCATCCACTCCGGTTTCTTCTTTCAGCTTTCCAACCACTTCTTCGCCCAATTGAAAGAAAGAGCCAAGCCCAAGAACGGCAACCTGCCCGCCACGGTACGCCACTTCATAACGGTTCAGCAGCTTGCCGTAATCCTTCTCCGGTTCGATGCCGCGCGAAAGGACTCCGTTGGCGGGAACACGAATGGCTACGGGATGCTCCGTCTGATGAATCCCCCACTCCAACATGGCAAAATACTCCTCACGGCAAGTAGGAGCCAGATAAACCATGTTCGGAATGTTGCCGATGACCGGAATATCGAACAGGCAAAGGTGAGTGACATCGTTCATTGTCGAAGCGCCACCCCAAAAGACGAGAATCAATGCGGGATTGTTGTTGATGCAGAGGTCCTGCGACAACTGGTCGTAGGCGCGCTGGATGAAAGTGCTGTACACCCCGAATACCGGTTTCCCGCCACCGGCGGCAATGGCAGACGCCATGGCAACGGCGTGCTCCTCGGCAATGCCCACATCGACAAACTGACGCCCCGCCTCTTCGCGACGCTCTGGCGTAAAGCCGAATACGGTGGGTGTGCCCGCTGTGATGCCGACAACGGTACGGTCTTTCTTCATCTCTTGCAGCAGATACCTTGCCGTAAGGTCGCCGTAATCTTCCTCATTGCCGGAGTCAACCGCCGGGCTGCCCGTCTCCAGGCAGAACGGAGCACTGTAATGGAAACGTTCCTGCTGCTGCTCGGCAAGGCGGTAGCCTTTACCTTTGAGGGTATTGATGTGTACCGCAACCGGGTGGGCGATATCTTTCACCTTTCGGAAAGCATCTATCAATGCCTGCACGTTATTGCCGTCTTTCACGTACAGATAATCCAGTCCCATGGCGGTAAAGAAGTTGCAAGGCGCCTGACCGTCGGTTTCGCGCAGCAGTTGCAGGTTGCGATACAAACCGCCGTGATTTTCGGCAATGGACATTTGGTTGTCGTTCACAATCACGATGAAGTTCGTTCCCAGTTCGGCTGCATTGTTCAACCCTTCAAAAGCCTCGCCACCGCTTAAAGAGCCATCGCCAATTACGGCTATCACATTGCCCGTACCGCCTTTCAGGTCGCGCGCTTTGGCAAGTCCGGTGGCAAGGCTGACGGAAGTCGACGTATGTCCGATAACGAAGAAGTCATGTTCGCTTTCCGAGGGTTCGGTGTAGCCCGACACTTCATCGTATGCGGCAGCGTCCATAAATGCCGCCTTGCGCCCTGTGAGTATTTTGTGTGCATAACTTTGGTGGGAAACGTCGTAGACAATCTTGTCTGCCGGCGAATTGAACACATAGTGCAAGGCAACGGTAGCCTCTACCATACCCAGATTCGGGCCTACATGACCGCCGTGCTCACTCAGCTTCTTCAGCAATACGCCGCGCACTTCTTCACTCAATGTTTCCAGTTCGCCTGCCGAAAGCCGCTTCACGTCGGCAGGCCCGTTAATCTTTTCTATATACATAGCTTTATTTATAAATAGATGGTTTATTTAAAAACGACGGATAGCATAAAAATGATTTACCGATATGTCCGACGCTGCAAAAATACACCGGAGAGAACATTCGGAAGGTAGACGGATTACGGTTTGCGTTACCCTTTTTACGGTTTGCGTTTTTGCTCAAAATCTCCCCGGATGTGCATTTTTTACCTTGTTTTCTTGTCAAACCCAACTCTTTGCGTAAATTTGCAAGCTGATAGTTAACCGGACAATTTCAGTAGCAGGACTCTACTACTCCTATTCCCGGTACTGACGTATGGAATACTAATACTAATAATTAATAACATGAGTTTGAAAATCGTTGTACTGGCAAAACAAGTTCCCGACACACGCAACGTTGGGAAAGATGCCATGAAAGCCGACGGAACCATTAACCGCGCGGCACTCCCCGCCATCTTCAACCCCGAAGACCTGAATGCCCTTGAGCAAGCTCTCCGGCTGAAAGATGCACATCCGGGCTCCACCGTAACCATCCTGACCATGGGACCGGGACGCGCAGCCGAAGTTATCCGTGAAGGACTTTACCGCGGCGCCGACAACGGCTATCTGCTGACCGACCGCGCTTTTGCCGGAGCCGATACGCTGGCCACTTCCTACGCCCTTGCCACCGCCATCAGGAAGATAGGCGATTATGACATCATCATCGGCGGCCGCCAGGCCATCGACGGCGATACGGCACAGGTAGGCCCGCAAGTGGCTGAGAAGTTGGGATTGACGCAGGTTACTTATGCGGAAGAGATTCTGAATGTGGACAAAGCAGCCGGAAAGATTACCGTAAAACGCCATATCGACGGCGGTGTGGAGACTGTGGAAGGTCCGCTGCCCATCGTTATCACCGTTAACGGAAGCGCCGCTCCCTGCCGTCCGCGCAATGCCAAACTGGTGCAGAAATACAAACGCGCCCTCGGTGCGCAGGAGAAAGCCGCCATTGAAAAAGAAGGCGCCGAACTGCCGTATGCAGCCCTTTACGAGAAATACCCTTATCTGAACATCACGGAATGGAGTGTGGCCGACGTCAACGGCGACCTCGCACAATGCGGTCTGAGCGGCTCGCCCACCAAGGTGAAAACCATTCAGAATATTTCATTCCAGGCCAAAGAAAGCAAAACGCTCACGGGCAGCGACCGGGATGTAGAAGATTTGATTGTTGAACTGTTAGCTAACCACACCATAGGATAAGATTATGAATAACGTATTTGTATATTTAGAGATAGAAGGCACTACGGTAGCCGATGTCAGTCTCGAACTCCTGACCAAAGGTCGTAAATTGGCTAATCAGTTGGGCTGCCAACTGGAAGCAGTTGCTGCCGGTAGCAATCTGGCAGGCATTGAAAAGCAGGTATTGCCTTTCGGCGTCGACAAACTGCACATATTCGATGCTCCGGGCCTGTTCCCATACACTTCCCTTCCCCACTCTTCCGTCCTCATCAACCTGTTCAAGGAAGAACAGCCGCAAATCTGCCTGATGGGTGCAACCGTTATCGGCCGCGACCTCGGCCCGCGCGTATCTTCCGCACTGACCAGCGGACTGACTGCCGACTGTACCTCACTCGAAATCGGCAACCATGAGGATAAGAAAGAGGGCAAGACCTACGAAAATCTGTTGTACCAAATCCGTCCCGCATTCGGCGGCAACATCGTGGCAACGATTGTGAACCCCGAACACCGTCCGCAAATGGCGACCGTGCGCGAGGGCGTGATGAAGAAAGAGATTCTGGATGCCGACTACAAGGGTGAAGTAATCCGCCACGACGTTGCCAAGTACGTTCCCGAAACGGACTATGTAGTGAAGGTTATCGACCGCCACGTAGAAAAGGCGAAACACAACTTGAAAGGTGCCCCCATCGTCATTGCCGGCGGTTACGGCATGGGCAGCCGCGAGAACTTCGACATGCTGTTTGACCTTGCCAAGGAGCTTCACGCCGAAGTAGGCGCCAGCCGCGCCGCCGTCGATGCGGGCTATGCCGACCACGACCGTCAGATAGGTCAGACGGGTGTAACCGTCCGTCCGAAACTCTATATCGCCTGCGGCATCTCAGGACAAATCCAGCACATCGCCGGAATGCAGGAGAGCGGCATCATCATCTCCGTGAACAATGACGAGAACGCTCCTATCAATGCCATTGCCGACTACGTTATCAACGGTACGGTAGAAGAGGTTATTCCGAAGATGATTAAGTATTACAAACAGAATAGTAAATAAGGAGTTAACTCCGCTAACTCCTAAAGGGAAAAACAATATGGCTAATTTTTATACAGATATTCCGGAACTCAAGTATCACTTGAACAATCCGATGATGCAGCGTATCTGCGAACTGAAAGAACGCGGCTACGAAGATAAAGACAAGTTCGATTATGCACCGCAGGATTATGCGGATGCAATCGACTCCTACGACAAGGTGCTCGAAATCACCGGTGAGATTACGGGTGAGATTATCGCGCCCAATGCCGAAGGTGTGGACGAAGAAGGCCCTCATTGCGCCAACGGCCGTGTGGAATATGCCAGCGGCACCAAACAGAACCTCGACGCCATGGTAAAGGCCGGACTGAACGGTATGACCATGCCGCGCCGTTTCGGCGGACTGAACTTCCCGATTACCCCGTACACCATGTGCGCGGAAATCGTAGCTGCCGCCGATGCTGGCTTTGGCAACATCTGGTCTTTGCAAGACTGTATCGAGACTCTTTACGAGTTCGGTAACGAAGACCAGCACAGCCGTTTCATACCCCGCATCTGCGCCGGTGAAACCATGTCCATGGACCTGACCGAACCCGATGCCGGTTCCGACCTGCAGAGCGTGATGCTGAAAGCCACTTACGATGAAACCAACAACTGCTGGCGCCTGAACGGCGTGAAGCGTTTCATCACGAACGGCGATGCCGACCTGCACCTCGTGCTGGCACGCTCGGAAGAGGGAACAAAGGACGGCCGCGGTCTGTCCATGTTCATCTACGACAAGCGTGACGGCGGTGTAAACGTGCGCCGCATCGAAAACAAACTGGGTATCCACGGTTCGCCCACTTGCGAACTGGTATACAAGAATGCGAAATGCGAACTTTGCGGCGACCGCAAGCTCGGTTTGATTAAATACGTAATGGCGTTGATGAACGGCGCCCGTCTGGGTATCGCCGCTCAGTCCGTAGGTCTGTCGCAGGCTGCCTATAACGAAGGGCTGGCTTATGCCAAAGACCGCAAACAGTTCGGCAAAGCCATCATCGAGTTCCCCGCCGTGTACGATATGCTGGCTATCATGAAAGCCAAACTGGATGCCGGCCGTGCCCTGCTGTACCAGACTTCACGCTACGTAGACATCTACAAGGCACTGGACGACATCGCCCGCGAACGCAAACTGACTCCGGAAGAACGTCAGGAACAGAAGAAATATGCCAAACTGGCCGATTCCTTCACACCGCTGGCAAAAGGTATGAACTCCGAATACGCCAACCAGAATGCTTACGACAGTATCCAGATTCACGGCGGTTCCGGCTTCATGCTGGAATATGCCTGTCAGCGCATTTATCGCGATGCACGTATCACCAGCATCTACGAAGGTACCACACAGTTGCAGACGGTAGCCGCCATCCGCTACGTCACCAACGGTTCTTATGCCGCCACCCTGCGCGACTATGAGCTGATTCCGTGCAGCGAAGAAATGCAACCGCTGTTGGACCGCGTAAAAGAAATGACGAATAAGTTCGAAGCCTGCACCAACGCCGTTAAGGAAAGCGGCAATCAGGAATTGCTGGACTTCGTGGCTCGCCGTCTTTACGAAATGGCTGCCGTGTGCGTAATGTCTCACTTGCTGATTCAGGATGCGACAACAGCTCCCGAAATGTTTGCCAAGTCGGCGCTGGTGTACGTAAACTATGCCGAATCTGAAATAGAGAAGCATTTCAACTTCATCCGTAAGTTCAAGGCGGAAGAGTTGGAAAGCTATCGCAAGTAAAGACGTATAGATAGAAAATGCAGCGGACACCGGAACTTTATCAGTTCCGGTGTCCGTTTGCTTTTTATACACTCTAACTCTGTATCCAAAACAAGATTCGTCAACCATTAATCAGATGAAGCTGGATATAGAAATCGCAAATATTAACTAAAAAAAAAGTTACTTTTCACTCAATATACAATTATTATTTATATCTTTATTTCTTTCAAGGATTTTCTTTGAAAATGAATCTAAAACACAACCAAACGTATGCAGCAAAGACACGAAAACAGAAAGACTTACTTTCAGGAACTGGCAACGACCAGTGAACTTCATTTCCTTCCCTACATTCACCGATTCACTTCTGTCACTCCCCAAAGCCGGATTCTTGAAATCGGTTGTGGCGAAGGTGGCAATCTGGTACCCTTTGCCCGCATCGGCTGCCGGGTTACAGGCATTGATTTATCCGAAAACCGCATCCGGCAAGCCCGCCAGTTCTTCCAGGAAGAAAGACTGCCCGCCACTTTCATAGCCTCGGATATTTTTCAAATCATACAATTGGAAGAAGCATTCGACATCATACTGATTCACGATGTTATAGAGCATATCTCCGAAAAATACCGCCTTTTAGAACATATCAAACGCTTCCTCACTCCCGGTGGACTACTCTTTATCAGCTTCCCTCCCTGGCAAATGCCTTTTGGAGGGCATCAGCAGATTTGCCGGAACAAATATGTTTCACGCCTGCCTTTCATTCATTTATTGCCCGCAGGCATCTACAGCAGTTTATTACACCACTTTGGCGAAAGCCAGGCACGCATCGATGAACTTCTCGACATACGGAAATGCCGGACAAGTATCGAACTATTCGAAAAACTTCTCTGCACTTCCCACTATCAGATTTTTCACAAACAATTCTGGTTTATCAATCCGCATTACGAACAAAAATTTCACCTTAAACCGCGTAAATTGCTACGTCTCATCGGTTCGATACCGCATCTGCGCAATTTTTTCTGTACCTCATGCTTTTATCTGATACAATCATGAGGAACCGTATCCATGAACTGGACTATCTGAAATGCCTGTTTATCATACTCATGATCATCTTTCACCTGAGCCATATAGGAAGTAAGTATCCGTATGCCAAAAGTATCGTATATACTTTCCATATGCCCGCCTTCCTGTTGATTTCGGGTTATCTGATTAACGTGCATAAAAAGCCGGAAATTTTTCTGAAAGCGATGGCATGGATATTCATTCCATACACCATTATGGAAATCAGTTATGCCTGCATGTCTATGCTATTTCCCGTTTGGGACGGGATAAAAGAAATCAGTGCCTCAGTTCTGCTCGGCAAAGTATTGCTTGATCCTATTGGGCCTTACTGGTATCTGCACACATTCATATTATGTGGCACCACCTATTATTTCGTGCATACTTATCTCAGTTCGACTCCATTTATCCGCCTACTGGTAACAAGCAGTCTCCTTTTACTTTTCTCTTACATCTTTCATTTGCTGACATTTGCCAATGCTTTCTATTTCATGGCAGGCACTGCTATCCATCTGGGAAAACGTCCGTTCCTATCTTGTTTCCCCGCTTCTTTTCTTGCCATTATCCCTCTGGTTTTTCTGTGCAGCCAGCCGGAGAATCTGAACAGAGGCACTTTAGGAGGCATATTAATTACCGGATTGGTCATCAGCCTTTCGCTGTACATCTACAAACATCTTCCCCATACTGTGAAGCAAGCTTCACTGTTCATCGGAAAGAACACATTGCCTATTCTTCTTTTCTCCCCCGTCTTTACCGCACTGTCCAAACTCTTTCTGCCTTTCTTTTCGTTCGACCCGACAGGGATATGCTTTCTCTGTACCGCCACAGTCATCACTCTGTACGGTAGCATTTTCATCGCATTCTGTTTGGATAAAGCACGCCTTTCTCCTTTCTTCTTCGGAAAAAAGATACTCATATAGAAAATCGGCATTTCAATAGAACCTATATTACGGCGACACACGACCGGAATAACCCAAGAAGCGGAAATGTGATGCGGAAGCTCGGCATGACTTACTGCTATTCATATGAAGAACAATGGCAACCCAAGAACTTTCCTGTGATATTCAGGATGTACCAGTTAAACTTAGATGGTAATACTGATTCCGTATACAGGAAATACTGGGATACGTCCGAAAATCATTTTATCGAAGATTTGTAGCCGATATAAGCACGTTGCTTTCAAATAGACACATCATTCTTTTATTTACTGATAGGTCGATATAAATGGAACAGAAGCGGACAGAATAGAAAGAGAATGATTCAATTTTCTTCTTCATCCGCTTTCTTTTCTTTATATTTGCATCTATAAAAGCTATCTGAACAAATAAAGTAAAATAGACGATTGCCCAATCATTGTTAGAGAATAATTTCTTTGATGTACAGAAACTTTTTGTCGTTATTTTGCGCTTTTCTGCAAACTGTTCCGAAGTATTTCCCCGACAACATTTTACACTGTCGGGGAGCAAAGGGTGGAAATGGTTCTATCTATTCGGGATTTCTCCCGTCCTCTGTAGCACGCCGTCCCGATAGAACTCGATACGCCCGGGCTTGAACCCCATTTCTCCGAGGGCTATATACTTGATATAGTCCCGGTACTTTTCGCCTGAAAAGTTCTTTCCGCAGAGATTGTTGAAAAACATCGGGATAGAAAACCCGTCCTCGCTCGACAGCACCACTTTGCCGTCCTGTCTGATTTCATCTGTCATACCCATTTTGTTTTTAAAAGGTCGTTAAATATTGAAAACCGTTTTTTCTTTCCCTGCTTTCGCCTTGCAGTACAGGTCTGTTTTTCGGTTTTTTTAAGGCAGGGAGAGGATAAAGCATCGGCATAATGAGCCAAACCCGGATAGAAGAAGGTGTGTCGTAATGCACGATGCACCTTCTTTCTTATTCATCACTATACAAATCTGTTCATTTTCTTTAAGCTGCGATCTTTTGAAGATTTCTTTGATTTATGTGTTCCCAGCATCTAAAAACAGCAGTTGTAAGCTCATAAAACAGTCTAATCAGCCAGTTCATACCTTCTTTTGTCAGTTTTGCACACATCTTTTTTATATTGAAGGCAATGGCTAGGAAGGCAAAGTCCATGAAGACCTTGTCCTTTCCAAAATGTCGGAAACGTTTGTAGTTCATATTGTTTTTAATTTGTCCGAACACGGCCTCCGGTTCTATGCATCTCTGCCCTCTGTGTTTCAGTCCTTTCTCTGAGCAGAGCAGTTCTTTGGCTCTCCGCTTGTATTGTCTAAGCCTATGATTCAGTTCTATCGTCCTGTTTCCTTTTGCTTTAAAACAGCGGCATCGCAGGGGACAGCCTTCACACCTGACAGCTCTGTACCGTGCATTTTCGCTGACATATCCGGATGCGGTTTTCACATTCCTGGTGCCTATCCTCCGCATCCTTTGCCCCATAGGGCAGATGCAGAAGTCATGTTCTTCATTGTAGTAGAAGTTTTCGGCCTTGAACGGGTCCGGTTTGAATCTCGGCCGCTGCTCCATGTGGAAATAGTTGTACTTTACGTAGGCTTCCATGCCGTTTTCGGACATGAAGCGGTAATTCTCTTCGGAGCCATAGCCGGAATCAGCAACCACCGTATGGGCCATCCGGTCATACCTGTTTGAAAAAGATTGCAGGAAAGGAATCAGGGTCAGTGTATCCGTAGGGTTCGGGAAGAGTGCAAAATCGGTGATGAACTGATTTTCGGTGCCGATTTGAAGGTTGTAACCGGGCTTCGTCTGTCCGTTGCGCATGGCATCCTCCTTCATTCTCATAAAAGTAGCGTCCTTGTCCGTCTTGGAATAGGAATTCCTCTCTTGCAGCGTTTCCAGATGGCAGTCAGTCGTATTCCTGCAGTTTGTCCCTGTGTTCTTCCAGTTCCTTCAACTGTTTGTGTTTCTTTTTCAGTTCAGTCTTTTCCTCTTTCGCGGATGGCTCGGAAACCTGTTCCAGTGCATGACGCAATTCTCCTGCCATTTCAGTCAGCATGGCCGGAGTGAACTCAACCTCCTCATTGTTCTCTGATGACTTCTCCCGGGCAATGACATCGTCTATCTGCCCTAACAGGACATGTATCTTCTTCATCAGGCGTTCACGGTTCCGCTCAACCGTTTTTCGCCAGACGAAAGTGTACCTGTTGGCTTTGGATTCGATCTTTGTCCCGTCAATGTATTCCACATTCAGGCTGATGAAGCCTTTGGAAGAGAGAAGAAGTACGGTTTGCGTAAACACCTCGTTGATTTCCTTCTTCACCCGGTTGCGGAAACGGTTGATGGTAATGAAATCCGGTTTCTCATATCCGGCCAGCCAGATATAATGGATGTCACGGTGAAGAAGCTTTTCAATTTTCCGGCAGGAGTAGATGTTGTTCATATAGGCATACAGAATGACCTTGAGCATCATCTTGGGGTGGTAAGGGCTGCGACCGCATTCCTTATACAGCTTTCTGAAACTTTCAAGATTCAAGCCCTCAACCAGGGCGTCAACCATGCGCACCGGATCGTTTTCTGCAATATCCTCATCAATTCTTTGAGGAAAAAGAACGGTTTGGTTGGGATTGTAAGGACGAAAATGTATCTTTGTCATAGTAAAGAACTTATGCTTAAAGATACAAAATCTTTAGGTAATAACAAAGCCCCAGCTTGTGAAAGTCGGGGCTTTTGCGTAAAAAACAGAAGGGGTGCATTTTGACACACCTTCAGCAGATTACCATTCAGTAGATACCAGTTCTGAAAGATGTAAACAACTTGTTTCTTAGATAGCCTTATAAATATGCTACTACTTATTACAGTTCATTTGGAAATGTTATTCTCACTTTTATTCCTCCGCTTTTTCACTTGCTCCACTGCTTCAGATATGATTCCCTTGTTTTCAAAACGCTGCGTGTAATTGGTATAATCCGGGTGAATACGTTCGTAAGTTGGGTCAGTGAATAAGGGACTCGTAATAATGTGGTCCGCAGTCGAACGGTTACAGCAGAAAACAATATTTTCAACTCCAGCCAGTCTGGTCAATGCTTTCACATCCGTATCGTGCGGCTGTAGTGTCATCGGATCTGTAAAAAAGAACAGATAGTCTATTTCTCCTTCTACGATCCGCGAACCAATTTGCTGGTCACCTCCTAAAGGACCAGATTTCAGGATTGTGATATCCCATTTGATTTCAGGATGTTTTTCTTCAAGGGCTTTTTTAATTAGTGTACCGGTTGTACCCGTACAATAGAATTTATGTCCTATCAGACGTTCCGAGTTCCAGAGAACCCACTCTATCATGTCTTTTTTCATTGCATCGTGTGCAACAAGCCCAATTCTTCGAACAATTGTTTTCATTAAGCTAAATTATTTTTATATGATAAATTATAATAACAAGAAAAAACTAATTCTATTGAAGGCCGGAGGATGACCGGATAAGTCTGAGCAATTCTTTGTTTGCCCGGCTATCCATGATGGTTTCCCGTTTTTCTTCAAAAAGATTGAGTGTTGTGGAGCATTCCCCACAGATGTCAATGCCCACTACCTGTTCTTTCTGAAGAATAACAGCCAGCAGTATCTCCAATTCCCATAAGCTGAGAGAACCTTGATCCCAGTTTGTTGCTGCCGAAGCCGGATTCAAGACATCCTTGTCTATGGAAATGTAAACCGGCCCGTTGATATGTCCGGAAGAAAAGTCCTGCCAACCCTCTTCGTGCATGAGCGTAGTTTCACTGTAAAACCGGACTTGTCTTTCATATCCTTTCGGCACAGCCTGTATCAGTTTGTCTGAAGCACCTACGATAATTACTTTCTTGCAGTTGTTGTTATGGTCCAATATATTCTTTACCCAACTTCCGCAAGAAAGTATGTTGTCAAACAACGGTGGCTGCATATCGGGATGGTGGTCGAACACAATCAGCGAAAACGGAGTTTCGAGTTTGTCTGTCCAGAATTTAGTCAAATAATGATAGTTGCCTGAATCGATGAAATGGACTCCCTCCGCCGGATAATCAGCAATCATCCGCTTCAAAGCCAAAGTACCATCCCTGTCACAGTAGCCCTCTGTACCATAAAGATGACGACAGTCCAACCATATAAACTTATTGTTCCGGGCAAACGCCTCGTAGTCATACACTCCCGTGAAGTTCATGATGATGATCGGCCATGCTCTCCGTTTATCTGTTTTTTGATTTTGCCCGCTCATACGTTGTTTTTGCATTTCCTTTTACTGTTCATTAAAACCATCGTACATAACAGAAATCTTGCCGGTGAGGTAACAAAGCATTCTTGGGATACATACGGAAGGCCTGCTTGAAGCTTCCGGCGTTGAAAATGCCGGATGTCGCCTTAAAGGTATATAAATTCCCATTCTTGGAAACTGACGAAAGGGGAATTACCTCATATATGTGATCCTGACCGCCTTCATGCCTGATAATGACCGATTCTATTCCGATTGCGTCATCCAGGCCTTTCTCATCAACGACAACCGTCACCTCATATTCCTTTCCGGCTTCAACCGTGGCATTCAGCCCATTCCCAGCCTCTATGGATTTGATTTCTATGGCATCCCATCTGCTCCGGACGTTTGCTTTCCAGTCAGCCATCATTTTCGCCTTCGCAAAGTTGTCGGCTGCCAGAATATGGAAATGCTCTGACAGCTTGTTATAGAACCTGTCATAGTAGTCGTCCAACTGTCTTTTCATGGTAAAATGGGGAGCGATTTGTGCGATTGAGTTCTTGATATACTTGACCCAGTTTTCCGAATAGTTCTTCCCCCCATGCTCGTAATATAGTGGCAGGATGTCATGCTCCAACAAATAATAGATGGCTTCGGCATCCAGCTGGTTTTGGTACTGTTCATTCTGATAAGTACTTTTATCGGTCAGTGCCCATCCGGCATCCTTGCGGTATCCTTCATACCACCAACCGTCCAGCACGGAGAAATTAAGCACACCGTTCATCAATGCCTTCTCGCCCGACGTACCCGAAGCTTCTGCCAACCGCGTAGGGGTATTCATCCAGATATCCACACCCGAGATAAGATGGCGCGCCAGGTCCATGTCGTAATTCTCCAAGAATATGATTTTACCTAAAAATTCCGGGCGCCGGGATATTTCCACGATTTGCTTGATCAGTCCCTGCCCGGCACCGTCATTGGGATGGGCTTTGCCTGCAAAGATGAACTGTACCGGATATTTCGGATTATTCACGATCCTAGCAAGTCGGTCTATATCCGTGAACAGAAGATGAGCCCTCTTATATGTAGCAAAACGGCGTCCGAAACCTATTAGAAGGGCATCGGGATTGAATCTCTCAAAAATGGAAACGCTCAATGCCGGATCAACCTGACTCCTGAGCCAGTCCTTGCTGCATTTGCTTTTGATATAGTCCAGCAATTTTGCTTTCTGTTTTAACCGGGTATTCCATATCTCTTCATCTGGGATGCCATAGACAGCCTCCCAGATTTTCTGATTGGACTGGTCACAGAAAAAGTTCTCATCAAAATTGTCCTTGAAAAGCTTTTTCCATTCTGCCGCACACCAGGTAGGCAGATGTACCCCGTTGGTTACATAACCCACATGGTTCTCTTCCGGGAAGTATCCCTTCCAGATCGGCGCAAACATTTGCTGAGATACCGATTTATGTAACTTGCTGACGCCGTTTACCTCCTGGCAGGTCTTGCAGGCGAAGACAGACATGCAGAAACGTTCCTCCTTGTCTCCCGGATTGTGACGCCCGAGATCCATCAGGTTATCCCAGGTTATACCCAACTTGCCAGGATATCCCTTCATATATTTATTGAAAAGCCCTTCGTCAAAATAATCATGACCAGCGGGTACGGGAGTATGTACGGTATAAAGTGAGGAAGCACGTACCAGCTCCATGGCCTGCCCAAAATTCAAGCCGCCATTTATGTAATCACAAAGCCGCTGGATATTGATCAATGCGGCATGCCCCTCATTACAGTGATATACATCCTTCGTTATACCCAAAGCTTTCAGCGTCATCATCCCGCCTATGCCAAGCAGAATTTCCTGTTTTAGCCGATTCTCCCAGTCACCTCCATACAGATGGTGAGTGATAGGGCGGTCAAACTCGCTGTTGAGTTCATTGTCCGTATCCAGCAGATAAAGGGGGATACGCCCCACACTGGCTTTCCAAACATTGGCATGTACCACAAAACTGTCGGCATAGGGGACGTGGATTACCAGTTGTTTCCCATCCGGTTGCATTACCTTTTCAATCGGGAGCTGCCCGAAATTCTGCGCTTTATAATTGACTGTCTGCTGGCCGTCCATGGAAAGCGACTGGTCAAAATAACCGTAACGGTACAAAAGTCCTATGGCACAAAGGTCCACATTGCTGTCCGACGCCTCTTTTAGGTAATCCCCCGCCAACATTCCCAAACCACCGGAATATATCTTAAGAACTTCATCCAAGCCGTATTCCATGCTGAAATAAGCTATTGACGGGCGCTGGTGGTCCGGTTCCACATCGATGTATTTTTTGAAGGCGGAATAGACGGCATCCATTTTATAGACAAAGTTCTCATCATGTGCCAGCGCTACCAGCTTTTCATAATTTATCCGCTCCAGAAACAATACCGGATTCTGTTCCACCTCTTTCCAAAGTCCCGGGTCCAAATCACAATACAGTTTCTTTACGTCATCATTCCATGTCCACCAGAGATTATGTGCGATTTCTGCAAGCTTCCGCAGTTCTGCAGGAAGATGTGAACCTACTGTAATCTCCCTCCATTGAGGGGTATTTACATTATAACTTGAATATTCCATGACATTTTATATTAAATTAAATAAGTTCTAATCTTTATTCAATCCTTTTATTATTTTTCGTTTACCGACAATCCATACCGTATCATTCTCCTTGAAAATTGTATCAGGGTCTGGATTCATAATATTCGCGGTACTCCTCTCTATTCCGATAATGATGCTATCCGATATGTCCTCCTCCCGGATCGTCTTTCCGATCAATGGTGAACCTCCTTCGACAGGGAATTGCCCTATTTCCATCTCATCCTGCAAGGATGTTTCGTTCCCGTTCCTTTCTACCTCCTTTTGTTCCATGGATGTCCGGAAGCTTTCCAACTGCCGGTCCGTACCTACGACCGTAACCTTGTCATATGGATAGAGATGTTCTTCCCCTTGTGGTATATCCAGGCGTTTTTCTCCACGGGTGATTGAAATCACATTTATCTGAAACAAGGTGCGTAGTCTGCTTTCTTTTAATGTTCTGCCCACATATATGGAATCAGGGGATACTGTGAAATCCGCCAAATGTAATTCCTTGAACGGGATATTGCTGCCAAGGGTGGAGCCTGTATCACTTTCTGTAGAAAGTCCATTCCCATCCGTCCCTTGAAAGTTTGCCATAAATTGTCTCTCTATAGTCAGCGACCGTTTCTTGATCCGCTTGGAAAAATAAATGACGGCAATGATAATGGAAGAGACTACCAGCCCGGCTCCCAAGGCAACATTGAAAAGATGGGTAATGATACTCATCATGATAATCGTGCAGATCAGTATTTTGACAAGTACTATTGATACCAAAGGCCCTCTGTTGAACTTGTTGTCCGTCCAGAGTTTACGGAACTCGGTTGAATTGTTCTTTTTCATGATGATGGCCCACAGAAACGGGGATATGACAAGAAAGATGATGACGAAGCCCAACAAGTTCCCTTCCATTCCCGGCAGACTTTTCCTAATCAAAGGATGTACATAGGAAAAATATAAAGTGATGAAAAAAACGCATACGACTAGATAGAGTGTGACAGACACCAGCATAGACCGGATCAGTTTATGCCAAGTACCCTGGTGTTTTACAGTCATTGCCCCGGACGTATAGTGTACGAGATAATCTTTCAGGGATTCAGGCAGGTGGCTGTCTATAAACCGGTATGCAGGTTCCGAAAGCCGTATCATATAGGGGGTAAGAAAAGTCGTTATGACAGATACGGCCACTATGACCGGATAGAGATACTTGTCCGTGACATTCAGACTGACGCCTAAAGATGCGATAATGAATGCGAACTCACCGACCTGTGTCAGTGAAAAGCCGGACTGTATGGCGATTTTCAACGGCTGGCCGGAAAGCAGGATACCAAAGCTCCCGAATAGTACCTGGCCGGACAGTACCAGCAATGTCAGGGTGAGAATAGGGACAGCATATTCCCACATCATGGCAGGATCGATCATCATTCCCACCGACACGAAAAATATGGAAGCGAACAGGTCTTTTACCGGCTGTACGATATGTGCGATTTTTCCCGCTTCAACGGTCTCTGCCAGCAGGGACCCCATGACAAAGGCTCCTAATGCGGCAGAAAATCCCGCTTTTGTCGCAATCATCACCATTCCCAGGCAAAGTCCCAGAGAGGTTATCAATAAAATCTCGTTGCTGGTGAAACGGCGTATCTTCTTCAGCAGGGTAGGTATCAGATAGATGCCCAATGCCGACCAGAAAATCAGGAAAGCGGCCAGCTTCAATATACTTTCCAGCATCTCCTTCCCTTCAAAATGTTTGCCTACCGCCAACGTGGAAAGAATAACCATCATCACTACCGCCACCAGATCTTCGATGACAAGAATCCCCAAGACAATGCCGGTGAATTTCTGTTGGAGAAGTCCCATGTCATTGAAGGCCTTGAATACGATGGCCGTGGACGACATGGACAACATTCCACCCAGAAAAATACTGCTCATGTGGGAGAACCCCATTGCATTCCCCGCTGTATAGCCTATGAACATCATGCCACATACAATAGTGACAGTGGCAACGATAGCCGTAATGCCCACATTTATCAATTTCTTGAACGAAAAGTCCAGTCCCATCGCGAACAGCAGAAAAATGACACCGATGTCCGCCCATATTTTGATATTGGCAGGATCGGAAACAGTCGGGACCAGGGAAACGGAAGGACCCGCCATAATACCGGCTACAATGTAGCCCAATATGACCGGTTGCTTCAGCCACTTGAAAATGACGGTTACAATACCGGCAATAATCAGAATTATGGCAAGATCCGATATTAAAGGAGCAACTTCTGACATATTAACGGTTATTTTAGATCGATAATTCGTTAAGGACCCGGATCAGGCTTTTGTCAATAGGCTTGTCCTTTTTGATTGCCTGGACAAAAGGAACATAAACAATCTCGTTGTTCCGTATGCCTATCATAACATTTCGCTGGCCTTCCATCAAGGCCTGGATTGCGGCTTCACCCAGCCGGCTTGCCAGTATGCGGTCATTGGCACTCGGAGCGCCACCCCGTTGCAGATGGCCCAGGATAGAAACCCTGACATCATATCCGGGATATTCCTTCTTTACCCGGTCGGCGTAATACATGGCACCTCCATTCTTGTTTTCAGGACTTTCGGTCACAATTACGATGCTGCTGTTTTTCGTCTTTCTGAATCCACGTCCGATGAATGTTTCCAACTGGTCCACGTCCGTCCGGTCTTCCGGAATGATGGCCGCTTCAGCACCGGAAGCTATTGCGCTGTTTTGTGCCAGGAAGCCCGCATCACGCCCCATCACCTCGACAAAGAAAATGCGGTCGTGCGAGGTGGCCGTATCCCGGATTTTGTCCACACACTCCACGATGGTGTTCAGGGCCGTATCATATCCTATGGTAAAATCGGTGCCGTACAGATCATTGTCAATGGTGCCGGGCAATCCTATGCACGTCACATCATACTCCTCCGCAAAGATCCGGGATCCCGTCAGGGAACCGTCTCCACCGATAATTATCAATGCATTGATGTTCTCTTTCTGTATGATCTCATAAGCTTTCTTGCGTCCTTCGGGAGTGATGAAAGTCTCGGAGCGGGCTGTTTTCAGTATGGTACCTCCCCTCTGGATAATGCTGCTTACGTCTTCCGTAGTGAGTTCTTTCACTTCACCGGCAATCAGCCCCTCGTAGCCTCTATAAATTCCTTTCACTTTAAATCCGTTAAAAATAGCGGCGCGGGTCACGGCACGGATAGCCGCATTCATTCCGGAAGCGTCCCCTCCGGAAGTCAGAATTCCTATATATTCATCTTTTTTCATCTATCTCAGTTCTTGTTTTGTTTCATTCTGCCAATATAGCTTTCAGTTTTTTCCGGCAGTGAAAAATACGGCTCTTTATAGTTCCCAAACTCACGCCGGTTCTTTCCGCTATCTCACGGTATTTGAATCCTGACAGGTACATCTCAAAAGGTATGAAATGTGACTCCGGTACACTTTTGATGGCATTACGTATCTTTTCCAGGTCATAGTTCTTGTCCACCTCCTCTCTACGGGACTCGTCCATGATCCGCGAATAATATGCAGGATCGGAGGATATGTACAGGCGGGTATGACCGACCTCCGCCCGGTAACCGTTGATAAACGTGTTGCGCATGATGATAAACAGCCACCCTTTGAAATTCGTGTTCTTGTTGTAACTTTCTTTGTGAAGCATTGCCTTGAGCAGGGTATCCTGCAACAGGTCTTCCGCCTTCTCCCTGTTAGCTGTCAGTTTGTACGCAAAACGGAACAGTTCGTCCTGTACGCCAAGTAGTTTTTTTTCAAAATTGAATTCCTTCATCGGTTGTGCCGGTTCCCTGTTCCGGAAGTGTCTGTTAAAGGTCGGACGGCTTTTCCGAACAAGAAAAGCCTGTCCGACCTTACGACATTCCAGATCTGGAATTATTTAACCTCGATAGCCTTGGAAGTTTTTTGTTTTTCTTCCTCCTTCATTTTCGGGATTTCAATGGACAGAATCCCGTGTTCGACTTTTGCGGAGATCTTATCCTTCTCCACATTTTCAGGCAGCAGGATGGTCTGCTGGAACTTGGAATATGAGAATTCGCGGCGGAGATACTTCTTGTCTTTCTTCTCCTCCTTCTTCTCTTCTTTCTTTTCCATGCAGATTGTCAGGTTGTTGTTCTCGTCAACATTCACCTTGAAATCATCCTTTGTCATTCCGGGAGCCGCCATTTCAACCTTGTAGTCCTTGTCATTCTCAATGACATTGATGGCAGGAGCCGTAACTCCCGTTTTTGCCAGCCACTCATTCTCGAAGAAATCGTTAAAAATACTCGGCAACCAGTTTGAGTTTGTTTTTACAGGTACCATTTTTACCTCCTTTTTTAAATTGTTAATAAATAAAATATTCAAAAAGACAATACAATCCAGTCTGATTGACTGACTTTTATCGTCTGATCATACCTTGTTCAGCTACAGCCTTTGTCCGTTTCCGTATCTCTTCCGGGTTTCCAAGGTAGTAGTCCTTGACAAGAACCAGTCTGTCGTCAAATTCAAAGACATAAGGAACCGCCGTAGGCAGGTTCAGGTTGGAAATATCCGTATCGGAAATCCCTTTGAGATGCTTGATGATTCCGCGCAGGCTGTTGCCATGGGCGACTACTAGCAGGCTGTCCTTATACATCAATGCGGGAAAGATGATGCATTCCCAGTAAGGCATGACACGCCCAATAGCATCTTTCAGGGATTCCGTACGGGGAAGTTCCCTATCTGGCACACCGGCATAGCGGATATCCATGCCCGGATTACGGGGATCATCTTTGCCTACCGGAGCGGGAGCCACGTCATAGCTTCTTCGCCAGATGTGTACTTGTTCTTCACCATATTGGACCGCCGTCTCACTCTTATTCAGTCCTTGAAGCATGCCGTAATGCTTCTCGTTCAGCCGCCAGGTCTTTTCAACCGGAATCCAGTCTTCATCCAGCCGGTCCAGGACACAGTTCAACGTTTTTACGGCACGTTTCAAGTAAGAAGTGTAAGCTGCCTCAAAAGAAAATCCGGCCTCCCGTAATGCATCGCCTGCCTTGCAGGCTTCTTCGACTCCTTTCTCGCTTAAATCCACGTCCGTCCATCCGGTAAAACGGTTTTCTTTGTTCCATAGGCTTTCGCCATGACGTAATAACACTATTCTTTTCATGGATACTTCTCCTTTATGCAATGGTTATTGAAGAATCCAGATATACGTCCTGAATGGTGTTCAGAAGTTGAACTCCGTCTTTCATCGGTTTCTGGAAAGCCTTACGACCGCTGATCAGCCCCATACCACCTGCACGCTTGTTTACTACTGCCGTTACGACGGCATCATGCAGGTCGGATTCCCCATGGGATTCCCCGCCCGAGTTGATCAATCCGACACGTCCCATATAGCCATTCGCCACCTGATAACGACAAAGGTCTATCGGATGGTCAGTGGTCAGTTCCGAATACATACGCTCGTTTGTCTTTCCGAATCCGATAGCCTTGAAACCGCCGTTATTGGATGGGAGCTTCTGCTTCACGATATCGGCTTTGATGGTAACCCCGATATGGTTGGCTTGTCCTGTTAAATCGGCAGCGGCATGATAGTCGGTTCCATCCTTTTTGAAGCTGCTGTTTCTCAAATAGCACCATAAAATAGTAGCCATTCCCAGTTCGTGGGCATATTCAAAAGCCTGTGACACTTCTACTATCTGGCGGCGGCTTTGTTCCGAACCGAAATAAATGGTAGCGCCGACAGCTACAGCACCCATGTTCCATGCCTCTTTTACCGTACCGAACATTACCTGGTCGTAGCTGTTCGGATAAGTCAACAGCTCGTTATGGTTCAACTTCACGATGAAAGGAATCTTATGGGCGTACTTACGTGCCACAGCTCCCAGAACTCCGAATGTGGATGCCACGGCGTTGCATCCTCCTTCAATGGCCAGCTTTATGATGTTTTCGGGATCGAAATAAAGCGGATTGGGGGCGAAAGACGCTCCTGCAGAATGTTCTATCCCCTGATCCACCGGCAGGATGGAGACATACCCGGTATTGGCCAGACGCCCGTGCCCGTACAGGGCTTGTAGGCTCTCCAAGGTGCGTATATTCCTGTCGGAATTCATCCATACCTTATCTATCATATCCGGTCCCGGAATATGGATAAGTTGTTTGTCTATCGTCTTACATGTATGGTTCAGGTAGTACTCAGCCTGTCCTCCCAATAAATCTACTATTTTCATCTTATTTATTTTTATTGATTATTCTGGTTTGTGACTCCCGTTCACCCAGTTTTGCATCCATAAAAAGGATAGCACTGTCTCCGGCTTTCCTTAGCCGACTAACAATATTGAGTACATTCGCTTCTTCTTCTACCTGCTCACGAACAAATTGCCACAAGAAGTTCTGAGTGGCATTGTCTTTCTCTTCGGATGCTACCTGTACCAATTCATCAATCAGTTTGGAAACATGTTTTTCATGCTCCAAAGCATGTTCGAATACTTCAACAGGGTTACCCCAACCTTGTGGAACCACATCGACCTTGTCCACTTTCGGGGTTGCCTCACGCTTAATCATGTACTCAGCAATGGCATATGCATGCCCGATCTCTTCTGCAGATTGTTTCTGCATCCAGCGAGCCATTCCGGAAAAGCCCTCTCTTTCCAGATAAAAAGACATCGATAAATACAGGTTGGCAGACCATAATTCTGCTGTGATTTGCTCATTCAGGGCATTTTGCAATTTTTCAGTCATGACGAATCAAACTTTTAATGTTAATAATAAATCCAAATTACCTCTCTTCTTTAAGAACAAGCATGGGCTTGTTTCAAAATTTCAATTAATACCGGACGTATCCCGCTGATAAAACATTCCACGGCGATCACCATCAGAATAAGTCCCATCAGTCTCATCATTACATTGTTTCCCGTCTCTCCCAAGATTTTTAAAAGCTGGGTGGACGCGCACAGAATAAAGAATGAAAGAATGCAGACCAAAGCGATTACGCCAAGCAATACTATTTTGAAAGTATATTCCGAAGCATCTTCCATCAATGTTATTCCACTGGAAATCGCTCCCGGACCGCATAACATCGGAATGGCAAGAGGTGTGATGGTTATATCTTTGGAATATTCTTTTCGTTCAGTTTCATTCAGTTTCACATGGGTGAAATGTGCCTGCAACATATCATATCCGATTTTAAAGATGATGATACCTCCCACAATCCGGAATCCGTCTGTTGAGATGCCGAAAAAATGAAACAGGAACCTGCCCGATAATGTAAAAAGGACTAATATGATAAATGCAATGGTACATGCTTTCAAGGCGATACATCTGCGTTCTTTCGTATCCATTCCATCAGTCATTTGCAGGAATACCGGCATCACTCCAAGCGGGTCCATCAAGGTGAATAGCGAAGTGAAACACAATGTTATATATACAAATATATCCATGATGACATATATTTTATTGTCGATTATTATATTGCAAAAAACATACCAGATAGCATTCTGCAATATTAAATTTTGCAGAATATCAATCTTAAATCCATACCGTCAAAAATAAGGTAGTCTCCGTTCGTTTTCCTTGGCGAGGATACGTAATAATTCCATAAATACCGTACTTACATATATACGGTCTGCATACAGCCCGCTGATGAAAGAATGGAAGGACATGTTCACATTCCGGCATAATATGAGAAATGTGTTTACCTGACATGATATGTACTGCTCGTGTTCAAGCAATTCATTCAGGGCATTCAATGGCGTTGTCCATTCATGTGTATCCCGTTTCATTTCATTGATTGCAACACATCCTCCATCATGGCATATCCGATTCATCATCTGATAAACCTTGTTCATATTGTCCTGTGCTTGGGAGTTTAGCCAGGAGCTAAGTATTGGAAGCCGTTCATCTTCAAAATAGACCTGCAATGACAGGTATAAACCGGTTGACCATATTTCTGTATTGATCAACTCATTCATGGCGTTTTCTATTCGTTTATCCATTATCACTCTGAATATTGAAAATCCATTACTAATATTATGTGTTATTCCCTGTATATAAAAATTCCATTCGATTGTGGGTAACCCATAAAACGGAATTCTTAAACGAGGCTTAAATAATAGGATACTTATCCGCATAGACAAATTGTCACAAAAAAATAGCGCTATGGTGTCTTTTTGTCTTGTCTTCCTTGCAGAATATCCAATAAGATATCCAGTTCTCTTTCTATTCCTTCAATCTTATCGGAAATACAGTCCAAAGTATTATGGTGCAGACTAGCTTTACAGTCCTGCAACTCTCTTGATAGAGAAAGTACCTGCAACCAAAGTTCTTCCTCTGTGTGACAGGGGGAGTTACTATTATCTAGTACCATAGAAGGCAGAAAAGTGTCTTGGCATGTAATTTGTATGATAATGAACGGTATGTCCCGAAAGAGACAGGATGGAAATGAAAGGATAGAATATTCCACAAAAGACAGTAACAAACGAAGGGGGGGAAGTCGTTGGAGACAGTTGTCTCGCTTTTAAAACAAGTTGCTTTCATAATGTTTATAATAAGCTAACCCTGTTCCCTGGAGTTGTGTTTATATAAAGTTAAGCGTGGGAACTTTGGTATTACCGTTCAGAAGTATCCCCATACTCAACAACATATAATACACAAAGCCCCACGCCTATATATAACAAAAATCTATATAAATAGTACGTGGAGCGTCCAATGTATTATCCAATTGTTGTTTCGAAATTGGGGATTTCCTGAACTTGGATAATGCCTTAACGCTTTACTATAAATCTTCTATTTTTAAAAGACTAATACAAATGTAATAAAAGAAATGAATTCTTTCAAAGGAAATATCTCCTTTTTTAAGGGGTGGCTTAATTTTTCTTCATTAAAAGTCTTAGAATTACTGCCTGCCAAAGCCCGTCACAATTTTTTTGAAATCCTCAAGCTGTACATTAAGCTCTATATAGTACAAGCAGAAAAACAGACCATGATGCCGCAGGCAGTATAGGCCATAACCCACTCTTCCGTGAGTATCTTATCTATTTGACAATAATAAAAATGTAAAGGAGGATAATGGCATGGACAATATTCGTATCCCAATACATATAGGTTAACATATAAGGGAAAATGGTCACGGAGTCCACAAACCGTAGAATGAAAAAATATATTTCCATCGTGCACGGTTTATACCTCTATCCGGATATTTGGCCGGTGCCGCAAAATGCACAATGCATACTCCATAAAAAACACCAGGGAGGAAAAATAAGTCATACTGAACAACGCCTGTCTGTAATGGGTCATGGATACAAATGGACTACAGATAATGGCTGCAATGGATATAACGATACAATCAAGCACAAAATAATGTACGAACGTGCCTATCAGTTGCATTTGGATGAAGCAGTACCACTTCATGCGATGTTTGGTTAGATTGAGTATGGATATAGGGGCTTAAAAATTAGACAGATACAAATTTACTAAAAAAGGAGAGGCGTCTCAAAAGAGGTGTTTACAAACTTACTTTTGAAGATTTCATCCTTTCAAACTGCTTTTTCGTTGCCATAAGCCTCCTAAGAGGCTACTTTTGCAAGATTATATGCTATGGCTAGCAGGGCGAACTCAATTTCAACCTTCTTAAATCCACGAAGATGGAACCTCTTGAAGTGCTTGTTGTTCTTGAGGTTTCCAAATACGGCTTCCACATCCTGTGGTCGCTGACTGCGATATTTCAGACCTTCATCAGAGAGTAGCTTTTCACGTTCTCTTTCCTTGATTTTCCTCAGACGGTGATTTACCTGTACAATCCTTTCCGAGCGGCTTCTGTAGCACCGGCATCTTAACGGGCAGCCCTTATAGTTACGTGCCTTGTATCTTGATATGGTCTGCACAAAACCGTTGTTTGTTACCCGCCTTGCATCGGAGAGTCTTTCCATTCTCTGTCCCATAGGACAATACATGCCGTCGGTTTCTTCGTTATGAAAATAATTGTACTTTATAAAGGTTTCAATGCCATGTCTGAAAGCATACAGATAGTTCTCTTCACTTCCGTATCCGGCATCACAGACAGACACGTCAGGGTATCTGCCGTAGAGGGAATGGAAATCATCCATATGCAGAGGATAGGTGGAGGTATCGCCCAACACTGATGGATGGTATAGTTCAGAATGAACTGTTTATTGGTACTGAACTGGGGATTGTATCCGGGTTTGAGTTGTCTGTTCTTCATATGGTCATCTTTCATGCGCATGAAAGTAGCATCATTGTCTGTCTTTGAGTAGCTGTTACGTCCGTCAAGTATCTTTCCCTGCGATTCATATTTCTTGAGCTGTTCAAGCCATGACTTCCTTACACGTCTTACCTTCGCTTTCATCTTCTTGTCAGCATCCACTCCATTCAGGGCATCATCTATCTGCCCGAGTGCCTTTTCCACTTTCTCCGGGGTGATATCCTGATAGGCAACCGGAGCGGAGTCACGCAGTTCCTGCTTGGTGAGGGAGTCGGCGTATTGCCATATCTCCTCAAGCTGTTCCGCGATTCTGGATATGCGGGTATGTATAGATTTGCCCCCCAGACGAACGTATAACGGTTGGCGTTCACCTCCATCTTCGTCCCGTCGGTACAGGCCACATCCAGACTTACAAAACCTTCCGCCACGAGAAACTTTACAATGGTTGCAAATATCGTCTTCAGCACATCCTTTAGCCGGCTGCTGCGGAAACGGTTGATGGTATTATGGTCAGGAGTTACATTGCCGGTAAGCCACATGAAGCGTATGTCATTACGACAGAACTCTTCTATGCGACGGCTGGAATAGATATTACGCAAATGCATAGACAAGAATCTGAAGCATCATGCGTGGGTGGTACGCAGAACAGCCTTTAGGGGAATACTTACGGTAAAGTGCTTCAAGGTTTATCTGTTCAATGATGCGGTGAACAACCCGGACCGGATCGTTCCGGGGAATAAAATCGCCTAAACATGGAGGTAAAAGCAGATTATCGTTGGATGTGTAACTTTTAAACATTATCTTTGGGATATCTTGACTTGATGCCCTAAGATACAAAAAATTAGGGAGATGGGCAAGTTCTGGCTGAGCGAAGTTAGGGCTTACCCGATTTTTTGCAGACACAAAAAAGGCCATCCCAAAGTTTATTTGAGACAGCCTTGTTTATTTTATGTGCAAATGTAACTGTTATCCTAAATAACCATTCAGAATTATTTCAGCATTTCACCTTTTTCGTTGAAAAACACAACGCTTTCGGTTCCGACGGCATCAACCAAAGTTACTTTATAAGTCTTTACGCCATCTTCTGCCACTTCTACGGCTGCTTCCTTAATGGTGGATTCAGCATAGTCTTTCTTGATGGCGTCCTGAACTGCCTGCGGGAGTTCCTTTATATCAATCGGTTTAAACTCGTTCACCATTGCAACGATTTCAACATCTGATGCCATGTTGTTAGCGAATGCTACTGAACTACCTAATCCCATTACCAGTGCTACTGCAAACAATACCTTTTTCATAATGCTAATTATTAAATTGTTAAACATCTTATCGTCTTACGCTAAAGAATAGACAATCACCGTGCCAAATAAATGGATATTTATCATATTGCTGTAAAACAGACTCTTATGAATTATTCATATTGCATAATGCAAATGTCTGATGGGCATTTTTTCTACAATGATGTGGAATGCGATACACATGGCTACACATGGTCTAACGACTGTGAATAAGAGAGTTGAGACGTTAAAATCATGCAGACGGCATGCGAAAGGAGTCGTAACGAAAGTAATCTCTCCATTACGGCTCCAGGTTATTATCCTTCTACTGTTAAAAAGTAATATCCAATTTCACCATGAATGTTATCGAACGATAGCCGCACTCCTTGCTCAACAGGTTGTTCACCATAAACTGGAAAGCGACTCCCTTTGTCACTTTCACGCCGAAGTAATTGCGTATATGTTCGTAAAGGAGATGGCCCATTCGCTGGGATTTGAAAATACGGCGTTCTTCACCCAATTCTTTAAACGGTTCACCGGCTCTACTCCGCAGGAATATAGAAAACATTAATCTGCCAGATACCTTTTCATTCGCGGCGAGTACTCTGTCCGGTAGTTTCCGCAACTGTCCGTATAGATAATGAAATTGTCAATTTCCTGATGCTCTTTCTACAACTGACGGGCTTTGCGGCTCCCCAACGTCATAAAGGCCGTTGCATAGGCATCAGCAAGCATGCACTGATGGGCAATAATTGTAGCACTCAATATATCCTTTTGAACCGGATATCCTGTTATCGGATTGATGGCATGAGCGTATTTCCTTCCATCTTTCAGATAGAAATTACGGTAGTTGCCGGAAGTTGCGAGTCCCAGCCGTTCCGACAGTTGCACAATTTGTTCAAGCTCGGAGTTTGTTCCGGTACTGTCATCCTTCGGTCTGACAATGCCAATGCACCAATTCCACCCTTGCGGGTTCTTTCCTTTCGCTATCATTTCGCCGCCGATGTCTATCATATAGTTCGATATGCCTTTGCGGTCGAACAAACACGCGATTATGTTACAGATAGTACCGCCGCCGAGCACCGAGAAATTGAGCAGAATGCGGGGATCGTCTTTCATCACACGGTTGCCCTGTAAATGCACTTTTCGGAAGCCTACAAAGTGGCGGATACTGTCTACGAGTTGCGGAGTGATGCTGTCAAACTTTGTAAAGCCAAATCCCCACAGGTTGATAAGCGGTGCACAAGTTACGTCAAATATCCCGCCTGTTTGTTCCGACACTTGCATGGCTGTGCGGAAAGGATTGCATCAAGTTATATATCTTACGATGTTTTTTGTGCCAAGTGTATCTCTATGTAGAATACATTTCTAATTAGCTAAGCGATATATGAAACTAATCTTATCGAAAATTTTGTCCGTATCTTCTCCGACCTTTGGGTTAATCAGTTCAGCATATATCTGCATAGAAAAGATTGATTTTGTGTCCTAATACTTTTGTAAAGTTTCTTATGGCACGCCTTTTAATATACCCGAAACAACAAAGGTATAATGTCCGATATGAAAAAAACTGGATTTTTATTGAAGCGAATCAATT